>DAHH01000013.1 GCA_002498385.1 Methanobacterium sp. UBA410
TTTTTGTTTTTGTGTTTTTTTGTTTTTTCTTATACCAAAAAAACAATAACATTATTTTTATAAAATGATTTGAATGTAGATGTTCAGATCATTTAATCATTTAAATTCAAGATCAAGATTATTCAAGATCAAGATTATTTTTATAAAAAATAAATATAATTGTCTTTTATAAGTACCTTAAATTTCAGAAATTCAATTTTACGTAATTTTACGTATATTTTTAGATGATTTCACATCTAAAAAGACAGTTTCATAGTTTAGTACCTTAAAGGGAAATTCTATGAAACAACACCCCCCTATTTTTAATTAAAAACTTTAAATTCAACTTTACAGAATTTAACAAATTTAACATATAAAAATTTAGTATATAACCAGTATATAACCAATACTTAATTATAGCATACTTAATTTTTATTTTTAACTTCTAATTAACTTCTATATTTAACTTCTAATTTTAAAAGGTAGATAAGAAGGTTAAATAATTTACTTTAGATTCAGTTTTAACCTACAGTTTTTAATTAACCTAAAATTTAAACTTACAAACTTTACAAGAGTTCAGCATGGTTTTCCACTTACCTGGTGAAAGTGGGGGGAACATTACTGAACATGCGGTGCTTCTATTCTGTTTGAAACATCATAAAACTGTCTAAATAATTAATTTAACTGCAGTCAAAATATTTAAATCGTACTTTTTAACCTGTCCTTTGATGCACTTTAACAGGTCCCCAATGCAATGGAACCTTTTAAAAACTTATTTTCAATCTCATCTTCAGTATACGCGCTACTGGATTATAAGAAAAATCTTCAGACAGTGCAGTACAAACTATAATATTATTGGTAATTAATAAATACAATGGATTAGAGAAAAAGAATTTCCAATTCTTTAAGTTTCTTAAGATGTGGCATTTATAACAACTGCTTAAGCATTGCAAAACGTCCACAAATGAGGGAATAATTGGAATCTTAACATAACAAAAAAACAGGAAGATGGTTGCATGAGCAGTTCCTTAAAACTTACAAAGAGTGTTGAGGATTATTTAGAGGTTATGTACAATTTGCACAAAGAAAATGGAGTTATAAAGGTAAAGGACATTGCTTTTAGGCTCGATGTTAAACCTCCGAGTGTTGTTGAAGCTGTTAAAAAGCTCTCCGAAATTGGGCTTGTTTCGTATGAGAAGTACGGCGACATCCGATTGAAGGAAGATGGTTTGAAAATAGCAGAAAATATAACCCATAAACATGACATCCTTAAAAACTTTTTAAACATTCTGGGCGTTGATATGGAAACTGCTAATGAAGACGCATGTGCAATGGAACATATACTGGACTCTGCCACCATAGCTAAACTAAAAAAATTTGCAGAATTCACGGAGATATACCCTCCAGCTCAGGAATTCTTAAAATCCTTCGTTTACTATGAAAAAAATGGTAAACTGCCAGATAAATATATAGAATGATTTAATTCAGAAAATGATTTAATTCTTATTTTTTCATCACACGATCCAATGCTTCAGTATTTTATCTCTTTACTTGGTTTATTTAAACCGTATTCTTTGTTCTTTTTAATGAAAATTCAGCAATCTTTCATTGGCTGTTCCAGTAGGATCCCCATTCTGAAGTCCATGAATTTAAGAAGTATGAGTTTATAATAATTTCATGATGAAAAATGGTTGATGAAATTGATGACAGGGTGAGAAATTCTGCACTGCTTGCGGTAGTCATTGGATCCTTTTTAATACCATTTATGGGTTCATCCCTTAACATTGCCCTTCCAGTCATTCAAAATGATCTTAAGATCAACGTGATCCTGCTGAGCTGGATACCCACAGTGTTTGTTCTGGCCAGTGCCGCATTTTTAATTTCCTTCGGGAGACTGGCAGATATACACGGTAAAAAAAGGGTTTTCAGTTATGGTGTAATAATATACACTTCAGCCTCCTTTTTAGCAGCTTTATCCCCATCAGGAACCTTTTTAATCATATTCAGCTTCCTTCAGGGGTTTGGATGTTCACTGATGTTTGCAACGGCCGTTGCCCTCCTGAGCTCGGTTTATCCTCCCCACCGCAGGGGCGAAGCACTTGGAATTTACATAACCTCAGTTTATGCAGGAATGTTTTTTGGGCCTTTGCTTGGAGGTTTTTTAGTTGAAAATCTTGGATGGAGAAGCATATTCCTGTTCAACGTTCCATTAGGATTGTTCTTAATCAGTTTGATCACTTTAAAACTCAAGGATGAATGGAAAGGCTCTGAATGCGAAAAATTCGACTTTAAAGGTTCAGTTTTGTACACAATATCACTAACACTATTTCTTTATGGGTTTTCCACATTGAAAAGCCTCTTCGGATTGTTAATGTTTTTTGCAGGTATTTTCGGCCTTTTAATGTTTGTATGGGAAGAGAAAAGTTCCAGATCGCCAATCCTGTGCCTTGAGATTTTCAAAAGAAAGCTTTCATCCTTTTCTGCACTGGCACTCCTCCTGATGAACATTGCCATAACTGCCATTTGGATCCTTCTAAGTCTTTACCTCCAGAACTTAAGGGCATTTGGACCTCAACTGACTGCTTTGATACTTTCTGTACAACCCCTCATGGTCATGCTTTTATCTTCAGCTGTTGGTCGTACAGCAGACCACCACAGTAACAGGATTTTCTCAGTTCTGGGAATGGTGGTTGTTACAGTGGGACTTGCAGTTTTCTCCTTCATTGGCCAGAATACAGATCTGCTTGTTATAGTACTTGCTCTGAGCCTGGTTGGGGTGGGATTGGCAGTATTTGCATCCCCAACAACAGCTATCTTCATGGGCAGTGTTGGGCGCAGGAACTATGGCACTGCTTCTGCAACCGTTTCCACCATGATCTATGTTGGTCAGACCATGAGCCTGGGCATAATGCTTTTCATATTTGACCAGTACCTTGGAAATGTTCAGGTAACGGCTTCAAATTCTGCAGCATTCCTACTAAGCTTAAAAACAGCGTTTACAATTTTTGCAGGCATTGGAGTGCTTGGAGTGCTTGTTTCAATTTTGATGGATAACAAGTTGAGGGACGATAAAGTTCACTGAGTTAATCAAAGGATTTCATTTTGATTTCAATATATAATTTTGATTTCAAATATAGATTTTTGAAGAGAGATTTAAATTTAAATTTTGAAGGTTTTTTTCACGTTTTTTAAAAAATCATGCCAACTTCGAGAGTATAAATGAGAGTAGGAATCCCAGAACAGTCACCATACCTGCAAGGTTGTGGGTTTCTGAAAAGGCTTCGGGTATCATGGTGTCAACGAGCATTGCAAGAATTCCTCCGGCTGCAAAAGATAAAACAGTAGCTATAATTCCTGGATCGAAGTGACTGAAAATTGTGTAACCTGCAAGGGATGAAAAACCTGTGCATAAAGTTATAACAATCCACAGGGCGAAAACTGGCAGGGCCTTCCATCCCATGGTTTTCATCCCTGCAGAACTTGAAAGGCCCTCAGGTATGTTGGAAAGGAATATTGCAACAACAGTTGCAGTGCTAACAACCCCACCTTCAATCATTGTAAGTCCAATGGCTATTGATTCAGGGATTCCGTCCAGAACAGAGCCCACTGCAATTGCAGGGCCGCTGCTTTCAAATCCATCTCCAGATAAAATCTGCTTGCTGGAACGTTTACGGTGTTTTGCACCCTTACGTGCAAGGTAAACATTTGCAGCTGTGAAGACGGCCGCACCTATAAGAAAACCCAGCACAATGTTTTCAACTCCTCCAATGGTGTAAGCCTCATCAAGAAGTTCAAATGAAATTGCGGACATTAAAACTCCAGCACCAAAGGCCATGATGGATGCAACAATACGCTGGGGAATTTTAAAGAAATATCCAAATAAAGCCCCAATTAAAAGTGCTGAGCCTGCAATCAATCCCCAAAATCCTGCCATAAACCACGTTGCAACCATTTTTCAAACTCCGAACGATTTTCAATATTTGAGCGAATGCGAGTATAAATTTTTAATCATTATATGTACTACCTACCTTAAAATAATAAGCTTTCCAGTTTCAGTCCTACAAGCCCCTTAAAAAACTCTATTTCATGATAAATGCAATAAAAATCAATGACATAGGGGGCCCTACTTTTAAATTTCATGTCCTGAATTATCAATTCCTTTCATTTATTTTGTTTCATGATTTATTAAAATGAAGATCTAATCTTGTTTTAAAGAATTCTTTAAGCTTCCTGAAATTTAATGATAAGATATTTTTCTTAAAAAAATTGCTCTGAATTTCGGCAGCGCCAACTGAGATGTATCACATAACTTTTTGATAAAAGAATATGTTGATATACTAAATGTATGAAGCATCTATCCAAATAATATGTCAAGTTTGAAGTTCTGGAAGTTTCATTGGAAAATAGTTGCATCCCAGCTTCATGCTTTTCATGATTTTTTTCGAACTCTGAGTTAAGAATATACAAATTTTATTATTAACTTAAAGGCCTATTTTTATTATTAGCGGTTGTAAATGCATTGTAAAGGTTAAACTATTTGTGTTAGTTCTCTTTAAATGATTTTATGAAATTTTTATCGGAAAAAAATCCAGACACCAAGCGCAGCTATGAAATTGTGGATGAAGGCTTATCTAAAAAAGCTGTTGTTGTTATCGTTGCACGTTGTGAAGTTTTATATGAGGGAAGGGCCAGAAGCAGGCTTGCAGCGGGTGACAGAATGTTGATGGTCAAGCCCGATGGATCCTTTCTGGTGCATCAGGACAGAAACCTTGATCCTGTGAACTGGCAGCCGCCTAAATCAAAATGCAGGGCGTACATAAAAAATGGTCTGCTGCATGTTGAAGGTGTGAGAAGAAATCCACCCGAAAGGCTGGACGTGGAGATCCAGAACACCCACGTGGCATCTTACTTCATAGGTGAGGACTCAAAGGACCTGGAACAGGTAGGTTACGAGGCAGATATGGTTGACATGGTTGTTGAAAGCCCGGACCTTATTGAAAAGGGCTTCAGACCAACAAGCAGGGAATACGCAACACCAAATGGATTTATAGACATTCTGGGGAAAGATAAAAACGGGACTTTAATGGTTCTGGAGTTCAAAAGCAGACGTGCAGGTACCAATGCAGTAAAACAACTGAAAAGGTATCTTGACTGCTTTGAAGACCACAAAGAATTTGTAAGGGGTGTTCTAGTGGCTCCTTCATTAACGGAAGAAGCTTCAGAGCTTCTCAACAAATATGAAATGGAGTTTAAGGAGTTAAAACCTCCAATGGAGTTTGATGGAGATAAAAACCTTACACTGGACTTTTTCAGTGCAACCTAAGTTTGATAATGATCTGAATGAAAAACGATCAATGGTTGAAAACAATCCCGAATGTTTATTAATGGACCCTCTACAACATCTCCAACCATCTGTGCTTTTTTTCGTTGGATACAAGTACCAAAACGCACAGATATATGGTACATGCACACAGAAAAACTTGTGAATCTACCTGCAAAGGGCCGGACAATTGTTGTAACAGATCTCCACGGTAACCTGGAGGATTTCAACAGGTACCTGCAGATATGGGAAGACTTTGAAGCTGAGGGTGAAAATCACTTCATCCTTACAGGGGACTTCATCCACTCAATGAATGGGCCAGATGGTTCCGTAGAAATTTTAGAATCTTTAATGCCCCTATGGGAAGACTCAGAAAACTTTCACCTCCTCCTTGGAAACCATGAATGGGCAAGCCTCACAGGGATTTCTGTGTACAAGGGAGGCTTTAATCAGACCTTGGGATTTGAATTCATCCTCAAAGAAAAATTCAGGGATGGATGGATGACAAAACTGGAAGAGTACGCTGAATTTTTCAAAAAATTATCTTTAGCAGTTAAAACAGAAAACAAAGTTTTTATAAGTCATGCAGGACCACCCCACAGTATAAAAAGTATGGATGACATAACGAACATTACAGAGGCTGGTTACACTCAAAACGAAAAATTAGAGGAAATATTGTGGAACAGGTACGGCTCTTACAGAGAGGAAGATGTGGAATCATTTTTAAAGGCTGTGGAGTGCAACGCCATGATAGTGGGGCACACACCTGTTGATGGAGTTAAATTAATAGGGAACCAGCTGGTGGTTTCTTCAAGCTACAGCAGCGGCAGGAAAGCTTACATTGAGCTTGATCTTGAAAAGGAGATTGAAAATGCTGCAGATCTGCTTGAAATGGTTAAATATATATAATAAATGTGAAATCACTTTTTTTTATTAGTTTTTTATTAGTTTTTTATTAGTTTTTTATTAGTTTTTTATTAGTTTTTTATTAGTTTTTTATTAGTTTTTTATTAGTTTTCATTGTATTTCAATAATTACACTACTTCCAATTTTTTGATTATAATTTTTCCTGTGGATTCATGTAAAAATTAAATCTCAAATCTTTGCTATGAAATCTGCAAGCTGTCTCAGGTTTCTAACCTCAAAGACTCCAGCCCCTGCATCTTCGTAGTGGGAGACGCAGCTGTCAACGACGTTCCATTTATCACGTGGCTCCGGATTCAGCACCAGAACGCGTTTGGATCTGTCTGCCATGTACTCGATGACCTCAGCACTTCGGGGGTTTCCACTTGATTTTGGGCCGGCCCAGTCCCTGCAGTCTGTTAAGATCAAAACTAATGATTTGTTGTTCAGATTGGCCTGTTTTATGAAGCTTTTAAATGCAGTGTACATGTTGGAGGTGCCGTGGAGCATGAGGTTCTTCTGCCGCAGATCCCTGGCCTTGATGAAGGCATCCGCCAGATTGGGTTCATCAAGTGCGGAAGTTGTTTCTAAGGTTTTATTATCAAAATCAAAGGTTTTTGCATTGTAAAATGAGTTTTGAGCGGCGTAAACCATACAAAAAAACCAGTTACTTATCCAGTCGCAGGATCCGCTGACATCAGTCAGGAAGAAATGGTTGCTCTTTTTGATCTTTGGCCTGCTTCTTGCAAGTTCGATCAGGGTTCCTCCATACTTCAAATTTTTCCTTATGGTTCTTCTAATGTCAGGCTTCATATTTTTGGATTGTTTCTGTCTTCTAACCCTTTTGTTTGCAATCTTCCGTCCGAGCTTCTGGCAGAGGTCTAAAAGTTCAGGTTCAAACCTGTTAAGATTCATTATATCCTGCTGAAGCATTTCAGACTCATTAAACCTGTCTTTGTTTTCTTCCAGTGGTGGCACGTATTTAACTGAATTAAAGTCTATCTTTTCAACTTTAACCTTTTGGGGTTTCTGGATTTTTGCAGAACTTCGTGTCTTTAACGTTTTGGTCGTTAAACTTGTCTTGGAATCAGTGTCATCCTCTTCGCTGGTTTTTGGGTTTTTTTTGAAAACAGAGTCAAAGATCTCGTTGAATTTTTCACGCTGGCGTTCGTCTTTGAGGTAAACCGAGGCAAGGGCCTCCCTTAAAAGTTCATCATCTTTGAGTAGGTCGAATGCTTTGCATGCATTTTCAGTACTTCTGATGCTTGCAGGAATTCCATTTTCCCTTAAACGTCCGGAAAGTTTGATTATATCGTCCATCATTTTCAATCGGTATTTTAAATCTTTCAAGTGGTTTACCCTAAATTTTCGTAGGTCTATCTTCAGTACAAATGTTGCCCTCAAAATGGGGTCTGCAACAAGATCTAATAATGTTTCTCTATGGCATTGAATTTTATAATGACGTTGAATAACAAACTATCCCTACTTGAAAACATCTTTTAAGACCTTTTTTTTATCTTCCTCATTTTTTATGACAACTCCCATTGTATCGTGGAGCACTTCCTCGTCCACTTCATCCCTGCCAAGGGTTACAAGTGTTTTAACCCAGTCAACTGTGGCACGTATCGATGGTTTCTTCAGCAGGTTCATGGACCTCATCTTGTGGATGATCCCAAGAACATTTTCCACAAGGTGTGTGGAAGCTTCTGGAACCTTTGACATGACTATTTCCTTTTCTCTTTCAAATGAGGGGTAGTCTATGTATAAAAAGAGGCAGCGATCCTTTGTTTCGTCGAGAAGTGATCTCTGGGAGTTTGAGGTCAGTACAACCAGGAGGTTATTTCTCAGATCGAAGGTTCCAAGGTCGTTGACGGTGATCTGTCCTTCCCCAAGAGCCTGGAGCAGGAAACTTTCAACCTCCTCATCTGCTTTATCTATCTCATCTATAAGTATGACTGAAGGTTTATCGTTGATAAAGGCTTTTAGAAGCGGTCTTTTGATGAAAAATTCCTCTCCAAACACGTCTTCATCAGTATCTTTTATCCGGGACATTTCAAGGTGCAAGAGCTGTTTCTGGTAGTTCCACTCTCCAACTATCTGCTCAAAGGTTATGCCCTCGTAGCACTGGACCCTGAAAAAGTCCATGTTCAGAGCCCTTGAGATAGCTTTGGAGAGATCAGTTTTACCCGTTCCTGGAGGACCCTCAACAAGTACAGGTTTTTTAAGTTCAATGGCTAAAAAGAGTGTTGTAACTATTTTATCATCCGGAATGTAATTTGCTCTGGTTAAAGCTTCTTTCAGGGATTTTATCTTCAGATTACGACTTTTCATGATTTTTTTGTCCTGCTCCTCATGGATCTTTATCATGATCTTGAGGTCTTTACTATAAAATATTTTTGTTCATCTAAAAACAGGGGGTGTAAAAACACTTTAAAACCCCTTAATTCATGAAATATCAAAGCAAATAAAAAGAAATAAAAATATGTTAAAGGAAATTAGAGGAAATCAGAAGTATAAAAGAAATCAAAAGATGATGAAGGGCCAATATTCAGACGTTAATCTTTATCAAACAAAGGACAACTCCCTTCTTCTTCGTAATCAGCGTCCAGAACGCTGCGTAAGGCATCAACTATGCAGGGTGCGTTCCATCCAACAACATCTGATACAGAGTTTTCAACGTAGCTTGGCACGTTTTCCATTCCCCAAGGTCTTATGGCGATTATGGGTTTTTCAAGTTCCTTTGCAGCTTGAATGTACCTTTTAACAAGGTCTGGATCCTTGGAGTAAAGTCCTGAGAGAATTATAACAGCATCAGCTTCTTCTGCGAGTTTTTTCAGATCCTCAAGATTTAAATTGGGCTTTGATAGGTTTTCCCATTCAAAATCATGATAACTTTCTAACCGGCTGGTGAATTCTGAGTACTCCTCTTCATCTTCGTCAATGCAGCTTATTAATATCTTGTAAACTTTTAGGTTGTCCAAACTTTCTAAAAGGTCCTCGTCCATAAAATCTGGGCTCCTTTCATTCTTTTCCTGTTTTAATTTATATTAATTTGTTTTGACTTAACCTGTATTGTACGTTTTTTCTCAGAGGATTTCTTCTCCATCTTCATAAACGTGGATGCACATTACAGGACAGGTTTCTGCTGCATCTAAAACACAGTCTGCATCTTTAATTTCAATTTCTTCAACATCTCCAATCTTTGAACCCTTAATATGGGAAAAACCATCATCTACGAGTTCAAAAAATTCTGGGCACGTATCTTCGCATGTTCCGCAGGATGTGCACATTTTCCTTTCAAGAACTATTTTGTACATTTAAATGTCTCCCTTTTGTCTTTAAAATTTAGTTCATTCATTTAACTACATTTAGCTTAACTTGTTTTACGTGTATATTTTTAAGATAGCTAAAAATGAAGTTTTCTATTTATGTTTTTTAGTTATAGTTACAGATCTATAGTTACAGATAAAAAAATTTTTAAAAATCATGGGATTAAGGGTTCCATAAGATTAAAAGTTCAAGGGAGACAAAAAGGATGAAAGATGGTTTTAAGCTTGCATTGTGCCAGATGAATGTGGTTGACAACAAGGATCTGAATGTAACCAAAGCAGTTAACATGATAATGGATGCTGCTTGCCATGCAGACATGGTTGTGCTGCCTGAGATGTTCAACTGCCCCTATGACAACAGCAAATTCAGGGAGTACGCAGAATCAGCAGAAAACAGCATGACGCTCCATAAGATATCTCAGGCAGCTGAAAAGGCAGGTGTTTACGTTGTTGCAGGTTCCATCCCTGAGGTTGAAAACAGTAAGATCTACAACTCAAGTTTCATATTCAGGGGGGATGGTGAGGTAATCGGTGTTCACAGGAAGCTGCACCTTTTTGACATTGACGTTCCTGGAAAAATAGCATTTAAAGAATCCAAGACACTGACAGCCGGGAATAAAATAACAGTGGTGGACACAGAGTTCTGCAAGGTGGGAGTTGCTATATGTTATGATGTAAGGTTTCCAGAGCTTTCAAGATTAATGACAGATGAAGGTGCTGAGTTAATAGTTGTTCCCGGTGCCTTTAACATGACAACTGGTCCAGCCCACTGGGAGGTTTTAATGAGAGCCCGGGCAGTGGATAACCAGGTCTACGTTGCAGCTGCGTCCCCCGCAAGGAATGAAAATTCTTCTTACGTGGCCTACGGCAACTCCATGATCGTTGACCCCTGGGGAAACACCTTAAAGAGGGCAGATGCAGATGAAACGATAATCTATGCAAATGTGGATCTTTCAAAGGTTAAAGATGTTCGAGATGAGCTCCCACTCCTGAAAAACAGGCGTAAAGATCTATACGAAGTATCCAAAATGTGGAAGCCTTAAATTAAAAGCAGACTTTTACGTATCACTAGAAAATCTTAAATCCTGGAAATATCCAGAGAAAATATTCTCTTAAAAAAAATCTTAAAAAAAGTGTTTAAGGAGTTAAAGAGTTATTTTGTTTATAATTTAGGAATGTTTCAACTTAAGAGTATTTCAATTTCCTTGTTTTTTTAAGTTACTTATTTAACTTGATTTTTTTAAATTACTTCTTGTTAATTTTTTTCAAAGCCTTATTTGCAGCTTTTTTAAATTCTTTATCTCCAGTTGCAGCTCTTCTGGCTTTTTTGATTGGATCCACAGCTTTTTCATCCCCAATGTTTCCAAGGGCATTGATTGCAGTAACCCTGACACCCCAATCTTCATCGTTCAGCACCTCTATAAGTGGGTCAACGGCTTTTTTGTCCTTTATCTCACCCAGGGCCTTGACTACAGATTTCCTGACACCCCAGTTCCCATCTTTCAATGCTTCTATTAGGTGTTCAACCACGCTGCTGTCTCCAATATCCTTGAGTGCAAATGCAGCGTACTTCTGGGTGTTGGTTTCATCTGATTTTAAAGCTTCAATGAGAGGTTCAACTGCAGGTTTTCCTATTTTAACTATGGATTTGGCTGATTGAAACCTCACTTTGGGGTTTTCATCATTTAAAGCTTTAATTAAAACTTTTAAAACCTTTTCATCGCCTGTGTTGCCCAGATCTTCAGCTGCTTCCTTTCTAACATCAGGGTTCTCATCTTTTAATTTCTTGATAAGATCATCGTACTCATTACCTGGCATATCATTCACCAACCTTAATTTTATAACTACTTCTATAAACTCCTTAGAAAAAATAATTGTTGAATCCTGATCAAGTTAAACTATAATGTGTTATATAAATTAAATCCAGTTTACCTATGATCTGAAGAAGATCAAAAATTTAACTAAACTAATCAAAACTTTAAATAAAGACAAAGGCTTAAAAAAGAAACTTCAATGGTAAGAAAGATGAAAGGTTACAGCTTCAAGATCTCTCTGGTTCTGGGCGTTGCGGCTGGAAGCATACTGCTCCCGATTTTCCGGATGTTTTCAATGCCCATAACTGGTTTAATATTGGCATTTACTGTTGCAGGATTTGTAACATCCTTCCTGTTCCTGCCTGAAAATAATGATAAAACATTTAAACGTAAAGCCAGTGCAGGGGCAGCTGCTGCTGTAATCATAGGCCTCATGATATCATTTGTTTTTTATTTGTACTACATCTTTTATCTTAGGGTAAGTATAATTCCCTCAGCATCCTCTGATCTTAACATGGCTGTTTACGTGAGTGTAATGCTGATTATAACAGTTTTTGGCGGTTTTGTCCTTGGAAATCTTGGTGGAGCAATAGGGGCAATTCTTGGGGATACAGTGGATGCAATATCCAAAAAAAGGTAAAAATCAGAGGTTTACCTCTCTTTTTGGTATATTAATCAAGTAAAAAGAATTATAAGAATTATTAAAATCTCGGTAGGTTCTTAACTTAATTTTCAACGCTCACGTCCTTTTCATTGTGCATTTTTTTTGTGGATTGAAATTCTTGAATTTATCATCTGCCAACTTTTTAGTTTCATCCTTATTTCTTTTTCTCCATATAACTTCTTAAATTTTTGTAAAAGTTTCATAAAAACCTACATTAAGGGAATGAGCTAAAAAATAATACTGATTTTACTAAAAGATGATTACTATGGATAAGAATATGGAACGATATATAGAAAGAACAAGCTACGACTTTATTAAAAAGAACATAAATGAAGAAATAAGAAGCAAAATAGAAAAACAAACTTTTACATTTGGTAAAAGCATCAAAACTATTGAAAAAATCCTCCGATCAGTAGCTAAAGATGATCTGGCAGATGCAATGTTAAAAGACATAGAAAATGCCATAAGAATGAGATAAGAATGAACCAGGGAAACTAAAAAAAGAACGATTCAATTCTTACTCCTCTTTCTTTTTCAATTAAAATTGTTACCTGTTTACTTTGAACCTTTTTAAAAATTCCGGGATCCACATTTACAGGGTTTTAGCTTGAAAAGTCCTTCCTGTAACCTTCGCCCTTCTTTATATCTCTTTTTTATGCAGTTATTACCTGGAGGGAAGAGTTTTCTTTTATGCTTGTTTTTGTTTAAATGTGGTTTTTAACTCCTTTTTTAATCATAAACCTTTTTTAATCATAAATCTTAGAAGAAGATTTCAACTGTTATATTTGATCATTTTAAAAAATCGATTATTTTATTAATTTAATCAATATAACCGCATAATTGATAGATGTTAAAAAAGTGGGAGGCATGGAATACGGAAATAAAAGAAGTACTGCATGATGCTTTGAGATATCCTCCAACCAGATGGAAGAGCGTTTTAATTTGTAGGTGTTATCCTAATTTTTGCTGGGATCGGGGGCATAGTTAAAGTTTCAGGTACAACGAATATGAGATTAATTGGACTTTTAATGATCATAGGGATGGTGACATTGCTCCTTGTGGGAGTACTGATATTATACTTAACCCTAATACCTTATCTTCAAATGTACTTTTACAGGTCAGCAGCATTTATTCTACATGTATGAATAAAAAAAAGTCACTAAACCCCTTTCACGTGGGGTGGTATTTTTTAATTTATTTACCTTTACACTTGGACCTAACTTTTCAAGGAGATCTTTAAGTCTTTCTCAGTACCTAACTTTATTGCACAATTATTACACAGTATTTCCTTCAGAACATTTCTACTTCACATGAAAGCTGGTAACAATTGTGTTAAAATTGTTTTTCTCAGAATCAAAGCTTTCTTTCAGGGTTTCGCAGGTTATTCCATAGAATTTACCATTTTTTTCAAACCATACTTCGTAGTACTTATCCATCTCATCTCCATAGATAAAATCGTATCCTGCAGCACCATCCACAGTGGCCCGATTCTGGGATACAAACGTGTAACCTGGAGTTTGTTCAACCAAATTGTAGAATCCATTTGCTTTGTAGGCATTTTCAAGCGTTATGCCTGAAGGTAAAGAATCTGTTTTAGTTATGGTTACTGTGGTCATTGTGGGATTTGAAGGATCTGGAGCGCTGTTTGTCTGGGTAATGTTGGAGGGATAATTCTGTGAACCTGAATCATGCCTGGTTATTGTTAGATTTCCAGGTTCTGATGAGAAAAAGGTCTCAATGGGGTTTTCATAGTTTGAAATAACCCAGTTCTGGGGAAAGTCAAAGGATATCTCAGAATCGTTGTAGTGTTTAAGGTTCTGGCTGCTTGTTACATAGTTCTGTGCTGAGGTAACGAAGCTCACCACAGAGAGAACACTGACCAGGATCAACATTGAAGCCAGAATATATTTTGTTTTCAAAGTTAATGCTTCCTAATTTTTTATGGATTTTAAAATTCTATGGATTAAGAAAACCACAGGATTTAACTTTAAATATTAAAATATAATTTTACATATTAAAAGATAACTTTACATATTAAATTTATCTTTATAAATGGTAATTTATCTTTATAAATGGTAATTTATCCTTTTAAATGGTAATTTATCTTTATAAACGGCTTTTTTTAATTATTTGTAGTTTCATCGCGATATTCAGGTTTTATCAACGTACATGAAATACTCTTTTTTATTTTATGATCTGTAGGATAAAGTCTTATAAGGATAAGATCTTATAAATGAGAATTGATCATAGATATGTATAACGAATTTTACAAATTTAAGTATTTTACAAATTTAAGTATTTTACAAATTTAAGTATGACGAATTTTTGAATTGATTTGGAGACTATTGGTTGTCATATAATATTATTGCCATATATGATAATGTTTACATAATCATGGAATTTTTATTAAAATTTCTATAAAAAATAAATGTAGATGGTGTCATCGAATTATCATATTTAACAGGAAATGAAAATGGAAAGTAAGGAAATATATGGGGCAAAAATGGTTGATTTAGCCCTTGTAATTGGAAATAATCTTATCATATCTGATCTGCACCTGGGATACGAGCAGGCACTCAATGCAGAGGGTATCATGGTTCCTAGATTCCAGTACCAAAAGATCATAGGAAGACTTGAGGAAATCATGAAAAAAACAGACTGCAGCCGTGTTGTAATAAACGGTGACCTCAAGCATGAGTTTGGAAGGATCACGCGACAGGAATGGAAGGAAACTTTAAACTGCATAAAATTTCTCAAGGAACACTTTGAGGAAGTTGTACTTATCAGGGGCAATCATGACAACTTCACACGCTTCATAGCTGGAAAAATAGACCTGGATGTTCGGGACAGTTACTCAACCGGGGATTTTCTCTTCCTGCATGGAGACAAGATCCCAAAGGATATTGAAAGTGTAGATGAAAGCACGATTGTAATAGGACACGAACACCCCTGCATAGGACTTCGAAGCGGCGAACGTCTGGAAAAAATCAAGTGCTTCCTTAAAGGTGAGTTTAAAGGGAAAAATCTCATTGTGATGCCCTCTTTTAACTTCATAACAGAAGGATCAGATGTTCTGCACGAAAAACCCCTATCTCCCTTTTTAAAAGACAACAAAATGAACAGCTTTGAAGTTTTTGGGGTTGAAAACTTTGAAATTTTATACTTCGGCAAAATTGGGGACATAATCCGGGTAAAGGAACGTTTCTATTAAGTGCAACTTTTAAGTGTAAGGACTAAGGAATCGACATTTATTTAAGAAAAATTAACAAAAAAAGATAAAAAAGATAATTAACGAAATTTAAGATGAGAAATGATAGAAAAACAGACTAAAATCTACAAGGATAAGGAAATTTACACCATACTGCATCCATGGGTTAAGAAATGGTTTAAAGGTAAGTTTGAAACATTTTCTGAGGCTCAGCACTATGCAATAATGGACATACATTGTGGAGAGAATGTTCTGGTTTCTTCTCCAACGGGTTCTGGAAAAACCCTCACAGCTTTCCTCTCAATTATAAGCGAGTTAACAAGCCTTGCAGATAAGGGAGAACTTGAAGATAAAATTTACTGCATTTACATCTCTCCTTTGAAGGCTCTAGACAACGACATTGAAAAGAACCTCGAGGAACCTCTCTCTGAGATCGAGAAAATTGCAGGACGGGAACTTGGAATTCGGAAGGCTGTGAGAACTGGGGATACCGCTCCATATGAACGTTCTAAAATGCTTAAAGTACCTCCACACATACTTATAACCACACCGGAATCTTTATCCATCTTACTCTGTGCACCCAAGTTCCGGGAGAACCTTAAAGGTGTTAAGTACGTTGTTGTGGATGAGATACATTCCCTTGCAGATAACAAGCGCGGAGTTCACCTCAGTTTAACTCTTGAAAGACTTCAAAACCTTGCAGGGTCCTTCACAAGGATAGGTTTGAGTGCAACGGTCCACCCCCTTGAGAAGGTTGCAAGCTTTCTTGTAGGATACGAACATGGTGAACCTCGAAACTGCAAAGTGGTTGATGTTAACTACATGAAACAGCTTGACATGAAGGTTCTATGCCCTGTGGAAGATATAGTGGAATCTGATCCAGAGGAGATAAACAGGGCGCTTTATAAGCTCCTTGATGAACTTATAAGTGCCCATAAAACCACCCTGATATTCACCAACACCCGCAGCGGAACTGAAAGCGTTGTTTTTAACCTTAAAAAGAAATTTGGAGACAGATACAACGATGATAATATAATGGCCCATCATTCATCCCTTTCAAAGGAACTACGTCTTGAGGCGGAGAACAAACTCAAAAGGGGAGAACTGAAAGTTGTTGTATCGTCCACATCCCTGGAACTTGGAATAGACATAGGTTACATAGACCTGGTTATACTGGTGAGCTCTCCAAAATCTGTTTCCAGAGCTCTTCAGCGTATAGGAAGGAGCGGTCACAGACTTCATGATAAATCCAAGGGCAGAATCATAGTTGTGGAGAGGGATGACCTTGTTGAGTGTTCCCTCATAATGAAAAATGCTGTTGAGGGAAAGATAGATGAGATACACATCCCTGAAAACTGTTTAGACGTGCTTTCCCAGCAGATCTATGGGATGGCGATAGAACAGAAGTGGAACATTAACAATGCATACCAACTCATCAAAGGAAGTTATCCCTACAGGAACCTGGAGCAAAATGATTTTATGGGGGTTTTAAGTTACCTTGCAGGTGAGTACACCCGCTTAGAAGAGAGGTATGTTTACGCTAAGATATGGGTTGACTACCCTAAAAAAATGTTCGGAAAACGTGGAAAACTGGCAAGAATGCTTTACTCAACCAACATAGGAACCATACCGGACAGATCTGCAGCCAGGGTCAAGTGTAACGGTCAGGTTGTTGGACGCATTGAAGAGGACTTCATGGAAAAACTGAGAAAGGGAGACACCTTCGTTCTTGGAGGCAGGATCTACCGTTTCAACTATGCAAGAGGAATGACAGTCAACGTAACACCGTCAGCAGGTCCACCCACCATTCCATCATGGTTCTCTGAACAGCTGCCCCTGTCATTTGACTTGGCAGTGTCCATCCAGAACTTCCGGGCCATAATGGAAAACAAGTTCATGACTGGAAAGGGCAGGGAGGAGATAATAAACTACATCCACGAGTACCTTTACGTGGACTACAACGCTGCAAACTCCATCTATGCATACTTCAGGGAGCAGTACCTCTACGCGCAGATTCCAAGCGCCAGAAAACTTCTCATAGAATTTTATAAAGGTTACGGTGGTCGTAAATTTGTTGTTTTCCACACGCTCTTTGGAAGGAGGGTTAATGATGCACTCTCAAGGGCTGTTGCCTACCTGCTTGCACGGGAACATAAGCGGGACGTTATGATATCTGTTTCAGACAACGGTTTTTACCTCAGCTCAGACGGTAAGATTGGGGGTTTGGAGACCTTTAAAGAACTTAGATCAAGTAACATTGAGGAGATTCTTGTGAAGGCCATTGATAAAACTGAAACCCTTGCAGGAAGGTTCAGGCACTGCGCAGGAAGGTCCCTCATGATACTGCGCCGCTACAAGGGAAAGGAGAAAAGTGTGTCCAGACAGCAGGTAAAAGGCAAAATACTCCTTAAATTTGTTAAGGAACTTGATGAAAACTTTTCAATACTTAAGGAGGCCAGACGTGAAGTTATGGAGGACTTCATGGATGTTAAAAATGCAAAAAAAGTTCTGGAAATGATAGAAGATGGTAGGATGCAGATAAAGCGGATAGATACAACTATACCTTCACCATTTGCATTTAACCTGGTTGCCCAGAGTTATCTGGACGTCCTGAAGTATGAGGAACGAATGGAGTTCATAAGGAGAATGCATCAGGCAATAATCAGGGAGATTGGAGGTTGATGGATTGAATTGGAGGTTAATAACCTGATTAGGGTTTATTGGCCTGAAAATCCTTAAAAAAACTTGATTTTTTTGTTTTAATTTTTTGTTTTATAATTCTTCCAACTTCTATAAACTTCTATAAAAAATAGTTGAACAATTTAATACAGTATCTGGTTACAAGTTTTACACTTGCAATATATGTCCCTGTATTTTTGATGTGATCATCCAAATTTAGGTGATGTTTTTTGAAAAAATTTCAGTGATATTTCATGTGTCCTTGACTTTTGATGCTTCCTTCGGTTACAAAACATTTTTTTGTCTTCGGGATCTGTGATAAATTAGGAAGTCAATATGAAACCCGGTAAATTGTTATATTTTTAATTTTCACTCGAGCAGTACCTTCATATCTTTTTTACATACACTATGAAAAATGCTGCACTTTCATCAACCATTTTTTATGAAGCTCCCTTTGAAAATATTACTCTTTGAGCTTAAAAGCTTTTAATCTCTTTGAATTTTATTATAATGGAAAAATTGGATTTTTTTAAAGGTTTAATTTATTTTTGGATTTATTTTTGGATTTAAATGTTTTTTTAGTGATCATATTCAATTAAACTGTGGCTGATCTTGTCAAAATAGTCATTAATTGATTTTATTTTTTAGATTTAGCTCTATTTAATGGTCTAATTCTAAAATTAGACATGGATTGAGTTGATTGGATGACAGTTGGAACTAAAAGGTTTAAGCGTGCTTTTTTTGTTAAAATGGGCTCATAAAGGGTTTATTTTTCGGAAATAAACCGCAATATTTATATATGATATGCAAATGATTATAGATTGTCCAAAAAAAGGTGGTTGTTGCTAATTTCAACAATCAAGAGACGGAGGCGAATAAAATTAAGCGAGAAACTAAATACGCGTTGATATTTGCATTTTGTGCAATGTTCAGTGTGCTGCCATTTTCAGCAGCTGCAGACGCATCAGGCACAGCAAGTACCAGTACGCAAATTTCAAATAACGTGGCTTCAACAACTAATGGAAGCTACGGTTTAAAAATTGGAGATAATGGAGCTAAAGTAGTAGAATTACAGAAATGGCTTAAAAACCAGGGATATTACGTTGGTGCTATTGATGGAGACTTCGGTCCCTACACCAAGCTAGCTGTTGAATATTTCCAGACAGATTCAAACATAGTGATAGACGGATGGGTTGCAGATCAAACAGTGGGTGCAATGAACGACCTCACTGGAGGTAACTTCACACTTTCCAGTACAAGTAGTCAGAGTGTTTCAACAGCAGACGACTCAACAACAGCTACAACCTGCAAATCCGCAACCAAAGCTACAACCAGTAAAGTAGCTAACACTACAACCAGCAACAGTAAAGTTGCAGTAAACAAAGCAGCAAACAGTAAAGTAGCTAACACTACAACCAGCAACAGTAAAGTTGCAGCTAACAAAGCCACAACCAGCAAAGTTGCAGCTAACAAAGCCACAACCAGCAAAGCCACAACCAGTAAAGTTGCAGCTAACAAAGCCACAACAACAAGTTCAACAAGCTCAAGTTCATCTCTATCTGCAATTCTTGCAAGCGGTGCAAAATATGGTTACAGCCATTCAGCCAGCACAGCAGCTGCAATGCAGAGCTGTGGAAGCGGTGACTGCTGGGCAATGAGTGACTACCTGTACGGCAAACTTTCAGCAGCAGGTATCTCTTCAAGGATAGTTCAGTACAGTACAGCTTACTCATCAAACCACAGATCAGTTCAGCTGCATGAAAACGGTGCATGGGTAGATGTTCCATACTCAAGCTACGGCTACAATACTATGTTCAAGGCAACTTCAAGTAAGCCTGGAATGACAGTATTAGCAAGTTGCTAAGTAGGCTTTATTTGTTAAGTAAAGCTTTATAATGTGCAAAAACATTTTAAAGATGTATACATTACAATCTGAATGTTAGCACGTATGAATTAGGTAGAACCTACAAACTCACCTATTTCCTTTTTTTATTTGAATTTTGTAATTTTGATCCTTTTTTTGTAAACTTTGCAGTTTGTTGCAGTTTAAAACCTCATTTTATAAATCTGTTCTTTAAAGGCTTATTCTTGATAGAAACCCTTTTTTAATGGTCTGTCTTCAGCGAAACTATCCTCTAACAATGTTCAACATGAATAAAATGGTTATTTATTCGTGAAGGGAAGATCTGCTCCAAAATTTATTTAGATTTGATGTACCACCATGGGATTTTCTTCGCCTGAAAGTTATGAATTTTTCATGGGATGATGCCGTAATTTATAAATTAATTCACATTGAAAATTAAACATTGTACACTAAAATGGATGTTTCAATACAATATTAATATTCTAATAAGTTAAGAATATTAATGGAAGTTAAAGAGAACCGAACTTAAAAGTATGGATTGGAGACCCCATGTCCAAAGATAGATCATTTCTGCTTGATGTTGAAGTTTCTCCTATTTATGTAAGTGATATACTGGATTTTATAACGATCAAATATCTACAGATGCAGCCTGAAAACTTCAAAAACATTCATAAAACCCGGAATGGGCTGTTTTTCACAGTTTTTGATAGGCATGAGGGGTGGAGTGCAAAGGTTCAGCTTGATGATTCCAGTCCCATTCAGGTCAGTGTTCAGGCGTCTGAGGAAACACCTGATTTCCTCTTGGACATGCTGAGGGAAGATCTCCTTCTCATGGTTAAGATCTATGAGGAAAACATAATCAGCTCCACTCTTTACTTTGCGTGGGTGGAAGGGGAGGACATCATTCCTGAAGAACCCCCCACCACCCGTAAAAGGCTTTCAATGAGATTGTTAACCAGCAACTTGCTTCTACTTTACGTGCTGTTTTTTTCAGTTACCATAATTTTTTTTCTGCTTTTTGGAGTCTACGGGGTTTATCTATTCATATTTATCCAGTTCTGCATAGTTCTGTTTTCAGATAAGATATTCAGGAGAATAGGAAACTGGAAGATCACTGAAAAAAATCCATACGTTCACATAGTGCAGTACAATCTTCCAAACAGGGAATTTGATATCTTCAAGAAAAGTTTCGGTAAGAAAGAAATCCTGGAGATGAAAAAACAGATCTACGCACGCTCCCTGGCTGTGGGAAAGGAACCCACCTGCAAGCTGGGTGAAGATGTTTTTGAAAGCTACAAAATGGTGTGCAATCCCAACCAGAGGTTAAGCAAGGTCATAAATGTCTACGATATAGTCCAGACTGCAGCCTCCAGATTTGGACTGCCAATGCCCCAGATCGTGATCATGAACAACATGGTTCCAAATGCAGCAGCAACAGGTCCAAGTCCTGGCAGAGGCGTGGTGATGATAACAACAGGTTTGCTGGTGCACCTTGAAGAAGATGAAGTGCTGAGTGTTGTGGGCCATGAACTGGGACATCTGCAGGGAAGGGATCCTCTGATACTTTTTGCCATTATCTTTGGGGAATTTACATTACGTTTAACAGTTTTAATGCCCGTTGTGCTCATATCACCGTTTTTATACCTTATTGTGGTTTTGTGGTCAATCTACTTTGTTGCCAAGTTCTTTGAGGCTCGTGCAGACCTTTTATCTGCCATAAAAATTGGTCAGCCTGAAGTTCTTGCAGAGGCTCTCCGTAAAATTGGTTATCAGCATCTTCTTCAGGAGAGGAAACCTTCAAGCAGAATTCCAAGCTGGTTAAGGTGGGATACACACCCACCAATTTACTTCAGAATTGATAGACTGGAAAAACTCAAAAAACCAGAAGAAATCAAAAATCCATTAATAACATCAATAAAAGACGTTTTTTCAGGTTTCAGGGCAGCACTTGGACTTTAATGGTTGAAGGTTATAGCGGGGAAAGCTTTCATTCAGGTGTTCTTTGAGTACGGGTTCAGTATGGACGATTCATCGGGTTTAAGTTCACACCATGGATTCGCCATGATTTGACAACCATTTTCCATGATGAAAACAAACTCTAGATCATGGACCCTGATACAGCATGGAAACAATTTAAGGGAAAAGAAATCCCCTCTACAGTTGAATTAGATTGTGAACTATTTAAAATTATACCTGAAGGTTCTAAAATCCTTGATTTTGCATGTGGCCGAGGTAGACTGGCATTTGAGCTTCAAAAACGTGGTTACAATGTTGTTGGATTTGACATCAATCCAGATTCTGTGGAGCATGCAAGAAAACTTTCAAAGGAAACCAATCAAGCTTACAAAGCCAGTGCGAGCTTTGATGTTGCAAATGCACGTGATTTACCCTACCCTTCTGGTTCCTTTGATGTCTGCCTGATACAGGCTTTCATGACGGCCCTTGTCAATCCAGAACACAGAGGAAAAGTTCTTGATGAAGCTCAAAGGGTTTTACAGGAGGATGGGTGGCTTTACCTTGCAGACTTCGAGCAGAACTGGGAGAATCCACTTTACAGGGAAAGGTATATCAGGGATTTCCCAGAAACTGGAGAGAAGGGAACTTTCATTGTGACAGCAGATGGCAGTCAGGAAACTCCTGAGATCTTCAGGGCCCACCATTACACCAAAAAAGAGTTAACTGAACTTATTGAACCAAGATTTGAAATTGAAACCTTTAAAAGAACAACTTTCACCACCTACCACGGGAACAGAATCCGGGGATTCGTGGTGATGGCAAGAAAAAGAGGGATGTGAAGTTACTGTTTCAGGCAGAGTGTAACTTTTACATTTTCAGATTGGATCCTTACCTTCAGATTGGATCCTTACCTTCAGATTGGATCCTTACCATTTTTTTTATTTAACCACAAAATAAAATAGTTAAGAATGGTTTCACAGCATCTCAAGGTAGATTCAAAAAAAGTATATTCTAACTTTATTTTCTAAAAAAAAGAATCTTTTTATGGGGTAAAAAAACCACAAAAATAGAATCCAAAAATTTGTTTTAATTAAAAATTTTCAATTAAAAATTTGTTTTAACCATATTTCATGGAATAACCGGGGAAATAAACAATGCAAAATAAAGAAAAACTTCTTCAAACACTTAAAAGAATAGATGGAAGAGGTTACAAAGCTTACACAGATATTGAGGGAATTTACGATTTTAAAAAATTCAAACTTTACATCGACCATGTTCAGAGGGATCCCTTTGCCAGTCCCTCACTTGTCAGGGTGGAAGTGCCTGCGAAAGATGCAGCCTTCCCATCTGAGCTTTTCGGAAACTTCCAGAGAAAAATTGCACTGGAAGACTACATCTCAAGGGCATTCCACAGTACTATTAATCATTACAGTGGGGGAAAAAGTGGAAGCGGCCACAGTGGAGTTATAAAGATTGACAGTGGGAACCAGGAGGTGCTTGAGCGCAGCTGTGTAAACATAAACTCCAGTAAGCTGGAAGTCCGGTTTTCAATGGGACTGCCCGCAAGGGGAAGGCGCGTTCTGGGTAAAGCTGCATCCAAAATGTTCGCTCATATACTGCCCAAAATTGTGAATGACTCCTGTTTTTACAGTAACCTGAACTCCCAGAAGGTGGAGGAGCACGTGAAAACAGTTGAAGATGCAGGATTCATCAGGGACAAACTCGATGAAATGGGCCTTGTGACCTTTGTAGCAGATGGATCCATACTTCCAAGGGAAAGCGGAGTTTCAGACAAGCCATTGAAACATGCCGTTGAATTCAGATCACCTGAATCCCTAACTGTAACAATTGAAACCCCAAACCACGGCCCCATAACTGGTATGGGCATTCCAAAGGGAGTTACCTTAATTATTGGGGGAGGCTACCATGGTAAGTCCACACTGCTTCATGCTGTGGAGCGTGGAGTTTACAACCACCTGCCTCAGGATGGAAGGGAATTTGTTGTAACATGCAGCAGTGCAGTTAAGATACGTGCAGAAGACGGCAGACGAGTTGAAAAGGTTGATATAAGTTCTTTCATCCACAATCCCCCAGCAAGTCTTAACACAAGGGAATTTTCCACAGAAAACGCTTCAGGATCCACTTCTCAGGCTTCAAATATAATAGAAGCTGTGGAAATGGGATCAAAGCTCCTGCTTTTTGATGAGGACACATCTGCAACCAACTTCATGATACGGGACGAGCGCATGCAGCGCCTGGTGGCCAAGGAGAAGGAACCCATAACCCCATTCATTGACAGGGTTAGGGAGCTCTACGAGAAACATGGAACATCCACTGTCATTGTTATGGGGGGTTCAGGGGATTACTTCGAAGTTGCAGACAACATAATTATGATGGATAGCTACAGACCATACAACGTTACAGGAAAGGCCAGAGAAGTGGCAAGGGACCTTCCGGTTAACAGGATAAGGGAAGTTGGCTGTGACTTCAGTTTCAGCCACAGGTCTCCCCAGCCTGAAAGTATCAAACCCTTCAAGGGAAGGAAGCTTAAACTGGACTGCCGCGGACTTTCAACTGTTCTTGTGGGCCGTGAAAACGTAGACATTTCACAGGTTGAGCAGATCGTTCACCCAAGCCAGACACGTGCAATTGCCTATGCAATTTACCATGCATCCAGGAAGCATATGGATGGGAAAACATCCCTTCTTGATGTGCTCAAAGCAGTGAAACATGATATTGAAGAGGGAGGTTTGGATGTTCTGGCACTTAAAGGTCGAAAGAAACCAAATAACCTTGCAAAACCCAGAATATTTGAAATTGCTGCTGCTGTAAACAGATTGAGAACTTTGAAGATGAAGATGGTTGAGGTACAAAAAAAGGATCAAATATAAAAAAAGAATTGAAAATAAAAAAATGGGATAAATAAATAATGGTTTCCCCTTTTTTATTCTTTCATTGAGTTAATATGTGCTGCTGCTTTTGCTATTGAGCATTTATCACTGTGCTCTGTGCATTTAAAACAAACACTTTCTTTAATGGCTTTTAAGGAATTTTCTATCTCTTCTTCACTTACTTCTTTTCCACTTACCCATTTTGGCATGTAAATCACCGTTTCTAACTATCGTTAGTTACTGATATATACTTAATCGTCATTAAACTGTATTAAGTGTATCTTAATTACCCAATTTGAAGTTGAAGTGCCAAGGTTACCTCTAATTTTTGTTGAAAACTAAATCTATTTTTTAACTTAAAAGTGGTAAACCGGTTTTTAAAGTGATAAACAAGTTTAAATTTTTAAAATAGAAATATAAAAAAAATTGAATAAGAGTTTCTCAAACTAAAGATGCAATCCAAATTAATCTTCCATGTCCATCATTTCGCCGTATTCTATTTCGATCTGGCAACCTTTAGGACCGCAGCACCAGTGCTGTAGCTCGAATTCTACCAACATGGCTTTTTTCACCTCCAGCTGTAAGATGTTGTTGCGAATTAACTTTTTTCAGCAAAGAAAGCCTTCAATAATTTTCCCTGCTTAACATGTATTTTAACTGCCTAAACAGCCACATCTAACAATGTTAAGTGACATCATATATATTTAATGGTTATAAAGGCATATTAACTACAGTTTTATACACAAGAATGACCTTTGAAGTTGTAATGGAAACTTTTATTAGCGCCAGAAGAGTAGATATTGACAATGGCACATGAAGACAAAAATTATCAGCAAAAAGATTTAAAGAGAGATCAGAGCGTTCTAGAGATAAAACAGAAATTGGAATTGATCCATAAAGATGTTAAAAGGATGATTGAAAATTCCAACCAGGAATATCTGAACCTCATGCTTGAAAACCTGAAAAAGGATTTTTTAAACTGTATAACTGGTTACGCCTCTGCAGACATTGAAAAAAGCCTGGAACGCGGTATGGTGGACAAATGTCCAATGAGAGACACCTGTAAATCAAAGTTCACAGGCCTTCTTGAGGAAAATACAAATCTTCTGCGATGTGGCAATGCTCCAGAAGAAAGTATAAAAGACAATAAGACTGTTTTAAATGGTTTAAAAGAGGAAGCCCCATTCCAAAAGTGTGAAGCTTGTTTTTCGGAAGTTTACGACCTTTTTGATAGACAGGTAAAACTCATGCGTTCCCTTCAAGTTTACAGAAGCAGTGGAGATAAGAAAGAGGATATTAAAGAAATTTCCGATGAAAAAATAGTTAAGGACGTTCTTGAACCCCTATCCAACAGGCAGAGACTTCAGATTTTACGTTCAACAGCCACGCAAACACGAACTTTCTCCTCCCTTTCTGAGATAACAGGATTAAGGGGTGGAAACCTCCTCTTCCACATCCAGAAACTCCTTGATGGAGGCATGATCATCCAGCGCCATGAACGAGGGGATTACATGATAACCCAGAAGGGATATAAACTCTTAAATTTACTTGTTGAAGCTAAGAAAGTACTAAACGAATGATCTGGATGAAAAGGATCATAGAAAAAAAAGGTTTAACAACTTAACTGATCTAGGTTTCATCCAAGTTCTGCAAGCACGGTGCATGGAGCACTGTCCACCTTCTTTATCTGCCATGGAAGAACAATCACCTGTTTTAAGGATTTGGGGTTCACGTTAAGATCCATGTCCTCAATTAAGAGTAAAGGTTCTCCTAAACCATTTTCTTCTTTAAATGCATTTATATGGGCTTTTTTCCCCAGATCTTCCTGTTTGTAACTTGTGATTGAGACGCAGTCTATTCCAAGACAACGAATGTTTTTAAGGTTTTTTCTTATCCATGGAATAACTTCAGGGGCTATTCCTGGATTGCGGGTTAAGTACGTATCTGGATCCATTGATCTGTACCTTCCAAAGCCAGTACGGAAAAACAAACAGTCAACACCTTCAAGTTCTTCTTCAGGCAGGTCTTCAACTTTTATAAGTTCTTCAGGTCCCTTGGGACAGTCCAGAATCAAGGGATTTTTGAAGGTAAGTTCCTGGATGCTGTAATCAGATATCTTCCTAGCTCGGGGAATGAAATGATTTGGAGCATCTATATGGGTTCCGCAGTGATTTCCAACGGTTATAATGTAAGTGTTGTAATCTTCACCCCTGGAAATCTGATTATTTGGAGTTATAGTTGGTCTGGTTGTTCCTATATAGAAGGGAGTATCATCATCAATTGGGTAGGAAAGTAAAGTTGATTGCAATTTATCACCAGTATAAATTCTCTTTTCCAGATCATATAATCTTTTTTAGCACAGTACTCTTTGGCATAATTTTTTAGCCTGTTCTAGTTTACAAGCTTCAGTTTAAAACCTCAACACTCCAGTTTACAGCCTCCAATTTATAACCCTTTTTCAGGTTTATAACTCCTTTCAGGGGATGTTCATTGATTTTTTCAGCAAATTACACATTGTAAATTGTATTAAATCCAATTTAGAAAGTTTTGAAATCCAGTTTTCAGGTATGCCATTTTTCCCGTAGTATGCACCTGCAATCTGTCCGTAAACTGCACCTGTTGTGTCGGCGTCGTCTCCAAGATTAACTGCCATTAAACAGCCCTCTTTAAAGCTGCTGCTTTTGTAGAACGCCCAGAGTGCAGCTTCAAGGCATTTGACAACGTAGCCCCTTCCAGCTATTTCTGGAGGATTCTTCACTTTAAAGGAACCAGATGCAACCTCATCGATCTCCCTTTTAAGTTGGTTTTCATCCCAGTATCCTGGAACCGGGCTGAACTTCGGTGATAGTAACTCTGCTTTGGAGCAACCCATCAAAGCCCCTGCAATCAACCCTCCAAAGTACCTGCAGGCATCAACTGCCAGGGGGTGTCCGTGTGTGGTTTTGGAGCTTTCTCCAGACTTTTCAATTGCAAGCAGAGGATCCGAAATGTAGAACAATGGTACAGGGGCCAGGCGCATCAGCGAACCGTTACCTGCTGAGCGTTCACTTTTTGGGCCGCAGTAAGGTTCATGGCTTTTTTCAAACCTGTAAAGAGCTTCCCTGGTTGTGTTGCCAATATCAAAGCACACATCAGTCACACTCATGTAACCCTCCCTGTACCATTTGAGGTAACGTTCAAGTTGGTCAACCGGGTTAAAACCCTTCTCTGCAAGGCTTTCAGCAAGGCAAAGTGCTGTTGAAGTATCGTCAGTCCATTCTCCGACTTTCAAATCAAAGGAACCACCACCAATCATATCAGAAACAGGTTCAAAGGTATTTGGGCTTTTAAATTCAACGGGGACTCCCATGCAATCTCCAACTGCCAGTCCAAGCATTGCACCCTGGAATCTGTTGACAACTTCAGAAGATTCATTATCAAAAGCTGCAGTTTGTGTTGGGTAATTCAAAGAGGAGGTAATACTCTTATTGAGGGTTTTCTCATCTTCCTGGAATGTTTTTTTCATCATATCCTGGTTCTCCAAGTACAGTTCAGATTTGAACCGGACTTTTTTCTGTTATAAAACCTTATTATTTTATTTTCCCATAAAACTGTTATCAACAAGGTTTTTTTTAAACTTTTAAATAAGTGTTTTAATAGACATAGAATTTAATCCAGAGATGGGATCAGGGAATAGAACACTCAAAAATAGGAAGTAACATTTAAAATAGGTATTTTGTTAAAATTATCCCAGATCATATCCAAGTACTGTTTCGGTGGCAAGTTCAAATGGGCAATGGAAAAATTGTGAGGAAAGTGTTGAGCAGACTGGAATCTGACATTAGATACAGGGACAGGCTGGAACACGTTGAAGTTTTACTTCCCCAGAAACCCGTATACCAGGACGTGGAAGATTTACCTCATGCTATTCAGGATTATCTTAAAAGAAAGAATATAAAACTCTATCAACACCAGTACGAGACACTGAAACATCTGAGGGCTGGAGAAAATGTTATAATCACCACTCCAACAGCCTCAGGAAAGACGATGGCCTTCAATATCCCCATACTTGAGGATTTAAGTCAGGACATTGCTGCAACAGCCCTCTACATTTACCCGGCCAAGGCACTTGCAAACGACCAGCTTAAAACCCTTGAAGAACTTGAACTTGAATTTAAAATTGATATAAATCCCAATATCTACGATGGGGACACACCCAGAAGCAGGAAGCAGTGGATAAGGCAGAATTCCAGGATAATCCTTACAAATCCTTATGAACTTCATCTGGTCCTCTCCTGGCACCATCAGTGGTCAGGATTTTTTAAGGGCATCAAGTACGTTGTTATCGATGAGGCGCACCAGTACAGGGGAGTTTTCGGTTCCAACGTGGCGTTTCTCATAAGGAGGTTGCGGCGTATATGCCATTTTTACGGTTCAGACCCCCAGTTTGTGCTTTCATCTGCAACACTTGCCAACCCTGAAGAGTTCAGTGAAAAGTTAACAGGCAAAAAATTCGAACTTGTATCAGAGGATGGCTCACCTGCAGGCCGGAAATACTTCGTTCTTTACAATCCTTACTTCGATGGTGAGGGTAAGATATCAGCCCACCAGGAAACCAAGAATCTTTTCCTGTTTTTTGTCCTGAACAATCTTCAAACCCTTTGCTTCACAGTTTCAAGGAAAATGGCAGAGCTCATTGCCCTCTGGTCTAAAAATGAGATGGAGGAAATCCAGCCGGATCTTACAGGAAAGATAACCTCCTACAGGGCAGGTTACCTCCCCAAGGAGCGCAGAAAAATAGAGGAAAGTCTTAAAAGTGGTGTTTTGAAGGGTGTGACAACAACAAACGCCCTTGAACTGGGCATAAACATAGGGTCCCTTGATGGTGTTATAATTTCGGGATTTCCAGGAACCCTGATTTCCACCTGGCAGCAGGCAGGCAGGGCAGGCAGGGGTCATGATGATTCACTGGTGGTTTTGATTGCCTTTGAAAACCCATTAGACCAGTACCTCATGAAGCATCCAGAATCTGTGTTTGAAAAACCCCATGAACATGCCATAATTGACCTCCAGAACCCCCAGATAATTTCAGGCCACATGATGTGTGCAGCATCAGAACTGCCCCTGAAACCTGGGGAATTTGAGGGTTACCTGGGCGATGAAACTTTAAATATTAAAAATTCCCTCCAAAAACAGGATCTGATCCAGAAAACAGGTGATGGATGGACTTACATGGGAGACGATGTTGCAGCTTTTAAGATCAACCTTGACAGTGTTTCATCGGACAGGTTCAGGGTTATATTTGCAGGAAAACTGCTTGAAACCATGGACAGAGAACATGCATACAGGGAAGCCCATGAAGGGGCTGTTTTAATCAACAGGGGTGAAACCTATCTTGTTGATGATTTTAACCTTAAAAAGAGAACCATCCATGTTGTGAAAAAAGATGTGGGTTACCACACCCAGGTTATGAAGGATATAGATGTGGAGGTACTTGAAAAAATTCAAAAAAAGGATTTCGGCAGTTTTTCTGTTTTCTTCGGGGATCTGGAGGTCAGTGAGTACTACCACAAGTACAAGATCATGAACTACGACAAGGTTGTTGCAACCAAAAAACTCGAACTCCCCCCTTTGAAGTTTAAAACAAAGGGTTTGTGGTTCACCCTGCCTGAAAGAGTTCGGGATGAACTTGAAGATGCTCTGGATGAGAAGGATGTTTTTGAAGGCGGACTTCACGGTGTTGAGCATGCCATGATCTCCATGATACCCTTCAACATCATGTGCGACAGGTTCGATATTGGTGGAATGTCAACTGCCTACCATCCTGACACAGATGATGCCACCATATTTATTTACGATGCATTTGAAGGGGGTATTGGGCTTGCAGAAAAGGCTTCAGAACTCTTTGGAGAAATAATGGAACGTACCTATGAACTTGTGAGGGACTGCAAGTGCGAGGTTGGATGTCCGGCATGTATATACTCACCAAAATGCGGAAACGACAACAAACCCCTGAGTAAAAGGGGAACACTTTTCATTCTTGAAAAGATACGGGATATGATGGTTTTCAGGGATGGAAATGTTGAAGATACAAAAATAGAAGATCCAGAAACAAACTCTAAAATAACTTCCAAAACAGACACAGCGGTGGGTAACCCTGAAGAAGAAACTCAAGATCTTGAAGGACCTCAGGGTTTTGAAGAAATTGTTCAGGCATTACTTGAGGACTCCAGTGGTAAAGTTAGGGCCAGATCTGCCTACATGCTTGGAGAAACGGGAGATCCCTCCTTTGTGGGTCCATTGTGTCGGGCAACGAAGGATGATAACGGTAACGTGAGGAGGTTGGCTGCATCTGCTTTGGGTAAGATAGGGGATTCTCAGGCTGTTGATGCGCTTTGTGAACTTTTGGGGGATGAAAAACCGCAGGTTCGCCAGTACGCAGTTAAAGCCCTGGATAAGATCGGTGATGGAAGGGCTCTGGCACCCTTAAATGCAATCAGGGATGATGATGTTGGTTACGTTCGCAGCTGTGTGAGATCCACCATCAAACGGATGAAGGATGAATGCAAATGAGGATTTTTTAAATTTTTTATACTTTTCTTGTGAAGTTCATTTTTCTATCCAAAATATAATCCTAAGAAAATATAATTCTAAAAAAAGAAAAAAAACAGGATATCCCTAAAAACTTCATTTTTTTATTCATAAATGGTTTAAAAGTTAATACATCCCTTTTTTGAAACCTAACTTGAATGTAAACATTTATATGGAAGGAATAAGTTACACTAATAGTGCTAACATATTTTTCCCAGGGGAAATTCCATGTGATTTTGCATGCTCCGGTAGTGTAGTCCGGCCAATCATTTTGGCCTCTCGAGCCAAAGACTCGGGTTCGAATCCCGGCCGGAGCATTCTCATGTTAATGGTTTTTCATATTAATAGCTGTTTTTAGATGTTTTGAAATTTTTTTTGCAGTTTTTAATTTCTTTTTAGGATTTTTGGGGGTTTGTAATGTTGACTTGCCAACTTCAACACGACATGATTTTTTTGAATTACACGTTTTTCTCTGGAGTGTAGAATAGAAAACTTTATAGGATATAACAATTGTTATATTGTGGAGTCATCGTAACTATGGTTATATATTTGGTTCCACTGGATGTCTCTGACATCAGTTTAACCTAAGTTAACACATCTTCCGAAGGTGCTTGAAAATGTGTAGTTATTAGAACCTGTCTATGTCTATAAATTGCCAGATATATGAAATAAAATTTCAAACGAAATTTAGGGAACTGAACTTCAGGGGTGTACAAGGATGTGTAAATTTTAAAAGACGCACTAAAAAAATGCAAAAAAAAGTAATGTACCCACAAAAAGTAATGTATCTATAGTTTGATCTATCTGAGGCATTAAAGTCCCCATTTAAAGTCCTTTAAGCTTAAAGCCACATTGTAACCTCATATAGGATAAATTTAAGGAAAAATTGGAAAAATTAATTCAAAAACCGATCTGTTGCTACTTCAGGTTGGTCTGGTAAAAATCTTAACCGGAGATACATGCTTCATTTCTGGTGTAAATCATGATTTGTAATTTTCTGCCCTGCATGATTTGAAAACCAGTTTTATATCAAAACTTCTACCATTTGATCACCAGACCCGGAAATGATTATCTCTCCTAAAAATCAATTCAAAAAAAATCTGTCTCCGGTTAAGAACTTAATTACCAGATAAAAGCACGTTGAGAATTTAATTATTAATATAAACCAGTGTAATAAAGTAATCACTATAAAACATGTTAATTTCTATTAACTTCTGATTGAAATTCAAACACTTTTTTTGAAAATTAAAGTAATTAAATTAAAGTAATTAAATTAAACAATTGTAGGTGGACCTTTGCATACTCTTTTCAGGTGTTTCTCAAAGGAGTTTTTTAAAGCAGACGCTGCAAAAAATAGATTTTTTATTTCTGGAATTTTAGTCCAGTTTCATGCTCAATACTTTTTAAGCTGATTCATGTAACAAAAGTTGAATTCATGTAACAAATAATTTGGAACTAAAAATCTTCAAAAAAATCCGTATCAAAGGATTTTCAGTGGGTTTCACATAATTCCAATGAAGAATGATACCAAACCTATTATAAAACTTAAAATTGCCGTTAAGTTGGTTGAATGCTTTTTTGCAGGTTCAACCCTTTTTGAGCTGTACACCAAGAGAATGGAAAGTATCCACAGTAGGGAAGCTCCCACTATAAAGAACATGTGCATATTAATATTTCCTCCTAACTTTAATGCTGATTCGATTTAATGCTGATTCGGTGGATCATTATTTAATTATCTTCATATTTAAGAGGTGTTAAATGTTTATGCTTCATGGAACATTAATTTAACAATGTTCATGTTTATCCCTTATTCTTATATAAAACCTGTTTTGTAGTTACTTAAATGTTTGATACGGTTTATTTTTACAATCTAAGGAACTTAATCCAATCAAAATGTGCACATAAAACATTTAAGGGTTGATCTTACAGATTATACTGGCTTTTATATGCACTTTCAGAATTCTTGAGCTGGCTGAAAACTCGCAATGATCATAATTTAAAAAAAGAAGTTTGAGAATAATGGTCCATTACACGCTTTAAGAGTTTTGTATCTCAATTTAAAGAATTTAACTGGAATTACCTATTCAACAACTGTTTCCATTTGCGTGTCGATGATGGCGTCAAAGGGTATTTTTTTGTCCCAGCCCGCACGTTTGAACATGCTCATAAAGCACACACCAATTACCCGGGGGGTTTCCTTTGAAATATCATGTATCATGTTCACAACGTCCTCTGGAGGACATCCGAATTTGGGCATGGCCAAACCTCCAAATACAACAACAACTGCTGGGTCTTCAGCATTGCTTTTCTCGTCAACAACACTAACTCCAATATTTTCCTGTTTTTTTATCTTCCTTGCTTCACTTACATCTGCATTTGGAACAAAAACCATTTCAAATCCTCGATTTCTAATACTGTATGCGAGTAGTTCGATGAAAGGCGTGCATACGGCAGCTGAACCTGTGAAAACAATCTTTGAACCCTCCTTAATATCTTCAACAATTTCACTGAAAGATTTTGTAAGACCAACGATTCCTGTTCTTTTTTTCATGATTAGTACCTCTAAAACATTTTTTTATACTGCCCCTAAATTAAATATTTCCATGGATGGCACTGTTGAAAGTTCAGATGGGGCAGTGATTAATGACAAGGTTTAACACCTTTTAAATGATCATGGAAACAAATATAAACAATAAAAAAATCAACTAAAGATATTCTACTTTTTAAAGTTAAAGATCCCATGCAAAGCAGGGTAATTGGGGAATTATGGGGATCTTATTCTAAACACTTAAAAATACAGTTAAAACTAAATTAAATCTTATTTAAAAACTGTTTATTTGTAAGATAAATTCTGAAGATGGCAGTAAAAAGATTTACAGATTTAAAAAAAAATGGGTTTAAGGTTTTAAAAATGCTCAAAAAGATAGTTCTTATCCTGGTAGCCTTAATGGCAGTGGCAGTGGCTTACAGTCTCATAGAACCTTACATGGTCGAAACCAAGGAGGTTGTGATCCAGTCGGATCAGATTCCAGAGGAGTTCAACGGCACGAAGATAATCTTTCTAACGGATATTCACTGCAGCTCATTTTTCAGCGAGGCAAGGGTTGAAGGCCTTGTAAATCAGGTGAACGCCCTGAACCCTGATATGGTGGTACTTGGGGGAGACTATGTAACCGGCGATACAAACTATATTGAGCCGTGTTTCTTGCAGCTTTCAAAGCTCAAAGCTCCACTCGGGGTTTACGGTGTTCTTGGAAACAACGACCCCAAAAATGCAACCATAACAGCCATGGAGAATGCCGGAATCACCTACATAGGTAACAGGGGCCTCTGGATTGAAAAGAACGGTCAGAGAATTCGTTTGGGTGGTGTTGGAGATCTGGATACTGATGTTCCATATCAGGGGCCTACCATAGGTGCTGCAGATGCAGATGATTTTGTTATACTGGTTTCGCACAAACCAGACTACTTCCCACTTGCAAACAAGAATCTGGTGGATCTGATGCTTGCAGGCCATACTCACGGAGGGCAGATCACATTTTTCGGGCTTTGGGCACCAGTTACAGGCTCAAAGTACGGACAAGAATATGTTACGGGCGTGAAAAAGTCAGGAAACAGCACCATGATAGTCAGCAATGGAATAGGAACCATAATCGTGCCGATGAGGTTCTTTGCAAGACCCCAGATCGTGGTGGTGGAACTTGAAAGGATCTAGCTAGATGGATATGCCATCTTTAAAACTTTTTAGGTGGTTTATTGTTATACAGGTTGAACTACCTTTTACAGGTTAAACCACCTCATTCTTTTTCCCTTTTCCCTTTTCTCTCCAAAACATTTTTCTTGTACTGTCTGAAACTTTCAGGAATCCTTCCAAAGAGAAAATCTAAAAAGCCACGATTTTCCAAGTCTTCAATCACCCTTTCCTGAAATTCTGCCCTGGCACGCACATCATCCAGTTGTTTTTTGGTGACTTTGGTTCGATGTTCAAGTTTGTGGTAGTTATCCTGAAGTTCGTTGAAGTTTTTGAATTTCAGGTCTATTTCCTGAAGCTCTCCTTCATTTATTTTCTGCTGGAGCAATTTTTTCTCAGCCACAACGTCGTGCAGCCGGCCAAATGTATCCGCAAGCTTTTCTTCCAGTTTCCTGATCTCATTCTCTTTATGAATCAATTCTCTCTCCAGCTCCTCTGTGGAAACTTCATCCCCGTTTTTGAAAACTCCTGTGGAATCCTTATTCTTGTTGTTTAAAACCATTTAACCCCTCAAATCCCTTTTTTAATCAACAGCTTTAATTAAATCCTTTTACTAAAAGGGAAACTTTTTTCTATGTTTGATCTTGATGCTTTAAAGTTAGGTGAATTCTCGTGTTTCATCCTTTAAAGGTGTTTTTTATCCTCTTTAAATGAAAATTTTAAGGTTTAAAAATCTCTCACCTTGATACCACTATTTTTTTAAAACATTTTAAATACTTCTCCATGTGTTTGGGTTTGCAAAACCTATTTATCCCATAAAGTAGATATAAATCTAGTAATTGACAGGATCACTGTACAAAACTTTGTAAAAATGGGAAAAATAAATATTTTTGTTTAATAAATTGAAAGTTTGGTGATCATTTAGGTTTCAGGTGAATTGTCAATGAGTATGGCTAAAAAAGCCTTGATACTGTTTGTGGCAGCTGTACTGGTACTTTCAGGATACTTCTTTCTTGAAAGTAACTACCTTTCCCCACAGTACATAGGTTCTTCCCCCCAGGCAGCTGCCTCAACAGTTTACATTGAAAATGGGGTTTCAGGTGTGGTCACCCTAACAGATCCATTCCAGAACAAAACAGTGAATATTGACGTTAGCTCTGCCATGGACTCCGGTTCAGGAGTTACAGTGACCCGCGATGGTTACGTAATAACCGCCTTTCATGTTGTGAGCGATCCCAATGCCCTTGATCAAAACAGTCTCAAAAAGATGGAAAGCGGTGATGTGGAGCGTTACGTGGAAGAAGCAGCTGTAAAGGAGTACCTGGCTCATGGTAATTCTCAGTTAGGCAGCCTGCTCAACCAAAGCGTTGATGGGTCCTACAGTGCTGGGAGTGATGATGTAAGTGCCCTAACAGAAACTTTACGTCAGAAGAATCTCTTGAGTGTCAGATCTTCCCAGCAGCTTATAAAAGTCAAGTTTTCATCTTCTGTTAATGGTGGAGCTTCATACAGTGCAAGGCTTGTTGATGTGGGAAACCCTTCCACAGATGATGATGTTGCGATACTGAAGGTTGACAGCGCAGGCACCAATCTGCCCACACTTAACATCAGCTCAAAAGAACCAGGAACAGGTGAAAACGTCAGGATATATGGTTATCCCAACAGTGACAGTTATGGAACCTACCAAACGGACAATTCTTCACCACAATCAACTTCAGGTTCACTTAAAGCACAGACATTCAGTTCAGGCACTGTTTACTATAGAACAAGTGCACCGACAGCTGAAGGTTACAGCGGAGGTCCAGTTTTAAATAATCAAAGTGATGTGGTGGGCATACTGGTTTATGGTTCTAAATCATCAAATTCCCGGGGGACAAAGGCAGAATCTGGAATATTCCTATCCTCAAATTACATAATAAAACTCTGCAACAAAAACAACGTTTCCATTAATGTTGTTTAATCCCTGTTTACAAATCTGCATGTTTAAATCCGGATACTCTTAAAATCAGAATGTAAGTTGAACTTTGAGTGCTTAATAACTAACGCTCTTATTGATTTTTAGGTGCATTGCATATTTATGTGTATTGCTTTGTTTATCCAGTTTACTTGGTTTATGAAATGTGAGTTGGAAGGAATTTGAGATATTATGTTGAGGTATACCTCTTTAAAATACCTTTAAATATTCTTATAATAGTTGTTTTAAGAGTGAATGTCTGTTTTTCACAGTTGTTAGCGCGTGTTTCACTGTTTGCGTACTCTTTTAGTGAGTGAGTGATCATTTTTTTTTATGTATCTTTAACTTATGATTACTGTTTTAAAATCTATGTGAATAGTTAAACCTCTGTATATGGTGTAATTGTCTGTGAAATACTGTTACTGGCTTTTTACCGTGTGTTTTTGAGTTTGTTTGTATTAATTTTTTTTGGAGGAGGTTTCTTTTCAACGCTTAGAATAGTGTTTTCTTGTTTTCCTCTTTCCGTTATGGTGACTTATTGGTGGTTTGTCTTAATGTTTCATGTGCCTCTTCCTCTTATGTTTAAGGCCTCTGTGTCATGGATTGTTTTTTTAAACCTTTATTGCCCTGAAGATAAAGGGGTACATTTTTTCATCTAATTTCTATTTTTTCCAGATAAAATTGGATCTTTCGCGTTTTTTCTCTAGATATTCCTTAAATTCTTTAAATATCATTATTAAATCGTTCTATCCCTAAAACTTGTATATACATTTTTATATTTAGTTTTATGTAAAAATATTTATTTTATAATTTTTTTAGTAGTTTTGGTGAGCAATGATGATTAAAAAGAAGTTGATACTACTTTTTATAATGATAACCTTTGCTGGAAGTATAATTTCCAGTTCAACAGTGATGAGCGCAAACTTTAATCAGAGTCAAACAACAAGCAACAATCTTATAACAAATACAAATCAAACAGGGAATATTACTAATCAAACCATGGATAACCAAACGGAAACAGCTTTAATATCAAATTTAACTCAAGAAACTAATGAATTAAACGTATTATCCAATGAATCCAATGAAAGTACAATAGCTGAATATTCGGGTCAAAAACTCCAAGAATTGAAAATGGATGTCAGTAACTCATCATCTATGAGCTTAAAAACTAAAAAAAGGCTTATAATGAATATAAATCAGTTATTACAGGTAAATAATGCAACAGTAACTTCAATAGTTAATGGAAATGAAGCTCAAGCAAAATCAGAGCTTCAATATGAACATCAAATGTTAAATGAAATTAATACAGAAATTAATAATGAGAATGGTAAAACAATAAACGCAACAGATGCGAGTAATCTAAATCAAGTTATCAATGATATTAAAGCTGGTCAAGAAAATGGAGAAGAATGGATCGTACAGAATAATCCTAATTTACAAATTACCGAAACAACAGCTTATTATTCAACTCTTGAAAATAAATTAGATGAAATTAGAAGTACTATAAAAAAATTGAAGCAGGGAGGTGTGTCTGTAGAATTAAAAACGATGGATATAAACGAGTTAAATCAAATACAAAATGGACAAAATGGAACATCTAATAATACAAAAATGGGATCAACACAAGTTCATGCAGTAATTCCTATTGCAGTAATTGTAGTTGCTGGGTCTTATATAACTGTAAATGCACTTGCAATGACTTATATTGAAACTAATGCTGAAATAGATGAAATTCAAGAAAAAACGGGCAAAACCGTGGATTCAGATTGTAGAAATAGAATGTACCTGATTAACTTTGCTTCGATAGAACTGGCTTCTGTAGCAACATTAGGTATAGGATTATATGACATTGAAGGTATTACTCTAGCAGAGTTAGGTCTTGAAATAATTGATCATCAAGAATTTATAAGGTTAATCCCTGAAGAAGCACTTATGGATTTTCTTCAAGCCACAGACACTCAATTGAGTGACGGGTGCACTGATGAAAATTGTCCATTTTTTAGAGGTAACAAAAGGGATCTTTTTGTAAGTTGGAATTTACCTTCTGAAGTAGATTTAGGATATGCTACTACAATAAATGCGGTTGTTTCTAATGATAAATATGGGGACACAGGCCCATTTAATGTTGACTTGTATGTAGCTAATAGTTCTCAGGCACCTATGCAATATCAATTAGTTAGTACTCAGAGAGTAGATAAATTAAAAGGGAAAAGTAATACTACGGTATCATTAGATTGGAGCCCTGTGTTAAGAGGTAAAAACTTGTTAAAAGTAGTTGTGGATAATGACAATGAAGTTAATGAAACTAATGAAAACAATAACGTTGCAGAAGGTTCAACAACAGCATTAGCTGTTGATAGGATGACACTTTATGCAACAAAAAAGATATATTCCACAAAAGATCCAACACAAATAGCTCATATAACTTATTATTTCAGAGCAGATCATCCATTAAAATTAGATCCGGATAATGAAATGCCTATTTTTGTTTATAAAACAACTACTCCGGAGTATAGTGATGTTGGTACATTACCATTTTATCCTTATGGATCTATCTGGCAGTATTACTCAAATTCATCAGATGTCAATGGAACTTGGAGTCCCTGCTATTATAATCCTTATGTAACTTGTAGTGCAGGTACTACAGATTACCGTGTAAACCATTGGGCTATGGGAAAAGGGTCTTACCAGTACTTTGCGGTTACAATGGAAAATCAGCCAGGAGCTTTTAATGATGGTGTTTTAAAAACATTTTTACAGGACTTTAAGGCCATAGAAGAATAATTGTAAAAGAATATTAATGGAAGTTCAAGATTTTGCTTCCAAATTATTCTTTTTAATTTAAGGGAGTGTTTTAGTTTTGAAGTGTAAGAATTGTGGGATGGAAAATCCAGATGATGTTAAATTTTGTCGTAAATGCGGGAAATCCTTTTATTTAGTGACGTTCAAACCGTACTGGCTAAGTATAGGATTAGGGATTGTTTTAGGCCTTTTAATTACTTCAATCAGCTATAAATTGTTGGGAAATGATGTTATTCTTTTTGCAACTTTTGTTGGAGCTGTTGCAGGTGGAGGCATCACTGCTGTGATGGCCTACAACAAAAACGTGATGGCGGACTACGATTGTAATCCATCATTGAACGGGGCTTTTTCAGGTTTTATTACAGGGATCATAGCTTTAACATCATTTGTATCCACAAATCCTGATGCTTACATTGCCCTTGCAAATGTGATAAGCTATGCAATTTGGGGATTTGTCGGAGGAACTGTTGGTACTGTTGCTAATTTAATACGTGCAAAAAACATTAAATGGATGATACCGTTTACAGCTGTAATCCTCCTAACGGTTGTAGGCATAGGGTGCGTAATAGCCCAGAACAACACAAACGGAGCCTATGAAACAGCATATGATAATCATCTTGTTCCACTCTATTTTGATGATTTAATACAAGCAGAAGCAGATCCCCTCTTAAACACGAGTACAAGTGACCATGCAGTGAGAATTTCCAATTTGAAGAAAGCAGACACAAAATATCAGAGAATGGTAAACATAACCCAAACTGCTCAACTTTGGAACAAGGAAATGATAGAAAGCGGTTCATCAAGCATAGAAAAAGAATATGCACAAGCATTAGGAAAATATGTGGACTTAAGATATAATTACTACAATGAAATGGAACTTGGAATAGAATTAGAGATAAATGGGAACAGAGTGGAAGCAGAAAAACACTACAAAAACGCAGAAAACTTGAAACCAGAGATACAAAACCAAGAAACAGTACTCATAGAAATCGCGAACAAAAATCCCAAATTCAAACAATACACAGATAAACGGACAAGTATATCTAAAAAATCCGCAGAGAATGCAAAACAAAAATCAGAATTAATGACATCCACATTCGGAGGCCCCGATTCCTAAAAATTCAATTTTAACTTCCTTGGAGGTGTAGTACATGTAAAATTAAAGAATTTTCATAGTTTAAAAATACACTGGAGGTATAACATGAAAATCTTTAAAAAATTAGTATGGTTACCCATATTTTTATTAATTATAATTTGTCTTTCTAATACAGTATCAGCAGCAAATTGGACTGTAGGTTCTAACAACAGTTTCGGTAGATTTAGCACATAATTCTAAGGGGGATGACACATCAAACCAGGGTACAATACCTGATGGTGTGCCTGTAAACCTGGATTATACATTGGGAACCGTTAACATAACAAACACAACACTTTCTAAAGGTAAAGCAAATTTCACCATAACTGGAGGTAACACTTCTGGAACAGCCAATGCAACTGTAACAGTAAATGGATACTCAATTAACACACCAATTACAGTTGATAACATTATACCTACAGTAACTTCAACACCATCAGGTGGAAGTTATACACAAGCACAAACTGTAACATTAACCGCCAGTAAATCATCCACAATCTATTATACTACGGATGGCAGTGACCCAACCATAAACAGCGCAATTTACACATCACCAATCACAATAAGTAGTACTACCACACTCAAATACATGGCAATAGATGCTGCAGGAAATCAATCTCCAATATATACAGAAACATACACAATGAACATTAGCCCAAACAGTTACACTTGGGAACAAGTTGTTGACGCTGCTACAAGAGTTAAAAATTACATAGAAACCAATAAAGCATTATCCACAACAGTAACAATAGGAAGCTCAACGGTAACCATAAATCAATTCTTATACTTAGCCACAAGAGCAACAGTCCTGATCTTCACAGATCCATTACCAAACACATTAGTAACAACAGGTACTTATTCCTCACCATCCAGCAGTTTAGATGATTTAACCAGCGGAAAATTAAGTTCAAGCAATTATTTAGATTTAGCTCAAAGAACAGCAGACTTTATGGACAATAATAATAGAGCACCAACATATGGTAGCTCAAATCTCGGAAAAGTAGGATATAACTCTTTAGTATATCTTTATAGTAGGATACTAGCTTATTACAACACTAATGGAGTATTACCCCCAACAGTTACGGTAAAAGCCTGGTCCAACATACCTATAACCTAGAAATTAGATCCCCATTTTTTTTATTTTCTTTTTTTTTAAACTAGTAACTAAAACTATCAATTTATTAAAGATAAAATCAAGCTCCCATTTAATAGATTAAAAAATTCTTTTCATGTAACTGCAGGTGGTGCATTTTAAGAGGAATGTTTATCATGGGAGATAACGACCTTATTCAGAGATAAAGACTTATTTTTTTACTTATTTTATTATATTAAGTTAAAAACTAAGTTAATTTTTAACAGATCAAATTAATACTTAATATAAATTCATAAACCAGCTATGGAATAGTGGATATGGCTATCACTAAAAAAATAAGATATATAACACGTTTATTTTTCATAGTAAATTACCATCCCTATCATATTTTAAATAATACTTATTATAATATTAATATATCAAAAAAGCCAAAAGGATAAGCAATTTGAATTACATTTTTTACAAAAAGATGCATTCACTTCATCGTCAAACCCACATTTTGGACATTCCATTTTATATCATCCCTCTATAGTCCGATATTTAAAAGGATAACCAAATTCTTTGCTATCACAGTTAAATAGAAAGTTATATGTAAACCGTTTGCAGGTAAAAGAGAATTGAGCCCTCCCTCAAAGCAGCATCAGCAATAACTATTTATGATCTCCAGAAGATATTTTAATAATGGAATCTTGAAATGTAGTAAAAGCGGGGGAGGTTCTAAAATGGCTGAGATGAGAAATGTTTTTGTGGGGGTTCTGGCAATAGTGTTGGGACTTGTAGTTATAACATTCCCACTTGTGAGCGTTGCAACGTTCAGCGTTCTTATAGGCCTTGGAATTATATTTTTAGGTCTTTGGTTACTTTTTCAGGGCATTCAGGTCTGGGGCAAGAACATGGCAGCTGGAATAGTCGATTTTATACTGGCTATATTCGCAGTAGGCTATGGGATAATACTTGTTGGGAACGTAAAGGGTCTGGAATTTCTGGTATTTTTAGCACTTTACATAGTGGGGCTTTTCATAATAATCTCAGGTTTAACAGCTCTTTTCTCAGATAAGGGCGTTAAGGGAAAATCTATCGGTGCACTGGGTGTTGTTTTCGGTATTCTATTCATGGTGGCTGGAACCTACATGAGAAACCTCGTGGTTTTAGCTGCAATACTCGGTTTGTTCCTCATAGCTGCAGGAGTAATAGAGATATTCGGGCTGGAGGAAGAAATAGTTCCCAAGGCAGTGAAGTAGTTTCAGTACCATTTTTAGAGGAACTACAATTTTTTTAATTGTTCTATTTTTTAATCTCAATCCAGTACTTCCTAAAAAAAATAGCAACAGGTAATTGAATACCTTTAAACAGCCATTCAATGATGTGGACTCAAAATTAATTCCCTTTTTCAAAAAAAAGCCTTTAAAATGGATAATATTGTTGTAAATCAGTTATAAATGGCTTAGATCAGGACGTCCGCACCGACTGGGCAGGATCTGATCCAGGTATATCGTGGCGTATGTATGCCGACTGAATATTTTCCCCCAGACTTTCACTTGCAAAGAAGTAATCAAGCCTCATTCCAAGGTTCTTCTCTCTGCAGCTCCGATCGTAACTCCGCCAGGTGTAGTTGTCTCCACCATGGTTGAACATTCGGAAGGTGTCCAAGTAACCGCATTCCACGAGTCTGTCAAGAATTTTCCGCTCTTCTGGTAGAAATCCCTCTCTTTTACATGCTGTTTCTGGATTTACAAGATCCAGCTTTCTGTGGGCTATGTTGAAATCCCCACAAACCAGAACATTGTGCTCCTCATCCACCAGCTCTTTCATGGTTTTGAGGAAGTGCTCGTAGAAATCAAATTTATGCACCAGATCCTTTGAACTGATTCCTGTTGGAGAATACAAATTGAAAAGCACAAAATTTCCATAATCTTCCCTTAAAATCCTTCCTTCTCCTCCAAAGCTTTCCATCTCCAAAGCTTTCCTGGACATTTTCAGGTTTCAACCTAGAGTAGATACCAACGCCATTGTAACCTTTTAGGACCTTTGAAGAGGAGAAATAACTGCGGTAGCCAGGTATATTCCAGAAATCTTCGGGAATTTGGTCTTCAGTAGCTTTTAACTCCTGTAAACATAGTATGTCTGGTTTTTCTTCCAGAAACCAGTTTAGAGAGTTACCTCTTAACCTGGCCCTCAGTCCGTTAACGTTCCATGATAAAATTTTAAGGGGTTTCATATTTGGCCTCCAGACCTTCTTTTAGATAAAATAATGAGTATAAACCTTTTTGAATAGATTTAAAAGTAAGTATGGAATTCATTAAATCTTAAAATTTCTATTTTTTTCATGTGCGTACTAAAATCAAATTTTAGGGCCTGAAATGGAATGTATATTCCAGACTAAATTAGATGATCCAAATTGGAATACATATTTCAAAACAAAATATATATGATTGGTGATCCAAATTGGAATACATATTCCAAAACAAAATATATATGATCTGTGATCCAGATCAGAATACATAATGTAAAAAAGATTATACGATGGTGGTTTGTGTGGAAGATCTGGCATGGGGAACCGATGCAGAACTAACTGATGAACAATTTTACAATCGAGAAAGGGATATTTCCCTGATAAAGGGGTTACTGGAGACAACTTCAAAAGGGTCTCCTCCAACAATTATGGTTGTTGGAATAAGGGGAGTGGGAAAAACAGTTTTACTTAAAAAAATAAAAAAAGAGCTTGAAGATGATTACTTAACCTGTTATGTTGATTTATCCACTACTTCTGGTTATCAGAGGGGTAAACTAACTGAAACCGGAATAATGGAACAGTTTTATAGCTCGTGGATGGAAGCATGCAAACGTAGAGGATTTGCCACAGTACTTGAGAGGGTATCAAAATTTTTCAAAACAAAAAAATTTGAGCTGAAAGATCTTAAAGATGCTGGAGGAATACCAGTACCCATAATCCAATCAGAGGATGACTACAGGAAACTTTCAAAGTTCGTTCTGGACCTACCGCAAAAAATCTACGAAGACCACTCCAGGGATATAGAAGGATCCATCATGATAATCGATGAGTTCCAATCCCTTAGGGATTTGGGTGGCCGGTTGGACTCGTTTTTATGGTTCATTAGAGGTGTAATTCAAAATCAGAAAAATGTAGCCTATGTTTTTTCTGGATCTGTAAGTTCAAGGGATTCTATCATTGAAAAGATAGCAGGTAAAGACGGTGCATTTGGGGGCAGAATGCTGAACGTGGAAATATACCCGTTCACCAAAGAAACAGTAAAAAACTATTTAAATGAAAAATTACCCTCCTTAAATCTGGAAGATGGTGGATTTGAAAGATTTTACAAGTGTACAAAGGGGGTACCATTTTACGTAAACACCTTCGCCAAGCTGCTCCAAAAAAACGTTCCCTTAAATGATGAAATGGTAACCGAAGAGTTTAAAAGGACTTTGCCTCTCCTTGCGGTTCATTTGATAAACCAGTGGAGCAGGTTAACCCTCCACGAACAAACCATTCTGACAACCCTCATCAGTAAACCTCTTAAAAGAAAGGAAATAGCTGAAAGCATGAATATAACTCCAGGATCCCTGAGCAACCCCTTAAACAAACTGCAAAAACTGGATTTAATAGAATCTGAAGGGGGCACTTACAGTATCTGTGAGCCCATTTTAAAGGCCTGGCTTAAAAAGGAATATGAAGAAAGGGGAGTTTTCCCCTTCAGAAGTATCTGATTTTTGTAAATCAGATAAAATCAGTTTGGAAGTATTAATTTGTTATACTGGTGCTGAAGGCAGATGGAATGGAGTCAACAGGAAAACCCATTGATGTCATTTTTTCCAGTTCACAGTAAATATTAAGTATGTCTATGTTCAATGTTTAACCTGAAAATTGGAGTTTTAACATGAACGGAAAAATTTTTCTACTGGAAAATGGGAATGAACTGGTTGAAACGGAAGAAAGAATACGCCTCAGAACTTGTACTGCAGGATCTGATTGCAGATTATCCTGACTTGCTTGCAGGAGATCAGATGGATGAAGGAAATCCGAGAAAATGGCTTTTAGTTAAAAAAGAACAGGAAATGTACTCTGAGGAGGAATCTGGTGTTGTTTATCTGGATCATCTATTCCTGGATCAGGACGGTGTTCCAACCCTCGTGGAGGTTAAAAGAAGCAGCGACACCCGCATAAGGCGGGAGGTGGTTGGGCAGATGCTGGACTATGCTTCCAATGCAGTTTACCACCTTTCTGTAGATGAGATGGCCAGCAACGTTAAATCCCATTTCCCAGATCAGGATATGGGTGAGGTTTTATCCTCTGAACTGGGGTTTGAATGGGATCCAGAAGCATTCTGGGAGATGGTTAAAATCAATCTCCAGGCAGGGAAAATCAGGATGATCTTCCTGGCGGACAGCATACCTTCAGAGCTTAAAAGGATTGTTGAATTTCTAAACAAAGAGATGGACCCTGCAGAAGTGTTTGCAGTGGAGGTTAAGCAGTACCTGGGTGGAGGACTTAAAACACTGGTACCAAGACTCACAGGACAGGCTTCTGATGTTCGTAAAAAGAATATACCTTCAAAAAAGCTCGATGAACAGATATTTTTTGAAAACCTGGACGATGCTGGAAGAAGATTTTACAGGGAACTTCTGGATTTTTCCGGGGAAAACAACCTTAAGGTTATCTGGACCCCTAAGGGATTCTCCCTGAACGTTGATTTTGAAGGGAACAACGTGGCAATTCTCAGGGGTTACTGCAATCTGAGTGCGTACAACCAGGTTGTATTCTTCATATTCAGCAGCATATCCACCAAGGTTCCAGAAGAAGAATCGATTGTGGAAGAATACGCCCGGGAATTGGATGAAATTGCCATAAAACTTTCAGATGGTTACAGATTGGATATAAATGATGATCTCAATGAAAAACAGATTGAAAAGTTCTACAAGGTTTTAGATCGAGTTATTGGAAGAGTAGGGAGTTTATGAAAAAAAGGAATTCCATTAGTTTTATTTATTTTTTATTAAAGTCATTTAATCATCTTTTTTTAAAAGCCTTTTAAAGGGTCAAGGTACAGTTGGAAACCTCCTGCGAGCAGCATTATCCTTACAAAACGTTTTGAAGTCGCATGCATCGCAGGTTCTCTTTTCAGGGTTTATCTTCCATGAGGACTGGATTCCACAGCCCTTAACCTCTTTTATAATGCTCTCCTCAATGTCTGCCACAACAGAGTCAAACTCAGTGAGGGACTTCCTCTGGTTGTCGTATTCAACGGGTATTATGCGTATTGAGCGCAGTTTTTTAAGTGAATCTGAGATCTCAGGCGGTTTTGAGTGAGGATTCCATTGGAGTATGTTTTCAAGGTCCCTGGCGTAGGGCTTGACGTCTGTCTGTGCATCCTCCACATCCTTCTTGAGCTCCTCCAGGTCCTCCTTGAAAAGCGAGAGCTCGTTGAGGTAGAAGAGAATTCCCACCAGAACTTTGCTGGACTCTGGCTGCATGTCCCTCAGCCATGAGTAGGTTAAAACCTGCCAGCCGTGGTGCCTCCATGAGGGAGAATTCACAGGGGGTCGCTTCATACCCTTGTAATCCACTATTATCTCATACTCAGGTTTTTTAAGGTTTTCAAGCTTGTACTGGAATGCAGGGTTGTTGTGCAGGTACCTGATTATCAGGTTGCGGTCGGAGGCTTCTTCAAGCTTCACAGAACTTAGAACATCGATTATTCCAGTGATGCCGTAGTAGTTGGACCTGCTTCTACCCTTGGCATAGTGGGGCATGTTCCGTATTCCCTTGAGCTTCACCTCAGAGTCATCTATCAAGGGGAAGAGGTGGGGCCCCCATGTGTTTATGGCTGCCTCAGCCCGTATGCTTGCAGCAAGCTTGTGCGGATGGTTTGAATCAGGGCAGAGCCCCTGATTTTCATCTCCAGCTTTGAATGGACAGAATAGATTTGCAGGAGGTTGAAGTCCCCTTGAACGCATTCTCTTATCTACCTCAAGTTCGATGTCCCTTATCTGGGTTTCCCAGTCCCATGGAAAGTCCTTCCAGTCCTGCTCATTCCAGCGGATGAAGGCCTCTTCCATAACTCCATGGATGAAGTCGCCGAACCACAGCTGTATGGGCATGGCAGGCGGGAGCGTTCCCTTGTTCTGGTAGCGGTACTGCAGCCCGCAGGTAAGGTAGGAGAGAAGGTCGCCTGTGAGGCTGTACTCTGGGATTATGTAGGGTTTGGATCTAACGGAAAGTGCCATTTCAATTCACCTTTTCATTTCTTCAGCATTATATGTGTACCAGGTTTTCAAGACCCGGCCAGTGGCAGTCACCATTTCTGGACCAGCCTGTTGCCACGTTTGGAATTTCATGATGATCGTATCGGGTCTGGTAGCCGTTCTTCACAGGGCTGATTCCAATAAGCAGAAGCACATCCTGTGGACGGCTGAAGGCCACAAAGTACTGTCTTATAAGGTCGTCAAAGGCCCTGTCTGCACCGGATCTTGTGGGTGTTTCAAGGGGTGAGCAGACCCGCAGCTCATCCTCCAGCTTGCAGGGTTTTCCTCCCTCATGGGGGAAGCGTTTGAATGCATTTTTATGGTGGTTACTCTTAAAGTCTGAACCCACATCAACCACAACCACTGGAAACTCCAGGCCCTTGGACTGGTGTATGGACATGACGTTTATCCTGTTGTCTGGAAGTGTGTCCAGGAGGTTTTCATCCACGTCAATTGCCCCGTTTGCAATGGGCATGAAGACGTTCCAGAAAAGCTCCTTTATTGAGGGCTCCTCAAGGTCCCCATCAAATATCATGTCCCCTCCGAAGCTGCTGAAGAGTGCTGTCTGGGATATGGTTCTGGTTATGGCCTCAAGGTACACAAGGCCCTCAACATCATCCTGCATTGAAGGTATCCAGGTCACAAGCTTGTAGGCCAGATCAAGCAGTGGCACGTTTTTCTTCCAGCTTTCACGGCCCAGGGGTGTGCGGGACTTCCATGCTGTAAGGAACCTATTCAGGTTTCCAGGTTCTGGATCGATCTCAACGTAGTCCTTTGCAGTTTTCCTCCAGGAGTTGAAGGTGTTCACAGCCCTTTTTGGAAGCTTCTCAATTGAGTTCTGCACCCTGCACTCCGGATCCACGCACTCCATGAGAAGGCCGCAGAAGACCCTGGCTTCCCAGGTCCTCTCAAGGTTCTGACCGCGGGGGTTGAACACCTCAATTTGAGGGTTGAGCTTTTTAAGATCTTCCCTGAGATAGAAGGGCAGTCTCCTCTTCCTGAAGGATGTTACCTCCAGGGGAGAGCCTAAAAGCACGGCAACATCTGTTGGGGAACCCTCATCAGGGTCGGACTTCACAGTGAACTCCCTGTTTTTGTATTTTAAATGGAAACCGTCCCCGTAGATAACCTGGTGGATGAAGCCTGCAAGATCCTCTGCAAGGGTTTCAACATCGTCTCTGAACATTCCAAGCACTGGAAAATTTATGAAATTTTCTCTTGCAGTTTCTATTGGAGGTTTGTCCTCAACCCTGGCTTCCTGGAATCCGTCATCAAGAAGAACGAAGCTGTTGCAGAAGTTAACTATGGAATCTGTGGAACGATAATTTCTTGAAAGGTGAATTACCTCGGGATTTATTGCAAGCTGTTCTGCTGCCCTTTCCCTGAAGTTTGTGAAAAGGTCAACAGTTGCTCCTCTGAACCTGTAAAGCGACTGGTCATCGTCCCCAACTACTGTGAAGCTTCCACGATTTTTCACAGCGGCCCTTGCCATCTCGAAGTATATCTGTTCCTGCAGGAGGTTGGTGTCCTGGTACTCATCTACAAGGACCAGTTCAATCTCTGAGAGGAAGCTTTCAAGCTTATTATCCTTTAATTTGTCCAGAAAATCTGCTTCGAGACTTGCAAAGTCAAAGAGAAGTCTTTCATTAAGTTCGCGCACGTAGTCGTTGATGGCCTGGCATGCAACCTTCACGCCTGGATTCTCGTTTTTCTGGAACTCCTTCCAGAGCACCTGATCGTAGTAGAGCCTGTCCTTGATTTCAAGGAGGTTCCTGCTCATCTCATTTGCATTGAAACCGAAGCTTCCACCTCTAAGATCAATGAGGTACTCTGTTAGATCCTCGTTGTGGTGCCTCTCATCCTTGAAGAGGCCGAAGCGCATCATGAGGGAGTTTGCAACAAATTCCTCAACAACAACTGGTGGAGGGGAGCCAGGATCACGATGATTTCTCAAAACATCCTCAGAGATGCTGTCCAGGGTCCCTGTCACAATCTGGTTGAAGTCAAGTCGTTTCAGGCGTTTTTCCATGGGTTTGTATTCTGGATCCTCAAGGAGCTCCTGCCTTATCTGGTCCCCCCAGCTCAAGATCCTTGATCGAAGTTCAGAAGCTGCCTTCCTCGTGAAGGTGGTTGCAACTATGCTTCCAGG
>DAHH01000007.1:0-1260 GCA_002498385.1 Methanobacterium sp. UBA410
CATCGGAAAACCATTCCTAGGATGAAAGGAAAGTTGCAGATTTAGAACTTCTGCAAATTTTTTCTTATTTTTTTAAATTAAAAGTAGGAAAAGTAAAACTTAATGAAAGTAAAGCTTAATGAAGAGCGGAGGGCTTTGATATGTCTAAAAAAATTTTATTAGCTACAGATGGTTCAGAAGCGTCCCAAAGGGCTGGAGAATACGCTGTTTCTACCGTAAAATTAAGTGGTGCAGACATAATTGTTTTAAATGTAATTGACACGGATTATTTGAACTCTCTACCACAAAGGGATTTAAGGGAAAAGTTAGATGAAGAATTAAGAGAAGAAGGAAAAAAAGCTCTTAAAGGATTTGAAAAGAAAATTGAAGATGAAAAATGTGCAGGTAAGTGTAAAAACATTAATTTTATAACTTTAATTAAACAGGGAAAACCTGCAGATGTTATTTCAGAAACAGCAGAAGAAGAAGGTGCAGATCAAATAATAATTGGAAAATCGGGTAAACACGGCTTGGAAAAGCTTTTATTGGGCAGTACCGCAGAAAGAGTGGTTAGAAAAGCAAAAGTTTCTGTTAGCGTTGTACCCTGAAATCAAACATCATATAAAACATCGCAGCTGATTTTAAGTTTACTCAGTAGGTTAATCTTTTTTTTCAGACTTTTTATGCAGATTGACATCACGCAAGCAGACTGATATACCCTCGTCCAATGGATAAACACTGACATCAAAGAGTTGATCCTTCCGTATACTCGGTGCCTCAAAGTACTGGATCTCCTTTTCATCCCTTGTCCTGCGGAAGGCTGTTTCGTAAGTGGTTCCCGTGAGTTCAGGGAACTGTTCCCACAGGTTTTGTCCAATTAAATCATCGGGTTCAAGCCCAAAGTACTGCGCTGCACTCTGATTTACGTAGATAAACTTCCAGTAATAATTCAGAGCAATAAACCCATCTTTAAAACTGTTTAAAATATTCATTACTTGCTGTTTACTACGATTAAGTTCTTCTTCTGTCTTTTTACGCTCAGTATCATCAAAAACATAACCCTTAACCTGAACAAGCTCACCCACATCACTAAAAATACCAACAACATTGGCCACAATGTGGATCCTCAACCCATCAGACCTTCTCTGCCAGCTCTGATAACCCTTGATCTTACCCTCACTTTTTAGACGTGTAACCATGTAAGGCCAATCAAATGGGTTGAACTCAGAAATATTCCAGTGAACCACCTTTTCACAACCATCAAAACCATATATCTCCGCA
>DAHH01000007.1:1562-17361 GCA_002498385.1 Methanobacterium sp. UBA410
CACTAAAAATACCAACAACATTAAAAACAACATGAATCTGTTCTCCATCCGGTTTTTCGTGTGTGGATTGGTGACTTTGGATTTTATGCTCTCTTTTCAAGCATTTTATTAAATTACTCCAATCATCAGGGTTAAATTTAGAGATGTTCGATTGAGTTGCTTTCTCATAGTCATCAAAACCATATATCTCCGCAAACGCAGGGTTACACTCAAGAATCTCCCCATCAGGCGTTGCAATAAAATCACCAGTCAAATCCTCATCAAAAAGACGATGATACTTCTCCTCACTACCCTTCAAAGCCTCCTCAGCCCTCTTACGATCAGTATCATCAAAAACATAACCCTTAACCTGAACAAGCTCACCCACATCACTAAAAATACCAACAACATTAGAAACAACATGAATCTGTTCTCCATCCGGTTTTTCATGCCAGCTTTGGTAACCATGAAGTTTACATTCCACTTTCAAGCGGAGGATTATATTTGTCCAGTCAGCTGGGTTGAACTGGGAAAAATCAGAGCTGCAGGCTTTTTCACAATCATCAAAACCATATATCTCCGCAAACGCAGGGTTACACTCAAGAACCCTACCACCAGGCGTGGCAATAAAATCACCGGTGATATCATCCTCAAAAAAACTGCGGTATTTCTCTTCACTCTGGGAGATTTTGTCTATATTCTGGATCTGCACCAAAAATCCAGAATCAATAACAGAAACAGTCCAATCAATAAGGTCTGTTTTGAGTTTTAGGGGTTTGCAAGAATCTTCATTAGTTTCAAGGTGCAGTGGAGCTTGAAATCTGAGTAATCCATTCTTAGTTAATGCATCCTTTTTTTGAGCGAGGAATGTGTTTTCAAATAGGTTAATATCTGAAGCATCTTCCTTAGGAATTCCCACTATTTTTAATGCAGATAGGTTAACATCCACCAATTTACCTTCTTTATCATAAATAAGAATTCCTATAGGGGACTTATTGAATATTTCCCCATTGTAATCGCTCTTAACCTTTATTCCCCCTTGAATTAGATAATCTTGAGATAAATTTAACAGTTTCAATGATCCATTTAATGGAAGTAAATATGTGACATAACTATATAAACTAAGTTCTAAAACTAAGTTCTAAAAAAATTTTTAGTTGATGGTTTGAATCAGCCTGCGGAAAATCCAAATTTCACGCAAGAAACTCCCGACAACAAGATCAATGGAACAGGAAAAGGAAGTCTGAAAAGGGAAATATATTTTGAGATTATACATATTTAATGCATTAAGTCTTTTATTTTATTATTTCATTTATTATTTCATAAATTTTTATTCAATTATAGTTATGTGCATATGTTTTCATACTTATTTATGTAATTTTTTTATCCAGTTTTTAGCAAATGAAATTGATTTGGTGAGTTTATAGAAAGATTCTGATATTTTGGAATTTAATTCTTCTTTTTTAAGTGGTGAAACGGTTGATATGACTCTTTTAACGCTTTTCCATACTAATTCTATTGGATTAAGATCTGGTGAATATTGGTGGGAGGAATAGAAGGAGTATGTTCAGTTTTTTTGCTTTTTCTTGGACTACGATAGCGCGATGTGTTCTGAAATTGTCTGGTATGATTACTATTCTCCCAAACGGGTTTTTTTCTCTTATTTTTTTCTAGAAATTTCATGAAATTTTCCTTTTTTTATTATTTTCAGGGAAATCAAGTACATTATGTCCATTTTATTGTGTAAAAAACCTGTGACTTTTGATTTTAGGTAAGTTGCAACTCTTTTTAGGGGTTTATTTGAATCCCCATAGTCTGGAAGGAGTTAGAATTAGCTTCTACAGCCATTTGGTCCGCAAATCCAACAATATCTCCTTCAACAATCTCATTTTATGGTTGTTTTTTTAAAATATTCTCTGCATTTTCAGGTCTTCTGTAAATCTTGGGGTAGTGGTTTGGCGTATTTCATACCTAAAGATTTCATGATCCGTCTTATTTGCCAAGAAGAGTACTTAACGCCAAATTCTTTTTTCACAAGATCTTGAACCTCTCGGGTTTCCCAAGTGTCTTTTTTTCTTAAAATTCTTTCTAATTCTTCTTTATCTGTATCAGAAAGTCTGGAAGGTCTTCCACTTTTTGGTTTAAACAACAAACCTTCATATCCATGTTTATTCCAGGCTTTTAACCAGTTATAACCTGTTGCTTTGGTAACACCTATAAGATCCGCAGATCTCTCCACACTTTCTCCCCGATACAAGCTTTTGATGAAATACAGTTTTTTAAGAACTCTAACATCATTTTTCAACCCCCGAATCTTTCGATCCAACTCATCAGCAGACAAATGCTTTTCAACATCATAAATTTTCTTCCCAGACATAATCAATACATATATAACACCATAGTATAAAAATATATGCACAACACTATAATTAAAAAGGGGGGGATTAAGAAGTGGATTTCTCGATCTGGGCATCAAGTTTTGCCTTGGCCCTCTTAAAGGCCGTGAGAAATGTGTCTTCATCCTTGATTGGAATGATCTCCAGGCCCAACTTGCGGTGTTCTTCGATCCATTCCACGTTAAATATTGGAATTTCCATTTTTATTGGTTCTGGAGTTGGATTTACAACTATTAGATTTCTGTAAGGAAATTCTGTTTCAACTATGTAACCTCCAGCACTTATGATATGCTGCGGACTTACAACAAACTTCATTTGAATCACCGGATAAATTTTTTTGAATTTTTTCCTTTTTGTGGGTATATTAAATTTTTGTGGATATAATGGAACAGTATGAAAGAATTTTATTTTAGATTTATTTTAGATGAAGGTTGCAACTATTGCAAGTACTCCAAGTATTGAGGAACCCAAAACCACCGGATAGAACTGCCTGTAAGTGAATATTGGCGAAAAAGCACTCACGGCTGCCATTATTACTGGGAACACCAGTACAACAATCAGAGTCACAATGGAATGCCAGTCAAAGATGTTTGGTGGTATGCCCAGGAACAGAGTTGAAAAGAGACTTGCAAGTACAACCATGAGAAATCCTCGGCTTATATAAACATATGCACGGGATTTTGAGGCATATTCAAGTAGGGGCCCCTCTATAACATCTGCTTTGGCCTTGAGTATTGAGAATGGGTACTCGTTTAGAAGCACCATGTAACCCACAAAGAACACCACTGCACCCAGGACACCGGCCAGGGTGAAAAGCACCGGCCCGTGAACCTGCTGGTATGCAACGATGTCACTCAGGTAAAGACTTTTTGCCATTACAACCGGTACAAAAAGTGCTATGTAAAGTGGGAAAGAACCGAATGCTATCATACGGAATGCTCTTTTTGTACTCAGTTCTTCCAGGAAGGATCTTGGTGCATCTGGGTGTTTGGCCCCCTTAACAATGTCTGGAAACGGCATTTTGAGGGAGAGTACCGATTTTGAAAGTGAACCCATGAACATGTATATGACCTCTTCAATCTTCAGAAGTCCTACAACTGCTATCAGACCTGCAAAAGCAGCAAATGTATACATCTGGGGCATCATGAAGAGGAGTATGAATGCCACAGATAGTATGCTTATAATGGGCAGTGCGTTGTAGAGTCTAGGCATTGGAGACTCTGGTTTTATCGTCTCCTTGAAGAAAAACTTGATTGGAGCCATAAATCCCGGGCTTGAAACTGGTGGACCCACCCTCTGCTGGATCCTTGCCTGTACAAACTTCCTTTCCAGTCCTGGAAGCCACAAAGCTATGAAAAACGCCACTAAAAATGTTCCAATTACGGCAATTACTGAGTTTATAACTGTCATCTCCACTTCTCCTACCCATATACTAAACTATTATCCACTCAAAATATCTCTTCAAAGTACTGCTCTTTTATTTTCCTATTTATCCAGCCTGATTATCTTAACTGCACGGTCTGTGCAAGTGAAACATGGGTCGCACTGAACAATTGAAAGCTGGGCATCAGTAACGTGCTGACCTATGCAGGCGTACTGCATTGCCCCTATGTTCGTTATTGAAGGCGTTCTTATAACTGAGTGTCTGACCCTTCCATCCTGCAGTGCGTAGGAGTGGTAAAGGGTACCCCTTGGAACCTCGATGTAGCTTTTGGTGATTGGAGCATCCTGCATTTCCCAGCTTCTGTTGGTTATTTTACCCTCAGGTAAGCCTGCAACCGCCTGCCTTATTATCTTCACAGACTCCAGAATTTCAAACACCCGAACAAGAAGGTTTGATTTAACGTCTCCATCGTCCTGAGTTATAACATCGAACTCAAATGGGTCGTAAACTGTCATGTCACGGCGCAGATCCTTTTCAACACCTGTAGCACGGAGTGTTGGGCCGCTTGTGCCGAGTTTTATTGCATCCTTCTGTGAAAGTGTTCCAATACCTGTTATACGTGACATTATCATGGGGTCTGATACGAACCTGTCTGCAAATTCTGTCATCTTCTCTTCAACTGTGTCCATGCCCTCTTTGAGTTTTTGTATTCTCATTTCGTCCAGTTCACAGCGCGGTCTGACCCCCCCTATGATTGGTGCTCCGTACTGAACCCTGTTACCCCCAATCATCCTCAAAAGTTCCATTACAGTTTCCCTGATGTAGAACATCCTCATGGAAAGTGTTTCATGGCCAAGCACCTCGCATCCGTGGGCCAGGTAAAGCATGTGGCTGTGCATACGTTCAAGCTCCTCCATTATTATTCTGATGTACTGTGCACGTTCTGGTACTTCAATATTAAGGGCCTTTTCAGCCACCATGCAGGAGTTCCAGATGTGGCTGTTGGAGCATATTCCACATATCTTTTCTGTAAGACTGTTTGCTTTTTCAACTGGAAGTCCTTCCATTATTCTTTCAACACCTCTATGGTTAACTCCCACTGTGATTTCAGCATCTTTTATGATTTCATCTTCAACGAATAAACGCACCCTGTATGGTTCGAGTGCTGCGGGATGCACAGGTCCCATTGAGATCTCCGTCTCAATTACTTTTCTATCAACCTTTTCATTGGTCTTCTGGTTATCCTCATCCATAAACACACCTTTTTAAGCACTTTTTCAAGTGTTAAGCCATTATTTATTGTAATTCTATTATAATTCAACTAAACTATTCATTAATTGTTAACTGCAATTCCATTGTCCGTTAAATGTTTATTTGGCATTGAGTAACTTGGGTAGGGCAGCCACAACCCCAGATAGTATGTCTTCTGGGCGCACTGCACATCCAGGTACCTTTGCATCAACGGGTATGATGTTCTCTACCGGCCCCATAATCTCTTCTGAGGGTATGTCCCCATGGATGTTTTTGTAAACTCCTCCCATGAGTGCACATGCTCCTGCTGCCACAACAACTTTTGGTTCTGGGATTGCTTCATACATCTTCCTTAAAGGTTCCTCATTACGCCTTGTTACCGGGCCAGTGACAACCAGCACATCAGCTTCCCTTGGATTCCACGTTAAAAAAACTTTGTACTGTTCTGCATCGTATTTTGGTGAAAGTATGCAGTTCACGATCTCAATATCACAGCCGTTACATCCTCCAGTGTACACAAGCATTACATGTACGGCTCTTGCCCTTGAATATGATTTTAAACTCATATCATCCCTCTTTAAGGTTATTGTAATTTTATTGGGTAATTTTTATTTGGTATTCCAACAGACCATCCTTTATCCATTTACTGGACTTTTTACCATGGATTTTCTGCTGCTGAACCTCAGTCGAACCTATTCCTTGACCATCAATCCTTTCTTTTCTTTATTATGGTTGAATCTGAAAGGAACTGAGCTATAAATGCAATTTTATCATTTGATATTTTAACAGGCTTTTCAAGAAGCTCAGATATGTCAGATTCTGCCGCTCCAACATCATTTGGGTGTATGGTTCCTGCCTCCCCGAAAAGGGCATAGATTGGACAGAAATCGTGGCAGTTGTAACAGTGCACACACTTCAACTCATCGATTTTAGGAACCTGTTTTTTAACAAGGCCTTCCATGAGTTCAACTGGTTCTTCAAGGGGTATCATTGAAATTGCACTGGTTGGACAGGCATTACAACATCCACCGCATCCTATGCATGAGGTTTCAGCCACCTTGTCCGTTGGAACCACCCTGCCTTCAAGGATTTTGCTTCGTATTTCCATGTCTGTAACACGGTCCGATGCAAAAAAAATCCTTTTTATATTGCTGTACGCTCCTTCCAGGAATATTCTGATTAAATTTTTCATTCTGATACCTCAAATTCCCTTTCAAATAATATTGCCCTTGCAGGGCATGCATTAGAACATGCACCACAGTATATACATTTTGATTCATCCACAACAATTTTTCCATCTTCAGTTTCAGTTATGGCTTCTTCTGGGCATACCTTAGTACAGAGCTTGCAGTTCATGCAGAGCTTGTTCTCCACCAGTGTGAAACCATCCTTTATGGATTTCTTGTACATTGTGGTTTTTGGAATGGCATCTGCAGGGCAATGAACTGCACATTTTTCACAGAGTATACATTTTTCTGTGTCCACCTCAATTGAACCTTTTTTAAGAGTTACAGCATCCTTTGGACATACTTCTGCGCATATTCCACATGATATGCAGTCTTCTGATACTTCACCATTCCAAGTAACGTTCTGGAAGTTTCTGGCCTCGTTAACATCACAAGCTCTGACACAGCGACCGCATGAGACACAAAAACCTTTTATTCTACGTTCTGGTTCATTTACAAGTTTTATTGTACCTACAGGACATACATCAATGCATTCATTTGTAGTGCAGTCCTCACAGAGTGTTGGGTCGTAGCGGAGCTTTCCATCAACCATCTTTAAAGCACCGCGACTGCATGCTTCTGCACATAAACCACAGTTGAGGCAGGACACAATTTTGCCTTCGAGCTTCTCCTCTGGTTCCGGTTTTCGGATCTTGACCTTAAAGTCATCAACGTAAATCGCCTTCTCTGGACACTCCTCAACACATTTGAGGCAGAGTGTGCACTTTTCAGGGTCTATGGTTGTGTCTTTTATGGCACCTGCAGGGCAAACATCCTCGCATATCCTGCACTCTGTACATTTACCCTCAAGGTTCACATCTACCTTTATGGCCTCAGTTGGACAGTAGTACTGACACCTGCCGCAGAGCGTGCACTTTTCAGGGTCTGTGACCACGTTTGTTCTGTGGGCCTCCTCAGTTTTACGGACCCTAGCCTGGGGTTTAACTGCTAGGTTAAGTGATTCAAGGAATTTAAGCTGTCGGTCTTCTATTACGTCATAAGCATCCACCCTTGCTTTGAGCGGACATGCATCTGCACATATCCCACATCTTGCACATATTCCCTTTACAACACCATCTTCTATGTGTATGCTGTTCACTGGGCATGTCATTTCACAGACTCCGCATGCATTGCATTTCGCCCTGTCAACAACATAGCCTCCATATTTATTTTTAAATATGGCCCGGTTTGGGCAGGCCTCTGCACAGGCCCCGCATGTGATGCAGCTGAATGCTTTGCCTTCTACGAGTCTTATTGCATCTGTTGGACATTCTTTGATGCACTCTCCAAGGCCTTCACATTTTTTAGTTGATAAAAACATGATCTTCCCACTCCATTTCCTAATATAAAATTTACACGTTATGCTTCAGTCAGATTGAAGTTTTAGACCATCTAAATCTGAAGTATCTTTTAATGATTTTTTTGATGCACTTTGATCTTTGATGCACTTTGATCCCGACCTCAAGCTCAGATCCTCCTCAAAGTCCTCCACTATTTTTCTTAAATCTTTTCAACGATCTTGTACCATTTTTTACGATCTTGTACTACAACCGGTTTAAGCTGTTTTAAATTACCAGCTTTTAACCCGTACCCTTCATGTTTTCATTTTAACGTCCCAATGTTAGTTTACCCACAATTATGCCTGCAAGTGCTGCAAGGAAACCGTTTGCAAATGGAGAGTCAGTGTAGTAAGGGAAGGGACCCAACTGGTATGCCATTAAAATTGCAACTATTATAAGCACCACAAATACTGATGCTCCAAATTTAAGTTTGCTTTCGGGGTTTTGCTTAATTCTTGTACCTAATATGAATCCTATTATAAATCCAAGAACTAATGGACCTACATAAACCATTTTTAACTCTCCTCAGATCTCCTCATCATCTATGTAATCTTTACCAATTCCTTTAACTCCCATGAATGTTATCACCACTGCAGATAGGCCAACCAAAACTTTAAGACCCACAACAAAGTTGAGGTATGGGATTATACCTGCATGGAGTGCATCAGGGTAGTTGAAAGCTGCACTTATGGCAGGAGGCACAATATGGTAAAGGTCTGTGCCCAGGTTGTAGAGGAAAAAACCTGATGTGAAGAGCCCAGCAAGTCCAAGAAACACATATCCCAGGGCCCCTGCACTTTCAAGACCCGCCATGAAGTCATGAGAAAGTTTTATTGGGCTTTCATCCAGACCGTACACCACGAGACAGAAGATGATTCCTGCTGCTATCATTGCACCGCCCTGAAAACCTCCTCCAGGTGTTATGTGTCCTCCAAGGATGGTGAGTACTCCATAGCACATTATTATGATTGAGGCTGGAAATACGAATATTTTAAGTATTGTGCTCATTTATTTCCCTCCAAGCTGTACTTTTCCCCTTCCAAATATCAGGAGGGTTACAATAACTGCTGTTACAAGTATAATGGATTCCCCAAGGGTGTCATAACCCCTCCAGTCAAATACAACGTTTGTAACCATGTTTGGAGCTATATTTGGGCCTATCCAGTTGTAGATGTAACTTATCCCGGGATATATCATCTTACTGAAATCATACGTTGACTGTAAAAGTATGATGGCAAATGCAAGGAGTGAAAATCCTGCTATCAGTTCTCTAAGTCCTTTAGACATTTAAATTCCCCCAGTAAAACAATATTGTTATGATCCCAAGTGCCAGAACAACGTAAAACATCATGCTGGCAAGAGAATCATTCTGCTCCCTTTTAAGCTTTGGCATAACCGGCATCACCATTATGGCCACGAATATCAGCGCCAGAACCACGAATATCATGAGAACCATGCTTAAAAATCTCAGCATGATTGCTGCCAAGATTATGGTTGAAATGAGGGTTATTTCAGCTGTGAGTACTGATGAAGTTGATATGTTACTTACAGGCTCTTCCTTTTGAGCTTCTCCCTGAATTTCTTTCATTCTTCTTCTTATCAAATCGTATATATTCATAAAATCACCCTCATTAAACCAGTCCTGCTGCCAGAGGCTGCAAGTAGCCGATTGCAAGCTGTGGGAAAACACCGAAAGTTATGCAGATAACCAGGAAAGCAACCATTGCAACCATGGTTACCCTCGGTATTTTTTTTTCCAAAATTTTGAGATCTTTTGGTTTAGATCGTAGATAAATTGCGTAGAATGCTTTCATAAACGTCATAAAGGTTACGATACTTAGAAGTATCATTATAACTCCAAGTTCAGGTATGCCCGCCTTTAAAGTGGCCTGAATAAGCATGAGCTTACTCTGGAAGGCGTTGAGAGGTGGAACACCCGCCATTGCAAATCCTGCAAGCAGCACAAGAAATGCGGATTTTGGTGATTCAAACATCATGCCTCCAAGCTTTCGGATGTCGCTCTGCCTTGTTTTGTATAGGACTGTTCCAAATCCCAGGAAGAGAAATGCTGTGATAACAACTTCGTTCACTGCCTGAAAGAGTCCTGCAGTTATTCCTGCAACTGTTCCAAGACCCAAACCTATTCCTATATATCCCAGTTCACCCACCGCAAGGTAAGCTATGATCCTCTTGAAATCTGTCTGTGTTATTGCCATTGTGATGCTCAGAACCATTGCAAGTAGGGATATGCCTATTATGAAGACCTTTGTGAATGGGAGGTATCCAAATATCCTGAGTATTATAATGCCCAGTGCAACGAACATGAACACTGAAAATGCCTGAAGCATTGCAGCACCGTTTGGCAGTGCTTTGCTGTAAACAGCAGACTTTATGGAGTGGAACGGTGGAAGTCCAGCACCATAAAGCCATCCAAAAGTTATAAGTCCACATGCCATCAGAAGAACAGAACTGTTCGGATTGACAAGCCCGGTTTTTATGGAGTAAGCTATGTCTGTTATGTTGACGTTACCTGTTACCCCGAGAAGGAGTGCTATTCCAATGAGCAGCATGGGCGAGGCTATTCCCCCCAGTATCATGTACTTAAGGGCGGTTTCATAGTTGCCCTTCACCCGGGAAACCAGGATTATACCCACCTGTGTGAGTGCAGCTATCTCAAAGAAGACGTAAAGGTTAAATATGTCATCTGTAAGTATTAAAGCCGCTATTGAAGCTGCCAGCATAAATAATAAGTATGTATATACCCCTGATGGCCTTTTAACCTCATATAAGGACGCGAATATTGAGAATAACGCAACCACTCCCAGTATAAATAACATGAGCTTCTGCCCACTGCCAAAGAAGTAGGTTATGGCTGGGTGAAATAAACTTAGGGCTGACCCTGTTATGGATGTGGGAAGTCCACTGGCTATTGCACTGTTCTGTGCAAGAGGTACATATCCACCGAAGTACTGTGTTCCATATCCTGCCAGAAGTGGTAGGACTGGAAGTGCCAGGGCCACAACTACTGAAATTATTTTTACAGTACGATCCTTTCCATGAAGCACATTCAGAAGAAGTGCACATGTAAGTGGAATTATCACCATTAACGGAATGAGAAGATTAGCAGGATGAAGACTCATAAGATCCCCCATTTAACTGTTTTGGAAACGGCTGTGTTTTTGATTAAAGCTCTCCAGTTGATCTTTTCATGTGAAGACATGTCTTTACTTTCCATTGTTACCATCTCCAAGGAGCTTTGAAGCACTGATGGATCCATGTCTTTTGTAGAGCACTATTATGATACCGAGCATTACAGCCATTGTACTTGCCCCAATAACGATACTCGTAAGTACAAGTGCAAAGGGCAGAGGGTAAGATGCGTTCTGTGCAAACCAATCTCTTGACATTCCTGGCATGAAGATGTAAACAATTCCGCCTGCTTTGTAACCCATTGCAATCAGGAAGAGGTTGGCACCATCACCTACAAATCCCAGGGCAATGACCTTTTTTATCAGGTTATCAAGGAATACTGTACCAAATATTCCTATAATTATAAGTGAACTTGCAGTTAGAAGTGATGCAGACTGTGTGTCCATGATCATTCTACCTTCCTCCTGATTCTTCTGATTCACTTGGTTCATCTGTTCTACGTGTTTTTTTAACTGCAAGTGCTATAAAAACGGGCACTATTGCTGAACCCACAATTGCCTGGGTAAGTGCAACGTCCGGGGCCATAAGGTACTGGTAAAGGAATGCCAGGGACGTTCCAGGTATTGCCGTCAGTATGGCGGCCTTCAGCAGATCCCTCTGTATGAGGGCTATGATCGCTCCACCAATTGCTGTTATCATGAGTATATATTCAATCATTTCTCTTCCTCTCCGTAGTAGTGTCCGTTGGCTATTGCATGGGATGCAAATGGTGCAAGGATGAAGTAGGCAACAGCCAGTAACGGTTCGTTGAGTACCAGAAGTGCCAGGATGCACGCCATGTCAGCAATTCCCAGAATGTGTATTCTGGCATAGAGCACATTGGGTACCTCATCTTTGAACCTTATGATCCCGTATGCTGCAAGCAGCACCAGTGCTGCTGATATAAGAAGTAAAACTGATTTTATTATCATTACAATATCCATATCAATCTCCCCTCAACACCCTTGCAAAGGCTATCGTTCCAACAGGCCCTAAAAGAACAAGGGCAGTGGCAATATCCCTGCAGAAGCTTAGTCCGTAGATGTTGTTTACCAGAATGAGAAGGGTTGCTACAGCTATACTGAGGCCGCCTGCCCCTACCAGAGCCATTGCTATGGTTTTTCTTGTTGTGATCCTTATGGTAGCAATTGCAAATACTGCAAGAGCTACCATCAGGGCATATTCAGAAAACATTAGGATACTCATTCTAACATCCCTTTTATGTACTGTTCAAACGGTATTATGGCTTCCCTCTCACGGGGAGTGATAATTGCCACTTTCAATATACCCTTTTCAGAGTCTAAGTCAACTGAAAGCGTTCCAGGAGTTAAAGTGATACTGTTTGCAAGTATAACCTGTGAAACAGGGCGTTTAAGTTCTGTATCGATCTCAACTACAATAGGGTCTATTTTTCCATTTACAACCCTTAAAGCCACATCCAACGTGGCTTTTATTATTTCAACGATAAGTACAATGAAATAAGCAATTCCATAGAATATCCGGACTAAAAACATGATTAATTAACTCCCCTTAATTGTACTGATCCTAACAGTGAATAATTAACATGATTATTTATGACAATATAAATCTTTCTATGCAAAGTTTCAATACTAAAAAAACAGTTCAATGTATTAAATAAATGCTCAACGCTCCAATTATCTGTTTTAAACGTTCAATCATCTTAAGATTTGGTGATAAACTTTTTGAGCGTGAATTTGATGAGAAATTCCTTATAAAACTTATTGTTAACACCCCCTCAAGCTATTAGATAGAAAAAGGACGCAAAAACCATGAGGATCCACGCTCCAAACAATATTAAACCACAGCCCTTCCTGCACCTTTTTGATGAAAAGGGGTTTAAAAGTTCCACACCGCTTGGAGTGAAAAGATCCAGAACAACGTGACTTAAACAACCAACAAACAATGCTCCAAAAATATAGTATGGATTTACAACCATTGATGGTGTTAAAATTATTCCCACAGTTACCAGAAGGCTGTAAAGTGGCAGAAGCCTTTTATTCAAAATCAGGACCCCCAGCACAAGGGATATTAATACAAGGGAAAGTTTTAAATCAATTTTAAATTCCTGGAGTAAGATGTTGGACCCCAAAACAAACATCCCCAAAAAGCATGTTACAAGGGATATGCCTATAATTGAGTGCATGAAACCCCTGTGTTTTGAAATATAAAATAGAAGTGCAAGTGCAACCAGAACCACACCTATTAAAAAAGGTAATTTTAATATGTAAAGTATTAAAGTCAATATTAATCCAAAAAACGCCATAATTAATAGATTTTTTTTCTTTACCTGGTGGTCCATGTCTATGATGGAGGCACCGGCCAGGGCCAAGGCCAGATAGAAGACATTTGGAAAAAATGGCAGGGCCATTATTATTGAAAACACTGCATGTTTTTTGTATGAGGGCATTTTATCAGTTTCATTCTATAATTTGAAGTAAAAAAGCGTTTCCATAGCCCATGAAAATAAGTTCAGGTAGATCTAGATAAATCCAGTTCCCACATGAATTTTAAAACAAGTCAAATAGCGATATGGTTTACAAAAGGAATCCCAGATTAAATCCATCATAAAAACCTGGATAAATCCATCATAAAGGGTTATCAATCAAGGTTTAAGTCATCAACAATGGGTTTAATCAGCAAATCCTATCAATCAGGATTTAAATGATCTTGAAGTACTTGAGGTAGGACATCATTTGAAGATGGGACCTTTCACAACTGCCTGGAGTCACCTCACAGTTTTTGGAAACAACCTCACATGTTACAGATGGAATACCATGAAGGTTGCACTCATCTTCAAATGCACCACTGTAAAAGGTGCCTGCACGGTCGTAGGGGATTATTTTGGATGACGTTACATCCGTTATGTACTTTGCTATTTTAAAACTCTCAAAACATGGTTTCCTTGAGCAGAAAACACTTTCAACACCTGGATTACTCATGGGTTTGGTTGAATGAAAGTCAGCAACAGCATCCACCTTAAAGGTTTCTGTAGCCCTAAGGATATCATTGGAGATTGAACCTCCCTTTGAAGCTGCCCTGTTCATGTCAAAACCTTTAAATCTCCTTGAATTTTTCATTGTAGCGTGAGGCACTGCAAATGGGATTATATAAACTGTTCCTGTAATTTCAAGGCCGCATATTTCATCTGCAAGTTTCAAAGCTGCTATCTGGGGTGGAAGCTCGTTTCCATGTATTCCTGCAGTTAACATAATCACAGGGAATCCAATCTGTCCCTCCACTTTGAATACAGGAGTTCCATGATTTGCTGCACGGATAAGTCGTGAGGATGCAGGGCCTTCAAGAACAAATTCCATTAAATCCTCATTTTCATCCACACGCCCTCCAGATCCATTGGACAGCACCATCATCTTGCCACTAACCATGAACTCCACCTAATTTTAAAACCTTAAATTTTTAATTATTTTAATTCCATATCATCAAATATCATTAAAGTTATATCCACACAACATGTTGATATAAAAATTGTGTTGATATATTATCTACCCGTAAATAATCTATCTCTAAATATCAGTTGTTACATGAATAATTTTCATTGGGTTTTATCATTACTTTATAATTTAGATGATCCAATAAAAATACTATAAGAATCTTATTTACCAACTCATAAAAATAAAAATCAAGGGTGATTGAAAAATGGAAAAAGTGGTTCTTGCATTCAGTGGTGGATTGGACACCTCTGTCTGCGTAAAGTTACTTCAAGATAAGTATGGAATGGAAGTTATTACTGCCTGTGTCGACGTAGGACAGCCAGAAGATGAGATAAAAAGGCCTGAAATGGTTGCAAAGGAAATAGGCGTCCTGAAACATTACACAGTTGATGCAAAAGATGAGTTTGCATCCGATGTTATATTCAAAGCAGTTAAGGCAAACGCAATGTACGAAGGCTACCCCTTAAGTACGGCCCTTGCAAGACCCCTAATAGCCCAGAAGATCGTTGAAATCGCAGAAAAGGAGGGTGCAAAGGCAATCGCACATGGATGTACTGGTAAGGGAAACGACCAGTTCAGGTTCGAATCAACCATAAGATCAAATTCATCTTGCGATGTTATAGCCCCGGTAAGGGATTTAAACCTCACAAGAACTGAAGAAATGGAATATGCTCACTCCAACAACATACCACTCCAGTCTGACAAGCTTTACAGTATCGATGAGAACGTATGGGGAAGATCGATAGAGGGAGACATCCTTGAAGACCCTATGGTTGAAATACCGGAGGAAGCCTTTGCATGGACGCGTTCAAGCGACGATGCACCGAACGAAGCCCAGGTAGTTGAGATGGAATTTGAAAACGGTGTTCCCGTAGGTATCGATGGTGAGAAGATGAAACCCCTCCAGATCATCAGGGAGTGCAACCGCATAGCAGGCATGCACGGCATCGGCAGGGTGGACATGATGGAGGACAGGATCATAGGTCTCAAGTCCAGGGAGAACTACGAAACACCGGGCGCAGTTCTGATAATAACAGCCCACAAGGCCCTTGAACAGATGACGCTCACAAGGGAAGAGCTTAAATTTGCTGAAATTGTTTCACAAACCTATTCTGAGCTTGTTTACAATGGACTCTGGCACGAACCATTAAGGGAAGACCTTGACAAGTTTGTGGATAACATGCAGAAACGTGTGACAGGCATTGTGAGGATACGACTTCACAAGGGCGGAATGAGGATCCTGGGACGTAAATCTCCCTACAGTTTATACAGCCAGGAAGCTGTATCCTTCGAGGACAAAGAGATGGATCAGCGCGAGATGACTGGTATGGTTAAAAATTACGGTCTTCAGGCAGCATGCTTCCAGAAGATGTCTAAAAAAGATTGAAATGGTGGTTTGTCCCAATTTTTAACCATTTTCCCCTATTTTTTACATTTTTTTTAGATTCTGCTTGTTTTTTTATCCTAGTTTTTTAAAGAATTTCAATTTAAAAATTTCAATTTAAAGAATTTAGTTATCAACTACACCTTAATTATCATTACAAATAATACAGTGCAAATAATA
>DAHH01000007.1:17536-27639 GCA_002498385.1 Methanobacterium sp. UBA410
GTGCAAATAATACAGTGCAAATATACAATTTCAAATTTGTATTATGTAAATCCAATAAATATATTAATAAATAGGTTTATCAAGCTGATGAACCTTAAAAAATAGGATATGGGTATAGAAACTCTCTTAGTTGGAATCCTACTTGTAGTACTGCTTGTCATTGGAATAATAATTCTTGTGAAGGCGGCAGGCATAATCTTAAAAATACTGTTACACATGGCACTGGGATTCGTGCTCCTCTTCATAGTGGATTTAATCCCCTTTATCCAGGTCCCAATCAACGTTATCACAGTGATTGTTGCAGGTTTTGGAGGAGTCTTTGGAGTTGTGCTCCTGATTATTCTCAACGCCCTTGGAGTTTCGTGGCTTTAAAAAACCTTTTTAGACAGCTGAATTTTAACAGACCAACTTATTTTAAACTAATTTATTTTAGAATTATGAAATCTAAAACTACAAAATTTTAAAGCATTTCAAAAAATTAAACACTTCAAAAAAAATTAGAAAAAATAGAAAAAAAGCTTTTAACTGTCTAATCCTGCTTTTTCAAAACAGAAGGAACGAACTTTAAGAGGTGAGTGGCTCTGAAATTGTATCCATAATTTGAAGCTGCAATGTCTCCTGCTCTACCATTTATGTAAGCTCCAAGGTAAGCTGCCTCATATGCGCTATGGCCTTGAGCCATTAATCCACCAACGATACCTGCAAGAACATCTCCTGTTCCACCAACTGTCATTCCAGGGTTTCCTGTTGCGTTGAGCCTCAACCTTCCAGCATCACAAACAACATCCACTGCACCTTTAAGAAGAACTGTACATCCTGAACTTTTTGAAGCTTCTTTTACAGTTTCAATCCTTTTTTCAAGATTTTTAGGAACATTTAAACCAAAAACTTCCTTAAACTCTGTGGCATGGGGTGTTAAAACCGTTCCAACCTTATCATGCATATATTCTTTGATCACGTCCAGATCCAAAAGTTTTAAGGCATCTGCATCCACAACAAGTGGTTTTTTAACCTCTGGCACCAGTTTATTCAGTGCAAGGGCCGTTTCATCTTCCCTACCCATTCCACATCCAACAATGACAGCATCAACACCATTTGAAAGTTTTATCAGGGATTCAACATCTTCAAAAGTTATATGGTCCATTGAAACAACATTCTTAAGGGTTCTTACTATCAGATCAGGTAAGTGTGATTTTATGGACGATGCAACGCATGCAGGGCATGCCACGTATGATAAATCGGATCCTGATGCTAAAGAAGCCATGGCAGCCAAAGCGGGTGCTCCAGAGTAATCTGTACTTCCACCAATTATTAGAACTTTACCATTCTGTCCCTTATGAGAGGTTTCATCCCTAACCTTAAGCCTCAGAAGGTCACCTGGTCCTGTGAAAACCTCAGCTTCCCCTGGTATCCCAATGTCACAGACCTCCACTTCTCCAACATGGTTATTTCCCAGTTTTTTAGCCTTTTTAAGCCCTGTTTTTGCCCTGTGGAATGTTACTGTGAGATCAGCCTTAACAGCTTTATCTGAAACTTCACCTGTGAGGGGATCAAGGCCACTTGGAACGTCAACTGCAACTTTAATACCATTTGAACTGTTTATAAGGTCAACTGCACTTGAAACTGGTTCTCTGAGTTTACCATGTACTCCCGTTCCAAGAATAGCATCGATCACGATCTTTGAATCCAGTCCCGCCTCATCTTCGAGTTGAGATGAATCAGAAACCACCCGGATCTTAAGAGGATTCAGATAACCTATCTTTTTGAGTACTTCCCAGTTTTCAAGGGCTTCGCCTGATTTTATCCGTGAAGGGTGACTCAAAAGAATAACTTCAACTTCAAAACCCCTGTTAAGAAGATGTCTTGCAGCTACAAAGCCGTCCCCCCCATTTCCACCAGTCCCTGTAAATATCTTTACTTTATATGGTTTTGATAGTTCAGATACTTTGTCTGCAATGCATCTACCTGCATTTTCCATAAGAGAAGATTTTGGAATTCCCATGGCGGCTGCATTGGCATCTGCCACCATCATGTCCTTTGGATTCATGGTATCACTACCTATAAATTATAAAACAAATGATATTTAATAGTAACTTTCAATATGGGGCTTAAAGAAATTAATTTTTTAAAAAAATGGTGATCTTGGTGCGTCCGCCATACCTGCAGTTTTTACCCGAAGAAATTTTTGGAGAACCTTACTCATTGATGGTATACGCTTTGGTAGGCGTTATCATATTGTTGGCCTACGGTATAGCTGGATCTATATTTATAATGGGTTTAGATCCCCTTAATGCCCTTTACTTTACAGTGCAAACCATCGCAACTGTTGGTTTTGGTGATATTAGACCTATAACCCCTGTTCAAAAACTTTTTACAGTAACACTTGTTCTTGGAGGGGTTGGTTTACTTGCATATGCATTTACATTAACGATAACGGTGGTTACAATGGCAGTTGAGGAAATAACATCTGGCGCAAAACATCGAAGAAAAATAGCCGCTACAATGGACCATTTTGTTCTCTGTGGATACGGTCGAGTTGGAAGCGCCGTGCATAAGGAACTTAAAAAAAGGAAGAGGAACGTCATAATAATTGAAAGGAACAAGAACGTGGTTGAAAAGGAGTTGTGGGAAGACCCCGACATTTTGGCAATTCCTGGAGATGCCACAGATGAAAGCATTATGCTGGATGCTGGTATAAAAAGGGCCAGGGGAGTTATAATAACGACTGGAGACGATGTTGACAACCTCTTCATAACCTTAACCGCAAGGGAGCTGCACCCAGAAATATGGATAGTTGCAAGGGCCAGTAAAAAGGCAAACATCAAGAGGCTGTACCGTTCAGGTGCAGATAAGGTCATATCTCCAGAGGCGAGTGGAGCCGAAGATATTTACTTCGCTGCAATGGAACCCACCATCATGAAGATCACAGAAACCCACGGTGTTTCAGGTATAAAGAAAGAAGCAGAGATCATCCTGAAACACGGCTGCACCCTCGAAAACATAGAATACCATTTACCAGAGTTCAAGGAACCCCTGGAGAGGAAGGTTGGTGTTTCTGAGCCAAAACAACTGAACAAATTTTTAAGCAGCTTGGAAACCGACAAAAACAGGAAAAGATCCCTGGAAAAGATATACGACTCTGTAAGTGGTATTCACTCTCACTGGATATCAGGACCAACCAAGGAAAGCCTAAAAAAAGTTGCAGAAGAACTTAAAAGGGAAGGATTCCTCATTGGCATCAACTTAGACGAAGAGGGCATTAAAAATGCTGTGAAAAAATATGGAAAGCTGGTTGAAGTGGTTTTAAAACCTGAGATGAAGATCACAGAAACTCACGACGTTGCAGACATAAGGGAAGAAGCAGAGATCATCCTGAAACACGGCTGCACCCTCGAAAACATAGAGTACTACCTTCCAGGATTCCGTGAACCCCTAAAAAGAAAGATTGGGCTTTCAAAGTTGGAAAAAATGGAAAAATTCCTGAAACATCTGAAAGATGACCCACAAAGGAGAGAATCCCTCGAAAGACTCTACACGATTTCAGGTGGAGGAATCCATTCCCATAAGATATCAGGGCCTGACACTCAAAGTCTTGACAAAGTTGAGGCTGATCTACGAAAAAGGGGATTTCTTTTAGGTTTAAACCTCTCACACGACGAGATACTGAATAAAATACAGGAATATGGTAGGGTCAGTGAGATGCTTATGAAACACGAGGTTGGTGCCATGGACGACAAACGCGTGATAATAAGTATGGGCGGTCAGATACTGGATTCAAAACACTACCTTCCAGGTGTAAGACAGGTTGTAACCAGGAAACTCTACCTGAAAAATGAAGCAGACCTTAAAAGGTGTGAAGAGGAGTACAGCAAACCAGACGCAAAAAGGTCCTTAACTGCCCTTTATGAAATATCAAGGCACATACACTCCCACACAGTTTCTGCACCAGACGTTAAAACCATTGCAAAAATAGCAAAAGCTTTGGATAAACAGGGAATACTCATGGGTGTTGACCTTCCAGAAGACAGGATATGGGAGATCGTTGAAAGTGAGAGTGCAGAAGAATTCTGCGTGAAATGATTCCATTACATTAAAAAAATAATAAAAAAAAGGGAAGTTCTAAAACAGGGATTTAATCTGTTGTAAAGCTTTAAATCTTTTAGAAAAGCTCATGAAGCTGTATGTGGCATTTACCTAAGCTTCCACCGTAATTTCCTGCACATATCTTTTTAACGCCCGGAACTTTAACGGCAGCATTTATTCCTGCCTTCATTGCTTCTTTTATTGCATCTTCATCCAGACCGTCTATAACTATCTCGAAGATTCCGTTTACACCAGTTGGTATTTCGCATGCTGGGCACTCGTCACGAAGACTTGGGCAGAAGTTTTCGTTGGTTGTTGCGTGCATGAACTTGTACTTTTTGGAACCCACCTTTGAGCCTGATGCAACTATTCCACCGGGGAACGGTGTTATAACACCTTCAACTGAACTTATGGCACTAACTGCAACGTCAGCTGCTACAAGGGCAGATGTCTGGTTTTCAGCCATTATGAAGAAGTTTCCACCGGCCACTCCCTTTTTGAATCCTACTGTTTCTTCCACAACAAATTCTCCAGACATTATAGGGATGGAGTAGACTGTTCTTCCTGCAACTTCCATTTTTTTCTCGTATCCGTCTCCGAAGAATTTCAGTTTGTGACCAAGTTTGCTCTTTTCTGCATCTGCATCCATTGCATCAAATACTGCTGCTGTTGGAGCCGTTAAAACACACTGACCTATTCTCTCCATGATCTGGTTTTCAAGCTCCTTTTTCTGGGGATGGCATATCATTATGGTGTAGCCTGGCCTTCCATCTGGTGTTTCAGTTGGTGGGACGTAACTGTCTATTCCTGCCTCGGATGGACAGCCTATAACTGAAGAACCGAAACCTGTGGCTTCTGTTGCAGCTATTTTTGCAAACTTCCTTGTAGCTGCAGTGATCAGCAATCTTGAAACCTTTATGCTGAATGCTTCTGCAAAGTTATCTTCTATTTCAACTCCGTTTATCTCCATGATTATCACCGACTGATCGTAGTTTAAGAGAAGTTATAAATTTTTCCATTTAAACCTCCAGAAAAAAACTGCTTAAAAGTTTACTTAAAAACAGGACAACATTATAAAACTTTTTTAGTTTAAAAAAAAAGCTTTTTAGAAGTTTTTGTCCAATTTTTGCCATTAAAAAGCTTTTCGAGCAAAATTTCTGAATATCGATCTGGACCAAAAACTTCTGAAAAAAAACCACGAAATTGATAAAGCTAATAAAAAAAGCTAATAAAAAGGTGGCAAAGTCATTAAAAACATAAAATCTGGATAAAAATTGAAAACATGATAAAAAAACCTAAATAGGAGGAATTGGGCCTATGAAAAAGCAGGACATTGAGTTTAAAGTGCAGATCAGAACTCGTCTGAGAATTCCTCCATAACTCCAGTTCCAAAATAGGGAAGACTCAACATTCCAAGTATTGAAGGCATCCAGAAGGATATTAAACGTTCCACTATGGTTACGGCTGCGCTTACAAATGGTGGAATTCCTGCCACCGAGTACATCAGGATCATGACACCGTCAACAGCACCAAGACCACCAGGAAGAAGTGGTATCATTCCGATCAGCGTGGCAATTACAAACACTGCAGCTATAACTCCAATTGGGATGTGGGCTCCGAATGCTAAAAACACGATGTAAACCCTTGAAATTTCAAGGATCCAGATTACAAAAGACAGGGGAAGTGCGTACATGAGAACGTTCCTGTCCTTTATCATGACACGTATGCTGTCCTGAAATCCACGCATAGCATTTAAGGCCTTATCTTCAAGTTTTGAGTGTTCCTTATGGGAAAATCTCTTTATCACCCTAACTATCCACAGTGTTATCTTTTCTCCAGCCCCCTCATCCACACACATGTAAAGTATGACAAAGAAAGTTATTAACAGGATGATTAATGCAATTATGAGTGCGTAAACTATCCATTCAGCTAGTTTGAAGTAAAAAATCATGTACAATATGGATATTATGGCCAGAATCACAAAGGGAAATGTGTCGAGTCCCCTATCAGCCACAACAGTTGCAAATGCATTTTCCATTGGGGAATTAGAGTATTTACCCAGTATGTAAGCCCTTACAGGCTCGCCACCACCCCTTGCACTTGGAGTCAGGTTGTTGATTGCAAGTCCCACCAGAAGCATCGGCAGGAGGTGTCTTCTCTTGGCAAACATTCCAAGGGATTTGATGGTTATAAACCACCTTTGCGTCCATACAATGAATATTACAAACTCTATGGTCACTGCAAGGGCAACGTACCATGGATTTGCAAGTACAAGTGCACTTTCAACCTCTCCAGGCCCTATAAACATGACCATGATTGCAAGTATTCCAATCCCTACGATAAATAGCGCAAGCGTTTTATGTTTCATGAAACTCCTTCAAGATCTCCAGTATTGAGAGAACCGTAAATTAAGTTAAAATTGTTTTGTAAATGGTTTTTTAGGTAATTTTATAAACAAGTATATAAACGTTTATTTGTTGAATTTTATGGTTAATGCAGTATCCCATATGAATCATGTATAAAGTTATTTTTTACATCGTTAATTAAAATTTTTAGATCAATCTGTTTTTGGACCAATCTGGATCATTTTATTTAATTTTTAAATTCCGTTAAAATTATTTTAATTAACGCACATTAACGTTTTCCTTAAACATTTCTTAGCTTACTTTAAAATTAGTGTTACAGTTCGTTCAAGTTCTAAAATTAGGTTAAAGATGCAAGATCTCAATATCTTTGGGCGGTTCAAATAAAACCACAGTTTTATCGCCTGAAACGTAACCACAAACTTCACCAGGATTTATAATCATGGTATCTCCCATTATTATTTTTAGTTTGTGGGTGTGTCCCCTTACAACAAGGTCATATTTGCCACTACGGGCCAGGGCATCAACAATAGCCTCATCTGTACCATGGATAACCGCAATATCCATACCTGCAACTGAAAACTCCCTGAAATCTTCAAGGTAACACATTTCACTGTAGGCCTTCCTAAGACCGTCTCTCTCACCATCGTTGTTACCAAACACTGCAACAAACCTTGAATTAAGTTTCCGGAATTCTTGAGCTGTAAATGGAGCTATTAAATCCCCAGCATGTATAACAAGGTCAACCTTCTCCCTGTTGAATACTTGAAGTGCCCTTTGGATTGCGTCCATGTTGTCATGGGTGTCAGCCATTATACCAATCATGTACTCAATATTTCTATCTTTTAATTAATAATATTTCCATTTTAAATGTTGTGGGTTAACAACTTAAAAAATAAAACAGTTCAATTCCATTAAACAATTCCATTAAATAAGTATCTTCTTAAAAAATTTAAACAATGGTTAAGGCCTGTTTAACACAATCAATCCTTTCCAACTAAACCGAGTATACCTATTAAGACCAGCCAGATACCTATCAACATTCCAAGGTAAACTGGATTGAAGGCATAGGTTCCAAGTATTATGTAAATGATACCGAGAATTATTCCTAAGACTCCTGCCCATACTCTGTATTTATCATCCAGTCCTCCAAGCAGTGCGATTACACCTGCTACGATCATCAGAATACCTGCAAGGTAAAGTACGAGTCCTGATATGAAGCTAACTAAAGCTGGATTAAAAATTAGTCCGAATGCAAACATTAAAGCTATAAGTCCCAGTATCACGTAGAGTATTCCAACTGTTTTACTGGATTCCATCTCCATTATACCTGCAAGCAGGAACCATATTGCTAGTATAAGTACTGTAAATCCCGCAATAACTCCTACTCCAACTACGCCTACAAGTGGGAATGCTATGATGATAAGACCCAATATTATGGCTAAAAGACTTGTGACCAAGTTTTTCATGTACGATCCCCCTCCAAAATTTTTACAAAATTCTTGAAGTACCTCCATTTGAAGTTTTAAACAAGCCCTAACTTTTTATTAATATAAACAGAATCCATATATTAATATTACTGTTTAAATGTGAGTAGATTTTTCTCATACCTTGAAATTAGCTAAAAATTGTTATTTTAATAAAAGGAAGTTCTATTCATTGAAAAAAAAGTATTATCCATATCATCATATCGAACGGCATTCCCCATAACATTCACCATTACAGTGCTCCCCTTAACTCCACCAATCTTGTTATGAGCAATTTGAACATCTATAACAGCATTGGCTCCCCTGGACTTTGTCTCCCATCCACAAGTCCCAAATACTCCACAATTTTTTTACCCTAGATGTTGGATGTATTCAGGATCAAAATGTTCCCTTTCTCAGGAACCTCTTCCTCTGCAGTCCTACCTTGGCAATGTTAAATCCAAAAATAGCAAGGTGCCAGTATACACATATAATACAGATAAAAATCCAAGTGCAGTGCCTAAAAATACCGCAGCTAAGGCCCATCTTTTGTCAAAGATTTCCCTGGCTCCTGAAGAACAGGTTTTCACCATTCAAAACATCGTAAGTTCAGGAACGTTCATCTTCATACTTCACTGCCGTGCCTGTGATCGCCACCATTATGGTGTTTCCCATGGTTCCACCGAGGTTGTGGTACTTAATTCTAACCCCAACAACTGCGTTGGCACCCTCCAACTTTGCCTTTTCATTCATGCTTTTAAGGGCCATGTCCCTGGCTTTTTTAAGTTCCTCTTCATAGGCAGAGGTTCTGCCCCCAACAACATCTCTGACCCCTGAAAAAAGGTCTTTATACACATTTGCACCCAGGAAGGATTCTCCAGTTACAAGTCCAAAGTACTCAACAATTTCTTTACCTTCAATGTTTGGTGTGGTTAGTATCAGCATCTTGTTTACTCCCGGTTAAATATGATTCCATGTTGAATTAATCGACACTTTTTTATTACCCTTCCCTAAGAAATATTTTTTCATAACCTAATTTGGCTTTGTCAGAAGTTGGGGGGTTGGTTGTTAAAGAGCTTTTTCTGGTTTTGAATTTTTTTTCTGATGTTTATTTGTGATGTTACACCGGTTTTGATAAACCTTCACAAAAAAATAGGAAAACTTATAACCCCAATCAAACAAACCAATAACTGGAACACGTGTTTTTCTTTTTAACATACAAAATACTGTGTTTCACCTTATTATAAAAGTTTTCAGGTTTACATTCCAAAAAATAATCATTTTTAACTGAAATAACAAAAAATTATTTTATCAAAACAACAATCTCAAAAAAACCCAAAGTTTTTGACAGTGACCCTAATTTTCATTGGGTTAAGTTACCTGGCTTTTTCCATATCACCCCCATAACTTTTCATTAAAAAGTGATACATGAGCAGTTTTAAATCTTTAAAAGGAGCTTTATTGATTTATTATAGGTACACATGATTTTTCTAGGTAGAAGTATGAAACAATGTGCAAAAAATGTTTTAATTTGAATTTTAATTGTTTTTAACCCTTTTTTTTATTGATTTTCCATGTGCAAAACTATATATAGTGTTAAAATGAATGTTAGTTAAGGCCATTTTTGGCTGAATAAGGAAGTGATGAATTGTTCGGAAATAATTACGACAGAGATAATAGCTACGACAACAGAGAAAGTTCCGCTCCTATAAATGTTGGAGAGGAATATGACGTGAAAATTGAGGATCTTGGAAGAGATGGAGATGGAATTGCCAGAATCGAAGGTTTTGTTATATTTGTAACAGGAGCTAAAGTAGGCGACGAAGTCAAAATCAAAATTAACTCAACAAGAAGGAACTTTGCCTTCGCAGAAATAGTCGAGTAATTACTTGAATTGGGAATTTTATTCTTGAAAATTAAATTTTATAATTTAAATTTTTCATGAATATTTTTATTTTATTTTAGATTTTATTTTAGAGATTTTTTTGAATTTTTGAGAGTTTAATAGAAATTTTGGCTTATTTTTAGAGAACTTTAACAGATTGAGTTTTTAATAGCATTGACATACTCAACAAGGATAAAATTGTTTATTTTGTTGATTAACACTGTTCTACTCAAATTTCTTTATTTAACCAGTTCAGATCTCCTTAATTATGCAATTAGGAAATATCTTAATTACTATTCTTAATTA
>DAHH01000007.1:27807-72810 GCA_002498385.1 Methanobacterium sp. UBA410
TATTCTTAATTACTATTCTTAATCATATATTTCCACTCTGCAAAAATTAATATGCACATACCTTTAATTTTTAAACCTTTAACAATCTCAATCTCCATTATAACACCGTTTTTACCGTGCATATAATTAAATCTGGATTTATTCCACCTTCATGAAACATCACCCAACATTAATTCAAACAAGAAAACAAAAATAGGGTGGTTAATAAAATATATATGGTAAATCCTAAAGGTTAACTATCAAAAACTGACATAGTTAAAAAAATGGAGGGGCAAAAATGGATTTAATAACTATTTTTATTGTGACAATTGTCATTCTGATTATTTTAGGACTTTCAATTCGTATAGTAAACCAGTACGAGAGGGGTGTTGTTTTCCGCCTTGGAAAAATTATTGGACTCAAGCAGCCGGGCCTAAGACTCATCATACCCCTTGTGGACAGAATGGTGAAGGTTTCCATGAGGATCGTTACCATGCCAATACCTTCCCAGAAGATAATAACCAAAGACAACGTCTCTGTGGACGTGGCTGCCGTGGCCTACTTCAAGGTGGTTGATGCAATGAGCTCTGTTGTTGTGATTGAAAACTACAACAGGGCAGTTAACCAGATAGCACAGACCACAGTGAGAAGCGTTATAGGACAGTTTTCCCTCGATGAAGTGTTATCAGACACTCCAAAGATAAACGAAAAGATCAAGGAGATCATAGACTCACACAGCGAATCATGGGGGATAAAGGTTACTGCAGTTGAAATAAAAGACATAAAACTTCCAGAAACTATGAAAAGGGCCATAGCAAAACAGGCAGAAGCTGAAAGGGAGAAAAGAGCCAAGATCATCACATCCGAGGGTGAATTCTTATCGGCAGCCAAACTTGGAGACGCTGCAGACATCATCTCAGATCATCCAGTTGCACTTCAACTTCGTAACCTGCAGGTTTTAAGTGAAATAGCCGTTGAAAAGAACTCAACCATAGTGTTCCCTGCCCAGCTTATGACAACCATCAACGAGATCAAGGAGTTTATGGCACAGGAAAAATATAACTGGGAAAAAGAGAACAAGGAGAAAAAGTAGATCTTTAAAACCTTTCCTAATTTTTTTAATTCTTCTTTAAATCTTTTAATTCTTCTTTAAATCAGGACAAATCCCATAAAAATGCTTTATATTGGTACCAGAAAAGGAATTTCCTCTATAAAAACCTTTAAAAATACGAGTTCATATCATTAAGTTTATATTTTAAGAGAGAATACATTAGTGAGATACAATGATAAGTTACTTACGAAGAAAAGATTTCTTTTTAATATTCAAGAATCTTGGAACAGTTATGGAAGGTATTGGCATCATTGTGCTGATACCATTGGCAGTGGCTCTGATCTACAACGAACACACTTACCTAGATTTTTTAATACCTGCCCTGATATCCTTAACCCTTGGATATGGATTTAAAAAAATTTTTTCTGGAAACGACACAGGCCTCAGGTTAAAGCACGGCTTCATAATAGCAGCCCTCGCATGGCTCTGGGCAGCATTTATCGGGAGTCTCTGCCTCATGCATTCAACAGACATGAGTTTTGTGAACGCTTATTTTGAGAGCATGTCTGCATGGACCGGAAGCGGGCTCACCATGTATCTAAACGTTGAAATACTCCCAAAATCAGTACTATTTTTAAGGAGCCTTGAGCAGTGGATTGGAGGGCTCGGAGTTGTGATCCTGGTTATAGGAGTTTTAATAAGACCCGGAACCACTGCTGCAAAGTTGTACAAAGCAGAAGCACGTGAAGAGAAGATAAAACCAAATATAGTGAACACAGTCAAAACAATATGGTGGATATACCTCTCTTACACTGTTTTAGGAATAATTCTTTATGTTGCCGCCGGCATGCCACTGTTTGACGCTGTAAACAACTGTTTCACCAACCTCTCAACAGGTGGTATGTCCATTAAAAACGGCAACATTGGAGATTACCACAGCAACATCATAACCATGATAACCATCGTGCTCATGGTCCTGGGAGGTACAAGTTTCCTTGTTCACTACAAAGCAATTAAAGGCAGGGTAATTGACGTTTTCAAAGATATACAATTTCAGACCATGATAATTTTAGTCACAATTTTCTCAGTACTCCTCGTAGTATACGCTCACTTCACATCCCTTAACTCTGTTTTTTACGTTGTATCAGCCATGAGCTGTACCGGTTCAAACACACTGTCTGTGGGTACAATGGCTGCATGGGGTGACTACGCAAAGGTGGTACTTGCAGTATGTATGATCATTGGTATGGCTGCAGGTTCAACATCCGGTGCCATAAAACTCACAAGGATTGTAACCCTTCTTAAAGGTATTTACTGGGAGATCATGAAGATCGTATCCCCAGAGGGCGCTGTTAGGCCTAGAAAAATAGCTGGAAAGACCGTTACAGATGTGGAGATAAAAGAGGCAGGAAGTTACACATTTATATACCTGCTCTTCATATTCATAACTTGGCTCGTTTTCATGCAGTACGGTTACGGGGGAATTGACTCCCTCTTCGAGATTGCATCTGCACAGGGAAACGTTGGCCTATCTGTAGGAATTACAAGCCCTACAATGTATTTAATCCCCAAATTATTCATGATATTTGATATGTGGATTGGAAGGATCGAGATAGTGCCTGCATTGGTTTTAATCATGGTTGGACTAGATCTATTCAAAAGGTTTAATAGATTGAAAATACGCAAATAAAATGAACAACAATTTATCATTTTAAACAACAATTTATCATTTATCTTTGTAATTTTACCATAATAAAAAATTCAAGTAGATCAAGGTGTAACAATGTACGTGGTTATAATGGGTGGCGGAAGGGTAGGATTGAGTCTTGCTTCATCCCTGGTTGCAGGAGGAATAGACGTTACCCTCATTGAGAGTGATGAAAGTTTGTGCAGTAATGCTGCAGCTGAATTAGATGCACTGGTTATATGTGGAAATGGAACAGACGTTAAAACTCTTGAAGAGGCCAATATAAATGATGCTGATGTTTTTGTAGCAGCAACAGGAAACGACGAAGTTAACTTGCTTTCATGTATCCTTGTTAAGGATTACAACATCAAAAAGATCGTTGCAAGGGTTAGTAACCCCGATCATGAGGAAGCCTTTAAAAAGATTGGAGTAAATGACGTTATAAGTCCCGAACTCACAGCTGCAAGTTACGTTGAAAAACTCATAACAAGGCCCAAGATAGCTGACCTCGTTGTGCTTGGAAAAGGAAATGCAGAGATACTGGATATAAGCGTGGAAAACGACAAGGTTATCGGCAAGAAAATAGGGGACATAAGCCCAACAGAAAACTACATAATAGCTGCAATATACAAAAACAAGGAAATAACCATTCCTAAAGAGGACACTGTACTTGCAAGGGGCGACAGAATTTTCATTCTCGTGAAAAGTCCTGCAGTGAAGGCAACTGCAAAGATGTTCACAAAATAAATGATTTAATCAACTGGTTGTAACGTTTTATTTAATACTGTAGCGTTTATTATGAATCCAGAGTCCTAACTCCATTTTACATTTATCTTCACGATATTTACCTGGAATGAGATCAAAATCTACTATTAAAATCATGAAACTTTAATTAAGGAAAATTTTAGGAAAATTTTTTAAAAGATCACGTTAGATGAAACTTATCTGACACTTTAAATGATTATTTGACGCTTTAACTGATAATCCAGTTCTCCTAAAAAATTTTAATAATTCCTAAAGGCTACTAATAACATGGATTTAATAACGCATTTTGTGGTTCCCTACGCAATTTTAACGTTAGTAAAAAGTAAACATAAACTTGAAGGAGCTTTGGGGGGCATATCCCTAGATTTTGATACTCTTATAGCCTGGGTGGGGATACTCTTTCCTGAATTTTTTATCGTAAGCCACAGGGGCATTACCCACTCCTTCATCTTTGGTTTCCTGACCTCAGTGCTCTTTTTATACATCCTATCAAGAAAACAGGTGAATGGATTCATAAGCAGAGTTATAAAAAGGGATCTGCACGTTGAATTCACAAAAACCACCGTGCTGATCGTTTACTTTGGAGCCTTAACCCATCTCTTCCTGGACTTTTTAACAACCAAAGGTATTCCACTCCTGTACCCATTCTCCTTAACCCGGTTCAGTGCCGAACTTTACAACTCCGTAGACCTCACGACCATGTGCCTGGCCCTGGCAGTACTCTTAGTCCTGTACATCAAAACAAATCCCAGGTACAGAAAGGTTGCACTCTACTCATTTCTCATTGTTCTAGTGGCAATTGGAGGTATCAGGGCCTACGAAAAGATGGACGTCTTCAGCGAAGTACAGACATTTGAAGACTGCAGCAACATAACAGCATATCCCACTTCCAACATTTTCCAGTGGTCTGTTGTTGAGAACAACCCTGAAAAAACCAGATACATTGTTTTCAGTTACAACAACCTGAAAAAAAGTGTTTTAAACTTCAGAATCGTTGATCCCATTACAGTTAAAAATGGACCGTACAAATCGGGTTTAGATGCTATTAAATCTGCAAACAGCCTTCCAGAGGTTCAAAGGTTCAAATGGAACTCCTATTACACCTTTGAAGATGCAGAGTATTCATCCACGTGGAAGGTAACTTACTTCGATGTTGTAAACTCTTACAACAACCAGAGCATCACTGTTTCAGTGCAGTGAGATAGGTTGGAATTAGTTAACATTTTTAGGACATGAGCTAAGTAGATTTAAAAAATTAGACTGAAAAGTCAAACCTAAAGAATGATTAGATCTAAGAGAATAGACCAATGGATTAGACCTAAAAAAGATTAAGTTAAGAAAATCTTCACCTCTCTAAGAATAACGAATGAATCAATGCAATCCCCTTGAAAGATCGTAGGCCATTTTCACGTATTTAGAACCATCGTTGGTACATGGACCATGTCCTGGTAGAAGGTAGCGAACATCGAGTTTAACGAGTTTTTCAAGGGATCTTCCCATATCGTTCATGTCCCCACTCAGGTCTGTACGGCCAAAACCCCCATTTGCAAAGACTGTGTCTCCAGATATGAGTGTTTCACCATTGTAAAGACATATACCGCCTGCAGTGTGACCAGGTGTGTGTAAAACCTCAAAATCGTGGATTTTATCACCTTCCTCCAGTTTTATGTCGACTTTTATTCCCTCAAGTGACCCCCCAAACATGCTGGCAACTGTCATATCCCTGTCTCCACCTTCAAGGATCAGGGCATCTTCCCTGTGCATTGCAACCTTCAGGTCAAGGTACCTGTTTCCACCCATATGGTCGAAGTGGTTGTGGGTGTTGACGATCATGGACAGATCATCGGGGTTTACACCTGCTTTTTTGATGGACTTCAAGATGTAGTCCATGTTCTCGCCAGTTCCAGTGTCAACCATGATATCGTCAAAAACGTAGACATTTGAATCGTAACCCCTTCCCTCCACCATTACTATGTCCCTGATTTTTCTCAAATTATCACCTGCACATTCTAAAGAATCATTAACCTGTTAACCCGCATTTAGTATTAATCCGCATTTAGTTGTTAAAAACCTAAATCCGTTTATATAACTGTTTTATATAAACTTTTTCTTATCATTTTCATTGCAAAGTTCTTCAGTATCTAGAATTTTTTTTGGGTTTTGTAAGATTTTATAACTTTCTTATAATTTTTTTACAATTTTCCAAAAATGCTCTGAAATTGAAATTTTTCTAAAAACTAAAGGGCATTATAAACAAATTCTTATAATTAAAAAACTGCTCTTATATCTTATAAAGAAACTGCTCTTTAAAAAAAATTCCTTATAAAAAAAATCTGAATAGCCTGAATTCATTAAAAAAAAGATCTTTCGGTAAGAATGAGTGGGGTCACAGGGATTTGAACCCTGATCCTAGGATTTCTCTTGTCTCAGTACTCCAATTGGTCATCATACTTTTCCTTCAGAGTGCGCACTTTCTTCAAAGACAACTGGAGTCCCAGATGATAGCCAGGTTACACCATGACCCCATCGGTACAAAATAACCACAAATGATGGTTTTTTTAAAGCCAAGGGAGAGATTTGAACTCCCGTGTAACGGATCTGCAGTCCATCGCTTCGCCTCTAAGCTACCTTGGCCTATTAATAAGGTTATATCCTGTTCCTATTTAAACCTTGCGGATAGTGTATGTTTGATCTGGAAAATTTTTATGTTCTGCCCTAGCAGCCAAAACTTCAGGGTATAAACACCACCCTGAACATTTTTAACCCGTTTAAAAAGGTTGCAATTAACCCACAATTGTTACATTGCTCGCAGTTACCTCTGGAGGATAAGAAGAGGTTACAGGCCCAATAAAACGGATTTCAACGCTTTCACCAGGTTTAAGATCATCAAAAGAGGATTGAATAGGTTTATTTCCATTTTTTCGGAATATTTGAGTCTCATTTGTTATTTTAACAGACACATTTCCATTCTGATTACCGCTGGTCAGTACTCCTTCAATAAGCATGGAATCAGGCATGTCACAGGTTGGTTGCGAACTGTTAGTGCAAATTCCAATAATTGTACCCTTCATATCAACAGGCGTGCCACTGGTTGCACATAAAACTCCAAAAATGACCCCCAAAAACATTACAAACAGTATCCCCACCAGCGTAACAACCCTCATAACTTCCACTTCCCTGTATCAAAGATGTTTTAATCAGACCCATCTTTTAAATTCTTTTTATTATCCTCTAAATCTGTACCCTTAGTTTCAAGATCTAATAGTGGTTTTATACTTTATAAATCATTCTATAAATTATTAATGGAACCTTAAATTAATGGAACCTTAAGATTTAGTTTAAAAAGATTTGGTGAACTTTGAATAGGCAAACCCAGTCCATTCCCAAAAGATATATGGAGCCCCCAACATAGTAATTATTATAAAAATATGGGAGGTTAATAATGACGTTTGTATGGGAACCTGTATCCCTCTTGAACCTCATATTCTGCATAATAATAATCGTGCTTGGATACTGGGCTTACAGGAAAAGGGAAAATATTATTGCAGTTTATATTGCAATAGCCTTTGCTCTTTTCGGTATTTCGCACCTTGCACTGCTTCTGGGCTCCCAAAGTTCAGAGGTTTCACTCCTCGTTGTAAGGACCCTAGGATACCTGGTTGTTATATTTGCACTGTACAAGGCGGCTTTCGGCCGTTGATGTCCATACACAGTTAAACCTAAAATTTTACCTTAACTAGCTTTGCTTTTAAAATTCTTTGTTTAAAACCTCATGTTTTCCAGGGAAACCCTGAAAAGTTCCTCAAAAATCTGGGACAGGTCGCCCTCCAGAAGTTTCACACCTTCCTCTGTAACACCCCAGGAGTTGCAGCCTCTGATACAACCTCATCAAATGTTATATTTTTCTCATATAAAAGTTTAGAAGTTCCATAAAATGTTTTAAGCACCATTTCTTCTGCTTCTTCACGGGAAAAGCTGCTTCTTTTTTGTCCGACCTCTGAAAACTTCCTTAGTATCACAGCTATGAAAGCTGGAGCACAGCTTGTAAGAACTGTGGCCGCCTCCAGATCTGATTCACTAACGATCTTCACATCGCCCAGGGCAGCAAAGATCTTTTCAACTAATTCAACATCCTTCTTGTCCACGTGCTGGTTGTGGCAGACCAGAGAAACTCCTTCACCAATCTTTGAAGTTATTGTAGGAATAACTTTTGGTTATCTTTCCTTTAAAGTCCTTACCAACATTATCTAAGGTTAAACCTGCAGATATTTATATCATATGAACATCTTCCATGAGATATTCATTTATTTCTTCAATTGCACTTTAAAATCCTCCACAATGCATAAAATTTTTATTAAAGGTTATAAATTATTAAAAATTACAAATAAGCAGCATACAATCAAAACTTTATCTAATGGACTTCTTTTAATTAAGGTACCATATTTAACATGTCAACGTGAAAGATCTTTAAATATGAAAAATCTTTGTTCAACCATGTTTAAAATTATATAATCAATTTATCATTTTTCGAGCCAGTTCCAGCACCTTCTCAGGGTTTTTTGTTGAAAAAATAAATTCCCTGAAGTTTTTGTCCTTTAGTAAAACCTTGAGCTGGGGTGTTTGTGGAACCGTATAGGAAAGCCTTCTTTTTCCCCTGGACTTTTCAAACCTTATGCCCCATCCAAATATCCAAAGTGGGGCTTCTTCTCGAGTGCAGCTTTCAACGTTCTCCCAGGAAACAGTATACTTCAAAACACCAAAACTTGCTGATAGGAACTCTGGAGTTAACCTCAGGGTCATGATGCTGAAGTTAAATGTGAGAAACAGGAATAGGACGAAAAATAATCCCAGTATCCATGTTGGGGCAGGATTACCACCTGCAGGTCCAATGAATATTTGGTAGACCGTTAAAAATAGGAATAATACTGTGAAGATTGTGAATATAATTGTTGACCATTTTGAGAACAATTTTTCTTCGTAAAGGGTGTTAGAATCCATTTTTATTCACCAGCTGTTCTATCCTAACACCTTTTTTACCTCTAGTTCTATTTAACTGTACTTTATTTGAAGATCCTGTACTGGAGCCAGACTATGTCATTTTTCAGGGCCTCGGCTTTAACCAGCACGAGCTGGATCCTGTCAATGGGTGCATTAAGGTCTGATGCTGGGAAAATAGAACTTGGAAATATGCTCCCCACAAGTTGTGGGTGGATCAAAACATTGACTTCATCCACAAGTCCCTCCCTGAAAAGTGCGCCGTTTAAAATGCCCCCGCTGTCAACACGCAGGCTTTTAACATCAAAGAAGGAGTTTAATTCCTCAAGAGCAGACCCAAGATCAACCTCATCATAGCCTATCACCATGTGCTTAAGATTTTTCTCCTCAAGAAAGTCCAAATATTCAAGAGGAGTGGATCTGGAGCATAAAACCAGTATATCCCTGATGTAGGGTAATTTTCGAACCTCATCCCATATCCTGATTATTCCACCTGTGTCCGGAACTACGAGAATTTGTTTTTTAGTTTCTGGGTCCACCTTGGGCAGCTCGAATTCTCCAGGCTTTTCATCACCTGGTTGAGCATCAAACAATGCAAGTAACGTATTACTGCCCATTAAAACTGCATCTAAATCCCATTTAGAAGCCAATTCATAGTACAACTCTTCATCAACATCCAAACCAACTGTACAGCCCTCCAAACTGACTGCATCGTACACAACAACTCTTGGTAACATGTCTCATCCCCCATTTTTTTAGGTTCAAAGTATCCTTACATGATAGGTTAAAGTATCTTTACATGATAAAATTTGGGATGAATTGGTTATTGTATTTTTTGCGGTACTTCAAAATATAATCAATTAGAAAAAGGATTAAAAACAGTTTAAATCCTGATTTAGAGCTTCATTTGTAACCCATCTTCTCAAAATCCTGTTAAAAAGTTCAGGGTTTTCCAGATTCCATAGATGTCCCATTTCAGGGATTTTTATATACTTGATATTCGATAACATCTTCATGAGGTCTTCTGCAGATTTCTTCACCACTCATATTCCTTTCCACCTAGAACCTGGAGTAATGGGGTGTCCACATTTTTCAGGCGAGGAGATATCTGGAAAAGCATGCTTTCATGGAGCACCCTTTTTAAAGAATCTGGATTTATCTGACGCGTTGATTCCCTGAAATCTTTTCTGTAGACTTTTGATATGTTGTAGGTCCTCATCTTGGCCTTTAGAAAAAAATCAGTGTCTTTCACCGGTTTGTAAACATTTAAAGTATAGTCCAGAAGCTCAACCAGTGTTTCTGATGAGAACTGGTTTGAACACCACTTATCATGACACGATCAACCAGTTCAGGGGCCCTATCCAGGATCTCCAGAACCAGTTGCCCTCCCATACCTATTCCCACAAGATGGGCCTCTCCTTGGTGAGCAAGAGTTTTTATGATGTTAATCACCAGACCAGCAGCAGTTTTTATGGTGAATGGTTTGATATTTGCACTTTTTCCGTGTTCTGGAAGATCTGGAATGATCAAATGGTAATCCTTAAAGGATTTACCTGTTCCTTCCACATCCCGCCGGCCAAACTGGCTTCGTGGAGAAATATTATGGTTTCACTGTTTTTCTGGCCCACTTCTTCCATTGTGCAGTTTCATGTTTCATCACTTCAGCTAAGTTTAAAGTTTGAATTTTAAGCTCTAGAATCTGTTTAGGCATTCATCGTTTTTTTTTAAATGTTTCAGTTATTGGTTTCAGTTCTTGTTGATTAAAAAATTGCACTGAATCTCCGAGTTAATTCCTCTATCTTTTCATCCTGCTTCTTGTTCCAGACCACGATGCCTGTCCCGAAAACCGTTCCTCCCTTGGATTGACAGATGTTTTTCATCTTGTTTATGGCCTGATTTCCACCTGTCCAGTTAAATGGAACTCCCTTGGTTACGAATAGGGCCACTTTCTTGCCTTGAAGTGAGGGAACTTGCTCAAGGTACGTTCTCATGGCGGATGCCAGGGAAAATGCATGCACAGGAGACCCGAATACCAGTGCATCGTACCCTTCCACATCTGGAAGGTTTTCAAATTTGTCCTTTGAACCGGGATTCACCTCGCCCTTTGGTACAACTCTCTCAATTTCAACGTCCCTTCCCTTCTCCTGGAGCCTTTCCTGAAGTTTCTGGGCTACAGAGTATGTGTGTTCAGTCTGGGAATACACCACAATGCCTATTTTCATGTTATGTCCTCCTACAATTAAGAATACCCTGAAAAACCATGGCACTAAATGGAGATTAACTCTTCACCGCCCTGGTTTTCCTCAAATATCAGCGTTTTCAGCGCACCCTGTTCTATAATATGCTCATTTTAACTAATAATATTTTAAGTAAAACCAAAGATTTAAGTAAAACCAAAGATCTATTGAAAGGGTATCTAAAAAAAGGAGTTATTACATTTAACACCTTAAAAGTAAAAAAAGAGGAGATTAACTTATGATCTTCCCATCCTTCATCTCAATGATCGCATCTGCAAATTCGGCTGATTCACGATTGTGGGTTACAACGACAATTGTAACGCCGTCTTTTTTATTCAAATCCTGAAGTATCTGCATTATTGCATCTGCATTTTTACTGTCCAGCTCTCCAGTTGGCTCATCTGCAAGTACAATGGATGGATCATTGATCAAAGCCCGGGATATCACAACACGCTGCTGTTCTCCGCCTGAGAGTTGTCCCGGGCGTTTATTGTATTTGCCTGCCAGTCCCATTCTGTCCATGAGTTTTTTGGCCTTTTCAAGGTCCTCGTCTATCATTGGGAGCATGACGTTTTCAAGGGCTGTAAGCTGGGGCATGAGGTTGAATCTCTGGAAGACGAAACCTATTTCGTTTCTTCGAAGATGTGCCTGCTCCTTTGATGAAAGCCTGCTTGTATCCTTACCTTTTATCCTGAAGGTGCCCTCTGTTGGCATGTCAAGTATCCCTGCAATGTGCAGGAAAGTTGACTTACCAGAGCCTGAGGGACCCATCACAGCCGTGAATGATCCCTCCTTCAGGGTAAGATCCAGCCCTGCAAGGGCATTTACCTCCTCCTCACCCATTTTATAAGTTTTCCAAACATCATTAAACTCTATCAAGTTACTCATCTCTTAAAGCCTCCACAACGTTCAACTTCGAAGCACGTCTTGCAGGGTAAAGTCCTGCCAGAATACTCAGAACTGTTGATCCAACAATCACAGTTACTATAAGCCATACAGGCAACATTTCAGACATGTAATCTGTGAAGTGAAGTGCATTGGCTGCTGCGAATATTCCGACTGCACCAATCACAACCCCTATCACTGCACCCAGAAATCCCAGGATCCCTGCTTCAAAGAGTGTGCTTCCCATTATTTCTCCATTGGTAAATCCGATAGCTTTTAAAATTCCTAATTGTTTTGTTCTTTCCATGACGCTTATTAACATGGTGTTTATAACACTTATTATTCCCACGAGAAGTCCAACACTTGCAATGATGCTTGCAAAGAGCATTGACTGGTTGACCATGTCCTGAACTTCCGCAACCTTTTCAGATTTGGTCTGGGCTGAAACCCCTGTTATATTATTTTGAAGATCTTCAGCAACTGTTTTTGGGTCTCCATACGTCCGGGCTGTGATGGCACTCACCTTGTTGTCTGCCATCTGTTTTGCAAGGGACTGGTCTACATAGATGTTTTCACCGTTTTCCTTGGCTATTCCTGTTACCGTCATGTCCTGGTCCTTGATCTTCACCTTACTTCCAACTGTGTAACCCAGCTTCTCTGCAACTCCACTGTCAACAACAACCCCTGATGAACCAGTTTTCAGTTTGAGCTGTTTCCAGTTGTTGGTCCCCTGAATGGTCACATCGTTTCCATTTATGGTTTCCTGGAAGCCTGTAAACTCGGTCACGTTGTAGAGTTTTGGATAGCTTTCCACCTTCGAGGCTGTTTGATTGTCCATCAGCGACGATCCACTGCTCAATGACGGAGATATGGTAACATCGTACATCAGGGAGCTTGTCTCTTCCTTCACAACAGAAGTGGCCCCTGCAGTTATTCCCACAAGCACAACGATGGTTGCAACACCTATAATTATTCCAAGCATCGTTAGGGCACTTCTAAGCTTTCTTCTGCGAATGTTGTTAAATGCCATTTTGTAAAGATTCATTCTTTCACCTCACTGATTTTTCCACCTCAATTTTTCCACCTCGAGCTTCAATAAAAACATGATAATTACATGTTTTTCATGATTTAGATCCATATTTTAAATTTTTAAATAAATTTCAACACAGTCCATATTTTAAATTCTATTTATCAAGATATCAATACACATAGTTATTAAACACTTAAAATATTTTTTCAAGATTTACTCAATATTAAATCTTTTTTCATCGATTTTTCCCTGATTTCCATCCAAATTGTATCCATATCCAAAAACCATCACCATTGGAACAGCGCCTAGAGATACCCAATTCCTTAAAAAAATCAATTCCTTAAAAAAACAGAAAATGAATTTTTTAACTTAAAATCCGGAATTTGGAACTGCCAAAAACTTGGGGGTTTTTGAGATTGTTGTTTTGATAAAACAATTTTTTTTATTCCAGTTAAAAATGATTATTTTTTGGAATGGAAACCTGAAAACTTTTATAATAAGAAGGAGCACAGTATTTTCCATGCTAAAAAGAAAAACACGTGTTCCAGTTAGTGGTTTGTTTGATCAGGGTTATAAGTTTTCCTATTTTTTTTGTGAAGGTTTATCAAAACAGGCCTAACATCACAAATAAACATCAAAAAAAGAAATTCAAAACTAGAAAAAAAACTCTTTAACAACCAACCCCCCAACTTTCTGACAAAGCCACTTGAAGTGTTGATATTATGTTTAATGCAGAATTAGATTAAATTAAGTCTAAAAAAATATAGGATTAAATTAAAATCCTTCAATGACACGTTTAATTAATTCATGAGTAAGTTAAATGCTTTTAAATTTAAAGCAGGCATTCCATTCCCCAGGTTCCATCCTTCAGTCCAAACCATTTAAACCTTTTCTCGCCGCAGAGTTTGAAACCATTCTTTTCATACCAGTGTCTTGCTCTTTCGTTGTAGAAGAGCACATCTAAAACCAGTTTTTTGCAGTTTTTTGCATGAGCTACCTTGAAAGATTCCTTAAGGAGAAAGGTTCCAATTCCAGCACCCCTCGCTGTGGGGTCAACTGCTACGTTGCCTATGTAAAAATCGTCCGCCTCAACTCTGGAGGTTGATATCCTGTCAAAGATGGGTTCCACGAAGCTCAACCTTAAAAAATCAACGAAACCAACATTTGCAAAGGCCCTTGCCTTACCAGTGAAATTTATTTCATCTCCCCGGTAGGCAGCTAAAATTCCCATGAGTTTGCCTGCATCCTCAGCCACGTAGATGTGTTCATGACCGTAGGGAGTTCCACCAGCCAATATGAGTTTTTGAAGCTTTGAAAGTGCTTTATTCCTGTTTTTATCGAAGAAAATCCTGAATAAATCCTTATCAGTTTCATAGATGAGCTCTGAAACCTTTTTAATATCGTGAACGTCTGTGTCAAGTTTTTTAAATTCCATGTATCTCACGTCAAATTGCATTTAAAGGTAGCTCTATTGTGGAAGTTCATTTCAATCACAGATCAGACTGTACTTCATAAAAAAAGTGCAATGAGCTTTCATTTAATGTTCAGTATATTTAGTAAAATGTTTAATAAATGTTTAAAAAGTATTTAATAAATCATCGTTTATTATGCAAATTTTATTATGCAAATTAGTTCAAAGATTCTTCAAAGAAATAAATTCAAAGAAATAAAGGTTTAACTTAAAAACAGGGATTAAAAATATTTAAGGGACAGATCCATTCAACAGGACCCGGGGATACCGCGGATGTTGGGATTTAGAGTTTGTACTCCATTCCAAAGGTCCCCTCGTTTATCCCAAATTTTTTAGCACTCTTTTTACCGCAAACCTCAAAACCGTGACTTTCATACCATGGAACAACCCTTTCATTGCTGAAGAGAACGTCGAGAATTATCCTGTTGCATCCTCGATCCTTTGCATCCTTTTTTGCCTTCTGAAGGAGTTCACTTCCTATTCCATCACCACGAAGATCTTCGTCAACTGCTATGTTTCCTATGTAGTAATCTTCATCTTTTACCTCTGCAAAGGCAACCATTCTATCGATCACAGGTTTTACCAGGGCCAGCTTCAGGAAATTATTGAAATTCACTGCTCTAAAATAGGATTTTATTTCCTCAGCATGCCTCACATCTTCTCCCTTGAAGGCTGTAAGAATGCCCAGTACCTCATGGTTGCCGTTGGATGCAACCTGGATATTTTCATGTCCATAGGGATTTTTACCCGTTTCCACAATGTTTTGAAGTTTTTCAACGGCTTTTTCACTGTCCTTATCAAGTACAGTTAAAAATAAATCTTCATCTGTTTCATAAATTAATTCTGATACTTTTTTAGTGTCATGAGAATCTATATCCAGTTTCTGAATCTTCATCATTACACTGTCCTTTTTTTATTAATTTTCCATTAAGCATGTAAGAAATTCATATACAGAAATTAACCCAGCTCATTGTTACTGTGTTCATTACATTTATAGGTTTTCATGAGACAGGCAAATTATATACCCTCGAGACATATAAGTAGAAGCATGGAAACCAAACGATTCGTGCTCCTGGATATTGATTACATCACAGAGGACGATGAAGCCGTTGTAAGATTGTTCGGAAAGATCAAGGAGGATGGAGAAGAAAAGTCCATATTGGCCCTTGATAAAAACTTCAAACCCTACATATACGTTGAAGCCCACAACCCAGAGACCTGCAAAAGGGATCTTGAAGACTTTGAGTTTGAATCTGTTGAACGGGTTCAAAGAAGAGATGTGGGCCGGATGAAAGACTTTTTAAAGGTCACACTGAAGCACCCACAGGAGGTTCCAAAGCTCAGGGATAAAATAAGGGATCTTGATTCGGTTAAGGACATACGAGAACATGATATACCCTTTTATCGCCGTTACCTCATAGATAAAGGAATATTTCCAATGTCCCAGGTTGAAGTGAATGGAACACCCTTAAGTGGAGACTCCATCAAGTTTTCCTGCAGGGAGGACCTTTACGTCCTTGAAATTGAAGGTGAACCCAGACCAGTTGAATCAGATTTTCCTGATCTGAAGATTTTGAGCTTTGATATAGAAGTTCGAAACCCGCACGGCATGCCCCAGGCAGAGGTTGATGAGATCATCATGATAAGCCTTTCAAGCAACCAGGGCCTTCAGAAGGTGATTTCAACAGCAAAATCAAGCTTTGATTTTGTGGAAACAGTTAAAAGTGAGGCTGAGATGATTGAAAGGTTTGCAGAGATTGTGAGATCTGAAAATCCGGACCTTCTAATTGGTTACAACTCAGATAACTTTGATATGCCCTACATACGGGACAGGGCTGCCAAGCTCAATGTTAAACTTGAGCTGGGAACTGATGGTTCGGGACTCAAGTTCTTGAGGAGGGGCTTTGCAAATGCGGGCCTCATAAAGGGAATTATACACGTTGATCTCTACCTTTTAATGCGTCGTTACCTCACACTCGACCGTTACACCCTTGAAAGGGTTTACAGGGAACTTTTCGGTGAGGAGAAAAAAGATATTCCAGGGGACGAGATCTTCGAGTACTGGGATGAAGGTGGCCAAAAGCTTGAAATGCTCTTCCAGTACTCTTTAGACGATGCTGTGGCAGTTACCAAGATTGGGGAGAAGATGTTGCCCTTGAGTCTTGAGCTTACAAGAATAGTGGGCCAGCCCTTCTTTGACATTGCCAGGATGGCCACTGGCCAGATGGTTGAGTGGTACCTCATAAGAAAGGCCTTTGAGTACGGGGATATTGTGCCCAACAAACCTTCATCATCACAGTACTCAGAAAGAAGACATAAAAAGAGGATTACGGGGGGTTACGTTAAGGATCCTGTTAAGGGGCTCCACGAGAACATAATTTCATTCGATTTCAGGAGTCTGTACCCCAGCATAATCATATCCAAAAACGTCTCTCCAGATACCCTTATGGAGGAGTGCGGTGAGGATGAATGCAACATTGCACCTGAGGTGGGTCACAAGTTTCTCAAAGAACCTGTGGGTTTTGTTCCCTCAATAATTGGAAATATACTCAGGGAGCGCGTGAGGATCAAGACCCTGATGAAAGCATCTGAAAATCCCAGGGAAAAACAGATACTGGATGTGCAGCAGCAGGCTCTCAAACGACTTGCAAATTCCATGTACGGTGTTTACGGTTATTCAAGGTTTAGGTGGTATAGGATCGAATGTGCAGATGCCGTGACAGCATGGGGAAGGGATTTCATCAAGAAAACCATGAAAAAAGCGGAGGATTATGGTTTTAAACCAATCTACGCAGATACAGATGGTTTTTATGCTACTTTTGAGCCTTCAGAGGAAAATTAAACACCCCATATAATTTTTACTAAAATCCTTTTCTAAAATTTTAAAGAAAAATGTTCATAAAGAAGAGCATTATTAGGTCAAGCATCATCCCTGATCTTATATCCATGTCCAAAGTGACCTTAAAGGCATTCATGTTTGATCTATTTATCCAAGAATGATAAAATTAGTCTATTTAAAGAACACCCACTTATTTCAACTTTTACCTAACTGGAACAACCGTCTTGCCACCAGGACTGAAAATATCGCCCATGGAACGAGAGATGCGAAGCCAAAGTAAATACCTGTGGTACCTGCCGTGGACGGCACCAACATCAATAAACCAGCCAGTAGCCCCAAATAAGCAGTTTTTTTACTGAAAATATCGCTTTTTAGCATGACAAATGAGATTATAATAAGTGTGATTGCGTTGAGGATGTAATACACGTCAAAGGCAGTGCCCTGAAATGTGGTAAGCATTCCCTGTCCTGCCGCCAATAAAATAGACCGCTGCACATCTGTTGTTGCAGCCGCGTATTGGTTGCTGAGAGAAAGCATTTCAAAGGCAGTATTGGATGAAAAATGGGCTGCTATCCCTACAAGTCCCAAAACCAAAGCAATTACCATGAAAGACTCATTGATTCGTTTTAGAGAAAGGTAGAGTGCAAGATATACAGGTATCATAAGAGCGCTGACAAAGAGGTACAGAAGATCCATGTCTAAGAGTCCAATGAACCATTTGTTCTGAAATAAGGTGAAGTAACCCAATACTGTGGTTGGTGGAGGCCAGGTAACAAATATAAAAGACTGAATGGGAATAATTACCACTATGATCAGTGCAGCAATTCCCCCAATTTTATAGAGCCAAGCCCACTTAGAATCACTAATTTCCACGTCATTATTCGGGCTTAATTTAAGATCTGACATTGAATTCCATCCTTATAACCCTTCATTTAATTTAGTTTTTTTTAAATCGGCTTTTAGAAGTCTTTGGCCCCTTCGCTGATTTACGTGCCAAAAAATAAATTTTAATAGTCAATAATTCTCATGAATTAAAGGTTACATCAAGTTTCAGAAGCTTTAAAGATTAAATCCATTGAAACCTTTTAAACAAGATACTGTGAACTTCAATTGAATTTTCAGGTAAAATTAATCATTTTTCACTTTATATATTTGAAACCGATCATTTAAAATATTAACGATTGTGTAACAAATAATACATCAAAGAGGTATACATGAGGGATTTAGCATTTCAGCCGGGAAATGCATTTATACCTCATAAAATGGTAGACTGATTAAAAAGTTTTTTTTTAAAAAAATAAAACATCCAGTTTAAAATATCCTGGAGTTATGGCCTTCATTATTTATTCGTACTTCTCGTAAGAAGTTACCTCATCCATTAACTTTCTGGGCCTTGGATCAGGATCTTCATCTGCATAGCCCAGTGTGAAGGCTGCAACAACCCGTACATCCTCAGGTATTTCCAGTATCTCCTTGAATGCATCTTCACTGAATGCTCCAAGCCAGCAGGTTCCAAGTTCAAGTTCCTGTGCCTCCAGTATCATGAAAGAAACTGCAATTGAGAGATTCACTGTGTAGGCTGGCTGACCGCATGGCATCACATATTCAGACTCTGTTGAACAGGCAACAACAAGCACAGGTGCCTGAGCAACCATCTGCTGCCCATGAGCTGCTTCAACAAGTTTTTCACGTGTTTCCTTACTCTTAACAACCAGGAACTTCCACTGTTGACGGTTGGCTGCAGATGGTGCCAGTCTCGCAACTTCCAGGATTTTATCAAGCTTCTCCTTCTCCACTTCCCTATCTTTGTACCTTCTTATGCTTTTCCTATTCTTCACCGCCTCAAAAACGTCCATAAACAGCATCCTCCTGCACTTTAATAAATAGAAATATCTGGTTGACTGTTACTTCTATCCCTTTTGAGGCCAATAAATTTTAAGGCCAATAAATTTTAGCAAGTCCTGTAAATTCAGTTCCATCTTGTAAAAACATAAATTTGAAATCCTGCAGGAAACATAGATAAAACTAAAGTTTAATGTTAAAACTAAAGTTAACGTTAAAAACTAGGGTTTAATGTATTCTTAAAGGTGAATGTATTTTTAAAAGGATTGTACTAAAAACCGGAAGGAGATAGAAATGTCACACGGCATAGTAAAGGAACGGTTCAACGAATGTGCAGAAGAATACGACAGGCAAAGAAGGGCCTTAATCCCTCATCTAGATGATATTTACACAACCGTAGCTGAACTGGCGGTAAGTAATGTTCCAGGACCTAAAATACTGGATCTTGGCGCTGGCACGGGTTTGCTCACAAAGCAGCTTTTCAAACGTTACCAGCGTGCAGAGTTCACCCTTCTGGATCTTTCGGATAAGATGCTTGAGGTTGCAAAGCAGAGGTTTGATGGTTTGCCCAACTTCCATTACATCAATGGAAATTACCTTGAACATGATTTTGAGGATTTCTTTGACATAGTGACATCATCGCTCTCCATCCACCATCTTAAGGATGCTGAGAAGAAGTTTCTCTATGAGAAGATCTACAGTATATTAAACGATGATGGAGTTTTTATAAATGCAGACCAGGTTCTTGCCCCAAACCCCGAAAATGAACGTGCTTATCATGCCAAATGGATGGAGTACATAGAAAGTGGTCCGCTCACAGAATCAGATAAGAAAACCATATTCAAGAGGATGGAACTTGACAAGCCTGCAACCCTTGAAGACAACCTTAAATGGCTTAAAGACTCGAGATTCAGGGATGTGGATGTTTACTACAAGTACTACACCTTCACAGTAATGTACGGTAAAAAAACGGTTTAAAATTTTTTTTGATACTCTTTTATTGGCAGTACCTCTCAGTGTTTCTGTGCGAATTTTCCTGTGCAAATTTTTATTTTACATTAAAAGTTTTATATTAAAAGGCAAAAAATTAAAAGGCAAAAAATTTATTTAGGTATTAATTTTTTTCAGTTTCTGAAAGTTTTTGCAGGGCTGTTTTTGTGTTGTAATCCTGTGTTGTGATGAGTCCTACTAAAAGTACAGTTAGCATGGTGGTTCTTTCAACAGGTTCTGGTATAATTTTTTTCAGGCTTAGTCCTGATTTACATAACCTGAAAAAGTCTTCGATTTTGCCGCGTATTGATTTGTAATGTTGCCAATTTTGTATTCTTTTTTAACTCAAAAACAACAAATTTAACAGTTGTGTTGAATAAGATGGATGTTAAAATGATTTTAATCGATAAAATCATATATTATGTTTTTAATGCCTTTAAAAGTTATTGTCCTAGATTTTCTGGAATTGTTGAACAGGTGTTCAGCAAAATCACAATGAAGCTATGAAAACCGATAATTTTAAATATTTTCCCCAACAAACTCTAATTTAGGTCTTATTTAGATGATACTTTCTCTTTATCACTAAATGAGTATATATAAGCATCAATACTTAAATTTAACTGTTTAAAATATCAATACACATATAAAACATGAGTACAATTGTATTTCTAGAAACAAAACAATCAACAAGTAACTTGAAGACACTGAAACTCCAACTGTTTGCGGTCTTTGCGTTTACAACTGTCCCCATGGAAAAAAAATGAACGCCTTAATCTTATCCACGATGAAAATAACCCAATAATTAGCCCATGCAGTATCATTTCAAGCCATTTAATGAATGGATTGAAGCATGGTTGCAGCAAAGATTGCAGCTCCGAAACCGTTGTCAATGTTCACAACAGCAATTCCCGGCGCGCAAGACTGGAGCATTGAGTAAAGTGCTGTGAATCCTTCCCTTCCAACACCATACCCCACGGAAGTTGGAACTCCAATAACTGGAATGTCCACAAGACCTGCAACCACCGATGGAAGTGCTCCTTCCATGCCTGCAACCACCACGATTATCTTAACGTCCTCCTGGATCATCTGCTCCAGGTAGGAGAAGAGCCTGTGGATTCCTGCCACTCCAACATCGTAGGCCTTCATGATCTCACATCCTGATTCCTCTGCAACCACCCTGGCCTCCTCTGCAACCGGGATGTCAGATGTTCCAGCAGTTATAATTCCTATTTTTCCTAGCTTTTCTGTTTCTTGTTTTTTGGCTGAAAGAATTCTTGCCCTGGGGTGGTACTCCAGCTTAAAACCTTCATCTTCCAGAAATTTCAGTTTGTCTTTTATTGCCTCGTACTTTTCTTTTTCAAGTCTTGTTACAAGAACGCGTCCCTGCCTGGAAGATGCCCTGACTATCTTCACGATCTCCTCTTCAGATTTGCCCTCTGCAAATATAGACTCTGGAAAACCTGTACGAGCATGTCTACCCGCGTCTAACTTTGCAAAATCCCCTAATTCCTGGATTTGCATGGTTTTGAGCATTTTTTCAGCTTTTTCAACTGAAATTTCTCCTTTCATAAGTTTTTGAAGTATCTCCCTCATGGTATCACTGATCTCATCATCCCTAATATATAAAGCTGAAACATTAAAAACAATTCTATGAACTAGATAACTGAATGATATAATTGAATGATGTTACATGTTAATGATGTTAGGACCATCCATTAGATGATGTCCAAAAGTAGCTTAAAATTTAATTTCTGTGAGAATTAAATAATTAAGTTTTACTGAACTTACCATTATGGGGTATGAACTTGGAAAAAGCCAGAATCTTAGTGCAGGGAATAGTACAGGGAGTTGGATTCAGACCCACCGTATACAGAATAGCAAAGAGCATTAACCTTACAGGATACGTGCGCAACCTTGGAAACGTGGTTGAAATCCTGCTTGAAGGAGAAAAAAGCGATATAAAAAATTTTACAGAGAATTTAAAAAAAAATAAACCTCCAATATCCAAAATAAACTCTTTGAAGGTAGAATGGTTGAAACCAGGGCCTCAAGAATTTGAAGACTTTGAAATATTTAAAAGCTCTGAAAACTTCTCAGGATCATCTGTAATACCACCAGACCTTGCAACATGCGATAAATGCCTTGAAGAAGTTTTAAAAAAGGGCGATCGAAGGTACAAATATCCCTTCACAGCATGCACAGACTGTGGGCCTAGATTCACAGTTATAAGATCCGTGCCCTACGACAGAGAAAGAACCTCCATGGACGAGTTTCCACTCTGCAGCAGTTGTATGGATGAGTACAGGGATCCAGAAGATAGGAGGTACCATGCAGAAGCCACCTGCTGCCCTGAATGCGGACCAGAGGTATTTTTGTACGGTAAACATCGAGTTGAATCGGAAAATCCCATCAAAGATGCTGTGAAACTTCTTGATGAGGGTAAAATACTTGCCGTGAAGGGAATTGGAGGTACACACCTCGTTGTGAAAACAAGAGATGATGGACCTGTAAAAGAGCTTAGAAAACGTCTTGGAAGGTTTAATCAACCTTTTGCATGCATGTCTCCCGATGTTGATACCATTAAAACCTTTGCAGAGGTTGCAGACTTTGAGGAGAGAACCCTGCTTTCAAGGAGACGTCCTATAGTTGTTCTGAACAAAAATCAGGATTATTACCTGGCACCATCCGTTTCGCCCGTGCTTCACAACCTTGGAGTGATGCTTCCATACTCTGCACTTCACCACCTGCTTTTCCAGTACACAGACGAGCCTGCTTTCATCATGACATCTGCAAACATGCCAGGAGAGCCCATGCTCATAGATAACAGTGACATAATTGAGAAACTGGAAGGTGTTGCAGATTACTTCCTCCTTCACGACAGAAAGATCGTGAACAGGTGCGACGACTCGGTTGTAAGGTTTAGGGGAGGGGACATGGCATTTATAAGGCGTTCAAGGGGCTACGTGCCTGAACCCTACGATTTTTCCAGGATCAACCCGGATCTGAACGTGCTTGCACTGGGACCCGAGATCGACGTCACCTTCTCCATACTGAAGGAGGGCAAGTGCTACGTTTCCCAGCACATAGGCAACACAACCAAGTACGAAACCTTCAGGTACCTTCAAAATGCCATAGATCATTTAATGGGCATAACTAAAACAGAATCAGTGGACGTTGTTGCATGTGACCTCCATCCAATGTTTTTCACAACCAAACTTGCAGAAGAACTTGCAGAAAAGTTTCAATGCCCTGTTTTGAAGGTTCAACATCACCACGCCCATGCAGCAGCCCTCTCTGTTGACAACAATGTTGAAGAGATGATCTGCATAGCTGCAGATGGTGTTGGCTACGGAGAGGACGGAACTGCCTGGGGCGGTGAGATACTCCACATAAAACCTGGAACCTACATGCGGGTTGGAAGTTTGATGCCCCAGAAAATGGCAGGCGGAGACCTCACAACCAAGTATCCAATGAGAATGGTTATGTCAATGCTCTACAACATCTGCGACACGGAAAAGCTTGTGGAGCTCATGAAAAACTACAAAGGTTACTTCAAGCACGGTGAGAAGGAGATTGAACTCGTTTCAAAACAGCTGGAGCGAGATTTCAACATCAACACAACAACGAGTACAGGTAGGGTGCTTGATGCAATTTCCTCTGCCCTTGGAATATGCGGTGAGAGAACCTACGAAGGAGAGTGTTCCATGAAGCTTGAATCTGCAGCAAGAATGGGGCAGGATTCCCTCGAAATTCCAGTTGAAATTAAAAAACATGACGGAATGGATGTTCTTGACACGACCCAGATAATGTTATCTGTTCTTGAGATGAAACAGTCTGAGAGAACTGCAGATATTGCAAGAGCGGCTCAAAAGGCTGTTTCAGAGGGGCTTGCTGAGCTGGCATTGAGGGCCGCTGAAAAAAGTGGTCTTGAAGTTATTGGAGGTTCAGGCGGTGTTTTCTACAATGAAGCCGTGAGCATGACCATAAAACGCGTGGTGGAAGATGCAGGTTACAGGTTTGTCCAGCATAAAAATAGTTGTGCAGGCGATGGTTCCGTGTCCATGGGGCAGGCTGCCGTTGCCTCCTGGAACTGCAGGGATCTATAGTACTGATTTTTATAGTACTGATCTATAATAAGTTTTTAAGTCCTGGAGAGAAGTTTTAAACTGGTTGAACAAGAGAATTAAGTAGATTGAACAAGAGAATTAAGTAATGAACGAATTACTTATGGGATGTCCAATATTTAAAAGGCCATATTATAGGAGATATGAACTCGTCCCCCAATAAGATCATACGTTATTCCATTCTCAGTACCTTCGAGAACATTGATCGTGTTGATTGTGGCTTTCAACCTGTTTCAAAAGTTTTTCAGCATTCTTTTTAGCTGTATCATACTTTTTAATAAGTCTTCTGAGCTCTCCTGCCACTTCTGTTTCTCCCATGCGGATTCTACCCTCAAGGTTTTTAAGCTCTGAAAACTCCTCTCCTATGAGGTTCATCTGTATGGAATCTGGACTTATGAATATTTGAATTTCTATGTCCTGAGAAATTCCATAGTACTTTCTGGGTCTTCCACGTTCTATCTTCCGGAAGGATGAGCTCAGTATTCCAAGCTGTTCCATTGCGCGCAGGTGCTCTATTATGGCCTTCTGACCAACGTCCAGTTCCCTTGATATCTCACTTACAAATCTTGGCTCATCCCTCAGGAGATTCAGTATGTCTCTTCTGGTTTTACAGCCCATTACATCAAGTATTTCTTCAAGATCCATATTTTGACACTCGTTTAATTTTATAAGGTTCTACTACTATAGTTGTGCGAAAGGTTTATATAACCTTTGGTAACTATAATAGTTAAAGGTTACTGTTCTTGTTATACCACAGAAAAGGTGAATAAATGACAGATAAAGAAGAATTACAAAAGTTAAAGAAGGATCTAGACCATCTTGAATCTGAGATCTCCAAAAAAGAGAAGGAAATCCAGGAAAAGAACAAGGAGATCAAGGATAAAAACCAGAAGATGGAAGAATATCATGATCAACTACAGCGCCTTCAGGCAGACTTCGAGAATTTTAAAAAACGATCCGAGAAGAACATGAAGGATTATGTTAAATACGCCAACGAAAATTTAATCATAAAGATCATAGATGCCTATGAAGACTTTGAAAGAGCGTTGGAGGCTGATCCAAAGGACCTTAAGGAAGGAGTTGAGATAATTTACAAGAAACTCAAGGACATTCTCGAGGGAGAGGGACTCTGTCAGATCAAGGCCAAGGGTGAAAAGTTCGACCCATTCAAACACGAAGCCCTCATGGTTGAAGACAATAAGGACTACGACGATGGCATAATTATAGAGGAACTTGGAAAGGGTTACACCCTCGGATCCAAGGTTATCAAGTACTCCAAGGTTAAGGTCTGCAAGAGAAAGTAGACCCTTAAAATACAGCTTAAAAACCTGAAAAACATTTAAGGTAGTAACGTCTAAAATTTGTACAATTAAAATTTTATGAAATGTTATTATTAAATGAAAGCTGCATTTTAAAGATTTTATGAAGCTTGAATTTAAGACCATTTTATTGGTTAAAAATTCTTTATTTGAAGAGTTAAAGTTTATTAAAAAGAGTTATTAAAAATTTGTTGAAAAAATTATTGAAAAAGTTGAAAGAAATTTAATTGAACATATTAAGAGGCGAATTTCATGGCTAAAAAAGAGAAAATAATAGGTATAGACCTGGGTACAAGTAACTCAGCAGCAGCCGTTCTAATCGGTGGAAAACCCACCATCATACCAAGTGCAGAGGGTGCAACACAGTACGGTAAAGCTTTCCCAAGCTACGTTGCATTCACAAAAGATGGACAGAGACTTGTAGGTGAACCTGCAAGAAGACAGGCAGTTACAAACCCAGAACAGACAATAAGTGCCATTAAAAGAAGTATGGGAACAGATTACAAGGTAAAGATCATGGGCAAGGAGTACACTCCCCAGGAGATATCCTCCTTCATACTCCAGAAAATAAAGAAGGATGCAGAATCCTTCCTTGGAGAACCTGTAAGTAAAGCAGTTATAACGGTCCCAGCATACTTCAACGACAACCAGAGAACTGCAACCAAAGATGCAGGTACAATAGCAGGTTTAGATGTTGTACGTCTTGTTAACGAACCAACAGCAGCAAGTCTAGCCTACGGTATCGACAAGTCAAAGGACGACGAACTTGAGATAATGGTATTTGACTTCGGTGGTGGAACACTGGACGTTACTGTGATGGAGTTCGGAGGAGGAATATTTGAGGTTAAATCCACAAGCGGTGACACCAAACTCGGTGGAACAGACATGGACAACGCCATAATGAAACACCTTGCAGAGGACTTCAAAAAAGATACTGGCGTTGACCTTATGGACGACGATCAGGCTGTTCAGAGGCTGCGTGAAGCATCAGAAAAGGCCAAAATCGAACTTTCAACCACCCTGACAACCAACATCAACCTTCCATTCATAACAGCAACTTCAGAGGGACCTAAACACTTAACAACAACACTTACAAGGGCCCAGCTTGAGAAACTCGTGGACCCCATCATCCAGAGATGTTCAAAACCTATGGAACAGGCAATATCCGATGCTAAAATGAGCAAATCTGATGTGGATAAGATAATACTTGTTGGAGGACCAACGAGGATGCCTGCAGTCCAGAAATTTGTGGAAAAATTCATAGGCAAAAAGGTTGAACGTGGAATAGACCCAATGGAGTGTGTGGCAATGGGAGCTGCAATTCAGGGAGGAGTAATGGCCGGTGATGTTAAAGACCTTGTTCTTCTTGACGTAACCCCACTATCACTGGGTATAGAAACCATGGGAAGTGTTTTCACCAAGTTGATTGAGAGAAACACCACCATACCAACCAAGAAGAGCCAGGTATTCACAACAGCAGCTGACAACCAGCCTTCTGTGGATATTCACGTGCTTCAGGGTGAGAGGCCAATGGCAGCTGACAACACAACACTTGGAAGGTTCCAGCTTGTTGGAATTCCACCAGCACCAAGGGGAACGCCTCAAATCGAGGTCACCTTTGATATAGATGCAAACGGAATTATGAACGTGTCAGCAAAGGATCTTGGAACAGGTAAAGAACAAAAAGTTACGATAACCGCTCCAAACAAGTTATCCAAAGATGAAATTGATGCAAAGGTTAAGGAAGCAGAGAAGTTCGCTGAAGAGGACAAGAAAAAACAGGAAGAAATTGAGATCAGGAACAACGCAGACTCAATGATCTACACCTCAGAGAAAACTCTTGACGAACTCGGCGACAAGGTGGATGCAGACAAAAAATCCACAATAGAAGGACTTGCTAAAGAGTTAAAGGAACTTACAACGGGCGACGACCTGGCAGCAATCAAATCCAAAACAGAGGAGCTCACAAAGGCAGTTCAAGAAGTTGGTGCAGCTATCTACCAGCAGGCACAGCAGGCTCAGGCTCAAGCACAACAGGAACAGGGTGCAGGTCAGGAAAATGCAGACCAGAAAGGTGCAGGTAAAGACGACGACACCATAGACGCTGACTACAATGTCAAGGATTAAATCAACGTTTCAGAGAGTGAAACACGGGTAGTTAACCCTACCCATCTTTTATCTATTTTCATGTTATACCTTTTATTCATTACAGCATTTATAAAGGTTCAATCTTCAAAAAAAACATTATGTTCAAAGTTGTGTTCATATAGTTATTTATATTCATATTTACATTCACAATAAGTTACATTCACAAATTAAGAAAGTTACAAAAAATTTAATATCACCACAAACTTGAAAACTAGTTTGAGTATTAATTAAGTTGTATACCAATTAACAAAATAAAAAAAATTGAAATTATTAACAAAATAAAAAAAATTGAAATTGAAAATTTAAAGGTAAGATTCTATGGCAGAAAAGCGTGATTATTACGAAGTCCTTGGGGTGGACAAAAACGCAGATAAAAAAGAAATTAAAAAGGCCTACCGTAAACTGGCCATGAAGTACCACCCCGATGTGAGCGACGACCCAGAATGTACAGAAAAATTCAAGGAGATAAGCGAAGCCTACGCTGTACTCTCAGATGATGATAAACGATCAAAATACGACAAATACGGCCATGCAGGCATGAACGGGTTCTCACAGGAAGACATATTCAACAACATAAACTTCGAAGACATATTCAAGGGCTTTGGATTTGGAGGCGGAAGCAGTGGAGGTGGTGGATTCGATTCCATATTCGACCTCTTCGGATTTGGAGGCGGCAGAAGGAACGGCCCTCAAAGGGGAGATGACATTGCTTATGACCTTAAAATCACACTTGAAGAAGCTGCAAAGGGCTTTGAAAGGGATATTGAGGTGCCCCACAAGAAGACATGTCCCCACTGTAACGGCAGCAAGGCAGAGCCAGGAAGCAAGGTCACAACATGCCAGACCTGTGGAGGATCAGGACAGGTACGCCAGGTTAACAACACACCCCTTGGTCAGTTTGCAACTGTAAGACCCTGCAGCACCTGTAAAGGTGAGGGAAAAATCATAGAAACACCCTGCAGAGAGTGCCATGGAAGGGGAATAATAAGGAAGAAAAGCACCATACACATCAAAGTACCGGCAGGTGTTGATAACGGTAGCAGACTTCGTGTTGCTGGTGAGGGAGATGTTGGTGCAAAAGGTGGTCCATCTGGAGACCTTTACGTTATGATAAGGGTGAAAAATCACGAGCTCTTCCAGCGTGAGGGATCGGATTTAACCTACGAGATGCCAATAAGCTTTGTCCAGGCATCCCTCGGTGACACTCTTGAAGCCCCAACACTTGACGGTACTGTGGAACTTAAAATACCTGCAGGAACCCAGACAGGAACCTCATTCAGAGTAAAAGGTCAGGGAATGCCCCATCTGCGCTGGAACGGTAAGGGAAATCTTTACGTGAAGGTTAAGATCGTGACACCCAAAAAACTCAACCCAAAACAGAAGGAACTTCTGCGTGAATTTGCAGATGTTAGCGGAGATGAAATCTACGCTGAGGAAAAGGGATTGTTTGATAAGTTCAAGGATGCAATAAGCCATTGAACATGCTTTTCCATTTTGTTTCCTTCACTTTTCTAAATCTTGTTTTTCTAAATCTTGTTTTTCTAAATCTTGTTTTTCTAAATCTTGTTTTTTAGATTCAGAATATTCTAATTCTAGAGATATTCCAGTTTCATGCACTTTAAGTCGTTTTAAATCCATTCATGCTTTTAAAAGTCTTTTTAAAAGAGTTTTTAGGAAAAAGATTTTAAAGAATAAAATCTTTAAAATTTAACGAAACTCTGGCAGTATCTCATCTTTGCAGAATTCAATGAAATCTTCCTGGTTGCTACCTATCTGCTGGATGCACACCCTGTCAAAACCTGCATCTACACTTTTTTTTATTTTATCTATGTACGGTTGGGGTTCAGGACCGCAAGGAAGTCTCTCTGGTATATCCTCCTTTCTTGCATTTTTTACAAGTTCCTCGAAGTGGGTTTGTGTGGGAATGTCCCAGCTCAAGCTTCCCTTAACAACCATGAGGGGCCAGTAATGGTAAACAAGGTCCACTGCTTTTTTTTCAGTTTCTGCCCAGCCTACTGAAATTTCAGAGTAGCTGGGCTTTTCCTTTCCACCAGTTCTCTTAAATAGGTCCAGGAGATCCTTTTTCCCACCGCTTACAATCAGCCCGTCACCGTTGCTTGCAGCGGCTTCAGCAGCTATTGGTCCATCTGCAGCCATGTATATTGGTGGGAGTTCTTCAGGGAGTGTGTAGATCTGTGCGTTTTCAACGTGGTAATAAAAACCTTCATAATCTTGCATTCCACCCTGCCATAAAGTTCTGATGAGATCCACAGCTTCTGTGAGCATCTCAATTCTTACAGGTGCCGGGGGCCAGTGATCTCCGTAGATGTGTTCGTTCAGATTCTCACCTGAACCCACTCCAAAGATGAACCTGCCAGGCATCATTGAAGCCACGGTGGCAACGGCCTGGGCTACAAGGGCAGGGTGCTGCCGGATCGTTGGACACGTTACACCTGTCATCAGGCCCAAGTCTTCTGTTACCTGGGATATGGCGCCGAGCGTGCTCCAGACAAATGGACTGTTTCCCTGATTGTTGATCCATGGGTGGTAATGATCAGATATGCTTGCAAAATCAAATCCTGCTTTTTCAGCAAGTTCAGCACAATGAACCAGTTCTAAAGGCCCAAAAACTTCGCTTGTAAGCTTAAAACCAATTTCAACCATGCTTTATACCTCCAACTCATTTATACCCCCAATTTTAAAAGGATTTTAAAAATCCATAGAAAATTCTATCTTTAAAATTCACATCTAAGAACTTAAAACAATGTTCAGTAACCTCCTTTAATGTTATAATTATGTAAAATATTATTATTATTTGTTTCGTGATCCCCAAATCGCCTTTAAATGTATGTCCACAAGAAGTTCATTGCTTAAGCAGTCATTGAATAATAAAAATATATCTGTTTATAACAACAGACATTAATGTGATGGGTTGTGAAGGTGATTTCAGGGAGACATGTTGATGACAAAACACTCAACCAAACCCGATTTTAAAGAGTTATGAAGGTGATTTCATGGAGGATGTTGAAAAACGATGGTGGATATTTCCAGGATTTAAAATAGAAACCATGGTAACAGGGCTGGATCTACCTGTAAACCTAGCATTTGTGCCAGAACCAACTGAAAATCTAGATGATCCCCTCTTGTACGTTACAGAGTTGTATGGGAACATCAAAGTAATTACCAATGATTGGAAGGTGCACAGTTACGCTGAAAATCTCCTAAACTTCCAGCCAAACTACGAATTCCCTGGAACTGGAGAGTCTGGAGTAACAGGGATCTGCGTTGAGCCTGAAACCGGTGATCTGTTTGTATCCATGATCTACGAGGATCGAGGTGAGGTGAAAAACAGGCTCGTCAGGATCAAAAGCAAAAATGGCCTGAAAATGGACTCAATGGAAACAATACTCAAAGATATACCCTCAATAAGGGCTGCACACCAGATTCAGGCGGTTAGTGTAGGATTTGACGGTAAACTGTATGTGAACCTTGGAGAGGGTATGGTGAATCCAGAGGTTGCCCAGGACGATGCAGAACTACGGGGCAAGGTTCTGCGGATGAACCTGGACGGCAGCATACCAGAAGACAACCCAGATCCAGAAAGCCCAGTTTACGCCAAGGGTTTCAGAAATCCGTTCGGTGCAGCGTGGCGTGAAAGCGATGGATTACTCTACATAAGCGATAATGGGCCTGCATACGATGACAGAGTGGCTAAAGTAGAATCTGGTAAGAATTACGGGTGGCCTCAAAGTATGCGAACAAATTCACTCTTTTGGACCCATTTAAGTCAGGGAATAACTGCCCTTGATTTCATGCAGCACGAAGAATTTCCTTACGAGTACGATGACGAGCTCTTTGTGGCTTTCTTTGGTGGAGCATACGTACAAGGGCGCGGTGAGAAGGGAAAGGTGATTGTGAAGATGAAAATCAACGATGATAATTCAGGGGTTAAATCCTTTGACGTTTTTGTCAGGTACACTGGGGAAAATGCTGCAAGCCCCTGTGGGTTGGCATTTGGACCTGGAGGTCTTTACTTTACAGACCTGCACGGTGAAGGGGATGGACAGGCCCACAAACCAAGTGGAAACATATTCCGTGTTAGTTCCATAATCAAAGCAGAAGGCGAGATTTTAGTTCCTTACACCAAAAAAAATGTAGATAGATGTATCTGTCCGGGATGTCCAACTCGCAATGCATGCATGAGTAACAGGGATCAGCGTCTTTTTTGTGCTGGTGGGAAAACCGATTGCGAACTTGAAAAGAAAGGCTGTTTATGTGGAGAATGTCCAGTTCAGGGTGAATACGGCTTGGTGAATTTCTATTACTGCAGTGAGGGTGCTGCCAGGAAGTAGGTTACAGTTTTTCTTGAAGATTTGATTCTCTTCAAGATTTCAACTCATTTTTTTTCTTTAATTTAATTTTCTACTTAGTTAATTTCTTTCACTTAATTAAAATGTAACATCATCAATCACGAAAGAATTCAAAAACTATTTATTTTAATTAACTGTTATCTTTATTAAATGAACTGTAAATCATGAAAATAAAAAAAGAGATGATTACATGCATAGTGAATATGATGTTGAGGAGATGTTCCTGAAACTGGAGGCTTACTTCGGTTTTGTTCCGAAGATATTCCAGGTTCTTGCAGAGAATCCAAAGGCTTTGAAGGCCTACGTTGAGAAATCTGAGGTCCTTATGATGGATGATTCATTGCCTCCACTCACCAAAGAGTTTATTTCCATAGGAGCAGCCTCTGCACTTGGAGCTGACCACTGCCTTGCAACCCACCTTGAGGCTGCAAGAAATTTTGGAGCTAAAAACGAACAGCTTCTACTTGCAATAATGATGGGGTCCATCATAGCAGAGACAAAGGCCCTTGCTACGTCTTTAAGAGTTTATGAAGATTTTAAGGGTTGAAACCATTGAACAACTATTTTTTTAAGTTTAATTTATCCTTTTAATTTATCTTAAATTTTTTTATCTTTTTCGAAATCTTTAAAGAGTGGCTTGGACCAGCTCAAATAGTCCTAAATCTTTTCAAACAATAATTTCAACCATTTAAACTTGAAAATAATTCAAATGCCGATGAAATCCATGAAAACTAGCATGAAAACTAAAAATATGCCTTCCAAGTAGGTTTATTTTTGGATATACTAAAAAAGTATCAACTTATTTATCATTAACAAGCCATATCTTAATAAAATGATAACGTGCCCCAACATGGCTGTCCCTTGAGGATCTGGGCTATGAAACCTTCCTTGAATTGGATGGTTACAAACTGGATGGTGGATCCTTTACAGTGCCCATGGGCATGGAGATCCTCAAAACAGGTGAAGATTGAAACTTTTCTGCAGTATGGAGAAACAAAGAAAAGATTCAGGGATACCATTAAGTCAGATTACGTTGAGCTTTATAAAAAGAGGAAGAGGTACAGGTTTCTGGTTAAAGATGAATTTAAAGATGCTTTAAACTACGAAAAATGTAAAATTAAGTTCAAAGTTTCATACCATGTTGTTAACAAAAGAGAATACTTCTTAATGCCTCTGGTGTCTGTTTCATTACTCATACTTGCAATCACCAGATTCCATACCCTTATCTCTGGTTCGGGTGAATTCAACATCGAGTATCTGGCGACAGCAGTTGCAATCCTTGGGATCACACTGAACTTCATGAGGAAGGGCTACCAACTGCCATTAAGGAAGTTGATATTTGTATCAGTTATTCTTCTCAATAATTGAAGTGTCCCTTGAGCTTATTTTGTTGTCTTATTGAGTTTAACTGACCTATTAAGCTTAAATGGATAATTAAATGGAAAATAAGATAATATCCCTTTAAAAAAGTATAATATCCCCTTAAGATATCTGTCCTAAACTGTCATTCATTCGTACCGCAAAGCTGACAGTGCATCTTTTTTACATTCACGCAGTGCAGGATAAAGGGCTATAATCATGCTTAAAGCTATCGTTAACCCAAGAATGCCTGCAGGCAGCCACAGGGGCATTAAAATGAAGATCTGATTGAATTTTATTATGCCTGAAACAAGGACTATTCCACAGACTCCAAGTGTCGTGCCTATTAAACCTCCAATCAAGCCGAGAAGCCCTGCCTCCAGAACTGTGCTGAGGATTATCTGGTTTTCAGTGAAACCCATAACCTTTAATAAAGCTATTTCTCTTCTTCTTTCAAGTAAATTAATATTCATGATGTTTAAAATTCCTAAAAGCCCAACAAGCAGTACCATGCTCGCAATAAAATCCAGAAAGTAGACGAAGTTCATCAAAAAGTTCTTCAACATGCCAATAAATTCCGAGTTGCTGAAACTCGTTCCAAAAACAGAGTTTATATAATCCTTTGCAGAGGATAACAAATCAGTTAAACCGTTTTTATTTTGATTCTGGCTTTCTGTTGAAAGTACATTCCCTGTTACATTTTGAGCCTGCTTTAAGGCACTGTTGATCCCCAGTCCAGAGCTTAGAAGAACTGTGAGGATCAGCACCCCCACAGATATTCTCAAAACAGTTGAGATATTTCTCCATTTGTTCCTGTGCAAATTTTTGTAAGAAAGGCTGTAAATGTCCATTTTTACCTGCTGATTTGAAATCCTTAAAGATATTAAGCAGTTTTATGTTAATTTATATGGGTTTAAACCAGGGTTTAAGGATTAACTTCTAGATCAACTAAATTTTTTTCAATCTAGTTTTAGATCTACAACTTCATAAAAGTAGTTATTTAAGAGTAGTTATTAAAGGTGACTGAAGTTAAGTGAACAAGAAATAAGATGTAAAAATGGCATGCCGAGAGTAACCCACCTTCTGTTCCAGCAGCATTCATCTATGCGAGCTACCTCTGCTTCATACAGGATTCATCAGCAGTATTTGCCCTTGCATCCCGTGGAATAGCCGTTTCACCGTTCCTTCCAGTGTCATCAGCAATGCATCATTTTCATCCATTGGAAGACGTGTCGTTTCTGCTCCAGTGTCACGCTTCTCAGCACGTGCTTTATAGCACCACGGTTCTGTACGATGGGTGGAGTTTCCTCAGTTTACGAAAAACCGTTAGCTGCCCTTCGGCTTGCCATTAAAAATCGAAAATTAAAATAGCGGGGCCTAGATTTGAACTAGGGCTCTCGGGGTTATGAGCCCCGCGGGATTACCAGACTACCCCACCCCGCTGTACACCAATGTTTAGATTTTACAGTATATAAAGCTTTGCATTGATATTTTATTAAAATTTATGCGAATAATTAGAATTTTTAATAAAATTTTCAACTAAAATCATGATAGAGCCATTATTTCAACTTGAAATCCTGAATTGTTAATTGTAACTTCAAACTTCATGAAGGCCAAGAAACGTTTTATCCCTCGAAGATCACCAAGACTAAAAAATATGAAATCTAAGAGAAGTTAAAGATGAAAACTTCAGGATTTTTTCTCTACCTGGAGATTTTCCAGTTTTTCAAGTCTTTCCTCAATTTTTTCGATTTTCTTGTTTGTTGAACCTCTGTACTCGTTGAATCTGCTTTCAAGCTCATCTACATCCCTTGAAATTTTGCTGTACCTCTTTTCAACGTCCACAAGATCCTTTTTGGTTGCAAGCTCCCAGTCCTCTATGAGCTGGTCGCTTTTGTCATCTAGAAATGCTTCTATCTTTGCTGAGAAAACATCCGTAGATATTGGAACATCCTTAACCTTACCTTTCAACTTTTCACCCACTCCATACACCTTATCTGTCATCCCAGACATTTTTCCACCTGCCGCCGAGGCTTCACCTGCCCCATACCTTTGAGTCTGTAACCTTGAAAAGGGAGAGTTTCTCACATCCTGCATGTAGTAGTAAAGCAGCACAATAATTGCACCAGCCAGCACAAGTATTGCGAACAACGATAAAGCCTCCATGATTATTCCTCCTTAAAGCCTTCTGTCTTTTTTTCAAGTTCCTTTTCCTTTTTTTCTATGTCGTTCAGGAGTTTTTGAAGTTTGAGGTATTCAGTTTTGGCTTCAAGCCTTGTTATCCGTTCGTTTATCTCACTGTTAAGGTAACCAGCCTTCTGCATGAGATTCGAGGTGTTGCCCCTTATCTTGGAAAGTTTCTCCTGCTGATCCTTTGGTAAAACCACACTACCCATGGTACGCTTGGCTTCAAGATCCCTTTCAACGAGTTCTATTTTCTTAAGTTCCGCCTGCTTTGCCAGAAATTCAACATTACTCTGGGATTCTCTCACCCTTCTCCACTGCATGAATGCAACTGCAAGACCTGCAACTGCAATCACAGCAATGATTATCCAGAAAACATTTTGTGGAATCGCATCCATACTATCCCCCTCTTTTTATCAACTGATTTACCTCTACTCTTTATCAACTGCTTTATAACTGTAACTATCGGTTCCTCATGATACAAAATAAGATCATGATATTGGCCTGGTACACACCCACATATAAATTATGGTTTTTATATATCATTAATGGTCTATAATATTATTTTAAATTTATTAATGGCGAATTTTTGCTTAACTTTGAAATGAACTTCAGTGGTTACAATGATTGAGATGTACGAAAAATCAGGAAAAATTGTATCAAAAGTAAGAGAAATGACCGTAGATTATATAGAAGAAAATATGAAAGTTTTAGACCTTGTGGAATTTGTTGAAGGCAACATAAAGAAGCTTGGTGGGGAAATTGCTTTTCCATGCAACGTTTCAATAAACGAGATCACCGCCCATTACACATCACCCCAGGGGGATGAAACACGATTTAAAAAGGGAGATCTTGTCAAAATTGACCTCGGATCCCATGTAGATGGTTACATTGCAGATTCAGCTGTCAGCGTTCTTGTTGGAATGGATGATGGTGAAATCCCAGAAAACCAGACTGAAGAAGAGGTGGAAACACACCGTAGGATGATTGAAACCTCTCAGGAAGCCCTTGAAAATGCCATAAGCACTGTAAGAGCAGGAGTGGAAGTTGGTAAGATAGGAGCTGTTATCGAGGAAACAATAACAAACAAAGGGTTTAAACCCGTTGCAAATTTAACAGGACACAGCCTGGAACAGTACATACTCCACTCAGGAATTTCAATTCCAAACATCAAGGAGAAAAATAACCATAAACTTGAAGAAGGAGATGTAGTTGCAATAGAACCATTTGTAACCGATGGTGTGGGCCGTGTTGGGGATATGAACGAAACTTACATCTTCAGGTTCCTGAGGGACAGGCCGCTGAGGATGAAGCAGGCCAGAAAACTTCTTGAAGTTATTGAAGAAGATTACAGGAACCTGCCATTTGCAGGCAGGTGGGTTATGGACCGTTTCGACGGCAACAAAAACAGGCTGGCCATGAGAAAGCTTGTATCATCAAGGGCCATATACCCTTACCACGTTCTAAAAGAAAAAAGCAATGCATGGGTTTCCCAGTCAGAGCACACTGTTATGGTTGAGCCAGATGGCTGTAAGGTCACAACAGAGTGATCTTCTTTCTTTTTTATTAGGTCCCTTTTTTTTATTTGAGAAAATTTTATTAAAAGAAAATTTATTAAAAATCTTTTTTGATCTTTGTTGATGATAGAATTATTAAAGAACTTTAAATTTACAAAAAAGCTTAAAAATCAACGAAAAACTCTTTTTAAACCATTAGTAACGTTGATTGATTTAATAAGATTAATTGAGTTAACAATGCTAATTGATAAACCCTAGATCCATTAGATGTAGATCCATTAAAATCCTTTAAAATAGTTTTCTTAAAACAGTTTCTGAAATCTTAAAAATAGGAAAAGCAAAGGGGGACAACCCCTTTAACTTTTATTTAGATGTTTGCAAGTGGGTCCTCTTTCTCGCTGCTTGCTTTGTAAGGAATTGGTAATCCCATGGCTTTTTTCTCATCAATAACTTTCATTGCTTTCTCTTTTTTCTGTTTTGAGAGTTTTTTGAGCATTTCCATTCCAAATTTGCCTTCATCTACAGGTTTAGTTTCAATAACACCTGCTTCAACAGCTGATTTGAATAATGTTTCACCAACATCTGTCCTGGTGAACACAGTTGACCATCCATCTTGTGATCCTACTGAGCCAGTTGACACGTCTGCTAATTCTGCAACGTAATCAAGGCAGACTTTGCATCCATTCTGCTCGTAACCGTGGGTTTCTTTGAGTGGAAGTTTTATTACATCATCGGCAGTCTCTAAAATGAATTTTCCTTTACCGATGTCCATCTTCTCAACGAGTTCCGGGCTAATTCCTGCTTTCTCTGATATGAATGTTTTGAGTGATTCGTATGGGAAGTTCTCCATACAGAATATGCCTGTAATCAGAGCTATCTTGTCTGCAAGGAACCTCACACCAAATGGGTATGACTGCATTTTCCTTATACCCATGGTCTGGCATGGTATTGCGACTGTGCCAACTTTTTCAAGACCGTACTGTCTTACAGCCTCTTTAAGCATCCACACGTTTGGTGAGAATGTGTACTTGGTTCCTGCTGCAGCTAATATCTCATCTGAGCTCATTGCTACCATTGGTTGAGGTTTCCAGAAGTCTTCTCCTGGTCCTGCAACTACTGCACCATCTATGATCTTTTCATCAAGGGCGTAGCAGAAGAGAGCAGATACTATTCCTCCGTCCTGTGCGATCTTCTGGATCTGTTTGTCAGTTGATCTTGCAGTAACAACTTCTTTGTATGTTCCTAATACCATTTTCTCATCCTCCTATAACCCTAAATCCTTATTAATCCTTTCTGCTGGCCACCAGCTTCTTGGACACTGGATGTAACATATACCACATTTGACACAACGGTCACAGTTGATTTCTGGTCTGCCGTTGGTCATGGTTATAGCACGAGTTTGACATGCCATTGCGCAAGTTCCGCAACCTATACATAATGATTGGTTCACAACTTTTTTCTGCAGGTCACATCCACATGCTTCTGTGTAACCTACAAGATCCATCATTGGCTGTAGGTAATCCATGTCACCGTTAATTACAGCAACAACTGTTTTTGCTATTATCTCTGGTGATGGAGGACATCCTGGTATTGCAAGATCCACTTTAATTAAGTCTGCTATTGGGACAAAGGATTCATGTGATGGCTGTGCCTGTTGTCCTCCCCTTGAGTAACGGGTGAAACATCCTGTTGCAGCGCATGAACCGAATGCCACAACCAAGTTTGCTTTCTCCCTTACCTCTTTAAGTTCATGTAAACTGTGTTCATCCTGCAGACAAACTGATCCTTCCACAAGGGCTATGTCCATTTCAGGCATTTCCCATAGGTCCACCAGTGTTTGTCCGTAGACTACTTCCACCATATCTGTGAGTAATTCCGCTAGAATGTCATAATTTTCAGTTAGCGACATTATATCGCCAGTACATCCTGAGAGGTGGATGTAACCAATTTTTGGTCTAGTTTTTTCTTCTTCAGCCACTTTCTCAACCTCCTGTTTTGAAGCTACCTCTTTCGGTTTAGTCTCCATTCCTAAAAATTGTTTTATTCGGGCTAACATTATATTAAACCCCTATTTCTTTTAAAATCACGTTTATAGCCTTGGGAATGGCATTTTCCACACTTTCTGTTAAACCTAGTTCAACATCGGGCGCAGAGATAGTTTCTGGTTGGCATCCTACCACAACAATTTCACATTGTTTGCTGAGGTCATGCAAAGGCTGACTCACAGGCCATGAATGTACATTTTCATATGAACCCTCCGGTAGCTCTTCAACACTGAATGTTCTTATGGTTCCGGGTTCAGCTCCAAACTGTACAATATCTACTATGATAAGCTTCTTCCAGCATTCCTGAGGAAGTGAAAATATGAAGTGTGGACCTCCTGTTCCAGCATCTATAAGCATGCTGTTTTCTGGTAAGCTGTGCTCCTTTGAGTATTCTTCTAAACGTTTTATCACTGTTGGTCCAAATCCATCATCCTTGAAAAGGATGTTTCCACAGCCTATAACCAATATCTCTGCATCGTATGGCATTAATATTCCCCTTAAATCCTGACCATTTCGTTCTTTAAAACGCTTTCATCCTCGTCATCTACCACCATAACGTGGGTTGCGCAGGATAAACATGGGTCATAAGCTCTTATTACGTGTGGTCCGAATTTATGGTGGAAACCTTCAGTTGCAGGTCCCATTGTTGGGATGTTCCAAGTGGTTGGTACAAGACAGCTGTAGAATCCAATTTTACCCTCAGGTGTGACTGTTGCCATGTGCACGTCCATACCACGAGGACCTTCTATAGGACCGATTCCAAGTTTGTTCGTACCCCTAACATCAAAGTCTGCCCTTACAGGTGCTGAAGTATCGAGCTCGGCAAGTATGTCTATTGCCTTTGAGAGATTTATTTTCATTTCCATTGCTCTAGCAACGTGCTGTGCAACAACACCCCTCTCCTTGAAGTCCTGGAACTGGGATGCCCTTGCCCTTGGACCCACTTCCACATTTACACCGTCGTAGAGTGGTATGGTTGAACATGCTCTTTTACCAACTTCTGGGTCGTCATACCAGCTTTCTGGCATTATCTCTGTGAATCTGTCTACATCAAACTTATCCCTGTCACCGTATGTCTGGTGTGTGGCTAAGGTTGGCTGGTTGTGTACACCGAGTCCTTTAGGTAGGTCTTTGTCTTCGATTAAGCCCACCATAAGATCAACGTGAGCATCTACCTTAGGTTTCAATGCTTTTAATCTTGCGTAAAGCCTTTTTCTTGCTACTTCACTTATGTTCTGGGCCATTCCTCCTATCCTTATGTCTGATGGGTGTATACCCTCCCCAGCAACGGTGTCAACAACCTGTTGTACTGTCTTCCTTATTTCAGAAACAGATTTTACAGCTGTTGCAAAAAGATTTTCTGGAACAAAGTCAGGTGCTATGAGAAAGTGGTGAATAGCGTGACTATTAATGGTGTGTGCTGCTAGTGTAAGCTCCCTTAACTGTCTACCTGCTTTTGGCACTTCTATATCCAGAGAGTCATCTATAGCTTCTACAGATGCTAATGTGTGAGGTATTGGACAAACACCACAGATCCTCTGAACCAGTACTGGTGCAGTTTCCGGTACTTTGCCTGTTACCATCTTTTCTAACCCTCTAACCGGAGTTATACTAAAATATCGCCCTTTAGTTACAATTCCTTCATCATCGACTTCCATACGTAATTCTGCATGTCCTTCCTGCCGTGATGTTGGCGATATCACAATAGTTTCGCTCAAATGTATCACCTCTTTTTTTATGTAATGAACATCATTGTCTCATTAATTACAATAATATTATAAGCTTTTCCTTAAAATATAAATTGAAAGTTATATATACAATGAAAAAGAAAAGTTACTAATTGTTATGTATCAGTATGATTCTCAATTACGCTGAGAACAGATTTAGCTCATCATGCCTGCAGAGTTTTGTTGCATGTATAAAAGGTATCTTTTGTTGCAGGTTAACAAATTGTATCTACAAATCTATCTATTTTTGAGTACTAGTATCACTGGAATTAGTGTACAGTGGAAAGAGTTAAGTTTATGAAAAGTATAAATATCAAATACCAACTATACAATAAATCCGGATGATTGATATTAACCAACATGCCAACCGTTGCATAGGTGGTAAAACTGTAAATTTGAGAGGTGAGTTAATAATGGTAAACACAAAAATCCTATTGTCCGTTGTCATAGTAGTTTTAATAGGTGTAACAGCAGCTGGTTACCAGATTAACAGTCAAAACCCTGGTTTTTGGCAACCGACCACCACGAGCAGTAACACACAAAGCAGTGGCTCAGGAGCTCAACCCTCTGACTCGGGAACAACTGCACAAACAACCGCTGGAACAAGCACAGGAACAACTGGAACAAGCACAGGAACAACTGGAACAACTGGAACAGAAGTCTATTCCTCAGGAAGTTCGGGACAAACAGGAGGTAGTAACGTGATATCAGCCAGCGCAGCTAAATCAGCAGCAGCAAGTGCAATAGCTGAACCTGGTGCAACAACAGGTAAACCTAAATTATCTTCAGATAGAAAATATTATACCGTGCCAGTTCTCAGAAATGGCAAAACACTCGGTGCAATTGAAGTAAATGCTCAAACTGGTGAAGTTACTGGCGGATATGGAAACAACGCATAATGGTGGATGATTAAAATGGTTGAAACAGAAGTCGAATGCTGTAAAATAATCTCAGAAGAGGTTGAAGATGCGGTGGTGCTTGAAGGATCACCGAACCTGGGTTTGATAGGAAACATCATAGGTTGGCTCCTTGTTGAAGAGCTCAACATGAAACAAGTGGGACACATAAGTTCCAAGTACTTCCCACCACTTGCAGTCCTTTACAATGGATTGGCAATACATCCCTTCAGGATATACAGCACAGAGGGAATAGTATTATTCTTATCCGACTTCTTAATCCCACCAACCGTTACCTACGACATGGCTAATGTTATGACTGACTGGATGGAAAGGAATAACAGCAAAGAACTTATAACCTTGAACAGCACAATTGTTAGACAGAAGACCAATGGCGTCGCAGGTGCTGCAAATTCCAAAGAATCTTTAGAAAGGTTGAAGGAATTAGAAGTGCCAATTTTACCCTTTGGTAATGTCAGCGGACTTTCAGGTAGTCTTCTTACAAAAACTGCCACAAGAAACATTCCAGCCTCATGTTTATTTGCAGAGGTTCTAAACCAGTACCCTGATCCAAGGGCAGCTGCTAGTGTGGTGAATGTTTTAAATAGGATGATGGATATAGATGTCAATGCAGAGCCACTTATAAAAGAAGCAGAAGAGATAGAGGCTAGGCTCAAAGAACTTGCAAAACACGTTCAAGGTGAACCAGAGTCTCCAATATACATGTAGATCAAAGATTAACAAATTACAAAAGGGCCCGTAGCCTAGTTGGATAGGGCGTCGGACTTCTAATCCGAAGGTCCCGGGTTCAAATCCCGGCGGGTCCGTTACAGTAAACTTCTTTTTATGAAGCATTGCAGATGAGATAAAATTATTTACATTTTTCAAACGCATTTAAATGCAAAGATCGTTGCGCATAAAAAATAAGAATAAAGGAAGTAACGATAAAATATTCCTAAGGGCCCGTAGCCTAGTCAGGACAGGGCATCAGACTCCTAATCTGAAGGTCGGGGGTTCAAATCCCCCCGGGTCCGTTTATACTAATTTTAACGAAAGTTATACTATTTTAAACCTTAAAACATCAGTTTTAAGTATTTTTTTCTTTTAAGTACTTTTTTCAAGCTTAACTAAAAATTAGAAGTGAAACTAAAAATTAGTAGAAGTGATATTAATAAAAGTGAATTATCGAATCCCTGCTAAATCCATGGTGTTATTGGATCCATGGATCAACACTAAAAACTGAAATAGAAAAAAAGCTCTTCTTAAGTCAAAGGAAAAGCTCTTCTTAAATCTTGAAGATTGTTTTGTTAATCGTTAAATACAAAACTAAAAGGAGTTTTAGAGAGCTTTATTTTCAGGAAAAATTATACTTTAATCCTAAAAATTATTCTCTCAAAGTTTAAAGCACGGTAATCCATTTCCAGAAGGATCACCTAAAAGTTGTCCACAAAGGGACTAGTAAATCTATCTAGTTAGAATCTATCTAGTTAGAATCTAATTTTAGCCTAATTAAACTATTTATCAACGTTTATTAAAACTAATTAATCAGAAGCGTTTCTGTTAAAGAACTCTGTCATTAACGAAACTACAATCATTCCACCTATAATAACCGCTGCAATTGTTGTAGCATATTCCATTGTTACACCACCTATTTATTTTAATTTTTTCACTTAAACAAAAGCTATCTTTATAAAAATACCTCTATAAAAAAATAATCATTCATAACTTATATTGTTTTTCATGTTCTGTGGTCTCACCTTGGAAGATTTTATTACCAGGAAAAGGGAAGTTCTGCTGAACATGACCCCGGTTGATCTTTATTTCCCAAAAGAGCTCAAGAAAATTAAAAAAATGAATTGATGTTAGAATTAGGTTAAATGTTAACTTAGAAGTAGTTGTCAAGTGTGTTCTGCTCCAGCATTATCTCACCGTACTTTCCACCACCACCAGCTTCTATCAAGATTTTACCCTTTCTAAAGGCGTTTATCACGTTTTTAACCTTGGGATCAACCTTTTCAATGTCATCAAGTGGTGCGTGTATGAGCACATTTATCTCGTTTCCAAATTTCTGCACCAGTTCCTTCCATATCTTCTGAACGAAGATCGTTGTAACACCCTTGTTGTAGGTAAGGCTTACTATCTCTGCAAGTGGAAGTATGTGTATATATGGGGGCCTGTGCTCTGGATGATGGGGTTTATTCCATCCGGAAAGCTCGTATATCCTGTAATCAACACCTTTCTTTATTTTACCTCCACATGGACATCTCCAGTTGAGGTCTATGGCCTCCTGGATCTCGTACTTCCTGTAACACTTGGAGCATGCTGTCTTATGGTACTTGCCAAGGCGGGGATCAAAACCATAGTTGGCGAGTATGTTTCCATTTAAAATTGCGTGTTTCAAACCGTCGAATGATAATTCTTTAAGTTCCATTCTGTTAAATTCACGGCCAAGTCTGTGGGGCCAAGGAGAATGAGCGTCTGAGTTAGTTAAGAAGGGGATATCCTGAAGTTCCTGGATCCTGTCTGCCATGTCAGTGTCAGCAGAGAGTCCAAGTTCTAAAAAGTCTGGTTTCTCATGGTAACAGTCATATACACTATCATACTCCTTGTAAATGCTCGTCCATGGGGTGAAGGCATGGGATGGGCCCACGATGCATCCTTCTTCATGTGCAAGCTGCATTATCTCATCACCCAGCATTCTGATCCTGGGTCTGCCGTCTGAATCCATGTTTCCCCTGAGTTTTCCCCGCAATTTCCCTACAGACTCAAAAGAAGGAAATATTATGACGTGGTGCACCCTTTTCATGTCTTCAACCTCGGTTGTCAGGATGAAGCTGCAGTTGGTTTCCCCACCTTCATCAAAACTCCCTGAATCAGGATCAACGAACCCCTCCTTCAAGGAGAATATTCCATCCGCTTTTTCTTCTGTTGATTCCTCTAGAAGCTGCAGCCACTTACCATGAAGTGCATCACCTGTACCCACAAGATCCAGTCCTTTAAACCTTGCCTGGGATGCCATGGTGATTGGCATCATGTTTTTAGATGTTGCTATTGAATATTTACCGTGAATATGGAAATCCGCATTGATTATCATGTTTTTTACCTTTTATTTGCTTAGTTTTTATTTTTTCTTTATTTTTTCTGCTCTCACTGGAAATATTATTCTTAGCATTAATTATTTAATAATAAAATCCAGCTTAAATAATTCTGATTATTAAATATCTTATTTTAATTCCTTGTTCTAAATTCTCAAGTCAATGATCCTATGATCTTGATTCTCTTATAATTTTTTAGAAGTTTTAGAATAGAAATTTTTAGAATCTTTAGCAAAAAAATCCCAGAATAGTGCTCTGGATATAAATTTTATAAAAAATGGTGCTTGAAAAAAATGAAAGAGTTGCAGACAAAAATAATTGCGGATAAAATGGAAAAGTAAAAAAATATGAACACAGAATAAAATCAGAACAATAAAGGATAGAATAAACCAATAAGAACGATTAGATCTTGATTAAATCATCTCTAAATTGAAAAAAAAGTTAAATT
>DAHH01000007.1:73012-100944 GCA_002498385.1 Methanobacterium sp. UBA410
TAAATTGAAAAAAAAGTTAAATTAGTTTAATTAAGACTAAATGGGTTCAAAAAAGAAAAATCTGGATTTATCCTATGTAGCGGAGATCATCTTCACCTGAAACTGCACCACTATTTCCAGATAATTTCTTTTCCATCTTCTGGGCATGAGATATCATATTTCGCGTTTCTTCGGCTCTTTCTTCAAGCTGAGATGTGTCAACTTCTATTTTGAGTATGTCAAGAAGCACGTTGAGAACCGCCTTGGAAGCCTCGGCATCTATGAAGTAGCCGTGGGTTTCACCCATTAAACAGACACCTTCCATTCCTTTAGCCATTCCTAGGCCTAATAAAAGTCCAGAGGCACCCACTATTCCACCATCTGATGATCTTATGGATACTCCATGTTCTTTCAATCCTTTCACAAGTTCGAGACTGGTTGCTGCACCAAATACCTTTGGATTTTCAACCTGCTGTCCTGTTCCAAGACCTCCAAGTGTGTAAATTCTTTTCAGGCCATAATCTTTAACAAAATCGATTATGGTTCCACATATTTCGTACTGGCCCTCTGCACTCAATCCCTGAGTGTTTCCAACAAGTATTATGTAGTCTCGTTTATCTTCTCCCTCTGACTTGAGGAAGTAAAACTCGTTTTTCATGGTTTCAATAGTTCCATCTTCATCTACAAAAACTTGTGGTGGAAATGAAGGGGAGTAAAGTTCTGCAAATTTCTCTGCATCCAACTCATGGATCATGTGATCCGCAACCAGTTTTCCAACATGTCCAACTCCAGGAAGGGCCTCTATAAGTATGGGTTCTGTGAGTTCAACATCCTTTATAATTTTCACAAAGGTTTTATCCATCTAACCAACTCCTTGCTCTTTGAGCTGTTTTTTAAGAATTCGCCTGTACTTCCCATATCTATCTTCAGGAGAATATTTGGGAGGGTATATTACTTCCACATCCCCACCACAGTGGGGACATACATCCTGGAGGGTGTACTCCCTGCAGGATTTACACCTCTTCATCTTTAGCTTCATTCTAGCTCACGCTGGAATTTACCCTCGCCGCCTTCACTCTCAACAACGTCTATAGCTTTCTGGGCAGCATCCTTAAGCATGTTCTCTGCTGTGATATAGTCAGATGATTTAACCATTAACCTGTACCTTGGAGCTCCAACACACTGAACTGAGATTACATCTGTATCTATGACACTCAGTGCCTTTTTTATGATCTCAACACCATCGGGTGCGTAGGATTTTAAGTCAACGTAACCCGTTATATGGACCTCAGGTGGGGATATGTTCCTTTTGGCCACCTCTGTAATGGCTTCAGCCCATTCCCTGCTTAAGTTGCTTTCCTTGAGTGATTCAACACCCTCCTCTGCAGCCACTTCAAAGACACCGTAAAGATCTCCAAATTCATCCATAAGGCCGTATCCAACTTCTTTGTAAGCTGTTTCCAGGTCTTTTCCAAGTTTTTTTGCAGAAAATTCAAGGAGTCTCTCTGCCTTCTGCTCTATCTTCCACTGCTGCATCTTCCTTGTACGCTGATCTTCCCTTATTCTTTTAAGGGAAACATCAACGTGTCCCTTCTGTGGGTTAACACGCAGAACCCTTGCAACGATCTTCTGGTTCTCACGCACGTAGTCCCTTATGTTTTTAACCCATCCAGAGGACACCTCTGATATGTGGATGAAGGCTTCCTTACCCTCGTATTCCTCAAGGTCTGCGAAGGCTCCGTAGTTTAGAACTTTGTGAACAGTTCCTACCACTAGATCTCCTTCATCTGGCCATTTCTTTCTCATTCTTACCATTAGAACACCTAATATGTCTAATAAATTTTTTTTATTTATGCTGGCTCTCCACAAAAATTAGGGAAGCTACTAATTTAAGATTTTAGTTAAATATAAAATTTATTTATATCTTTTAATCTTAAATTCTTTTAATCTTAAATTCCAGTCCCTAAACTTCTGTTTTAATCGAGTACTTCAATGATCTGGGCCTTTATCTGGGATTTTCCACCCTGGGACTTTACCAGAGTTTTTCCGCAGATTATGCATTTGACATTGGATGCAGCATGGTCAAAGACTATCTGCTGGTTTCCGCAGTCTGTGCATTTAACCCTTAGAAAATTGCTTTTGTTAGTTCTGAATTTTGCCATGGGACCACCCTTATCTTTTGAATTCTACTTTTCCAGTTCTGAATGTGGATCTTTTTATATGGGTCTTTCCACATTCCTTGCACTTGTACCTCAAATCGAGTTTCTTAATTGGCTTGCTCCTTGATGGTAAAGGCCTTGGGTAACCCCTGTAACCTGCTGTAACCCTCCTAAACTGGCGCTGCCCCCATTTAAGTTCGCTTGCTTTTCTTCTTTTTGATTCAAATACTTCGTGAATTGTATGTTTTTTACAACTTGGACAGTAAGTTCTCCTCTCTTTTGGAATCTTCATATAATCACCTCTCTGTAAAAATAAGTCGTTTATTAAACTTATTTAAACTAATTACAAGTTATCTTAAGACTTAAACTAAATTTTAACTCTCAATGCATATAAAAAGTTTAATTTAGCTAGATCGATTATTTTTAACTATCTTGAATTTATTTATTATTCTTTATTTATATGTTTGGATGGATCTACCCTTGCTGTTTTTTATGAGGATCCTTGCATTTGGTTCGGGTAGCGTAACAATGTCCTGGGCAATTACTGGGCCGTAAACATTTTCATCAATGCAAACAATTGGTGGAAGCTCATCAAATATCATTAAAGTCTCTGTTTTACCATTAAAATCAGTTTTCACTTCATTTCCAGTCCCACCATGTGAATAGTCATCTGAAACATTTGAATCCTGAACATCTGCAGGATAAAAATCCACAGAATTGGAAGCTGTTGAAACAGTGCTCTCAGAACCAGCAGAAATTTCTCCATCAGAGTTTTTATGAACTTTTAATGCATCAGAATCTCCCTTTGAAGGCTCAGACCCGTATATTTCGTATATCTGATCTCCAAGACCTGAAAAATCCTCAAACCCACTTTCAGCCCGAACTTTTTCAGTACCTTCCTTTACCTCATCAAGCGGAGGTATTTGGGACGTTCCTTGACTGGAATGTCTTTCATTTGAAGGTACTTTCTCATGTGAGGCATCATCTATCTGAGTTACCTTGTTCAGAGATTCTTTTTGAGTTTCAACCGGGTTTTCAGGATTACGGGTATAGGATTTTAGAGGAGCCGTTATATTTTTCCTGTACTTAACCAGTGAATCCACAAGTTCAAGGTAAAGTTTTTCTTCATCAGGAGTGGAGTTCATAGGAACTGTGATGGATTCCTCTCTTTTGATATTTTTCTTGCCGTTGACCTCTTTAAACAGTTGATGAACCCTTTGAACGTTCATAACTGCTGTGCTAGCTATTTTATGTTCTCTTCTCTCACAGATCTCCTCGGTGATCCTCTGGGCATCCCTGAGAAGGTAGGATTCGAAGGAAAATGGATTGGTATCTATTTTCTTCATGAGCCTGTTGAAGTATCTGGAAACCTCACCGTAGAAATCATCTCCAACAGAAGATAGACCACTTAAACTACGTTCTCTCTTTTGGATCTCCCTTAATCTCTGGAAAAATTCATCCAACCCTATTCCTCACTTTCTATCCTTGGAGCTAAAAGGAAAGTTAGCTCACCCTCTTCTGAAGCCATTTTTAATGATAGGTTGAGTGGCATATCATTCCCAAGTTTCAGTACGGCTGTTTCAGAGAATTTGTCTGCCTTTAACATTTCCCTTATCTTCTCAAGTGAGAAAATTGACTTTGCATCCTCTGTGACCTTCTCGCCGTGCAGGTACTCGATCTTCGCATCTCCAAATTCTCCCTCTGCAGATGCAATAAACTTATCACCACTCATAATCAGGGCTATTTTATCAGAAACTATGCTTATATCCTGTATTGAATCCTTGAGCAGTGAAAATGGTATTTCAAACTCTGTTGGGTACTCAAGTTCAGGTGGACTTGGAGCCTCGTACTCTATATCTATGAGTCTTATTTTAAAGGTACGTCTTGCTTCATTTTCAAATGTGAGTATGAAGTTTCCTTCATCAACCGTGAGCTCAACTATATCCTCTGATTTTGCCCTTTTAAGAACTTTCATCAATTCTTCCGTATCAACGTTGATCTTTATTGGTTCGTCGCACTTGTACGAATCAAAGAGCTGTGATTTGAATTCAAGGTGCACAAATGTGATGTGGGACCTGTCAAGTGCATCTAACCTCAATCCATCACCGTCTGCCTTTATCTGAACTTCGTCCACAATTGAAGATATTGCATCGAAACTCGTCTTTAAAATGCTTGAGTCACTTAAAACCGCCTTGAACATTTTCATCCTCCTAGTTAATTCTTATCTTCTTTATCCATATTAGATTTTATATCAGCATTTTTTATATCAGCATTGTCCTTTACATCAACATTATTTTTACGCTGCATCTTACCAGAATTATCTGAAGTTTCCTTCGTGTCTGAATCGGCTTCAGGTGCTTTTTGTCTTCCCTCAGCAGCTTCAAGTTCTGAATGTATTTTATTGAGAAAACTGCTAGATAATAGTTTCTGAGCAAATGCAGCGGCCAATATGAGGATGCCTATAAAGATGAAGAAAACTGAGATCATGGCCCTTTCACTGAAAACAACGTTGTCAGCCACCTTGTCAACAGGAACAAAGGAATTTACCAGACCATAAATTATAAGAAAGACACCGGCTAAAATGGCAATTATCTGCATTATAAGCGTTTTTTTGGATATAAAAGTTCTGAAACCATTGTATTTCATGAGATGTTCCTTGATTGGAAAGTAATCTTCATGTGACTCAGTTTCAGTAACTTCTGTTTTAACATCAGCAGCCTGAGACTCAGTCTTTGATTTGGAAGGATCATCTGCATCAGCTTCAGAATCCACCTGGCTCGTTCTATGCAGGAACTCTTTGAAACCTGTAAGGAATGAAGCAGAACTGGAAGAATCCTCAGTTTCATCGTTTTTATCCATTTCTTCCTTCAAAGGAGTGTTCTCTTTCTTCGATGAATCTGTGCTTTTCCCTGTATCCTTATCTGAATCCTCTGACAATTTAATACGCTCCTCTACTTACATACTGTTAAAGGATCACCTGATATACAAATCTGCATTAATCATACTCACGCCAGGTGTGCCCACATTTAGTACACCTTAAAAATCTTGTTTCTGATTCATCAGCACTTCTTGTCTGCCTTAAACGCCAGTAGGCCTCATTGTTTCCACATTTAGAACATTTAACCTTTGTTTTTGGCAGTGTCTGAATGTCATCACCTGTGATTATCACACTGTCGCTGGCTTCTACCTTCTCAGAAATCTCATACTTGTTCATTGATTCCTTGGTTATATCCATTTTGTATCCACAGTTTTTGCATTCAAAACAATCACCCTGTGGAAACATTACAGTTCCACATTTTGGACAAAATTCCATTTAAATCCTCCTCATATCACAGCTAGTGTTTTTATCTATTAGATTCTATTTATTAAAAATTATTGAATTTTGTTTTTTTATTAAATCTTGTTTTTTAATTTCCTTGAATAAACTTAGGTTTTTGAAAATTTCAGTTTTAAAACTTAATTTTTGTTGTATTGGATATAAATTAGTTGTCCTTTAAATTACTGGTTTTACGGATCATTCCTAGACCCATCCTCTGGACCTTTGAAGGATATCCATGATATCTTCAATCATATTTTCATGATCAAATACCAGTTTAATCTTTAAAATTTCATCAATTAAAATTCATCAATACCTAGAAATTGAACTTCAGAGCAGCTGCTTTAAGTTTTTCACCGGGTTGAACTAAAAACATGCCGATACAATGTGCCCCTTGATCCCTTTAAGGATCAGAGTAGACTCCCACAATTTTATCAAGCTCCACTTCAAGGCCGGTTTCCATGTTTTTCCTCAGGCTGCAGATTCTACTGTTTCTCCATACTTGACAAAACCACTGAAATTGCCCAAAAACCCCTGTAAAGATTGTTTTTTCGTTTTATTAAACTAAAAAAACCATTTTCAGATGATATCTACAGTTAAAAGAGGATTTTTTAATACGACATCCTGATTTGTTGACTACGATTGAGTAGCATTTAGTTAATCCCTGTACTATGCTAATCCTTAAATCAAGGATCAGTTAAACCATTTAATGAATCTAATTATGAACCTTAATCTGCATCAAAACTTTAATTACATCATATTATATCATGTGTTACTCATCAAATATTAATCATGATTTTAGTCATGACTCTTTTTTATCCTTTAATAAGCTGTGATCCTTCAAAAAAAAAGAACTGATCATGCACTTCCCCTTGACTCTCCAGTTGTAACACCTGCAGCTATGATGTGTGCAGCCCTTATAGGTTCGGGTATGGCGCTTCTGGTTGCAGATAGTCTCACTATTTCTTTTGCATCCTCGAGGCCAATTCCTTGTGTCTGGATGTAGACTGACTCCTCGTTCTCAACCTTGTGTACTTCTCCAGCAGCCAAAACATTTTTCCACCGGTTTTCCCAGTCTGTGAAATTTTTCAGGGCCTCCTTTATCTTCCCAAAGTTTGGCTGTTTTCTCGTTACAACCACAACGGGTATTCCTGTTTCATGGAAGACCTCCTGGATGTTGACAACGTTAAAGCCTCCAAATGTCACACCGTCGAGCATTATAACTCCAAGCTGACCCTTGTGCCTTGAAGCATTCACCATTGCAACTATCTTTTCAGTTGCATCTGTACCGTCCACCTGAATATAGGTTCTTAAAACTCCATCAAGCCAGGCCCCGGCTCTGAAGACGGTTCCTACCACCATCACGGGATCATGGGAGTGGGGTGTGAAAGGGGCATCATCAACCCCCAGAATTCTGATCTCCTGCTTTATTATCCTGAACTTTCTGTTTTGATCGCTTTGATCGCTTTTATTTTTATACATCTCTTGGATGATGGGAGTCATCTTCTATTCCCAAGGAGATTTATTCCTCAGAAGGTTCTATGAAACCTTTAAACTCATCACATTTTGATTTAATTGATTCTGCGGCAATTTTAAGTGATTTTTTTGGATTTTTAGCTTTAATCTGCAGTTTTGGTTCGCCTATGATTGGGTGCTCTATAACGTATGCTGCTGCTTCAACATCTTCGTCCTCCATCAAAGCCTTTCTCAATGCATTGCAGAGTGTGTGGGTTTCCCCTGTAATTTCTATCTCTAATTCCTTTTTTTTATCTGTTATTACCTTCATTTTATCCCTCGTATTCTGAAGAAAGATTTCTTTTCTCTTTTCTTCCACAATTTGGACATTTAACCTCTTTTTCACCTATTTCTTTCATGAAGTGCCTACATTTGGTGCACATTGCCTTTAAGACTCCCAGCTCATCTTCTGCCGTTGTAAGATCAACGTTGTCAACACCCATGAGCCGCGTCACCCTTGCCTCAACAAGGTCTCCGATCCTGAATTCATCGGATAGTTTTGAAACGTATCCTTTATCAGCCTGGGATATGTGTATGGCTCCTGAAAAAGAGGTTGCAAGACTTCTCCTGTTGCCTTTAATTCCCTCAATCTTCATTAGGGCACGCTGCCCCCTGACTTCTGATATCTGCCCAACAACAAGATTTCCTCTCTTCAATATTGAAGGAGAACTGGTTTTTGGGATTATTGATATCTTCTTATTTTTACTGTCCATGGAGACTGTTCCTGCCACAAGGGACCTTATCTCACCATTGTCTTCATAGGTCCACTCTGATGGAACAAACTCTTCAGTAACCCCCAAAGCATCACCGGGCAGAACAAAATCTCCAGATCTGGTTTTCATTGATTCACCTCAACTTAGAATAAGTATACATGAATTTCATGAGTAATGCCCATTTCATAAATGTTTTTGCAGTGTTCATATAACTACTTTACGATGATTTTAATATTTTTATGGAGAGTGATATTTAGAACTTTCCATTGATAGAACTTTTCATTGGGATGGAACATTTGGGTAGTTCATGATTTGAATAATTCGCGGAACACTTGAATTCTTATTATTAAAGATTGCACTTCAGTACTTGATTTCATCCATCTCGTAGTCATCCCAGTTTCGAATTCCAAGAACTATTTCAAGCTCTTGAGGTGTTAAAAGGGGTTTTTTATACATTTTAGAATCATCTATGGCTATTCGTGGACAGGCAGTCATTACAAATGCATCCAAATCCCTGAAGGGTGTTAAAAGTTCGGGTGAAACATCGTCAAGCATGATTACAAATGCTTCCATTCCCATTTTATGTATGGTTTTCTTCAAAGCCTGTGCAAGGTCCAGTCTTGACTGGCCTTTTTTGGAGGAAACAATGATCCCAAAATTTTTGGCATCCATTGCCTTTGCTATCCTTGCAAAGCGAATCCTCAATATTCTGTCTGCAAATTCATCGATGTTTCTGGCCTTGCCCATGTATGGATCCGCTATTATAACTGGTTTATCTGTGAAAAGTTTGATGCCCAGACTGTGGAAGTTCCCGGTGCCAACGTATAGAAATGCATCAACATCAAGTTCCTTGATGGCTGAGAAGTTGCATCCCAAGACCTGGCCCTTCTGCGTGCCCCTCCCCTTCTTCATGACAACAGTTTTTCCATGGTTTTCAAGGAATTCTGTCATTTTTTTAAGGAGGTAAAGGTGCTGAGTTGTTGTAACAAGCCCTATTTTCTCATAGCCTTCAAGAAGATCAAGCGCACCATCAAGGGATTTAATTAGATCCACGTTGGAATGTGCATCCACAAAGAGCACAGGCACATCGTAGTTAAGGGGAAGAGGTGTATGTCCAAAGTGGACCACAAGGTCGGCTGCACCATTCATTTCTGTGTCTACAACATCACAGGCCCCGTAACAGGGATCTCCAGATATCAAAACAACTGCATCAGTTTGGTCTTCGATCTGCCTTGCAACCTCGGTTGCATAAATTTTAAGGCCTTCGGGAAACTGCAGTCCAACAGTTTTCACATTTTTTTCCCTTATTTTTTTTACAATCCTTCCTATCTCAAATTCGTATCTCAACATGTTTTCTTCCTTTGAGGTTGCTTTTTCTGACCTTAATTTAGGTTTCTATATTAATTGGTTCCCTGATTCCAATTAGTTCCCTGATTCCATCTTGATTAGCTTTTTATTTAGTTCAAAGCCTTCATTAATTCAAAACTTTTAGCCAGTTCAAAATTTCATTAAAATTGAGTTCCAATTGAATTTAATGGATGAACAAAACTTGGAAATTAATGAAACTTAATGAAAAGAATGAGCTGGACAACTCAAGGTTGATCTTCGTCAACGCTTCCCTCAATAACCACCTTACCATTTCTAACGTTCACCTTCACCAGGCTCTTGACTGTGCAGTTTGTGGCATCTTCAACAATGTACTTTCCCCTTCCCTTTTCAATTACCGCTACCACGTCAACTATTTCAACTCCAATGGTTTCAAGGGCCTGAATTACGGAGATCATGGTGCCGCCGGTGCTTACAACATCGTCCACAAGGATTATTTTATCTCCCTTACTCAATCCATTTATGTAGAGTTCTGCTTCGCTGTACCCTGTTACCTGATGCACAGCAACTTCACCATCAAGTCCATAGGAACGTTTTCTCACAACAACAAAGGGTGTTCCTGTTTTGAGGGATAGAGCTGTTGCAATATGTATTCCCATTGCCTCAACACAGACTATTTTATCCACTTTCATGTTTCCAAACTCAGCAATACCATCTGCAACTTCCTCAAGGATCTCAGGGCGAACAAGTGGAACACCATCGGTTACAGGATGCACAAAATAATCATAATCCCCTTTTTTTACCACAGGAGATTCTATCAAACTTTTTTTAAGATTTTCAAACATTTTACCACCTAAATTATTATCTTAAATTTAATCCCACCAAATCAATATAAACTCTGTTCATTGTTAACAAGTTTAGGGTTTAATGAATGTAGTTCAGAGCTAGTTTTAAAAGGTTATCTGTAAGATTTCTGCAAAATTTTGCTGAATGTATCCTTACTCCCATTGATTGTATTATCCCATTGATTGTAGATTTTTAACGTTTTTAAAAATTTTATAAAAATTTTCAGGTTCTGTACTAATTTTGGGTCTTGCAATCATTTATAAATACCATGTCTAAAAAAATAAGATTATATAATTTTGTACCATACCACCATGAGGCATTGGATCAAAATGGTAGATGGTTACAAATTCCAATTAAGGATCTGTAACTTAAAGGATCTGTAAAAGTTATCATAAACACCGGTGAGAATCATGTTGGGCAATCTGGGTAAAAACTTGACCAAAACCATGAAAAAATTGGCAGGAATGACCATAATTGACGAAGAAGTTGTGAAAGAGGTTATAAAAGATATTCAGAGGGCTCTCATCCAGTCGGATGTTAACATAAAGTTGGTTTTGAAACTGTCAAAAACCATAGAAGAAAGAGCCCTGAATGAGGAACCACCCAAAGGTGTAACTCCAAAGGAGCACATCGTAAAGATCGTTTATGAAGAGCTCGTAAATCTCGTTGGGGAGAAGGCCCAGGGAATTGAGATCAACAAGAGGCCCTACAAGATCCTGTTTGTGGGGCTTCAGGGAAGTGGTAAAACAACCACCATTGGCAAACTCTCCCGTTACCTCCAAAAAAAGGGTTTCAACCCTGCAATTATCTGTACAGACACCTGGAGGCCTGCCGCATATGAACAGCTGCGCCAGTTGACTGAAGAGATGAACCTTCCCCTCTACGGTGACCCTGAAAACAGGGACGCCCTTGATCTTGCAAGGAGAGGCTTGGATGAATTTAAAAAACAGGGCCTTGTAATTGTGGATACTGCAGGACGCCACAAGGAAGAAAAGGATCTTCTGGATGAGATGGAAAAAATATCTGCAATTGTAAAACCCGACGAGGTTATACTGGTCATAGATGGAACCATAGGCCAGCAAGCAAGGGAACAGGCTCTTGCGTTCAGTAAAACCACCAAGGTGGGATCCATCATCATAACCAAACTTGACGGCTCTGCAAAGGGTGGAGGTGCCCTTTCTGCTGTGGCTGAAATTGGAGCGCCCATCAAGTTTGTTGGAACTGGAGAGAGGATCGACGACTTTGAGGCCTTCGATCCAGAACGTTTCATATCCAGACTCCTTGGAATGGGGGATATAAAAACCCTCATTGAACGGGCTGAAGAGATAGCAAACACTGAAGACGTTGACATGGACTCTGTTGATGCCATGCTCAGCGGTAAATTCACTCTAAGGGACATGTACTCCCAGTTTGAAATGATGAACAAGATGGGACCCATGAAACAAGTCATGAACATGATCCCGGGTATGGGAGCCAAACTTCCAAAGAACGCATCCCAGATGACCGAGGAAAAACTTGGAAAGTACAAGATCCTCATGGACTCCATGACAGAATACGAACTTGAGCATCCCGAAGTTATCAAGCAATCGAGGGTCAAGAGAATAGCCCGAGGAGCAGGCATGCGTAACGAAGATGTTAAAGAGCTCATGAAATATTACGGTATGACCAAAAAGGCAATTAAAGGCTTTGGAAAAAGGAAAATGGGCGGACCATTTGGTCAGATGATGAGGCAAATGATGAGGTAGTTCCAAATACCGAACATCTTAAACCTAATTTTTTTCAGTTTGAGTGTACTTAAGTTAAGTACACTAAAATGAGTACAGTAATGCACTAATCAATGTAAATACAGTGAAGTTAACCATTCTCTTACTAATTTTACAATCTAACTAATATACAATCTATTAATATTAATAAAAAATTACTTAATAATTGAACTAAAGGGAATTCTATGAATGAAAAAATGGAACCTGAAATAACGGACAAGTTAATTGAAATTATCAAAATTACCGAAGGAAACATCTGCAACAGGTGTTTGGGCAGAAATTTCTCCAAAGTCCTGGAAGCTGATGGAAACCTGGAGAGGGGCAAATATCTGAGGCAAATGCTTTCCTCCATAACGGAAGGAGGGAATGATCCTTCAACAACAGAACCCTGTTACGTGTGCAACGATATCCTTAAAGAGCTGGATAAACCCAACAACATTGTTGACAGGATAGTTAAAAAAATTAACGAATCAGGAATTGAATTTTCAAACTTTCTAGTTGGATGCCGGGTGGATCCTGAAATACTTGAGAGGGAAAAAGATCTTCAAGGTAGAATTAATGTTGATGTTGAAAGCATTAAAAAGGAGATCAACAGGGAAGTGGGTAAGGCCATGGAGCTGAAGCTGGATCAGGAAGTTGAATTCGACAACCCCAACCTTGTTGTAACTGTAAACCTTAAAAATGGTAGAATCGAATTTCAGACAAACCCAATATTCATTGAGGGACGCTACAGGAAACTTCTACGCGGTATCCCCCAGACAAAATGGCCCTGCATCAAGTGCAGGGGAAAAGGATGTGAGAGGTGCAACTTCACCGGCAAAATGTACCAGGAATCTGTGGAAGAATTGATATCCCCAGAGGCCCTTAAGGTTGCCCAGGGCAGGGCATCAAAATTTCATGGTGCTGGCCGCGAAGACATTGATGTGAGGATGCTCGGAAGGGGCAGGCCCTTCGTGCTTGAGATAAAGGAGCCAAAGATCAGAAGGTTCAACCTGGAAGAACTTAAGGACAGCATAAACCTGTACGCAGAGGGAAAAGTTGAAGTCCTGGACCTGAAGTTCGTTGGCAAAGAGAGGCGCAGCCAGATAAAAACCTCATCAACAGACACCTACAAGGTTTACCGTGCCGTTGCAGAGCTTGAAGAGGAAGTTGAGGATGAAGTTCTAGAATCCCTGAAGTCTCTGAAGGTTATAAAACAACGCACTCCCATAAGGGTGTCCCACAGACGTGCAGATAAAATAAGAACACGTGAGGTGCGAAATTTGGAGTTTAAACGAATTGGTGAACGGATGCTTGAGCTTGTAATCCAGTGCGAGGGTGGTCTTTACATCAAGGAACTCATATCCGGCGACCAGATGCGAACCAAACCAAGCGTTTCCCAAATACTTGGAACACCAAGCAAATGTGTGAAACTGGACGTTCTTGAGGTAAATATTTAAAACAAAGAGACTCGTAGTAATGATAAACATTCTCAGAGTCCAGGTATTGTAGTTTCTGGGATCAACCTCTGAAAATAAAAGTTTTGAGAAGTTTCAGGCATTAAATTTAGGCATTAAATTTACCTGCAAACGAAAAAGTAGAGTAATCCTGAATATGTTACCACAGATTTGGACCACAGATTTGGTATGTGAAATTCAGGATTAAAGATCAGATGAAGTTAAAGATCAAGGATCAAATATATATTAGATTCCATCAAACATCTTATCAACATCAATGAATACTTCAGATTTTGGTTCAAATTTATGCAAGTTCAACGAATTTTTACATTGTCTGAATTGGGTCTTCATAGATTAGGGCGATCCTAAAAATTTATTGAAGTAAAATCCATCTAATGAACATACTATTATTTAAATATAAAATCCAAATATTAAACCAGTGATGTTTTAGATAGAGATGGTGCCAGCATAGAAATTTGGATGATAAGAAATCAAAACAACAACTTTCATAGATTTATGATGTTTAGTCACCATTCAACAAGTAGTTGAGGTGGAGGTTTAAAAAATGAAAAGATCAAAAGGTTTTAGAAGTAAAACACGTTACAAACTTAAAAAAAGTATAAGACCAGTTAGGGCCAACCCCATAACAAAGAGGATACAGACCTTCGATGAGAACGACCTGGTTCACATAATAATCGATCCAAGTATTCAAAAAGGTCAACCACACCCCCGCTTCCATGGTAAGACAGGAAAAGTTGCAGAAAAAAGGGGACGCGCATACATAGTAGAAATAAACGATGGTAATAAAGCTAAAAAGTTGATAATAAGACCGGAACACCTCAAAATGCAAGAGTGATTTGATGATTGGAAAAAAAGTTATGGAAACTGATCCAGTCACAGTTGCAGAAGTTAAAACCATGCTTGATGATGCTTCAGAATCCTACGATCTTACCTACGAGCAGAATCTTGCCTTAGATCATGCCACCAAGTTTTCGAAGATCGAAGCTGAATCTGCAAACAAGCTGGTTGAGGAACTTCAGGAAATTGTTAAGAAAACTCAGGCTACTAAAATTGCAGATATGATGCCTGTGGATATGGCGGATATGAGGCTTCTATTTGCAAAGGAAAGGGGTTCACATAAAAAAGAAGAGTTAGAGCAGGTATTGGAAATAGTGAACAAGTACAGGGAATAAATTTGAGCTGATAAGACCGTAAAGTCTTTAAGGAAATAAAAAACCAACTGGTGGTTAAATGGAAGATTATGCAATTATTCTTGATTATCTTCCTTTAGGTTATGTCAGGAAAGGTGCTCCTTCATTTAAAATGAAACCTGTGACCCAGGCTGTGGGTACAGATGAATTCACTCTTCTTGAGCTTATTCCAAAGGAAAAGGTTCAACTGGATATACATGAAAGGGTTTACATAGGTCCTGGAAAGAGGGACAAGATAGCCCGTGTTAACAGGCGGCTTAAATATGATGATCTCACAGCTACGGCAAAGTTAGAACTTAACTATGTCGTTGAAGAAATTATAAAAGCCAAAGAGGATAAATTCGTTGAATTTTTCAACGAGGCAGGTTCCATATCAACCAGACTGCACCAGATCGAGCTTCTGCCTGGAATAGGTAAAAAACACATGTGGGACATCCTTAAAACACGGCAGGAAAAGAAATTTGAAAGCTTTGAAGATATTAAAAAAAGGGTCCCTATGCTTGCAGATCCTGTAAAACTAATTGCAAAACGTATCGTCATGGAACTCGAAGCAACAGGAGAAGAAAGAGGCAAAAAGAAGTATATTTTGTTTACAAGACCACCGAAAAGGCCTGTTTAACTCCTTCCAAGATCATCACTACTTTTTTTTATTTTTTACAAACCTTCTATTTTTTCAGGGAATTAACATGTTGTCCAAGACCCGTAAAATACTGAAAAAGCATGGCATAAAACTTGACAGAAGAAAGGGTCAAAATTATCTCATAGACAAAGGCGTACTTTCAAGGATAATCAGCAGCGCAGAGATATCAAGAGAAGACGTGGTTCTCGAGATCGGTGCAGGTATTGGCACCTTGACCATACCCCTTGCAGAGAGGGCCAATCATGTTTTTGCAGTTGAAAAGGATGTAAAAATTGCAGAGGTTCTGGAAGAGCGGCTTGAAGATCTCAAGATCTTCAACGTGGAAGTTCTAATTGAAGATGCAACCAGAATGGAGTTTCCAGAGTTCAACAAGGTTGTTTCAAACCTTCCCTACAAGATATCGTCACCAATAACCTTCAGGCTCCTTGAAAACGACTTTGATTTTGGAGTGCTCATGTACCAGAAAGAGTTTGCAGAGAGGATGGTTGCAGAGCCCGGCTCCAGAAACTACTCCAGACTATCAGTCATGATGCACCTCTGTGCAGACGTTGAATTTTTATTCAACGTGCCAAAGGAATCATTCTTTCCGCAACCCAAGGTCTCATCGGCAGTTATTAAGTTAAGGCCAAATGCTGCAAGTGTTGACCCCTTCTTCATGAAAACATCAAGGGCCCTGTTCCAGCACAAGCGAAAAACCGTTAAAAACTCCCTTCTGGACTCATTCCATGAATTAGCAGATCTGGACAAAAAATCAGCGAAAACAGTTGTTTCAAAGTTAAATCCCGACCTCCTGGTAAGAAGGGTTGTAAGCCTGGAACCTGGGGAAGTGATGGAGATTTCAAACGATCTAAGGTCTGTTTTAAAGGAATTCAATTAGGTAGTTTTAAGAACAAAAGTTTTAAAATTATTTAAACGAATTCAACGCGAGATATTAATGGTAATTTATGGTAATTGAGATTTATTATGAGGATTATGAGGAAGGTGGAGAAATTATAAAGAAAGTGGAAAAATGGAGAATCCCTACGAAGTATTTCAAAAGGAACTTCCTGAACTTGCAGATAAGTTCAATGAACTGGTTGAAGCACAGATTTCCCTTGAGGGACTGGATCCAAAGACCAAACAGCTCATAAACATTGCAATTCAAACTGCAAACAGGAATCCCCAGGGAGTTAAGATGCACGCAGCCATGGCAAAAAAGATTGGAACAACAAGGGTTGGAATAACAAGGGACGAAGTGAAAGGTGCTGTTGCATTGAACCTGCATCTTTCAAGACCTGAAACTGTGCTTGAATGTCTCTGCAGCTTTTGAAGGTTTTGACAATACCAGTTAGACTTTTTTTATCATTTTCAAGTATCATCTTAAGTTAGAAACATCTTAAGTTAGAAATAATCCTTAAAGAGTTAGGTTAAAAAGTTAAGTTTAAATAAAAAATTTGTTTAAAAAATCCAAAATTGTTTTAATTTCGTGCTGGATAAAAAAAATAAATCTTTTTTTGGAGATATCAATGTTAAAATACAATAAAATGGAATTTTACACTAATCCCATGGTATACGAACCTGCAGAGGACACTTTCCTCTTTGCAGACAATCTTGAAGTGAAAGAAACAGACAAAGTGCTCGAAATCGGGCCGGGAACCGGTATAATCTCAGTAATCGCAGCAAAAACTGCCAGAAAAGTTGTTGCTGTGGATATAAATCCAGGGGCCGTTGAATGCACAAGGCAGAATGCAGAGCACAACCATGTGAAGGTTGAAGTCGTGGAGGGTGACCTCTTTAATACTGTTGAATCTGATAAATTCGATCTCGTTCTATTTAACACCCCATACCTTCCAACGGATGAAGATGACGTGATCCATGAGGAGCTTGGAGCTGCATGGGAAGGTGGAGCAGATGGCAGGCAGACCATAGACAGGTTCCTTGACGGACTGAAAGATCACCTTAACCCCTTTGGAAGGGTCCAGCTGGTGCAATCATCCCTCTCTGACATTCCAAAGACTCTTGAAAGGTTGAGAAACATGGGTTTTAAAGCTGATGTAACTGCAAGCGAGCACTACTTCTTTGAGGAGGTTGCTGTTGTTAGTGGTCACCTGGTTGATAAAAGTTAAATTTCAATTAATCTTAAAGAATTAAAAAATTGGTAATTTGACTGATTAATTTGAACCTTGATAATTTGAAGTAGATTAATAGATTTAAGTAAATATATAGTTTTAAAGTAATTAATAGACAATTTAAAGTAAGAATAAATAAAAAAGACAAAAAATTAACTATTTTCTTCATCCTCACCCACGGGGCAAACATGAACCGTTGCAAGGGTTACAACATCCACGCTTTCAACTATACTTTTCTCAACCTCATCGGACAGTTTGTGAGCCTTTCTAAGCTCCATGTCTCCTCCAACCTCAATATGAAGTTCTGTGGATGCGCAGGGGCCCATGTAGTTTATTCTTATATTATGGGCACCACAAACACCCGGGACAGACAGTGCTGCAGATTTTATATCTGTTAAAATCTTTTCTGAGGGTACTTTTCCCATTATGTTGTTCACGTTCTCTTTGAAGACATCCCATGCAGTTTTCAGGATCATGAGGCCTATGAAAAATGCAACAATGGGGTCTAAAATTGGGAATCCCATTTTTGATCCAAGGGTTCCCACAAGTATGGCAGCACAGGCGAATATATCCACCTTCTGGTGGTGGGCATCTGCAATTATTGCGGGACTCATTATCTTCCTTCCAACCTTCATTGAGTAGGAGGTCAAAACGAAGTTAACCCCAATTCCAGCAAAAGCCATGACAGCTGCCAGGTAGCTTGGTGAACTTAAATTTGGAGTCATGATCTTGGTGTAGACCTGTGAGAATATTTCAAAGGCAACAATCACCAAAAAGAAAACTATGGCCAGTCCCATCAATGGTTCTGCCCTCCCATGGCCGTAGGGGTGTTCCCTGTCCGGGGGTTTCAGACCTATTTTAAACCCAAGAAATGCCATTGCAGAGGTCAATATGTCTGAAAATGTGTGTGCAGATTCCACAACAAGTGCTGTACTTCCAGATAATATTCCAACCAGAAAATTGAAGATTGTCAGGGCTATTTTTCCGCACACAGAAAGTAAAACTGCCCTTTGCCCTATTTTTTCCCTGGTATCCATGTTCATCATGTAGGTCCCTCAACAATCTTCAGTTAACTTATCAGTTAGCTAGTTTAATTAGTAAGCCAGATTTAAAGTTTTCGGAAAAAATAAGTTAGGCAAGGCTAATATTTGATATTTCACCCCATTAAATCTGTTTAAAGTCTTTTTAAATAATTTGGTAATCCTTTTATAAAAATAGAGGTCTTTTAGTTTAAAATTAGAAACTCAAAATTAGGAAAAAATGCACTCGTGCATCTGTTGAATCAACTCGAAAATATATTAGGAAAATTAAGAAAGGTTAGGAGAATTAAAAAAGGAATATTGAAAAATAAAGATGGGAAAATCATAAAACAGGAAAATCAAACCCTCAAATCTCTATGTTTCTATAATCTCGAATTCTCTCACCTTAAATCAGAGACGTCAGAACCAGGGCTATGCTGAGGCCTACAACAACCAAAATTGTTGCCGTGGCTATGAAGTTAAAGAGTTTCGAGTTCACATATTCTCCCATGACCCTTCTGTCGTTTATGATTAGAAGCATCAGTATCAGGACAAATGGTAGTAGCATACCGTTTACAACCTGGGACAGGTACAGAATTGAAAGGAGTGGGACGCTCGGGATCATGATGATGATTGCTGCCAGCACTATGAGTCCAAGGTAAAGACCATGGAAAATTGGTGCTTCACTGAAGCCCCTTGAAACTCCTGCTTCAAATCCAAGACTTTCACACACATAGTAAGCCGTTGATAGGGGTAAAATGCTTGCTGCAAAAAGTGAAGCATTCAAAAATCCAAAGGCAAATAACAAGCTTGCGTACTGTCCTGCAAGCGGTGCAAGTGCCTTTGAAACATCTGCAACGTTGTTAACCTCCACTCCGTTGCTGAAGATGGTTGCTGCACATGCAAGCACTATGAAGAATGCAACCACGTTCACAGCTACTGCTCCCATTATGGCATCTGCCTTGGAGTATTTCAGGTTCTTTAAACTGATCCCCTTCTCAACAACAGATGACTGAATGTAGAACATCATCCAAGGGGCTATGGTTGTTCCAACCACACCTATCACCATGGTTATGTAGGTTGGATCCATGGTCAAGGTTGGTGTGAGAAGGCTTTTGGCGGCCAACCCCCAGTTGGGGTGTGCAAGATATCCTGCCACAATGTAGGTTAGATAAACTGCAGAAGCCGCCAGAAAAACCTTCTCAACACTTTTATAACTGCCTTTAACCACCAGTAACCAGACAAAAAATGCTGCAACTGGCAGAGCTATGAAACGGGGAACTCCAAATATTCCACTGCTTACAGCTATACCAGAAAATTCCGCAAGCAGGTTACCGAAGTTGGCGAGTAGAAGGGCCACCATCATGATGAAGGTTAATTTGATTCCCACCTTCTCACGTATGAGATCTGCAAGTCCCTTTCCGGATACAACACCCATTCTAACGCCCATTTCCTGGATAACAGCTAAAGCTATTATCATGGGTATGAAAAGCCAGAGCAGGTTGTAGCCGAACTGTGAACCCGCCAGTGAGTAGGTTGTAATACCACCAGCATCGTTGTCAACGTTGGCTGTTATGATTCCAGGACCCATCACCGAAAGAAATATTATAATGCTTAAAAGAGCAGGATTCTTGAATATTCTGCGGAAAACTTGAAAATCCATGTAAATCTCCCCGTAAAATTGTGAAAATTTATCATTATTCAACATTGAAATTTTAAAGCTTATAAAAGCTTAAAGCCTTATAAAAGCCTGTAAAAACTGTTAAATTTGAAGGTGTGAAAATCACCTTCCAAACATTCGCGGGACCCGTTTTTTCCATGCAATGGGTAGCACAATGTCTATAGCATCATCAACGGTGATGATGCCCTTCAATTTTGTTTCATTTTCAACAACTGGTAGGGCCAGTAAGTTGTACTTGGCTATCTTCTGGGCAACCTCGTGCTGATCCTCCATCACGTCTGCCTTTATTATGTGGGTGTGCATGAAATCTGCAATATTTCTGTCCGGCTCTGAAACCAGAATATCACGTAGTGATGCTACTCCAACCAGATCACCTGCCTTTGAAACAACGTAAACGTAATAAATCGTTTCAACATCCTGGGCCACCTGCCGCAGGGACTCCAGAACCTGCTGAACCGTGAGGCCCTCATCCACATAGGCGAATTCCGTTGTCATAATACCGCCTGCAGTGTTTTCAGGATACTCAAGTAGCTTTCTCAGATCCTTTGATTCCTCTGGTTCCATTAAACCTAGCAGTTCTTCAGCCTTGTAATCTGGAAGATCCCCCAGTAAGTCTGCAGCATCGTCCGGTGACATTTCATCAAGAATTCCAGCTGCACGTTTGCTGTCCATTCCCTCCAGGAGAGATACTTGTCTTTCGGGTGATATCTCTTCCATGGTATCGGCTGCTGCCTCATTGTCAAGGGAGTTCAGTATGGTCATGGACTCGTTGACTCCCAGCTGATCCACAATTTCAGCTATGTCTGCAGGGTGAAGCTTTTTAAGGTGCTGTTTGGGTACCTTGAGCTTTAACTTGGAGTAATCACTTTCCAGGGGGTCTATGTCCTTCCATGCAATTATATCCTCACCCTTGGTTCCTATTTTTTCAATTATCTTCTTAAATCCTAACCTTCTTAAGATACCCTGAATTCCAATGTCAACACCTATTATATGGTAGTAACCATTGGTTTCAGATACCTTCAGGTCGTTGACCCTCCTTATTTTCTGGCCCTCAAGGTCAACCACCTGCCTGTCCATCACATCCCTTAAAAGCATTATATCCTTATTTTTAAGAACATAACCTTTTATATCACTTATTTTAGATTTTAATACCACATCTTTTCCAATATTATCTACGTAATGCCATGGAATATTTATTTCTTCCTTATCAATGGTTTTTACATTTATAGCCTTTACCATGGGATAATGGCTCTCTGAAAGTACAATGAAATCTGTGATCCTCCCTATCTTTTCGCCTTCCGGGCCAATCACATGTTTTTTAATAAATTCGCTCAGGTACAATTTTTCACCCCCTTAACGCCTTGCGGATAAGTTTTCTGGACTCTACTAACCATTACATTCGTATCTTTTTGTATACCTATTTTTTCGGCCCCATGAGTGGCACCACCCCTTCTTTAACTCGTTCCATGACGATCATCTCTGTTAGATCTTCAACTCCATCAATGGAACGAATTTTAGTATCCATTACCCTGTTAAGCTCTTCTAGATCGTGTGCCCAGAGTTTGATCAGGATATCGTACTCCCCAGAGATGCTGTAAACTTCCGACACCTCTTCAAGTCGTGAAAGTTCCTTTTTAACGTTTTCATGTTTTTCTGATTCTGTTTGGACTATTATTATGGCTGTAACCTTTAGTCCTAACTTTTGTGGGTCCAATATCAATGTATACTGTTTTATTACATTTTTTTCCAGCTTTTTCAGTCTGTTGGAGATTGTCGCGTCTGGCACGTCTATCTCCTTTGACATCTGTGAGATGGTGATCCTTGAGTTTTGAATCAGGGATCGCAGTATCTCCATGTCTGTATCATCCATTTGAAGTTCACCACATGCAAGCTATAGTTCATATTATCATTCATTCTCAAATTTTGCGTACCCTTACTATTACCAGGATATTATATAAATGTTTGGTAAATTACCAAAATTATCTCAAAATGTTGGAAGATTACCCAATTTTTACATGATAGTTGGTAATATTCAAAGAAAAATTTGATCTGAAGAAAGTTAAAAAAACCATTTAAAAAAACTTAAATTCAACTAAAACCATAGATAGGGCTTAAAAAATATATAAAATATTTTAAAACTTGCATATTTGATTTAAATATCTACAAAATGTTTAAAATTAATTTTTAAAGTTGTAACAAGCTTCAGTTCCAATGCAAATATTCTCGATTTATGTAAAATTAAAAAATCCTGGACCTGGAAAACCATCTGAAATTTGCAGGATCCACAACTACACCCAAACTTTCAGGATGAAAAAAGCTGGTTGAGGCTTTAAATAAGCCGCGTCAACCTTACTGGAAGGTGTGCCCTTTGGAACAGCCAAAACGTATGCATCAAAAGGTCTAGGGTTTCCACCTGTATCCACATGAAACCATAGAAATGCCTTTGTATCATTGCCCAGAAGCTCTGAAATCCTATCGTTCACGTTAACAGGCCCAGAAGTGAAGCTTTGTTTGTTAAAGCTCATATTATCAGGGGAGTCTAGGATCCATCCCGACCCAGCTGGAGATGCAGTTGACAGAACGTAGAAATCTGTGAAGTTCAGATCCTGGCTTCTGACTGTGAAGTGCCGGCATATCCATCCTGGTTTTCCAGTTTCAAGGTCTGGTTTTTCATGCTCCTGGGGGCAGATCTCCCAGCCACGCCCTGCTTTAACGTTTCCAGAAGGATCACGGCAGTTAATACTCACAAAGACTGTCATACACATGTAATCACACAAAACAGTACGATTTACAACTGCAACTTCCGAAGCACCCATGTTGCTTTTGTTGTGTATCACAACAGGAGGCAGAGAAGGGTCCATCGGGTAAAGAGCCATGCTAGAATCTGTGCCGTTAGGAAGGATGTTTTTCATTAAGTTCTCGTAGTTTGAAGAGAGTTTTGAGATCTTGCCCATGGACAGGGTGTTCGGCATGGTGCTGCAGGTTTCAGCGTTAACTTCAGCAAGTCCAGGAGTCACACCATCACAGTCGCACTTCTCCCAGTCTTCAGGAGAACCCGATGTTTTTATGAGAATGTCTGCTGTGTCACCTGTTACCCTCTCAAGGGAATGTTCAGATGAGTAGTCCTGGATCTTGTAGCTTACAAGATCCATTGCATTGGCTGAAACACCTATTATAACTGCCACAACAACAATAGCCAGCAAAACATCAATGGAAAATGCCTGGCCCCTTACATCATCGTGTATATCCAACTTCATCCACTCATCCAACCATTATTTGATCCATGAAACATGATTTCAGTATTCATTTTTCCCTATTTCATCTCCCATTTCACCAGTTTACAATCCTAGATCATTCCGTACTTCAATGCATGTCCATTGTCTAAAAAAATGTAGAAATGGGAGGTTCCATCCGTGTAGTACTCAATTGCATTGCCCTCATAGGTTCCACTTCCATCGGGGTTTGTGTCGTTGTATATAACGTGGTCCGAGGAGCAGGGTGCAGAATTGAAGGTTTTGTTCAGGAAGGGCCTGGTTTTTATGAAGGTTTCAAATCCGTAGTGGGGGCAGGTTGATTTTCCCTCCAGCCTGCAGAGGAAACATGCCCCATCGCTGCTTTCATGGAAATAACCGTTTTCCAGACAGTTTTTAAGGGCAACGTGGTTTCCGCTATGCCCGTGATATTCGTAGGGATCGTAGGGACATTTTTTTATGAAGAGTGGTGCTGTTGCATTTTCGTAAGCCTCTGCATTTGAAATGTTCCGGTTTTTCAGGTACTTTTCAAGGCTTGAGCCGTACAGGATTCTGGTGCTCGTGTTTGTGACTCCTCCATACGCTTTGCACTTTATAAAGGGGATGGGATCCGGAATTCTGGACTCTGCATCCTTAATTGAGATCTCCTGTTTCAGCCTTTCCTCATGTGTCACAGAGTCCTTGGATGTGCAGACAGTTGAGTTAACCTCCACAGCAAAGGGGTCAGCAGATGGGCCAACACTCAAAATTGTACAGTTAACCCTCATCCCTGTACTTTTCTGATATTCACAGGTTTTTTCATCCATTGCCTTTTGAAGGTCTGATTTTACTGTGGCCTCACTATCATTAAGAGGATCACCTGTCTCAACCACCTTCTCAGCTTCACTTCTTAAAACTTCCAGTCCAACGGATGGAATCTCTTCTTCAAGATTTTCTGCAACATAGAAGGCTGCATCAGATTTTAAACCTGTGGCTACAGATGTTCCTCCCTGATGTGTCATGTCAACAAACACAGCCAGAAGCAGAACTGCTGGAACCACCAAAAGAAATGAAAGTCCGCTCATTACGTAACCCCTGCGATCCATTTTGCACCCCACTTTGTATTAATTTTATTATTAAAAGTAATACAATATAAAGGCTTTTATATGAAAAAATAAAATGGATAGTGATAAGAGGGAATCTTTGTATCAAGTGTGTATTAATTATTTTAAAAAGAATCATACATTATGTGAGGCCAGTGACAAGTAATATCCAAAAAGGTATCCCATTGCACAATATTTTAATAGACAAATGATCATTAAAGAAATAATTGAAATATTAATAAGTGTAGTGTAATACATCCATTGGATAATGACTTAGATCATTAGTTTTCCAACGAGTTTATTAACATTTATCAATGAATAAATCCTAAGGACTTAATGGAGGTTCAAGATGAAAGATATTATTAGAGGCTGGCGTCACATCCAACAAAGGTACAATCTCATAGGATCAAAATGTTCAGAGTGTGGAAAGGTTTTCTTCCCAAAAAGAGTTATATGCCCTGAATGCAGGAGAAGAGGTAAGTTAGAAGACATAAAGCTCAGCGGTAAGGGTAAAATATACACTTATTCAGTTATAAACACACCTACAGATGAATTTAAAACATTAGCACCCTATGTTGTTGCCATAATTGAATTAGAAGAAGGTACAAAGATAACATCCCAAATAGTAGATTGTGATCCTGAAGAAGTTGAAATTGGGGATGAAGTCGAGGTTGTATTTAGAAAAATAAGGAAAGAAGGCAATGATGGAGTGATTTCATATGGATACAAATTCAAACTCAAAAAGTAAGGTAGGTGTGCTTCTCGTAGGCCATGGTAGTAGACTTCCATACGGTAAAGACGTTGTAACCCAGATTGCAAATATCTACAGATCAGATGAGGACTACCCAGTTGAAGTTGGTTTCATGAACATGTCAAAACCATCCATACCAGAGGCAGTGAACAAGCTTGCAGAGACCGGTGTTGACAAGATCATTGTAACCCCAGTGTTCCTGGCCCACGGAGTCCATACAAAACAGGACATACCACGCATCCTTGGATTGACCAACGACCACAGCGAAGATCATGATCATGAAGGCCACCCTCACCATCATGAAGAGGTTGAGAAGGTCGAATTTGACGGTGAAATCGTTTACACAGAACCATTAGGTGCTGACAGCAGAATAGCCGCCATAATAGAAGACAGGGTTAAGGATGCCCTCTGAACCACGAATTGCCGATCTTGGTGAAAAAAAATTAATAAAAAGGCTCCTTAAAAGAAGCCGAATTAATTCTCTTTTTTTAAACAAATTTTTGGATGAACATTCAGTTAAAAGCACAAGCGACGATGCTGCCCTGGTAGATCTCGGAGAAACCTACGTGGTTGCAAGTTCAGATATGCTGATGCAGTCCACACATTTTCCCGATGAAATGACACCCCATCAAATCGGAAAAAAGATCGTGACTGTGAACGTGAGCGACGTTGCTGCCATGGGTGCAGACACCATTGGAATAATTGTATCCATGGGTTTACCCAGGGACATGCTGCTTTCAGACTTCGATGAGATGGTTGAAGGCGTGCTCGAAGCGTGCAGAGACTACGATATGGCTCTCATTGGGGGTGACACCAACGAATCCAGGGAACTCACCCTATGCGGAACCTGCATTGGATTCGTTGAGAAATATAAGGTGTTGATGAAGTGCGGAGCTCAGCCTGGTGATGTTGTTGCTGTTACAGGCCCCCTCGGACTTGCAGCCGCTGGTTTTGAAGTTTTGGTCAGGGAACGATCAGTGAGGAAAATAAAGAGTCTTGATCCTGATTTCAGGGCCCTTGTTTTAAAACACGCCCTTCAACCGGAAGCCCGGCTGAAAGAGGGTGTCCTCCTGGCAGATACAGGAACTTTAACCTCTGCAACAGACATAACAGACGGACTTCTAAGTGAAATCGGCGAGATAATGGATGCATCCCCTGGCATTGGTGTAACCCTCTACAGTGAAAAGATTCCTGTACCAGAGGCTGTGATGGAGGTTGGAAGGCTCATGGATAAGGATCCATTAGAAATGGCTTTAAGCTATGGAGAGGATTTTGAACTACTTTTAACCATTAAAAAGGATAATTTTAAGGATCTAAAGGATTTAGAAGGTTTAGATCTCCATGAGATTGGTTTTGTTGATTCATCAGGCGTCATCCAAATGATAGATAAGTATGGAAAAACAGAGATAATAACAGCAAAAGGGTACGAACATCTTCATTGAAACATGAGGATCCCCAAAATAGTTATATCATTTTTGAAATGGTACTTCAGAACCAGGTGAAAGGCTATGAAAAGAGAAGCTATGCTCTACGACAAGGTTGGAAAGACTTTAAACTGTAAGATATGTCAAAGGCGCTGCATAATCTCTGAAGGTAATAGGGGATTCTGCACCATGCGCGAAAATGATGGGGGAAAACTTTACACCCTCAACTACGCTGCTGCATCCTCTGTTGCAGTTGATCCAATCGAAAAGAAGCCCCTCTTCCACTTCTATCCAGGTTCAACCTCATTCTCCCTGGGAACCCTGGGCTGCAACTTCCGCTGCAAGTACTGCCAGAACTGGACCATCTCCCAGGCGGACCTTGAAACAGTTCCAACAAACGACATTCCTCCAGAGAGGGCAGTTGAACTTGCAAAGGAGTACGGGTGCAGATCCATCTCCTGGACCTACAACGAGCCAACCATGTGGTTTGAGTACACCCTGGACTCTGCAAAACTCGCCCACAAAGAAGATATAAAAACCGTGTACGTAACCAATGGCTACATGAGCGAAGAGGCGCTTGAACTTCTGGCTCCCCACCTTGATGCTGCCAACGTCGACCTAAAAGGTATGTCAGACAGGTTCTACAGCGAACTCTGCGATGCAAGGCTCCAACCAGTTCTCGACAACATCAAACGAATGCACGAGGCAAAGATCCACCTGGAGATCACCAACCTGATAATTCCAGGGTACAACGACTCTGAAGAGGATCTGAAGGCCCTGATAAACTTCATGGCGGATGAGGTAGGTGTCGAGGTTCCACTGCACTTCACAAGGTTCTTCCCCCACTACCAGATGCAGGACGTACCACCAACCGAAATTCAAACCCTTGAAAAGGCCTACAAAATGGCAAAGGAAGCAGACATGAAGTACGTCTACGTTGGGAACGTGCCACACACAGACGGTGAGAATACACGCTGCCCAGAGTGCGGTGAACTTCTAATTGAGAGAGACGGCTTCCAGGTAGTTGACGAAAAACTGGAGAAAACGCGTAAATGTCCAAGCTGCGGGACTGAGATTGATATTGTTACCTAAGGCTTGATATTGTTACCTAATCTTGCTATTTGATTAAGGCTCTTTTCTAATTGAAACCCCTTTCCAATTGAAAAAAATGAAAAATAGGGAAAGTTAATTTAACAATTCAGAATTTAAGCTCTGATTTTAACTTTGCATCGGCGATGTAACCCATTCCCACTGTTACAAGGGGAATGATAAGGTATGTGAATCCTATATCCATCATGTAGGCCTGCAAACCCATGTGTATGGGGCTTGCAGGTAAAAACATCAGTAAATCCAGGGCTATGCAGACCACAAACCAGGAAACACCAATTAGGATACCTTCATACAGAAAATTTTTCTTAACAGGTTTGAAGTACTACATTGCCAGAAGCACGGCAGTGGCCGTCACAACAACCAGCATTACAGCCTCAAATAAGGGGTTAGCAGACTGTTTCAATGGGTAGATCAAGAAAGAAACAATAAATGGTGTAATCCACATCATAATGCCGTAAAGAACTATTTTCAGGGTTTTGTTCATGTTTTTTTGGATCTTTTCATGTGATTAAGTTGTGAATCAAAAGTATTATATATTACTTTGTTGTTATCAATGATCGATGTGTAGTTTTTATCATATTGATCGTTGGAGTGGAAGTGTC
>DAHH01000017.1 GCA_002498385.1 Methanobacterium sp. UBA410
TCATCTTCCGTAACTAGTTTAAAATAGACTGAATAGTTTGGAAATCTTCTATCTGAAAAATCGTCTACTCTTTTTTGAAACAGGTTTAAAATAGACTGAATAGTTTGGAAATATCAAAAACTAATAAAAGGGGAATGCACAGAGCTTGAGTTTAAAATAGACTGAATAGTTTGGAAATTGCTTATACCCAAAACGATTCCGGGATAAGGGCAGATTGTTTAAAATAGACTGAATAGTTTGGAAATGCATTTAGTGTACATATATTCAATTAAATATGCCCGATGTTTAAAATAGACTGAATAGTTTGGAAATAAGATAACAACCTAATTGATACCGAAAACACAACAAACGTTTAAAATAGACTGAATAGTTTGGAAATACCGCTGCCGTATAGTCACCCTGTTTGGTGACTGCCAGTTTAAAATAGACTGAATAGTTTGGAAATCAATGAATAGATTTTATTATAAAACACTTCCCAAACTAGTTTAAAATAGACTGAATAGTTTGGAAATAAAGAAAAAGAAGAGAAAGAAGAAGGAAGCTCCAGCCGTGTTTAAAATAGACTGAATAGTTTGGAAATAATCAATATTTCCTACCTAAAACACTGATTTAAAACTGGTTTAAAATAGACTGAATAGTTTGGAAATTCTGTTTGTGGAATAATTGAAGAGGAAATTGTTTAAATTACAAGAATTTCGACCTGTAAAAAACCATGAGTGAAGATTTAAATAACTAAAAAACATTTTTCTCGGCTTAAAAAGAATTTCAAAACAACATCAAAAATCTAAGATCGGGGTAAGTTTCCTCCATGAACTTTTCTTTTAAACGTATTGCGACTTTGAAGCCCAGAGGGCTCACAGCAAAGTTATCTGGTTTTCGATAATAATGGATTAAACCTTTTTTTCTCAGTGAATCCAGTGAATCATCAACGTGGGGCTGTTCTCTGTTACTGGCCTTTTTCTTTACAGTCTGTCTTGTGAAATTTTTATTTTGAGATCCTCCAATCCTTCCTATGATGGTCATAATGCTTATATCACATTCTGTAAGCTCAGATATTATTTTTGAGGTATCATCTGACATCATAACTTATTAAGATACGTATTGTATATAAAGTAATACATCATGGACTAAAATGTAAATATTTACATTACAGTGGAAATAAAGTAAATTTTATATGGGATTATGCCCATACAAAACACCATTTATGGAAATTTTTTACAATTGATTTAACTATCTGGAGCTGGTGAAAGATGGCCGATGTTTTGAAGGAAATTTTTGGTGACACCAAGAGGATAAGCATCCTTGAGGAGCTGGTTGAAAGGTGGGGTGAATTTTTAACGGTTCAGGAGATTGCGAGGATGGCTGATGTTTCACCCAAGGCAACTTACACCCACATTAATGAGCTGAAAAAAATAGGAATTTTAAAGGTGAAAGAAGGCAAGGCAAACCAGTACAAGCTTAAAAAAAATGATAAAAGGGCAGTTGCACTTTTATTCCTTGAAAACCAGGAGTACCTGAGGATTGCTCACAGGAAGTTAGAAGGTTCTGAAACTACAAAAGATTCTGAAACTCTAAAAAAGTCCAGTTTTTCTGATTTCTACAGATCCCCTAAGATCTCTGGAAACAGAATGCACCGGTACGTGGGAGATGTTTAGGTTGGAGGAAAACATTCCCTTTATAATTCCATCAGACATCCCCAAAGTCTACGCCACTGGTGCTGCTGGTGGCTACTCTGAAACTGATTTCAGGGTTCTTCTCTATTGTGAGGAAGCCGCACCCCGTGATGAAGTACTGCCTGCAGGGAAACTTGGAGTGGAAAGGGTTGTTCAGTCAGAAGTTATGTTATCCCCGCGGGCAGCCAAGAAGATAGCAAAATGGCTTACAGAAAGCGTTGAAGAATTTGAGGGTAAATTTGGAGAAATACCCGGAGAAGAAAAAGAGTAGGTGTGCAACATGAAAAAATGTCTGAACGAATGGAACGCAACTGTTGAAGCCCTTGGCCAGGGAAAACAGACCAGCCTAATTAGAAAGTACGGTACAAACATTAGGAAATTCCTTCTCCGTCCAACTGCAAGCTACGCTTTGACGGATAACTTCCAAAATAGCTTTGAAACTGAATACAAGATATTTGCCGGGACAAATGCTCTTCCCAAGCAGGAAGACGGGAAAACTGAGATCAAATATTATGCAGAGGTCGAAGATGTAGTTGAAAAATCAGCCCAGAGGATATGAACGTTAAAAAAGTACCATATCTAGACCAGCGACCAGGTTAAATCATATTTAAACAATAAAAAAGCTCAAATATGGATTTTAAGGGTTTACAAGCTTAAAAATTCTGTGATGGCTGAAAACAAGGGTGGAATAAGGTACTGCAACCTCACAGGGGAAGTCTCCCTTGAGGGCATGGGGCCTGTTCTGGACGATGCTACCTTCTTAAAACTTCAAAAAGAAATCAAAGATAAGAGGTAATTTCTGGTCCATTCCTTTGAAGTCTCCATGAGCACGTAGAAATGATTTTTAAAATGTATCCAAACTACTTAAACCCCCGAACCACCACGAATGAACCTTCACCGTACCCCTTCTTCACAGGTTCTACATGTTTTGATCTCTCTGATGGTCCGAACAAGGTTTGTCTGAAGCTCAGATCTTTAAAACGAGCATTTTTTCATGTGTGAGATTAGTTCTTCTACAGAGTAGAATTTTGCATCTTTGTAGAAGGTACTCTCATCCTTGTGTTCCTGGGAGGATCTTCCAATTGAGCTTTCAACATCTATAAAGCCAATTATAAGGCAGCCTCCATGTTTTAAAATCCTGCTGACCTCTTTAAATGCTGCTTCAATATCGTCCAGGAAACATATGGTGGCAACCATTAAAACAAAGCCAAACTGCAAATCAGGAAATGGAAGTGACTCTGCAACTCCCTCAATGACTTTCATGCCTCTTTTTTGGGCTATCTCCCCCATTTTACCCGATGGATCAACCTCCATTTTAATGCCGAGTGGAGCTGCAAAGCGGCCGCTTCCCACGTCGACTTCAACATCGTTACCATTTAGGGGTAAGAGTTCCCGCACTGCTTGGATCTCTGATCTGTAGGAAAACCTGTTCTCATCAAATCATGCATCGTATTCTTCAGCGTTTTTTTTTCGAAGGCTTCAAACTTCGTTGTGGGTTCCTCCCTACAAAAAAGATAAGATGCTTGAAGACTGAATCTATTCAAGTTTAATCCTGAACTTCTTCATTTCCACTATGCTTTCACAGTAACTATCTCCAAGGCACATTCTCCTGGTGAAATTCTGGGTGTAATCTGGGTTCAGGGATTCAACCGCGTTCCTGTTGAATGCCCTGCATATCCTGCAGAGGTTATCTATGGGTAGGCCCATATCTTTTTGTTCACTGCACATGGAGCAGCTGGTTATCTTAGCGACCACCCTGTTTCGGCTTGAATCTGTAACTTGGCTTTCAATTCCGGGAATGATGATGCTTGCAACTGTCAACCATGTTTCGTTGATCTCAGGAGCAGTATTAGCTGGTAGTTTGAGGGAACCTGCAATATTTTTCATCTGCTTTCCTCCCTCAGCCCATATGGCCTCCTCCATCTTTGCGATTTTGTCGTCCATAACCTGTCTGAGGGCCGAACTGTAGCCCCTCGCCAGATTTGAGGATAGTTTGGCCGCAATTTCCCACCTGATCTTGGGAGGTATGTCATCTATACTCATTCGTCCCACCACCACATATTTTTTAATAAATAAACCTGATAACAAAGTTAAACATAATAACAAAGCTTTTTCAGCATTTAAATAGTTTTTAGAAAGATAATTACTCCTTAAGAAAATGGTTGTATAATCTACTCAAGGTTTTACTCAGGTTAAACATGGATCTTAGGGGATTGAAGTGCATCTAGATTAGAAAGTTGAAGAATTTTTTTTATAAGAATGTTTAAATGGTTATGAGAACTTTAACCTTGAAATGTTGTTTAAGAGCTTGTTCAAGGGATTAAATCCCTTACATCCACATAAAAAGCATCTGAATCCGGCTTATTTCCCTTTGAAAACATGTTCAGAGTATCCACATGTGGCCATCCCTTGATTATGTTCAACAGGTCATCGTCGGGATCAACGTGTGTCATCATGTAATTTCGTCCCCAGTCCACCAGAAGGTTGTTAAAATGTGCAGTTAAACTGGCCATTGCATCGTAGTTTTTAAATGCATGGTCTGCTGTGAAAACTAACTTTAAACGCTCACCTTTCCGGGCAAGGTAAGGTGTTTTCCTGAATTTACCCAAAAATCTATACACCGTACCCATGAGCTTCAACATAAATGGCTCCTTACTTAAGTAGGACTCTACAACTTTTGAACAATCCCACAAACCAGCACAGGCCAGTATATCATTTTCATCTTTGGCAACCCAGAAGTTTTCCATTCCATAGGCAAGAATGGAGTTTAAATGGTGCTTGAAACTCTCCGGGCTGTGGTGTGTGAAGTGCTCGTGGTTGGAGTGGTAACTGTTTAGGAGGTTTACAACATCAGGGATCTCATTTTCATCCACCTTTTTTATTTTGAATCGTTCATCGAGGTCCATCTTCCTGTAGGCAGATAATATGAAGGCTTTAACATCCCTGATTTTAGAGTAACCAAGGTTCTTGAAGAGGGATCTGGCGGCTGTGTTTGGTTCCACCACGTAACAGTAAATATGGTCTGCATCTTCTGCATTTTCTTCCACTTCCCTTAAAAGTTTGGAGGCAATGCCTCCTCTCTGGAAATCAGGATGTACATTTATCTCAGCTAGGTACACGTACTTCCTATCCTGGCCTTTCACAGTCCAGCCTACAGAGCCCACAATTTTTCCATCCTCTTCAGCAACGAGTAGATTCCAATTGTTGTATATTTTGTATCTTGCTGTAACATCGGGGCTTCTATCGGCATTTATTGCATAACTTTCATTGCCATGGGGGCAGAGTTTTTCAAGGTCAAGTAGTGAGGAATTGTCTTCACTTTTGAAGGGCCTGATTATCATGTTAACTATCTTAAATGTGTTTGTTTCCAATTTAACATAGAAATAAATTTATTTTTCTTCAACCACGCTTTCGCAGTAACTATCTCCAAGGCACATTCTCCTGGTGAACCTCTGGGTGTATTGTGGGTTCAGGGACTCAACTGCATTTTTGTTGAACGCCCTGCAGGCAATACACATTCCTTCACCTTCTTCCAGACCTACTTCTTTTTGATTGTTGAGCAGTGGACAGCTGGTTATCCTGGTGACCATCCTTTTGTTGTTGGACTCCACAACTTCTCCCTCAATTCCTGGAATCAGGATTCCTCCAATGACGCCCCAGGTTTCATCAACTTCTTGGATGTTTCCAGTGGGCATTTGGAGAGAATCTGCAATATCCTTCATCTGTTTTCCACCTTCAGCCCATACACTTTCTTCTATTCTATTTACAACTTTATCATCCAGAACTTGCCTGAAAGCCAGGCTGTAACCCATTGCAAGGTTGTTTGATGCCTCGGCTGCAATTCTCCACCTCAGCTCTACAGGTACATCTTCCATGTTTACCATAACTTTCACCCAGTTAATATTAAGTTGAACATTTCATAAGTACTTTGTTGTAAGGGATTTATTAGCTTAATATGGATTTTATAAACCTTTTTCAGGATTAAAGAGTATTGTATTGGATATTTTAAGAGAATAATGGTTGTATGTTTATTTAATCAGGATTAAAAGCTCGGATAACTGAATAAAATGGTTGGGTAAATCATGGTTCGGCAGGGTGTGACGTGGTGGTGCAGCTTTGGAATTGGCATTTCAAAATTTGTACTGAAGCCAGGGTTCGTGGAACCAGTCTTAGAATAGATTTAATGTTGAGTAATCCTAAAAGTATAGAGTAAGAATTGGAGGTGCTATTATGGACAGGCATCCAGGTGAATGGAACAATGAGGGTGTGGATTTTTTCAACGAGGGAAACTATGAGGAAGCTGTAAGATGCTATGAAGAAGCTTTGAAGCTGGATCCAGAGCTTGCAGAGGCCTGGAACAATAAGGGTAATGCCTTACGTCTTCTTGGAAGGTTTGAGGAGGCACTTGAATGCTTTGACAGAGCCATTGACCTGAACCCTGAAAATTTTGAACCATGGGTCAACAAGGGAGCAGCCTACTACGACATGGGAGAGTACGATGAAGCAGTGGAAAGTCTTGATAAAGCTTTAGAGATAGATCCCGAAAATGCATTTGCCCTGAACAACAAGGGAGCTGCCCTTGCAAATTCCAGCAACTTCAAGGCTGCAATGGAATGTTTTGAGGAAGCATTGAGAATAGACCCGGATGATGTAAATGCCAGAAGGAACAAGGAAATGCTTGAGGACATTTTAAGGGAAGCTTAGATTTAGAAGATCCACCAGAAGAAATTTCTTTAGTAATTTTTTGATATATTTTTTTTTAATTGGATACACTCTTAGTGATCGTTTTTTTAAAATTTATGAATACTTTCAATGATTATTTTTTTTAAAACATGGACTGGAAAATTTGTTTCTCTGATCTTTTTTAGATCAAATTTTTTTTAAAACTAAAGGTTTTGAGAAATTAAATTTTTTTTGTAATTTTTTAGGAAGCACGAAATTTTTTGGGTGTTCACCTTCAAAAAGGTTCATCTTTAAGAGGTAGACCAGAGGGGTCGTTTTTGAAAAAAAATCTGCTTTGAAGAAATTTGTAATAAACATTTCAACTTTTTTTAAGATACAAAAGATACGTGAAAATGAAGTGTTTACCCTACACCATATGATCAAGATCCACGCCTAAAGTGAAGTTTCATGAAAATATGGAATTGTAATAAAAATAGATGCTTAATTATGTCTTAAAATTGAGTAGTCCCTAGCGGAGTCGAACCGCTGTCGAAAGGTCCAGGGCCTTACAGGATTGCCACTACCCCAAGGGACTATTTAAATAACCGGATAATAATAGTTCCGGCTCTGGTATTGAGCTACTCGGAAAGTAAACTCATTTTCTAGATTAGATTTTATTGTATATAAACCTTTCAGTGAAACTGTGGTGTGGAATAAGAGTGGAGGTAAATTTAAGGCGAGTGTAACTGGCAGATTGACACTGGCAGTTTTGGAAGTACACTCTGAAATGATTAACAAGAAAGAAACTAACAATCTGGAAAAGGTTATAAACTGTGTTGAGGATCATAAATATGGGTAAATTATGATCAAGGATTCGGAGAAAATATTTTTCATCTTTTATTTTTGGGTACTTTATGGTTCTGGCTAATTGCGATACCTTTTTTTTGGATCGAGGGTACTATTTGGCTCTTCTGGGTCTGGTCTAAATCATTGATAAATTTTGATGAAGGTTCAAAAAAAGTTAGAGAGTTCATGAACTCAACTGAAAAATCAGGTTTCAGGTGTAAACTCTCAAAAACTCAGATTTCATTCTTATCATGTAAATATTCTGATTTTTTTTGGGCTACTTTGAGCCCCTCCCTATGGGATCATGTGGAATCATACCAACTGTATCGTAAATTAAAGATTCATTGATTCTCACCAGCAATGGTGCTGGTGAGTTTAACGTGTTCAACTCCCTTAAGACGCATGATTTTATTTGTTAAATCACGGATAACTTTCACATCCCCATTAACCACTATCACGTCCAGAAAGTACTTTTCAGTCATTTGAACACGCATGGTAGAGTGGATGCAATCTGTGTAATCATGTTGAACATCCATCAGGTCTTCCATGACTCCAGTGTGATGGTGGTCGTAGATAACAGTTACCAATCCAATCCTGTCTCCTTCCATACCATTCATCCATTGGTAGCGCAATATATAATCCTTAAGGGCATCTCTTATTCCTTTAGATCTGGAGCTATAACCTCTGTCCTTTAAAACCTCATCAAAATCATTTAAAATTTCCTTAGGTAACGACATACTAATTCTCATCATAAATTTTCTCCTTTGTTGTTCATCACTATAATTGGATATTTATTAGGGTTTATATGTAACGGCAAAATAAAGACTTTCTCATCAAACTTTGAATGTGAAGTTAAGGTATCCTTTTAATTTAAGGTATCCTTTTAGTTCGTTAAACCATTCTATAACGAAGTTTTGTGTTTTGTGGTAGTTTTTGGATGGATACTTCTTTTGTTGTGATTTGTGATCTGGAAGTTTTAGCTTCTAAAAAGTGGAATTCAGATGAGTAGAAGCCAGCATACTTTAACAGTTACATATTTTCCTATATGGAACTATAATTCTCAAAATGTTGAAATCAATATATTAAAACATCAAAAATTTATCAAAGGTTTCAGTAAAGGGTGTTTTTCCCAAAAATAGTTAAATAAAAAATAAATTAAATTTATTCAAGAGTGTACCTCCTGTAGGCCCTGCTATAAACCACAGTATAAGTGCAACTATGAGGCCATACTTGAATTCATACAGGTTGAATACTCCATCGAGCAGAATTATAACTTCCAGCAAATCCAATGGTGTACATTAAAACGTTAATCTCTTGTCTTCCATAATTTTTATTATAACTCCATATAAACCTATTAGCTGGAAACAGTGTAATAAAGTTCATGATTATCATGCCCCTCATGAATACATCTCTGTTTTGAGTATTTCCAGGAAAAAATTGGGGAGACACAGTTTAATCCTGGATCTGGGCTGTCCTTCACAACCTTTAAAAGGGAGTATAAAACAATATTATCAAGACATGAGATATAATTTATCAGAACTTGACTATATAATTAGGAAAATATAATTACAATGGATTAAAATTGAGACGGTGAATGTTATGGTAAAAAATGAGGATCCAATTCAAAAGGAACTTAGATCACGAATGCGTCTTTTTAGACAGGCTGTTAAAAATGAAGATAAAAAAAATGAGCTCTACGATAGTATCGAAGGTTCTGAGATGATCATAAGGTACGATATATACCTGCCCACCAAAAACTCCAAAAAGTTCGTTGACGGCCTCTTTATCTACACAGATGAGGAAGGAAAGATCAAGAGTGCAGAATACTACCTTAAAGATTCAGAGGGTACAAAGGTTACAGCACTTCCAGAAAAAGATTTTAAAGTAATTAAAGGATTATTCCAGGATCTGCTCTCTGTTGAAGTGGAGTACATTCCAACGGAGTAAATTCCAAAACTTATTTTTCACCAGCTTTTAATTGCTGACTTTTAAAAACTATTTTTTTCAGGTTACAAATTAAAATGATTTGAGAATATACCCAAATTAAGCTATTCATACAATGTTTATACCCTCCTTATATTAGTTATATATTCCATGAGGTTCATAAAAGAAAATGTAGAATAGGCAATCAAAAAAATAGGGGGAAACTGGCCGCATATTCAAATTGAATAATGGCTTAAAATGATTTAATACGTCTTCAGATTAAAAGTATGAGCTCAGGGGGGGGTAATAACTGGAAGCCACAGTTTCCTAAGCTTTGAAGTTCACCAGATCTGTTGATTTAGAAAGTATGGAAAAAAATGTTTGGAGGATAAAAATGCGCAGTTTTGAAAAGTTAAGCTCCCTCAAGGATTACATCCCCATAAAAAGAGGTGAAGCTGATGCGAAAAATGTGGGGCTTCTTGTTGACGGGCCTAACATGTTGAGGAAAGAGTTCAGTCTCAACCTTGACCTTGTAAGGGACATAATTGCAGAATATGGTAACATGCGGGTAAGTAAGGTTTTACTCAACCAGTACGCCTCAGACAAGTTGATAGAAGCAATAGTTAACCAGGGTTTTACACCAATTGTTGTTGCTGGTGATACAGATGTTTACATGGCAGTTGAAGCCATGGAGCTTATTTACAATCCTAACATTGATGTTATTGCTCTCATGACCAGGGATGCTGATTTTTTACCAATAATAAACAAGGCAAAAGAAAACGGGAAGGAAACAATAGTTATAGGTGCAGAGCCAGGATTCAGCGCAGCTCTTCAAAACTCTGCTGACAATGCAATAGTTTTGACGCCGGAAAAAACCAGGAATACTGCTGATTAAAATGCTTATAAATTCCCCGGTTGATGAAGTGAAACGTAGAGAGGCAGCCCTGAAAATAATAAAGTCCACGGTTCGAAAGGAAGGAAGGGACAAACTTTATGACCTAACAGGTCTTGCCGGTGGATTTTTCCTCATGAAGAGTGATGTGGGCCTCCTTGAAACCTATGCAGGTCCAGCAGTCTTTGAAGATGCAATACAAACCGTTGGAAAAATACACATGGGTGGAGAAAAAATTCTACCCCTCAACAGAACCAGCTCAGGCATACTCGCAGCTGTACTTGCCCTTGTAAAAAGGGGGGATGAAATTGTACATTACCTCCCTAAAAAACCGGCTCATCCCTCAATTCCAAGAAGTGCAGAACTTGTCGGGGCCACATACAGGGAATTCGATGATATAAACGATTTTGAAGTGGGGGAAAAAACTGCACTTGCCTTCATAACAGGATCAACCATGGACCATGAGATCATCGATAAGAAGGACTTTTTGAAGGCTGTGGAGATTTCAAAATCCCGGAACGTGCCTGTTTTTGTGGACGATGCTTCAGGAGCCAGGCTTCGAACTGTGATATACAAGCAGCCAAGGGCAATGGATATGGGTGCAGATCTGGCCATAACGAGCACTGACAAACTCATGGACGGACCCCGTGGTGGATTGATGGCTGGAAAGGCTGATATAATAAACCTTGTAAAGTCCAAGGCCAATCAGTTCGGACTGGAAGCTCAGCCGCCAATGGTTGCAGGAATGGTCCGTGCACTTGAAAACTTCACTCCAGAAAAAATTCTGGAAGCTTTCAGCAAGAAACATGAGGTTTTTACAGCTCTAAACAGGGATATAAAGGCTGTCAGGGAAACACCAACGGGGGTTATGATCTCAGCAGACGATCTGAAAGCTGAAGTGGCACCTGAAACACCATTTTCAGCCCGGGATCTTTCATGCACCTTTGCAATGCTTCTTCTGAGGAAACAAAATATAATAACGATTCCAGCAGTTGGAATGCCCGGTGCTTCACCAGCCATAAGGCTGGACCTTGCATCAAATGATGCAAATCGTGTTGGGGAAAATTTTGTTGTTGAAGCATTTAAAGAAAGCTTTTCCCAATTTAAATGTATTGTGGATGATGAAACTGCATGCCGTGCAGTTCTCTACAGTTGAAAAAACCGTGTTTCAACAAAATTCAATTTTTTTTAATCTTTTAAAGAAATCTAGTTTTAAAGATCATACATAACAGTTTTAAAGATCATACATAACATACTTGAAGTTCATATTAAATATTGATCCCTTACAAATATTGATGCATAAACTATTGATTCATAATATTCATAGAGTTACCAGTACAGTCGTGGAAGTTAGACAATGATTGAAATTGATGGATCCCATGGTGAAGGTGGAGGAGCTCTGCTTCGCATATCTGCAGCTCTATCAAGCTTAACACTGAAACCTACCCATATATGGAATATAAGGGCTAACAGGCCAAAAACAGGCCTCATGCCCCAGCATCTCAATGCCCTGAAGCTTGTTGCGCGCATGAGTGATGCTTCATGTGATGGAATGGATGCCGGGTCCAATGAAGTTTTTATGAAACCCAGATGGCTTAAAGGGGGAAAGTTCAGCGTTGATGTTGGAACTGCAGGCAGCATCACCCTCATACTCCAGGCAGCAATGATACCTGCAGCCTTTGCAGATTCTACTGTAGAAATAACCCTCAGGGGAGGTACAGATGTTAAGTGGGCTCCTTCAGTTGACTACCTTAAAAACGTGACCCTACCAACCCTGAGTTCAATGGGTTTCAATGGGGAGATACATTTAATTCAGAGGGGACACTACCCTCGGGGCGGTGGAATTTTAAAGGCCAGAATAAATCCAATCAAAAAATTAAAGCCATTAAAACTTTTAGATCTTGAACTGGATGTTATAAAAGGAGTTTCGCATGCTGTTAAACTTCCAGAGCATGTTGCAGTGAGACAGGCAAAAAGTGCGGAGAAAACACTCCGCTCAGCAGGTTACATTGCAGACATTGAAGTCCAGCACTCAGAAGAAGGTTTAGGGCCGGGATCCGGAATAGTGCTGTGGATTGACGGTAAAACGAGGTTGAGTGGAAGTGATGTTGGTGCACCCGGAAGAAGGGCAGAACTTGTGGGACAAAAAGCTGCAGAAGAGCTTATTTACCATATATCGCAGGGTGCCGCTCTGGACAGGTACATGGGTGATCAGATAATTCCTTACATGGCTTTGGCAGGTAGATCGCATGTTAAAACAGCCCAGCTCACAAAACACGCCCTTACAAATATTTACGCCACTGAAAAGTTCACGAACAAACAATTCCAGGTTGAGGGCAGCCCTGGGGATATTGCAGAGATCTCAGTGGACTGAAATGAAGGAATTGAAGGTGGAGCTATCATTTTTTTAGAAACTATACCTTTTCGTAAAATCTTCAGTGAACACCTATTTTTATACTTTTTTGATGTAGATTTTTCGATGTAGAACAAAATATTTGATGTAAAATCATTTGAATTTACAACAAAATTATTTGGTGTACAATAAAATAAAAAAAATTAAATTATGTTAACGGTGCGCCATGCAGTTGTATCAATGGCACACTGAGCTGTTAAAATATCAGCGTTTATCATGAATTTGTTGCTGTTAATCAGGTCTGTGGGTATTCCAACTATAATTCCGTTCTTTTTAAATATGATTCTTATTGGCAGGTTGGATTTAACACTGTTTTGTGAAACCATTGTGTAGTGTGCTGTTCCGTTCTGGACTTGGATATCAATTCTCCTGTCACCATCTGCCCGGAAGGTTCTTATGTGGAATTCGCACGACAAGTTCTTTGATATGTTTCCCCTTGTTTTCAGGGAGATCCAGGTTGTGTTCTCATCCATTTCAAGCCCTACAGCAGTCAGATCTAGAGGGGCAGTATTTTCAACGTCCAGAGTGTTGAATTTATCCGGGCTGGTATGGCCCTCAATAAGGTCATTTTGAGGGTCATTAAATATTGTTGGGGGAAATGCTGATCCACTGCGGAAGTTTGTTGATTTGTTCTGTACTGAAACATTTATATCAAGATAAACTGTAAAGAGCTCGTTTTTCTTTACAAAGGCTATAAGATATGAAGAGTCCGGTTCAATCTGGCTTTTATAAGATTTTATAGCGGAGTACTTGACCAATTCATCGTGCCTTGTAAGTGGAAACACCATCCACTGTGATTGGTTTGCAAGTTCTGCTGGAGGTAGCAGGTAATCGTCAGGATTGTAGGATCTTGGATAAGGCCACAGGGAATAAGCATGGGTTGGATACTCATATTTACTGCAGTTGTAATTCATGTTGTCAACTGCGTAGTTTACGAATGCACTTGTTGCCCAATGATCTGTGTTTTTATCGTCTGAGTCAGGATAAATTATTATGGTTGGCTGGTACTGCCCGATCACATTTTCAAGAGTTTTTTCAAGGCCTTCACCACAGTAGGGTGCACCTGGATCGTATGAAAACATGTTTCTTGAGTGAGATGTACCGTCTGATTCATTGTAAAGCTTGTCGTAGTCCCAGTTCTGATTGAGAAGAAAGGTTAAGCCTTCTGGATAATCGAGAAAGATAATATCATTACTTTTAAGCCCTAACTTGCTCATCGCACTTAAACTCTCAGCATGTCTCCTATCCCCCACACTAATGGAATCTCCACCATTTGTCACAACAACCACGTGCACTGGAATGTTATTTTTAACACAGTACCGTATAACTCCTGCATTGTTAATGGTCTCATCGTCTGGATGGGGCGCTACTATAAGAACCCTATCTGCATGCCCTATAGATGGACCATGAGGATAACCAGTGCTTCCATCATCGTAACCCCCGTAGTAATAAAGTGTTAATCCAAAGAGGATTAATGTAAGTGTCAGGACCAGCATTAACCTTTTCTTTAACATGATAAAATATATTCTGGAAACAAATATAAATTTTTGATGTTTTGGGATAAAACTCAAAATATCACAGGATTTAAGATGGAAACAGTTTCACCTATAAAATTGGAAAAAAATAGAACCTTTTAAATTGACTTTTAAACTAAAACTTTGAATTGATATTTCTATTTTGAAAGGTTTTTGAGATTTTTACTTAAATTTCCTTTTTTTTATAGATCTTAAACTAAAATTTCATAAGGTAATGATAAAATTTATCATAAAAAAAGGAGTAAATATATAGAAAAGAATTAAATAGTTCTACATTAAATTTCAGGAAAAAAGAAACTTAAAACAAGGAAAAAAATTAGAATGGTTCCCTATTTTTAACGTGCACGCATTCTCCTGCCATGACTTTCAAAAGGCTTCCATCTTCAAGTTCCAATATGAGGACACCGTCCTTGTTTATACCTACTGCTTCTCCTTTCACTGTTTGTCCACGTTTGTGTACCTCAACGTAGGTTCCAATTGTTGTTGAAAATCTTCGCCATTTTTTAAGTATTTCTGGGAACTTTCCATCCTTGAATTCGTTGTATATGTTTTCAAAGTTAACAAGGAATTTCTGGACGAGTTCTGCACTTTGAATTTCCCTTTCAAGCTCGGCTTTAAGGGAGGTTGCACCCTCTCTCAGGTCTGGGGGGAAGAGCTCCACATCAATGTTCAGGTCAATTCCAATGCCCGCAACAATGTAATCAAGGGTGTCAGCATTGGCACTTGCCTCTGTGAGTATTCCACAAACCTTTTTCTCCCCTATGAGTATGTCGTTAGGCCATTTTATTCCAACATCAAGACCACATTCTTTCTTAAGGGTTTCTGCAACTGCAACACCTGTTACGAGTGTGAGCTGTGGAGCTTCAGATGGATGGATGTCTGGCCTTAAAATTATGGTCATCCAGACTCCTCCCTCTGGAGATATCCATTTTTTGCCGCGCCTTCCCCTTCCACTGCTTTGGCTTTCCGCTATTATAAGGGTGCCTTCAGATGCTCCTTCCTCAGCCATTTTCTTTGCAACATTGTTGGTTGAATCAACCTCATTGAAGTAATGGATCTCATGTCCTATGTACTCTGTTTCAAGGTTTTTATTGAGTTGGTAAGGTAGGATAAGGTTGGTGGTTTCAGGGAGGCAGTAACCCTGTCTTGGAGAAAAATTCACAGGGTATCCATCATCTCTCAGGGCTTGAACACTGTCAACAAGCTCTGTCATTGAAATGTTGAGCTTTGATGTGATTTCCTCACCTGAAACGTAACTGTCCAGATTTTCCGTGAGAATCTTCAATACTTTGTCTTTCATTTAACCACCTATTTTTTCTTAGCATTGTTGATTGAATTGGCCATGTAACTTGAAATAGCCGCCGACACGGCTGCAACCTTTTTTGGGGGTAAAAACGTTGATTTAAGTCTGTTCTCCATTTCTTTATCTGCCTGAACAACTTTCCTCACGTTTTCAATGATTTCCTGTTTGTGTTCATCCACGAAGTGGGTGTGAAGCTCTGCCTTCTGGAAGTGCTCATTTGCCATCATTGCCTTGTGGAAAGGTATGGTTGTTTTAACCCCCAGAATAATGTACTCTGAAAGTGCACGTTTCATACGTGCTATGGCTTCGTTACGTGTCCTTCCAAGGACTATGAGTTTGGATATCATTGAATCATAGAATGGAGGTATGGAGTAGTTCATGTACACCCCACTGTCGACACGCACACCATGACCTCCTGGAGAACGATAACCCGTGATTTTACCTGGATTTGGTGCGAAATCGTTCAGTGGATCCTCTGCATTGATACGACACTCTATTGCATGGCCCCTGACCGAAATATCATTCTGGGTGCAGCAAAGCTCCCTGCCTGAGGCTATCTTTATCTGTTCCTTCACAAGATCCACACCGGTCACTATCTCTGTTATTGGATGTTCCACCTGTATACGGGTATTCATCTCTAAAAAGTAGAAGTGTCCATCTGAATATATGAATTCAACTGTACCCGCATTTGTGTATCCCACAGCAGAGGCTGCCCTGACAGCTGCAGAACCCATCTTCTCCCGAAGTTCATCAGTCATTATGGGTGAAGGTGCTTCCTCTATGAGCTTCTGGTGCCGTCTCTGGATGGAACATTCCCTGTCTGCAACGTGGATGATGTTTCCATGCTCATCTGCAAGTATCTGGAACTCTATGTGCCTTGGTTCTTCGATGTACTTTTCCACGTACACTGTGGAGTCTCCAAAGGAGGATGCAGCCACGGACTGGGTGGACTCTATTGCCCTCATCATCTCATCTTCCTCGTAGACTGTTCTCATACCTATTCCACCACCGCCTGCAGATGCCTTCACAATGACGGGGTATCCTATGGATTCTGCCATTGAAATGGCTTCATCCACGCTTGTTATTCCTTTGCTGGCACCAGGAACAACAGGAACTCCTGCCTTTTTCATGAGAGTTTTGGAAGTTATCTTACTACCCATATCCTTTATAACCTTACTTTTGGGCCCTATGAGTTTAATACCATGTTTTTCACATTCTTCTCCAAGATGGGGGTTCTCAGCAAGGAATCCGTAGCCGGGGTGTATTGCTTCTGCACCGGACTTTTCTGCAGCATCTATTATCTTCTCAATGTTAAGGTAACTTTCAGCTGGTATTGATGCACCTATATGGTAGGCTTCATCGGCGTACTTTGCAAAAAGTGAGTTTTTATCGGCATCTGAGTATACTGCAACGCTTGAAACATCAAGCTCCCTGCAGGCCCTCATGATGCGTATGGCTATCTCACCACGGTTTGCAATCAAGACTTTTTTAAACATGACATCCCTCTAAACTTCTAATAATCAAAGATTTGACTCGAAATCATTGTAAATCGATATTTTAAATTTTACTTTAAGGTTCTAATTCTATTCTACTACAAACATTCTAATCTATTCTACTACACAATTAATTTCAGCATATTAATAGCATTTAATTAATTCTTTTTGATCTAATATTTATCTCGTTATGTTATAATTTATTTATGCAAACGATGTGGGTATGGATGTTTTTATGGAACTTAGTTAAGATGCATGGTTTAAGTAAATGAGCGTAGGGATGTAAAAAAAAATGAAAAAACCGAGAATTACCAGAAAAAAGCACCTTGAAATGCTACTCCAACAAATTCCGCCCCATAAATCTCCAAAGGTTCATCTGGAGCAGTACTCAACACCTGCAGGCATAGCTGCCGATATTTTGTGGAATGCATATTCCCTGGGAGATATAAAGGGTAAAAAAGTCGTTGACCTGGGCTGCGGCACTGGAATGTTTGCAATTGGAGCCGCTCTTCTCGGAGCAAGGGAAGTTGTTGGAGTTGACGTCGACCCAGATGCAGTGGCGATTGCAAGGACACAGGCATCCAGAATGGGCCTTGATAGTGTGAAGTTCACTTCAGGGGACGTTCAAAGTTTCAGTCAAAGTGCCAACACTGTGATTCAGAATCCTCCATTTGGAGCCCAGAAAGCCGGGATGAAAAATGCAGATAGGATCTTCATGAAAAAGGCGATGGAAACCGCGCCAGTTGTGTACTCCTTTCATATCATGGAAACGGAAGAATTTGTGGAGCAATTCTTCGGCTCATTCAATGGAAGAGTAACCTGCAAGTTTCATTACAGTTTCCCCATACCAAAAATCTACGATTTTCATCAGAAAGAAAGGGTTAATGTTGATGTGGTGGTTTTAAGAGTTGAAAAAAGCTGATATTTCACGATCTCTTAAAACTAATTGCTGGTTCAATTCAAAAATGAGGATATAAAGATATAAAAACTCCAGTGGATATCTCTTTAAATCAGGAACAATCAGTTTATAAAAATCAATAATCAAATCATCTAAAAATCACTTTACATTACTTATTGGGTTATTTTATCATTAAAGTTTTATCAAATTATTAAGATTTTGAAGAATAATTTTGAAGAATAATTAAAGATTTTACGTTAAAAAAGTAAATACAGCTGTTTTTTTGTCCTCAAACTTTTTAAACCTGTAGATATATATACACCTTTCCCTTACAACCCCAAGTTTTAAACGGATATATTTAAATATTAGATGGAGCAAATATTAGAATAATCTTCTTTGGGGATAAAAATACGGTTTTTATTCCTTTATACAAAATCAGGTCCATTTTCGTTATAAATGCTTTTTTTCGTCTTGAAATCTTTTAAGTATCAACGTTTATTATAGGATGAAAACAAATATTTAAAGATGGCACAAAAACATTTATCTATATTTATTCCTGGTTCAGTAATAGCTGAAACAAAAGATTTAAGAATAAGAACATACAAAATAGGCTTGATTGGAAGATCTGCAGCAATATTTAAGGCTGATAGAATCGTTATTTACAGTGACGATTCTTCAAATGAAGAGGTAAAGTTTATTAGTGATGTCCTCACTTATATGAATACGCCTCAATACCTTAGAAAGAAGGTATTTCCCATCACAAAGGAGCTTCGAAACGTCGGCATTCTTCCGCCGCTTAGAACTCCCCATCACCCAACTGGAAAACCTGGTGAAGGTGATTATAGACAGGGATTGACATTAAAAAGGACAAGAAAAGGCACTGTGGTTGATATTGGTGCTGGAAGGCCTGCGCTTTGTAAAGAGAAGCTTAGTGTTAATAAAATACTGAGCTTTAAAGTGGATAAGATTACAAAGGATAAGATAACCATAGTTCCTGATAAACCTGATTCTTATTGGGGTTACCAAACAATATCTACCCATAAAAATCTTTATCAAAGTATAAAATCTTTGGAACCAAAACCAGATCTGGTTATTGGAACATCAAGGTATGCAGTGCCCATCACTTCTGTTTTAGACGAAGTAAAAGATTGTTTAAAGGGCTCCAAACACACGGCTATTTTGTTTGGTGGTCCATATTCAGGCTTACATGATCTTATCTCAGACCAGCAGGAAAGAGGGATCGTAGATCTGGAAGTGAACACCATCCCCTCACAGGGGACTAAGACAGTAAGGACTGAAGAAGCTATTACATCAACTTTATCTGTGTTTAACTTGCTCTCAAACGCAGAATAATCGGATATTTAAAAAAAATTATGTGTACTAAGGAGGTAAAATTAAATGACTAGACATCACCAACCAAGAAAAGGATCAGTTGCATTTAGTCCTAGGAAAAGAGCAGCCAGGGAAACACCAAAAATAAGTGCTTGGCCAGAAACCGATGAAGCATGTATCTTGGGATTTCCAGGTTACAAGGTGGGAATGACCCACATCACAATGCTGGATGCAAGAAAAAACTCACCAACAGAGGGAATGGAAATATCCACCCCTGTAACCATATTAGAGGCACCTTCAATTGTTGTTATGGGAATAAGAGCCTACAGGCAGGATACTCGCGGACTCAAAACCCTCTCAGACATCATAGCAAATGACCTTGATGAGGATCTCAAACGAAAAATAACCTTACCAAAAGAAAACGATTTAGAAGCAAAAATAAAAGAATTTAAGGACAAACTGGACGAAATAGTGGATATAAGGGTCTTGATCCACACAAAACCACGTCTTGCAAGTGTTCCAAAGAAAAAACCAGAGATACTTGAATGTGGAGTCGGTGGAAAAACAGTTGCAGAAAAACTTGATTACGCTGTGAGTGTTCTTGGAAAGGAAATAAACCCATCAGATGTATTTGATGAGGGAGAACACGCCGATGCTATAGCTGTTACTAAAGGTAAAGGATTTCAGGGACCTGTTAAACGATTCGGTGTCAGAATCCAGTACGGTAAAGCTGCAAGAAGCAGTAAAAAAAGGCACGTTGGTTCAATAGGACCATGGACACCTGCAAGGACCATGTGGACAGTTGCAATGGCAGGTCAGATGGGATACCATAAAAGAACGGAGTTCAACAAGAAAATCCTTAAAATCGGCGGTGCAGATGAGGTCGATGCTGTAAACCCTGATGGAGGATTTGTTAAGTACGGTCTCGTGAAAAACAGTTACTTTATGGTTAAGGGATCCGTTCCAGGACCATCAAAAAGGATGATAATGCTCAGAAAAGCCATAAGACCACATGGAAAACAGAATGACGTTCCTCAAATATCATACATAAGTACAGCTTCAAAACAGGGAGTTTAAGTTTTATTATTTTACAAAGAGTGATTTAAATGGAGAAGATCAAGGTTTACTCATTGGAAGGCGAAGTCGTAGACGAAATTGAACTTCCTGAAATTTTCACGGAAGAATACAGACCTGACCTTATAAAAAGGGCAGTTATATCATCACAAACAGCCAGGATACAGCCATGGGGAACAAACCCAAGGGCAGGTATGAGGACAACTGCAAAGTCCTTCGGTTCAGGCCGTGGTGCAGCAATGGTTCCGCGTGTTAAAGGATCAAGGCATCCTGCAGCTTCAAAAGCAGCCAGAATACCACAGTCCATAGGCGGTAGAAGGGCCCACCCACCAAAAACAGAGAGGGTTCTTCATGAGAAGATAAACAGAAAAGAAAGAAGACTGGCCATACGATCTGCAGTTGCAGCTACAGCAAACAGGGACATTGTGGAGGCAAGAGGCCATATGATTGAGAACATATCCCAAATACCATTTGTAGTTGATGATGAGCTTGCAACTGTTAAAAGAACCAAAGAAACCAGGGAAATATTTGAAAAACTTGGAATAATGGATGATATCCTAAGGGCTAAAACTGGTCATAAGATAAGGGCTGGTAGAGGTAAAACCAGGGGAAGAAAGTATAAAAACCCAAAAGGACCACTTTTCGTTGTTGCAGAGGATAAAGGAATAAGCCTCGGCGCAAGAAACCATGCAGGCGTTGATGTTGTTGTTGTGGATAATTTGAATGCGGAACTTCTGGCTCCTGGAACCCACCCTGGAAGGCTCACAGTTTACACAAAATCAGCTGTTGAAAGGTTAGGAGAACTTTTCAAACAATAAAAGGGGTTGTGAAAGAATGGATCCTTACGCAATTATAATAAAACCACAGTTAACAGAAAAAAGTATGAACGCAATCGATCAAAATAATGAATTAACATTTGTTGTAAATAGGACCGCAAACAGGTCCCAGATAAAATCTGCATTTGAGGAACTTTTCGCTGTGAAGGTTGAAAGGGTTAACACTCAGATAAGATCTACCACCGGTGAGAAACTCGCTTACATAAAACTGAAAGCAGAGCACAGCGCAGAAGATATAGCAGTGAAAATGGGTGTATTCTAAAAACACTTCTGTATAACATTTACCAACCGTTGAGGATGGAGGAAATAAAATGGGAAAACGATTAATAATCCAGAGGAGAGGAAGAGGAACTCCTACTTACAAGAGTGCATCACACAGATTCCGGGGAAAAATAGCCTACAGATCCTACGATGACGCTGAGAAAGAGGGCACAATCAAGGGAAGGGTGGTTGATATTATACATGACCCTGGTAGAACAGCCCCAATTGCACTTGTTAAATTTGAAAATGATGAGAAAAGACTTATTTTAGCACCTGAAGGAATAGCCTTAGATGATGAGGTTGAGTGCGGAATTTCTGCACCAATAAATCCTGGAAACTCACTGCCTCTTGGTGAAATTCCTGAAGGAACACCAGTATACAATCTTGAAAACAATCCTGGAGACGGCGGTAAACTCGTCAGATCTTCTGGAACTTACGCTTCTTTAATAACACACGATGTTGGTAAAGCTATTATAGAGTTACCTTCAGGTGAATTAAAGGCATTCAACCCCAGCTGCAGGGCGACTATAGGTGTTGTTGCAGGTGGAGGAAGAAAGGACAAACCATTCCTTAAAGCAGGAAACAGGTACCACGCCTTCAAGACTAAAGGTAAAAAATCATTCAGTGTTAGAGGAGTGGCAATGAACGCTGTGGATCACCCACATGGTGGTGGAAACAAACAGCATCCTGGTAAACCAACAACTGTTTCAAGAAATGCACCAACAGGAAGAAAAGTTGGTTCAATCTCCGCTAAAAGGACAGGTAAAAGGAGATAAAATTTGAGGATTAAAGGGATTAAATCAAATATGGGAAAAAATTTAAAAAAGGATTAGGAGGAGACTAATTGGCAAAAAAAGAATTCAAGTATCGTGGTTACACTCTTGAAGAGCTACAGGACATGCCCATGGATAATGTAATAGAACTTTTACCATCCAGGGCAAGGAGATCCCTTAAAAGGGGATTCCTCCCAAGACAGAAAAAGGTCTTGGAAAGAATAAGAGCAGTTAAAAAAGAAGGCAATAAAGGTGGAAGGCCTCAAGTAATTAAAACTCACTGCAGGGACATGATAATCCTTCCTGAAATGGTTGGACTAACATTCGGAATCCACAATGGAAAAGAGTTTGTTGAAGTAACAATACAGCCGGAAATGATTGGATGTTACTTTGGAGAATTTGCAATCACCAGACAGAGGGTTCAGCACGGAGACCCAGGTATGGGTGCAACAAGATCATCCATGTTTGTGCCTCTTAAATAAGGAGAAATTACAATGGCAAAAATTAAATACGCTTATCAAGACGAATACGACGGAAAAACAGCAAAAGCTGCAGGGAGAGCTCTTAAGATCTCCCCCAAACATTCTGTTGAGATCTGCAATGCAATAAGGGGAATGTATCTTGACGAAGCCAAAGAGTTCCTGGAAGATGTAATACAGATGAGACAGCCAGTACCATTCAGAAGGCACAACAAAAAAGTGGGACACAAGAGAAGTCTTAAAGGATGGCCAACAGGCCGATACCCTGTAAAGGCTTCAAAAAAAATATTTGAAGTTCTCATAAATGCAGAGGCAAATGCTGAGTACAAGGGACTTGACACTGAAAATCTTAAAATCGTCCACGCATCAAGTCACCGTGGCTATGTGATAAAAGGATGGACAGCAAGGGCATTTGGAAGGGCAAGCCCATTCAACACACCAACAACCCACGTACAGATAGTTCTAGGGGAGGCATAGACGGATGATTGAAAAAGATTTTGTAACAGAAGGTCTTAAAAGAACAAAAATAAATGAATACCTGGAAAAACAACTTGAAAGAGCAGGATACGGTGGAATGGAAATCCAGGTAACTCCACTCGGTACAATGATTGTAGTCTATGCTGAAAGGCCAGGAATGGTCATAGGAAGAGGTGGAAAAACTGTCAGAGCCATAACCCAGAACCTCAAAACTGATTTTGGTCTTGAAAACCCACAAGTGGAAGTTAAAGAGGTCGAGGTTCCAGAGTTAAACCCGAAGATAATGGCTCACAAAATATCCAACATGCTCCAGAGGGGAATGAACTTCAGGAGAGTTGCATACACCACAATCCGCAGGATAATGGGTGCAGGAGCACAGGGTGTTGAAGTTACCATATCCGGTAAGATCAGGGGTTCAAGGTCGGCTTGTTCCAAATTCACAGATGGATACATCAAAAAATGTGGAGAACCAGCAGAAAAATATGTTAGAAAAGGATTTGCAACAGTGCAACTCAAACCAGGTGTGCTCGGAATTTACGTCAGGATCATGCCGCCTAACATAGTTTTACCGGACAAAATAGAAGTTTTAGAGATTGAAGTTGAGGAACCTGTAGAGAAAAACGTTGAGGCACCTGCTGTTGAGACTGAAGAAGTTTCAAAACCAGAGGATATCCTTGAAGAGATCACAGAGGAAGCACCAGAAGATGCAGCAGAAGTTCCTGAAGAACCTGTAGAATCTGAGGTTCCTGAAGAGCCTGCAAAATCTGAAGAGCCTGAAAATAAGGAAGCAAGTTCTGAGGATGTTGAATCGGGATCTGAAGATAAAACAGAAGAAAAAGTGGAGAAATCCGAATAAGCTTTAATCTGAGGATAGATTATCATAAATTATAAAAGGATGTAGAGAAATGGTAATAATAAGAAGCAAGGAAATTCGGGTAATGTCAACGGGAGATATCCAGGCTAAACTGGATGAACTCAAAGCAGAATATGCGAAGAATATCTCAAAAAGTGCCGCAGCTGGAATTTATGAAAACCCAGGGAAAATTAAGGAACTTAAGAGAACAATCGCACGTGTCCTTACCATAATGAATGAAAAAAACCAGGAGAACTAAAGTAGATGAAAATATGTGAGATTTGCGGTCTTCCAGAAGAACTTTGTGTCTGTGAAGAAATAGCCAGAGAAGTTCAGAAGGTTAAGGTCTATACAGTAAGAAGAAGATTCGGAAAACTTATGACGATTGTCGAGGGGATAGATGAACACGACATCGATGTAAGGGAATTAACAAAGGAACTTAAGGCCAAATGTGCCTGTGGAGGAACAGCGAAGAAGGGTCAAATAGAACTTCAAGGTGACCACAAACGGAAAGTTAAAGAAGTTCTCGCGAAAATGGGCTTTTCTTCAGACACAATTGAAATAAAAGAGAGAAACGAAAGACGTGGAAGAAAAAGACGACATTAACAGTTTTCAACTGTTCAACTGTCTGATTTTTTTCTCTCGATATGGGAAATCATGATCACTCCACAAAACATATTCAGGCATGAACTTATCGGCCTTCAGGTTAAGGTTCATAAAAGCTCACATAATGGATTTGTAGGGATACAGGGAAAGGTTGTAGACGAGACAAAAAACACCATAACCGTTGATGTTGATGGGGCCGAAAAGGTGGTTCCCAAGGATGTTTCAACCTTCCATTTTAAACTGCCTGACGGTGAAATTGTGGAGATAGACGGCCGCATAATTGTTTCTCGCCCTGAAGATAGAATAAAGAAAAAATTCAGAAAGTACTGGTAAGGACAATGGAAAGTTAACCAGGGTTAACTTCCACAAACTTATAAAATATTAATGTAAATAAACAGCATCATATAACCGAATAAAAGGACGTATTAGGTGATAATATGGTTGGTATCGACGTTAAAGAACCAAAAACAACATGCGATGATCCAAACTGTCCGTTTCACGGAACCCTCCCGGTAAGGGGTCAAATATTAGAGGGAATCGTCACAAGCACAAAGGTAGAACGGACCATCACAGTGGAAAGAAGTTTTTATAAATTTATCAGAAAATATGAGAGATACGAAAAAAGGAAATCAAAGATAACAGCACACAAACCAGACTGCATCAACGTCAAAGTTGGTGACGCCGTTAAAATTGCAGAATGCAGGCGCCTCAGCAAGACAAAACATTTCGTTGTTGTGGAAGTGAAAGGAGAGAACTAAATGAAGGCTATTCCATCTAATGTTACAAAAGCACTGCCAATAGGTGCAAGACTTCAGTGCGTGGACAACACAGGTGCAAGAGAAATCGAAATCATATCTGTCAAAGGATACAAAGGTGTCAGGAGACGACTTGCATCTGCAGGTGTCGGTGACATGGTTGTGATCTCAGTTAAAAAGGGTACAGTTGATATGAGAAGAGAGGTTACAACAGCCGTTGTGGTACGCCAGAAAAAAGAATTTAGAAGGGCAGACGGTTTAAGGGTTAAATTTGAGGACAATGCAGCTGTAATAATAACACCTGAGGGTGTGTTAAAAGGTTCTGAAATAAGGGGACCTGTTGCAAAGGAAGCAGCTGACAGATGGCCTGCAATAGGAAGCGCTGCCAGCATAATAATCTAAACGGGACATTGAATATTTAAATGGTGATAACATGTCAAAACAGCCAAGAAAACAAAGAAAATTTATCTACAAGGCACCTTTACACATACGCCACAAACTGGTGAGTGCCACCCTCAGTGAGGAGCTAAGGGAACAGTACGGAAGAAGATCTCTTCCTTTAAAAGTTGGAGACACTGTTAAAGTGATGCGTGGCGATTTCAAGGATCACGAAGGTAAGGTTGAGAAGGTTGACCTTAAAAATTACAGGATCATGATTGAGGGAGCAGTGGTCCAGAAACCTGATGGAAACAAAGTTTACCATACAGTGCACCCTTCAAACATTATGATAATCGAATTAGATTTAGATGATGAAGAAAGAAACGATATAATTGAGAGGAAGGGATAAGATGGCAAAGATGGGATCAAGGAAACATCTTAAACGTTTTAAATCACCAGAACACTGGCCAATACACCCAAAAGAAAACAAATGGACTGTAAAACCAAGTGCAGGTCCACACTCAATTGAGGGATCATTGCCTTTACTTCTTATTGTCAGGGATATTCTTAAGGTAGCAGACAATTCAAAAGAAGCAAAAATGATAATCAACAGCGGTGACATTCTTGTGGACGGCCGTGCAAGGAAGGACTACAAATTCCCTGTGGGATTCATGGATGTAGTTGAACTACCAAAATCTGAGAAAGTTTACAGGGTACTTCCAGATGATAAGGGTGAACTCATACTTTACCCAATAACCAAGGAAAACGCTGAGTTCAAGCTCTGCAGGATCCAGGACAAAACCACAATAAAAGGTGGAAAAACACAGCTAAACCTTCACGATGGAAGGAACTGTCTGGTTGAAAAGGAATACAAGACAGGGGATGTTGTTGTGGTTGAGGTTCCAGAGCAAAACGTTACAAACCACATCAAATTTGAAAGTGGTACAATCGGCCTGATAACCGGCGGTAAACACATAGGTGAACTTGGTAAAATTAAAGAGATCAATGTAACCAAATCATCAAAATCAAACACTGTTCTAATTGAAACAGATGATAAAAAAACTTTCCTAACACTCACAGACTATGTTTTCGTCATAGGAAAAGACAAACCTGTTATTTCACTTCCAGGAGGTAACTGAATATGAACCCAATGGAAAAGGTGAGAATAAACAAGGCCACAGTTAACATAGGTGTAGGTCAGGGTGGTGAAGAACTTGTCAGGGCTGAAAAGCTCTTAACAAACATCACAGGCCAGAAACCTATACGTACCTTTTCTAAAGTTACAAACCCTGAGTTTGGAATAAGGAAAAGACAGCCAATAGGATGTAAAGTTACACTAAGAAAAGAAAAAGCTATTGACACTGTTAAACTCATACTTGAAGGTATTGACAGGAAGATCAGCGCATCTCAATTTGACAAGCAGGGTAATGTTGCGTTCGGAATACACGAGCACATAGACATTCCTGGAATGCGTTACGATCCAGATATAGGTATATTTGGTATGGATGTTGCTATAACCTTTGAAAAACCAGGTTACAGGATAAAAAGAAGGAAAATTCAGAACAAGAAGATTCCAACCAAACACCAGATCACAAAGGAAGAGACCATGGAATTTATGAAGGAAAAATTCCAGGTTAAACTAGAATAGGTGATAAATTGCCAAGAAAATACGGAAAAGCATCAAGGAAATGTAGTAGATGTGGTGACCACTCTGCACTTGTGAGAAGATACAATCTTATGCTTTGCAGACAATGCTTCAGGGAACTTGCATCCAAGATAGGATTTAAAAAATATAACTAAGAGGTGTCAAAATGACTCTTATGGATCCTCTAGCAAATGCGCTTACAAACATGAGAAACAACGAGATGCAGGGAAACAAGAGGTGCAAAATCTCTCCAGCATCCAAGATGATCGGTCATGTTCTAAGAACAATGCAGAAAGAAGGATATATCGGTGAATTTGAATTTGTTGACGATGAAAAAGCAGGGCAATTCATTGTTGAACTAGAAGGAAACATCAACAAATGCGGTGTAATAAAACCAAGACACGCCGTTAAAACAGACGAATTTGAGAAATTTGAGAAAAGGTACTTACCATCCAAAAACTTTGGAATAATGATATTAACAACCTCTGAAGGTATAATGACCCACAGAGAAGCCAAAGAAAAAGGAATAGGTGGCAGACTTCTCGTATATGTTTACTAAGGTGATAAAATGGCTCAATTAGCAATTCTAAGGGAAGAAATACCTATCCCTGAAGGCATAGATGTCATCATAGCAGATGAAGTGACTGTCAAGGGATCAAAGGGACAGTTATCAAGGAAGTTCAACCACAGAAGTATTCAGATAACAAAGGAAGATAACAACGTTGTGGTTGAAGTTAAGTTCCCTAAAAAACGAGATAAAGCCATGTTAGGAACCATAAAATCCCACATAAACAACATGATGGTGGGATTGACCGATGGTTTCACTTACCACATGAAGATAGTTTACGCTCACTTTCCCATGACTGTAAAAGCCGCTGGAGATAAAGTTGTAATAGAAAACTTCCTGGGTGAAAAATACCCAAGGACAGCAAAGATCTTGGGAGATACCAAAGTCCAGATTAAAGGTGAAGAAGTCACAGTTACAGGAATAAGTAAGGAAGATGTCGGACAGACTATGGCAAATCTAGAACAGGCTACAAAAATAAGGGGAAGAGATCCAAGGGTGTTCCAGGATGGAATATACCTTGTTAGCAAGGAATAAGGTGGCAGTCCAATGAAAAAACCAACAAAACCAAAGTTTAAAAGACAGGAGTTCTTCAGGTACAAAAAACTTGGAGAAAAGTACAGGAAGCCAAAAGGAAAAACAAGCAAAAGGAGAAGGTATGAGGGAAGAAAACCTGCAATGGCTGCAATCGGTTACGGATCTCCAAAAACCATGAGGGGACTTCATCCTTCAGGATACCAGGATGTGCTTGTCCGCAACATGGCAGATCTGGAAAAACTGGATCCAAGTACACAGGCTGGAAGGATCACTTCCACCATTGGAAAAAGAAAAAAGGAACTCATGCTGGAAAAAGCAAAAGAGCTTGGAATTAAAATATTGAACAAGGGACTTTAAATTCAAGAAGAGTTTAAAGGAAGAGTTTAAAGAATTTTTCTTATTTCAACCCTCTTTTCCACACTCAATGAATGATAACTGGAAAAAGATGTGTAGACCTAGTAATTGTAGGGTTGGAATGAAGAAGAGCAGCATTTAATAAACCAGCATTTAATAAACCAGCATTTAATAAACCAGCATTTAATAAACAAACGGGAGAGAGGAATCATTCATCGAATGCGCGATGAAATGCAAAACTGTGTGTATCACGGTTTGAAATTCCAAAAATCCTGAAAATGATGGAACTTTGAAAACCGAACAAAGGATAAACGTGAGAATCAGCGAATAAATATAGTTGAAAGTTTTCAATGAGGTTTTCAATAATTCGGTGCCTAAAATTTTCAGGTGAAAATTTTGATCAAACTACAAAAGTTTGGTTTGGAGGTTTCTTTATGAATCTTACTACTCAAAAGAGATTAGCTGCAGACGTACTCAAAGTCGGATTAAACAGGGTTTGGATAGATCCTGAGAGCGTAGAGGAAGTATCAAGAGCTATAACTCGAGAAAGTATAAAACAGCTTATAGACAGTGGAGCTATAAAAGCAAAACCTAAAAAAGGAATAAGCAGCTACAGGTCAAAGAAAATAGCAGAACAGAAGAAAAAAGGAAGAAGAAAAGGTAGGGGTAGTATAAAAGGGGCTAAAGGGGCTCGAAATCCAAAGAAACAAGCTTGGATGACTACCATAAGGTCTTTAAGAACAGAATTAAAGGATATGAGGGACAACAGAGAGATAAACAAGACCACCTACAGGAAGCTTTACAGGATGGCCAAAGGTGGCGCCTTCAGAAGCAAATCCTACATGAAAACCTATGCAAGGGATCATGAAATGCTTAGATAGAAGGAGGAATTATATTGGCACAAGGATCAAGATACAAACTGGCATTTAAAAGAAGAAGGGAAGGAAAAACAGATTACAGGGCCAGATCAAAACTTATCAGTCTGGACACATCAAGGCTCGTTGTTAGGATCACCAACACCAGCACAATTGTTCAGATTGTGGACGTTAAACCAGATGGAGATGAAACAATAGTTTCAGCACACTCCAACGAGCTTAAAAAAGAGGGATGGCTTGCAAGTGGTAAAAACACTTCTGCAGCTTACTTAACGGGATTCCTCTGTGGTAAAAAAGCACTTGAAGCCGGAGTAGATGAAGCAGTTCTGGACATCGGACTCAAATCATCCATAAAGGGCGTGAGGGTGTATGCAGCACTTAAAGGAGCAGTTGATGCGGGACTCTACGTTCCACACAGTGATGAGGTCTTACCTGCAGATGAAAGGATAAGGGGCGAACACATTGCAGCATACGCTGAATCCCTTACTGATGAAGAGGTTAAACAGAAATTTTCACAGTACCTCAAAAATGGTTTATCCCCAAAAGACCTACCTGACCACTTTGAAGCCGTGAAACAAAAGATTGAGGAAGGGGTATCAAATGAATAAGAATAAATACGAAAAAGAGGAATGGGAACCCAAGACCGAGCTTGGTCGTATGGTTAAGGAAGGTAAGATAACAGACATTGACGAGATCTTTGATAAGGGCCTTCCAATAATGGAACTCGGTATAGTAAACACACTGCTTCCAGACCTTGAGGAAGAGGTTATGGATGTTAACCTTGTTCAGAGAATGCACAAGTCTGGCCGTAAAGTCAACTTCAGAGTTATAGTTGCAGTCGGTAACAAAAACGGTTACGTTGGACTTGGACAGGGAAAAGCCAAAGAGGTTGGTCCTGCAATAAGAAAAGCAGTTGACAACGCCAAGTACAATATCATAAAGGTTAGGAGAGGCTGTGGTGACTGGGGATGTGTCTGTGGTAGGGAACACACAGTACCATTCAAGGTTGAAGGAAAAAGCGGAAGCGTCCGTGTAACCTTAATACCTGCCCCTGGTGGAGTTGGACTTGCAATAGGAAACGTTGGAAAAACCATCCTTGGACTTGCAGGTATAGATGATATATGGTCCCAGACAATGGGTCAAACCCAGACAACCATAAACTTCGCAGGCGCAGTCTTTGAAGCCCTGAAACAGTTAAGTCAGGTAAAAGCAACCAGTAAAGATCTCAAAAATCTCGGAGTAGTAGAAGAGTGATTAAAATGATTGCAGCAATACGAATAAGGGGTACAACTGGAATAAACAAGGACATAGCAGATACCCTGATGATGATGCGCCTCAACCAGATCAGTCACGCAACCCTCATCGAGGAAAACCCAAGTTACACTGGAATGCTTCAGAAAGCAAAAGACTACATAACCTGGGGCGAGATTGATGCTGAAACATTATCTCAACTTATAACAAAGAGGGGAAGACTTCCTGGTGATGAGCACATTACAGATGAATACATCGCAGAAAACACTGATTACAGTTCAATTGAAGAATTTTCAAGTGCAGTTCTGGATTCCAAAGTAAATCTGGCTGATACTAAAATAAAACCTGTTTTCAGACTTCACCCACCAAGAAAAGGTTATGAGAATACAAAAACCTCATTTAAGGAAGGCGGAAGCTTAGGATACAGGGGAGAAAATATAAATGAAATTGTAAGGAAAATGATCTAGACCAACCTTTTAAGGTTGATCACTCATTAAACCTTCACCACAACTCTCTATTCAAACTCATTAGGTGATTGCATGATAAGAAAACAAAGGAAAATAAGGAAGTTACGCGGCTCAAGAACAATTGCCAGGGGCTGTTCAAAAAAGAACAGAGGCGCAGGTAACAGAGGTGGAAAAGGAATGGCCGGTGGTCACAAACACCACTGGACATGGATGGTTATAAACGATCCAAAACACTTCGGAAAGTACGGTTTTAAAAGGCCACAGCAGAGTATATTCAAATACAGCCCTGTGAACCTGGATTACCTCGATGAAAAATCAGGGGAACTTGTTAAAAAGGGATTGGCAACTGAAGAGAATGGTAAAGTTGTTATAGATGTAACAGAACTTGGATACAACAAGGTACTCGGGAAAGGAAAATTAAACAGGTCTTTAGTTATTAAATCCCCCAAATTTTCCGAGACAGCAACTCGAAAAATTGAAGAAGCTGGAGGGGAAGCAGTAACCCTTTAAACCTCTTCTTTTTTCGGGATATCCAATGTATACTAATATATTGAAGATTAATCATATTAATGTTAAAGATTAATAAAAAGAATTTTAGGATTTAAGAAAACTTCAAGGATCCAATTTCAGGGATCCGAAGGATCCAAATTTCAATTCAAAAAAATTCATGGTAGAAGTTTTTTCTAAAAATCTTGGGCAGGAGTGAAGTTCATTGTTGAAAGAAATGCTGCAACCAATTTTTTCGTTAATTCCTCAGGTTAAATCTCCAACTTACAGGGTACCATTTAAAGAAAAACTGAAGTGGACAGGAATAATCTTAATACTTTACTTCCTGCTTGGTCAGATCACTCTTTTTGGGCTCAGTACAAATGCAGTTGATTATTTTGGTCAGTTAAGAGCTGTGATGGCTGGTAACTTTGGTTCCATTATCACGCTTGGTATTGGACCCATAGTTTCAGCTTCAATCATTCTACAGCTTCTTGTTGGAGGTAAAATCTGGCGTCTTGATCTTTCAAGGCCAGAGGATAAAGCAGTTTTTCAGGGAACTCAAAAAGTCCTTGCAATAATATTCACTCTCTTTGAAGCAATCGTACTTGTATTAACAGGTGCACTTTCGCCTTCATCACCAGAACTAACATGGATACTCGTACTCCAGATAACCATTGGTGGAATACTCATAATATTCATGGATGAAGTGGTATCCAAATGGGGATTTGGAAGCGGTGTAGGATTGTTCATTGCAGCTGGAGTAGCTCAACAGATAATAGTTGGATCGTTAAACGTACTTTCCTCCCCAACGTCTCCCGGAGTACCGGCTGGAGCAATCCCACACTTCATATATTCACTCACGAGTGGATCCCCAAACTTTGACCTGCTGATACCAGTGCTCGCAGTTGTTGTTGTGTTCCTGGTTGTTGTATATGCAGAAAGTATGAGGGTGGAAATACCGCTTTCATATGGAGGAGTTAAAGGGGCAAGGGGAAAATATCCTCTTAAATTTATATATGCAAGTAACATGCCGGTTATACTTACAAGCGCACTTCTCCTAAATGTGCAGCTTTTTGCAAACCTGTTTCAAAAGCTTGGACACCCAATACTCGGAACAATATCCAACGGCCGGGCTATTAACGGAGTTGCATACTTCCTATCAACACCAAGCACCTACACCGTGATCTTCACGGATCCACTTAAGGTGCTCATTTACGCAGTTGTATTCATAGGTTCCTGTATACTGTTCGCATGGCTGTGGGTGGAGCTAAGTGGAATAGGACCCAAACAGGTTTCAAAACAGTTATACGATATGGGAATGCAGATACCTGGATTTAGAAGTAGCAGAGCCCAGTTTGAAAAAATAATGAGCAGGTACATACCTGCCATAACCGTGCTTGGAGGTGCCTTTGTTGGTTTACTGGCATTTGGTGCAGATTTAACAGGTGCTTTAGGTGGAGGTACAGGTGTGCTGCTGACAGTGGGTATTGTTTACAGATTGTACGAGGAAATAGCTCAAGAACAGTTGATGGACATGCACCCAATGTTAAGGAAGTTTTTGGGTAATGAATAAGGTGGTAAAGATGAAGTTAGTGGTAGTTGCAGGAATTCCAGGATCAGGAAGTACAACAGTTTTAACGAAGGCATTGGAACATCTTGATTATCTACATATAAACTATGGAGATGTGATGCTGGAAATAGCTGAGAAAGAAGGACTTGTGGATGATAGAGATTCCATCAGGAAACTTTCACCAGAGGTACAGAAGGAAATCCAGAGAAAGGCTGCAAAAAATATAAAAGAAAGATCCGAGCAAGATAACATAATCGTTGATACCCATTGCACCATAAAAACACCGAAAGGATTTTTACCAGGGCTTCCAAAATGGGTGCTTGACGAGTTACAGCCCGACATGTTTGTTCTTCTGGAAGCAGATGGTGATGAAATATTAATGAGAAGGATAAATGATACAACGCGTATCAGGGACCTGGAAAAACTGAGCGATATAAAGCTTCACCAGGAAATGAACAGGGCTGTTTCAATGGCATATGCAGCACTTACAGGTGCTACAGTTAAGATCATAAAAAATCATGACAACAAGTTGGATGAATCTGTTGGAGAAATGATAAGGACTCTTCAGTGAAACCCGACTGAGAAAGCGTTAAATAAAAAAATGTAAAATTAAAATTTTGACATGCTCAATTTTAACATTAAAGTCAAGTTTAATTTAACACCAAACTCAAGTTTAGTTTAACATTAAAGTCAGGTTTAACATTAAAAATTTAATTTGTAGAGGAAAAAAAGATGTCATTAGTGACGATACTTAACCAAATCTTGGACCCGGTATTTGGTCCGCTCATACAGATGGATCCAAATCCCCATAATCCAATACTTGCGGTTTTTGTAATAGCCACCATTGTGGGTTTTGTTATAACACTTGCAAACAAGTTACTGGTAGACCAGGACAGGCTTCACTACCTGCAACAGGAAATGAAAGATTTCCAGCAGGAAGTCATGAAGGTGCAAAAGTCAGGCGACCAGCAGAAGATGCTTGAAATGCAGAAGAAACAGATGGAAATGATGGGTCAACAGAAGGAAATGATGATAATGTCCATGAAGCCAGCAATGGTAACCATGATCCCCATCCTCATCATATTCTACTGGATGGCCTACAACCCACTCATAGGCCACATGGTAATAAACTTACCAAGTGTTCCTTACTATGTGCTTCTGGTTCCAATCTTTCACATGTTCTACCATCCAAATGTTGGAACTCCTTTAATGTCAATAGGATGGCTTGGATGGTATATCCTGGTGTCGTTTGCAATGTCTTTAGTGTTCAGGAAGTACCTGGGACTTAAGGGAGCAATGTGATAAAAATTTAAATTTGATAAGTGGATGAAAACCGAGGTTGAATACCATCAGTTTTTCTCCTGTTAAACTTGCTTTATCAAAGATGAAAATAAAAAGGAGATGTATACATGCCTGAGTTAAGATACAGATCTAGATCATACAAAAGAACATTCAGAAGAACCCCCGGAGGAAAAACAGTACTCCACTACAAGAAGAAAAAACCATCAAAACATGTTTGTGCAGAATGCGGCAAACAGCTTCATGCAGTACCAAGGGGAAGACCATACGAAATAAGAAAACTTTCAAAATCAAGTAAAAGACCTAACAGGCCATATGGTGGATATTTATGTTCAGAATGTGCCCGTAAATTTTTCAAGAAAGAGGCAAGGTCCTGATGATCATAACCATCGGTGGATTGGCAGGCAGCGGCACAACAACCGCGTCAAAAATCCTGTCAAAGAAACTGGGCATACCATACTTATCAGCAGGTGACATATTCCGTCAGATGGCTGCTGAAAATGATATGGACATCCTGGAATTCAGTAAATTCGCTGAGGGTAACGATGAAATAGACCTTGAAATAGACAGAAGACAGGCCCAGATAGCAGAGAAAAGCGAAAATTTGATCGCTGAGGGAAGACTCTCTGCACACTTTGTGGAGGCCAACCTTAAAATATGGTTTGTAGCACCTTTGAGCGTTCGAATAGAACGTATATGTCAAAGAGAAAACAAACCAGCGGATTTAGTAAAAAAAGAAATAATTACAAGAGGTAAAAGCGAAGCCAAACGCTACCGTGAAGTACACGGCATCGACATTGGAAACATGGAGATTTACGACATAGTTATAAACAGCCACAGTTTCCAGCCAGAGAGCATCGCGGATATTATAGTAAAAGTTATTGAGGTGATTTCATGCCAGCAATAGAAGTAGGAAGAGTATGTGTTAAAATCGCAGGAAGAGAAGCAGGCGAAAAATGTGCAATCGTTGATGTTATAGACGAAAAATTTGTTGAGGTTGTTGGACCATCAATAAAAAATAGGAAATGCAACGTAAAACATCTTGAACCAGTGGATCAGACTGTTGATGTAGAATCAAAAGATGTTGAAGCAATTAAAAAACAGGTTGAAGCTCTGTAAGGGCTTTTACTTTGTTAAAATTGCTATGTTAAAAGCTTTTAGTTAAACCTTTTAGTTAAAATAGTTTAGATTTAATTAAACAGCTTTTAATTAAATAATTTTTATCTAAGAATAATTTTTATCAAGTTAAAACTTTTAAAATTAAAGCACGTTTTTTAGCAGGTCATTTTAATGGAAGATCTTCTCATAAAAGCTGAAAGTGTAACAGACCCGGTTTACGGCTGCTACCCGCGGAAAAGACCCATAGAAGAACACATTCAAAAGGGTGTTGTGAATTTGGACAAACCCATGGGACCCACATCCCATGAAATCGATTCGTGGGTTAAGAGGATCCTGCACGTGGATAAAACAGGTCACGGTGGAACACTCGACCCCCGTGTAACAGGTGTACTCCCGATGGGTATAGAACAGGCTACAAGGGTTATACAGATGCTCCTTGGAGCTCCGAAAGAGTATGTATGTCTTATGAGGCTTCATGAGGATATCGATGTGAAAGAAGTTAGAAATATTCTCCAGGAATTTACAGGTAAAATATTTCAACTTCCACCATTGAAATCTGCTGTAAAACGAGAGCTCAGGGTTAGACGTATTTACTATGTTAAAATCCTTGAACTGGAAGGTAAAGATGTGCTCTTCAGAATAGGCTGTGAGGGCGGCACCTACATCAGGAAGTACTGCCACGACATTGGTGAGGCACTTGGATGTGGAGCCCACATGGCAGAACTTCGAAGAACAATTTCAGGGCCATTCCATGAAGACGAAACACTTAAAACCCTGCAGGATCTAACAGATGCATACCACATATGGAAAGATGAGGGTGATGAATCAGAACTTCGTGAATGCATACTCCCAATGGAAACAGCAGTTTCCCATCTTCCAAAGATCGTGATAAGGGATTCAGCTGTTGATGCCATCTGCCACGGTGCAGATCTTGCAGCCGGTGGAGTTCTCTCACTTTCCCCTCAGATAGACAGGGGAAACAGAGTTGCAATTATGACACTTAAAGGTGAACTGGTTGCAGCCGGTGAAAGTATGGAAACATCAGGTGGTATCCACAAAGCTGATGGTGGCATAATGGTAAAAACCGAAAAGGTTTTTATGCAACCTGCAACATATCCAATGATGTGGAAGTAAAAATCTACTCTTTAGTGTACTTTCAGAATCCGAACCGTAGAACCTCTAAGTTAATTAGGGGCGAGGCCAATAAAGATAAATACTAGAATGAAGGCAATATTTAAAAAAAATATTGGTATAAACTTTAAACCCTTTACCTTGATATCTGAGATTTCAATGGAATGAGATTTCAATGGAAATTTCAAACCCTGCAATGATACTGTATGTTTCATAGCTTGGTTTCAGGACGAGGTAAATATCTTGGGGATATTCTTCTTTAATGGTTCTCAAAATTCTTGGTAGGACTATGAGGGTTTAGAGGCGATTTTTTTCTTATGCCGGGATAGTCTAGCCTGGTAGGGCGCAAGACTGGAAATCTTGTGGAGCTTTGCTCCTCCTGGGTTCAAATCCCAGTCCCGGCGCTTGTAACATTTTTACATCACTGCAAACTCTTTGAAAAAATAGTTTGAAATATGAGATGTACCAAAATATTAACAATAGCTCAACATTTGTCCAACATTTGTTTGCTAAAGTTACAGTTTGAGCTATTCATCACTTAATTGAAACAGTACGTTAACAACACTACTGAAATCTGGTAGAAGACATTACTATCAGGTAATTTATTATCAGGTAATGATATGTGTACTGGAATAGCTGAAATTAAGAAATTAAAGATCATGGAATGAAATTAAAGATCTCATGGAAAATTACAAAAAAAATTCAGGATACGATTCTTGGAGGTAAATTACATGGCTAAGGATAACAAGGCTAAAGACGAAGAATTTAAACACATGGTTCGTATTGCCCGAAAAGACGTTGATGGTAACAAATCAATCGAAAACGCCCTTGCAGATATAAAAGGTGTTGGAAGAGCTTTATCAATGGCAATATGCAAAGCTGCAGGTTTCAATGCAGAAAGACAGATAGGTCTCCTATCAGATGAAGAAGTACTTAAGGTTGAGGAAGCTGTTAAAAATCCACAGAAGTACGACATCCCATCATGGATGCTAAATAGGCGTAACGATTACGAGACAGGCAAAACATTCCATCTCATTGAAGCAGATCTTTCAATGAGCCTTAGAGATGACCTGAACAGGATGAAAAAGATCAGAAGTTACAAAGGAAAGAGACATGAAGTGGGACTTCCAGTAAGAGGTCAGAAAACCAAAGCTACATTCAGGAAAGGATCATCTGTTGGAGTTAGAAGAAGAAGAGGAAAACCAATGCAGGAGAAGTAATCTCACTGCATATAATAAGAACAACTTCAAAAACTAACTTAAAATAAAGATTCATTGAACTGTTGATAAATGAATTATTTGGATATATAACTGGATTGTTAATAAAAAAATTAGAAAGGAGACGATGATATGGGACATCCAAGAAGGGCTAGGAAGCAATACGATACACCATCACACCCTTGGAACGCAGATCGTATAAAAGAGGAGAACAGACTCATTCAGAAGTATGGGCTTAAAAACAAAAAGGAAGTTTGGAAAGCAGCAACAATGGTTAAAAGGTACAGAAGAGATGCAAGGTACCTCCTGGGTATGTCAACAGAACAGCAGAGCATAGGTACCGAGAGAAATCAGCTTCTAGGCCACCTTATTAAGCTCGGAATACTCAGTGAAACTGCAAACCTTGAGGACATTCTTGACCTCACAGTTGAGGACATGCTGCGCAGAAGACTGCAGACAATGGTCCACAGAAAAGGACTTTCCCACACAGTAAAAGAGGCCAGACTCTTCATAGTCCACGGCCACATAGCTTTAAATGGGAAAAAAATAAATGCACCGGGTTACATGGTTCGCAAAGATGAAGAAGAACTCTTAGGATTTTACCCTGGTTCCCCAATAGAAAAAATGCATAAAGAAGAAGCCCAGGCACGGGAAAAAGCTGCAGAAAAAACAGAATAAATAAGGATTACATACAAAGTAAAGATTTCATTAAGGTGATATAGAATGGCAGAAAAAGAAAAATGGGGTGTGGCTAACGTTTACTCATCCTTTAACAACACCATAATAACCGTAACAGACCTAACTGGAGCAGAAACCATAAGCCAGTGGTCTGGAGGTAAGGTTGTACGTGCAGACAGACAGGAATCATCACCATTTGCAGCCATGGAAGCAGCAACACGTGCAGCAGAGGATGTAAAAGAAAAAGGAATAATTGGATTGCACATAAAGGTAAGGGCCCCTGGTGGAAACGGACCAAGAACCCCAGGTCCAGGTGCACAGGCAACAATAAGAGCTTTTGCAAGGGCCGGTATTAGAATAGGCAAAATAGAAGATGTAACTCCAATACCTCACGATGGTACAGGACGACCTGGAGGTAAAAGGGGAAGAAGAGTATAGATTTGGGCTCTAAAAAAAATAAGAAGTGTCTAAAATGGAAATAACTATAAAAAATAAGGATGACAACATGATGGTATTTGTGGTGGAAGGTGTTGACATACCATTCATAAATGCCATAAGAAGGATCTGCACGGTGGAAGTTCCAACACTTGCTATCGAAGATGTGGACATCTACAAAAATGATGCAAAAATCTTTGATGAAGCATTAGCACACAGATTAGGACTCATACCCATTAAGACAGATCTTGACTCCATGGTGCTCGCATCCGAATGTGACTGCGAAGATCATTGTCCTAGATGTAGTGTATCCTTACTTTTAAAGGAAAAAGGTCCCAAAATAGTTTACTCAAAGGACTTAAAGTCACAGGACCCCAATTTAAAACCAGTACATGACACTATTCCCATTATGAAGCTGAGGGAAGGAGAAGAGGTTGAACTTGAAGCAAAGGCACAGCTTGGAATCGGACTTGAACACGCCAAATGGCAGCCAACAACATCCTGTGCATACAGGTACTATCCTCAGATAACAGTAGACACCGAAAAATGTGAAGCATGCGCTAAATGTGTGGAAGAATGTCCACGTGGAATACTTGAATTCGACGAGAAGGAGAACAGGGTAATAGTTTCAGATCTTGAAAACTGTTCCATGTGCAGAACATGTGTTAAAGGCTGTGAATCCAACGCAATCACAGTGGAAGGTCAGGAAGGTAAATTCATATTCAAGATAGAGACAGATGGATCCCTGCCACCTGAAGAAGTTTTAGCCCGAGCTTGTGATATCTTATCCAAAAAAACAGACCAGATCATTGAATTCTGTGGATAAAAAAAACTCTGTGGATAAAAATTTTGAACAAAAACCTACGGCTTAAAAAAAGATAAGGAATGAATTTTCTACAAGGAGGAATTTAAGGATGGTGAAACTTACAAAGACAAACCCAAACCTTCTGAACATGTTGAGTTGTCTTAAAAAGAAATCATACAAAGAAAAAGTGGCAATATGGAAGGATATTGCTAAAAGGCTTGAAAGATCAACGAGAAGGCAGGCAAAAGTCAACATATCTGACATAAACAGGTACACATCTTCAGATGAAACAATTCTCGTACCTGGAAAAGTTCTTGGAAGCGGAAACCTTGACCACAAGGTTAAAGTTGCAGCTTTAAACTTTTCAAAGGGTGCAGCTGAGAAAATTGTCACGGCAGGCGGAGAATGCATGGACATCCTCGAGGCTGCAGAGAAGAATCCGAAAGGAACTGGAATCAAGATAATCGAATGATCAATAGAAGCATAAAGGATAAAAATAAAGGATTAGGTGTATTAAATGATCATAGATGGAGAAGGACTTGTCCTGGGAAGGCTTGCAAGTACGGTCAGTAAAAAGCTTCTTTCAGGTGAATCCATAACAATTTTAAATGCTGAAAAAATCATAATATCAGGTTCAAAGGAATGGGCGTACAATAAGTACAAACAGAGAGTAGACAGAGCCAGCATATCAAACCCAAGAGATATGGGTCCTAAATATCCAAGAAGACCAGATGACATCTTCAGAAGAACTGTAAGAGGAATGATCCCCTACAGGACCGCAACTGGAAGAAAGGCTTTCAAAGAACTTAAAGTTTACGTGGGAGTTCCAAAGGAATTTGAAGGAAAAGAAATCCAGCAGATACCTGAAGCTCAGCCAAAGAATATCACAAAAAGCATTGAACTTGGAAAAGTTTCAACGTTACTTGGATCAAAATTTTAATCAGGGGTAGTGTAAGATGAAAAAAGTAATCCATACAAGTGGAAAAAGGAAAAGTGCTATAGCACGAGGAAAAGTAAGGGAAGGAAAAGGTAGAGTCAGGATAAACAGAAGCCCTGTTGAACTTTACAACCCTGAACTTGCAAGACTGAAAATAGAAGAACCATTAAAACTTGCAGGGGAACTCGCAGACAATGTGGACATAGACGTCAGAGTTGTAGGCGGAGGCATAATGGGCCAGGCAGAAGCTGCCAGAATGGTAATAGCCAAAGGCCTGGTGCAGTGGACAGGCGACATGGAATTAAAAGAAAAATTCACACATTACGATAGAACCATGCTTGTTGGAGATCCACGTCGTACAGAAACCAAAAAATTCGGTGGACCTGGAGCAAGAGCAAGAAAACAGAAAAGTTACAGGTAAGCTGATCAATTATGATTCCTGTGAGATGTTTCAGCTGCGGCAAAGTGATTTCAGCATACTTTGATGAATATCAGAAAAGAACTGCAGATGGGGAGGACCCAAAAAAAGTTCTTGATGATCTTGGAATCACAAAATACTGCTGCAGAAGAATGTTCATAACACATGTAGAAGTGTGGTAATTATATTACAGGGGGCCGTAGGGTAGCTTGGTCCATCCTCCCAGCTATTGAATTAACAGTTATTGAACAATTAATGAAGTAACTATAACTCATAAACAATTAAATTGTTATATAATGACAACTCCTATGAGGAAAACTCCAACAGGAAGTCTATGTTTTTCAACTGGAACGGGGATGTGGTCAAAACACCGAAATGCTGGAGACCCGAGTTCAAATCTCGGCGGCCCCATCTACACTTAATCTACACTTAATTTTATCAAATCATCGAAACACTGATTAATGGATTAAAGATTAAAGTTAATATCGACATGTTCATGTGGAGATGGATATTAATGGCCAGTAGAAAAAAGCTTACAAGGTTTGAAAAAGCAAGAGTAATAGGTGCAAGAGCTTTACAATTGTCCATGGGGGCAAAACCACAAGTTGAAGCATCTGCATCTTCTGATGCAATAGATATTGCAATTTTGGAACTTAAAGAAAATAAGTTACCTCTGGATGTAAATAGAATCAAGAAGTAACTGAAAGTCAAGTAACTGAAAGTCAAGTAACTGAAAGTCAAGTAACTGAAATTTATAATGGAATAAATTAGTTACGATGGAGCATGATCTAAATCTTTAGATAAACAAATACAATCTATCTAATTATATCCATTTAGACAAAATCCATTTAACATAAATATAAAAAAATCTAAATTTAAAATATAACTGTACTGAATATCAATGTACAGCACGTGTGGGGTAATGAACTACTTAACTATTATTACTCCCATTGAATAACGATAATCCAAACAACCTAAAATAACCACTATTTTTTTAAAAGAGGTGTTTTTGTGGATAGTATTATTGAAGACATTCGTGTAAGGAAAATTTTAGACAGCAGAGGCAATCCCACAGTAGAGGTGGATGTTATAACATGGAACGGCTTTGGAAGAGCTGCAGCACCAAGCGGTGCGAGTACCGGGGCCAGAGAAGTGGTGGCATTTCCTGAAGGTGGAGTTGACAAGATAATAAGCGAAGTTGAGGATGTTATCTCATCAGAACTTATTGGAATGGATGCAGAAGACCTGAACGAAATAGACCTTGTTTTAAAAGAGATAGATGGAACAGAAAACCTGGCAGCACTGGGAGGAAATACCACAGTAGCAGTTTCCATGGCAACAGCCAAGGCAGCAGCCTCATCCTACAACATGCCCCTCTACAGGTTCCTGGGTGGAAACATTCCAGTGGAAATTCCATACCCCCTTGGAAACATGATAAATGGAGGAGCACACGCAGGTAAAAATGCCCCTGACATACAGGAATTCCTCGTAGTACCTGTGGGAGCAGAAACCATTGAAGAAGCAGTTTTCACAAACGTTGCAGTTCACAAAAAAATCAGAGAACTCATACAGACCAAAGACAAATCCTTCACAGGTGGAAAGGGAGATGAAGGAGGATGGGCACCCAACCTCACAAATGAAGAGGCAATCGAGATCCAGGTTAAAGCCTGCGAAACCGTAAGTGAAGAAACAGGTGTGCTCGTTAAACCATCACTGGACGTTGCATCAAGCGAACTCTGGGACCCTGTATCTGAAACCTACGTTTACGATAGGGAAGGTGCAAAGAGAAGCACAGGCGAACAGGTGGACTTCATCTCTGATATCATAGACACCTACAACTACTTCTATGTTGAGGACCCAATCCGTGAGGGAGACTTCGCAGGATTTGCAGAACTCACCAAAAAGATGGGTAAAAAATGTTTAATCTGTGGAGACGACATCTTTGTAACCAACAAGGACATACTTGCAGAGGGAATTGAAGCGGGCGCAGGAAATGCAATCATAATAAAACCGAACCAGATAGGAACCCTCACAGACACCTACAAAACAATTGAACTTGCAAGGAACAACAAGTACGTGCCTGTTGTATCCCACCGTTCAGGTGAAACCACAGATGAAACCATAGCCCACATGGCAGTGGCATTTTCATGCCCAATCATCAAAACAGGGGCTGTTGGTGGAGAACGTATAGCAAAACTCAACGAACTCATCAGGATTTCAGAGGAAATGACAAGCCCAAAGATGGCTGACATCAACAAGTACAGGTAAAATTTTGGTCCTGAAATTTCACAGCAACATTTTTTTGACCAACTTTTACCAGGTAACAAACAAAGGATTTAAAAGGGCAGTGTTAAAGGCCCATTTAAATATTGGTATTAATTGTTCCATAGGTTAAATTAAAAGAATTTAATGTCCCATTGGGGAGTGCCAATTAAAAGGAGCACTGATAATAAGTATTACTAAAAAATAGGAGATTTAAAAATATGGTTAAGATAACTATTGACCGCGATAAATGTGAAGGAGCAGACTGCGCCGAGTGCACAGATGTTTGTCCAATGGAAGTCCTCGTTCTTGAAGGGGACAAAATTGTCATAAAACATCCGGAAGAATGCAGTTTCTGTGAAGTGTGCATGGATGTCTGCCCAAATGAAGCGGTTAACGTAGAAGAATAACAAAATCAAGATTAATCAAGCGTTAAAATGTTTAAAGATTTGTTAAAAATTTGAGTAACAATAAAAATTTGAGTAACAATAAAAATAACAAACAAACTTAAAATTTTTTAAATTAATCCCCAAGTTTTAGAACATGTTTCAATGTTTAGAACATGTTTCAATGGAACTTAAAAAGAAGTTAAATTCTAAAACTTGAACTATTAACTGATAAAGGTAATAGAAAATGGAAATATAAAGAGATTTAAAGAAAGGGTTTTTAAGTTTTAACTTGATTACCCAGATGAACTAAAGATCATTTAAAATTTTTAATGAGGTGGTAAATTGTCAGAACTATTAATACCATTAGACAAATATTTAGCAGCAGGTTTACACATAGGTACACAACAAAAAACGAAGGATATGGAGCGTTACATTTACAGGGTAAGAGCAGACGGTCTTTACGTTCTTGACGTGAAGAGAACAAACGAGAGAATAATATCCGTGGGAAAATTCCTTGCAAAATTCGACCCGGACGACATACTTGTTGTGTCAACAAGGCAGTACGGACAGGCACCAGTCAAAAAATTCGGAACCATTACCGGGGCCAAAACCATTCCTGGAAGATTCATCCCTGGAACCTTAACCAACCCGAACTATGCTAAATTCATAGAACCTAAAGTACTGGTTGTCACAGACCCAAGATCAGATGCACAGGCAATAATTGAAGCAAAACAGGTTGGAATACCTGTAGTTGCACTATGCGACACAGAGAACCTTCTTGGAAACGTTGACATAGTCATACCAGTAAACAACAAGGGAAGAAAGGCCATAGCACTCGTCTACTGGCTGCTTGCAAGGCAGATGTTGAGGGGAACAGGTGCACTTGCAGAGGATGAAGAGCTCCCAGTGGAACCATCAGACTTTGAACTCAAAATATAAGCACAATGAATCTGGATTAAGATCCAGATTTCCCATTCCCATCTTTCCAACTCCACATTCCAGATCTATCCCAGACCATTTCTATGTATCAGGGTCTGCAGAATTTTTTGGTTCTGCAGAATTTTTATGGATGGGAGAAAAGGATGTAATTTGAATGCTTCCACAGAACATGAAAGCGGAATGCGCATTGGGTTGATTTACATTTTAAGAAAGGTTTTTAGGTTTAAAGAAGGTTTTTTAGGAGTATTGATCCCAAAATCTTCCTTTTTATAAAAAATTCCTTTTTATAAAAAATTTTATAAAAAAATTACCTTTCATAAAAAATTATTTATTCCCACACCAAACTAAAAGTAGTTAAGGAAACATTGAGTCAAAATTTTTTTGTAAAAAAAAAGTAAGGACAGTGATTTTATGATAAGAAAACCTGCAGTTGCAGGACTTTTTTATGAAGGAAATCCTGATTCTTTAAAAAAACAGATAGAGGCATGTTTCAAACATCAGTTAGGTCCAGGCAAAATTCCAGAGAAGATAGGGGATAAAAGGAACATAACCGGCGTTGTGGTTCCACATGCAGGATATGCATACTCAGGACCTGTGGCTGTAAATTCCTACTACCAGATAGCTGAAGATGGTCTTCCAGAAACCTTCATAGTGATAGGCCCCAACCACACAGGAATGGGATCCGGAGTTTCTGCAATGCTTGAAGGAACATGGAGAACACCCATGGGAGACATGGAAATAGACCAGGAATTTGCACAAAAAATGGTGCAAAATGCAGGCATAATAGATTCAGATCCCCAAGCCCATATCCAGGAGCACAGCGTGGAGGTTCAGCTACCCTTTTTACAGTACCTCCAGAAGAAATCATCTGCAAGTCTGGAATTTGTTCCGGTTTGCATGTGGATGCAGGATATGGAAACAGCAATTGACGTGGGAAACTCAATCTATGAAACTGCAGAAGAACTAAACCGCGACGTTGTTGTTGTTGCAAGCACGGACTTCACCCATTACAGGCCCAGGGAAATCGCCCATAAAAACGACATGCAGGTTCTCGATGCAATAAAATCAATGGATGAAAACCTCATGTTTTCCAGAGTAGCGGCTTTAAACATTACAATGTGCGGTTACGGTCCAGTAGCAGCTGCAATGATAGCATCAAAGAAGATGGGTGCTTCAAACTGCGAAGTTGAACGGTACGCAACAAGCGGGGACACAACTGGAGACTACAGCTCTGTTGTTGGATACGCATCAGCGGTGTTCCGAAGGTAAAGCCGGGAAAAGAAATAAGAAGTCAGTACCTTAAAGTAAGAATAACACTAATAATAGTGAGGGTACTAAAATAAAACTGATAATAATTGAAAACCCTGATAATAAGTGAAGCTGCTGGAATTAAACTGATAATAAAGTTCTCTGATAAAGTTCTTAGATTAAAACTGAGGATAAATGAGAGCAGATTAAAACTAATACAATCTACTGGAATTTATTTGGAAATTAAAAATTGGAACCAGGTACAAATACTTGAAAGTAAAATTAAATGGGTAGGAACGAAACTTGGGTGTCACCGAAGATAACCCTTTTTTAAACATTGGTAATTTAGATTCTTGATAATGTAAATTCTGCAGCTGGAATAATAAAAAATTAGAGTACCCCTGATATTAAATGAATAAAGATATTAATGAATAAAAATTAAAGCTTTTGAAAGAAAGTTGTCACGATTTATAAAAAAATCAAATTTATAAAAAAAATCAAGATTTAACAATCAATTTACAGTTATATTTACAGTTATTATAAAAATTCACGCTCATAAAAATCATTAAAAATAATTTTATTAAAATTCAGGTGAAGTTTCATGGAAATTACGGCATCAGCACCAGGAAAAGCAATTCTTTTCGGTGAACATGCTGTGGTCTATGGAAAACCTGCAATAGCAGTAGCAGTAGATAGAAAAGCATACGTGACTTTAAAAAAACGTGAAGATAAAAGAGTACACGTAAAAATTAATGATCTGAACCTCTCAGGATTTCTAGACCTTGAAAAGAGTGAAGTAAAGGTTGAAAACCTGAATAAAAAACCAGAAAAAAAAGGCATTCTTAATTACATATTGAGCGCAGTTTTGAAGGTTCAAAAGGGTGCTCTTCAAGGAATGGACATTGAAATTGACCTGGAAATACCGATAGGTGCAGGTCTAGGCTCATCAGCAGCCATAACAGTTGCAACAATTGCAGCAGTTTCAAAGTTTAACAGAATGGAACTATCAAAGGATGAAATAGCTGAACACGCCCACAACGTGGAACTTGAAGTTCAGGGGGCAGCAAGCCATATTGATACAACCCTGAGCACCTACGGTGGCATGATCTACCTTTCAAAAAATGCTGAAGACATTAAACCCATCAAAATAAGTGGAAACCTTCCACTCGTTGTGGGATACACAGAAGAAAGGGGTAACACAGGAGAACTTGTGGAGTCAGTGAAACTAAAAAAAGAAACATATCCTGAGGCTGTAAATCCAATATTAAACGCTATTGAATCTGTTACCGATGATGCAGTGGATGCACTGCTTGAAAAAGATGAAAAAAGAATAGGAGAACTCATGAATATCAACCACGGGCTTCTTGATGCTCTGGGCGTTAACACAGGAGATCTCTCCAGAATGGCATACACAGCCCGAAGAGCTGGAGCTCTGGGCTCAAAAATAACAGGAGCCGGCGGCGGTGGAAGTATCATAGCTTACTGCCCAGGAAAAGTTGAAGAAGTAATAAAAAGCATTAAAAAAATGGATAAAGCGTTCAATGCAGCTTTATCAGTGGACGGCGTTAAAGTTAAAGTAAAAAAATAAGATCAAAAATCAATCCCAAAATCCAAAAAAATCAATTCTTAAAGGGTCAAATAAAAGGATCAGCATTTTAAGAAGGATCAGCATTTTAAGAAGGATCAGCATTTTAAGAAGGATCAACATTTTAAGAAGAGATTTGGAGAATCAACATTTTGAGAAAAGATTTGTTAATTAAATGAATGATTTTCAACAGTTAAAATGTTGTTAATCATCAGTAATTGTCAGCCATCAATATAATTGTTTCAAAGCTAGAACTCCAGGGATCAATTTTTTAGGAGTTCAACTTTGATTTTACTAAAAAAAACTGTCTAAATTAAGACAACTTTATAAGTTAACTTTGTAAATGATAAAAGCTTGCAAAATTGAATTTAGACTCATACAATCCGAATTTATGCAACAGAAGCATTATCCGGCATAGAAGCATGGAATTTACCATATAAATACCCTTAGAATTTACTGCATAATACCTTAGAATTTACCACACACCCTACAGTTTACCTTGAAATCTAAAAAAAAGTTAGTTAATGCAGGTTTTTGCTGTACAGGTTTGCTGTAAAAGTACAGGTTCACTAAAATATTCGGATTGCATTTCATTCACAAAAAAAGAGAGGTGTTAGTTTAAGTGATAATCCTAAAAATTGGTGGAAGCGTTATAACTAAAAAAGATTCCAAAACACCTCTGCTTGATTCTGAAAATCTAAGCAGAATAGCAAGGGAAATAGCAGATTCATCATATGACAAATTGATAATTGTACACGGTGCAGGTTCCTTTGGCCATCCATCTGCCAAAAAGTACGCAGTTGGCGAGAAAATACAAAATGAAGATGACTTCGAGAGGAAGAAACTGGGATTCTGCATAACCCAGAACTCCGTGAAAAATCTCAACGCACAGGTCTGCGAGTACCTGCGGAGAGAAGGAATTCTAGCAGTATCTATACAGCCTTCATCATTCGTTTTAACAAAGAATAAAAGAATAACTCATGCTAATTTAGATTTAATAAAGAAATACTTGGATTCCGGTTTTGTACCAGTTCTGTACGGAGACGCAGTTCTTGACATGGATGAGGACATAAGAATGGCCATATTATCAGGAGATCAGATAATAGAATACCTTGGAACAAATTTAAGGCCGGATAAAGTTATTCTGGGCTCTGACGTTGATGGGATATACAACAAAAACCCTAAAAAATATCCAAATGCAGAACTCATGCATGTTGTCACATCAGGTGAAGATCTGGAGTCGGTGGAAGGCAGCCAGACAACCGATGTTACAGGAGGCATGAGAGGCAAACTCAGAGAACTTTTAAGCCTGGCAGAAATGGGAATTGAATCCGAAATCTTGAATGCAGGTCGCAATAACCTTATAAAAAGAGCTATAAATGGCGAAAAGGGAATTGGAACTTTAATAAGGAGTAAAAATAGGGAATAAAAATGAAAAAGGATGTAAAAAATGATTTCAAACAGAAAATTAGAGCATTTACTGCTGGGCCTGTACTGTGATGTGGAATACAGAAAAAAAACAGGATTTGGCGATATAGAACTTATTCACAAGGCTCTTCCCGAGGTCAACAAGGAAAAAATTGATCTTTCAACAGATTTTTTTGGAAAAGAGCTGAATTTACCATTTATAATATCTGCAATGACAGGAGGACATCCATCATCTCTTAAAATTAACAGAGAGCTTGCAAAGGCCGCAGATAAACTTAACGTGGCCATGGGAGTTGGAAGCCAGCGTGCAGCAATTGAAAATCCTGAGCTTGCACCAACTTACACAGTTGTAAGGGATGAAGCCCCATCAGCATTTATAATAGGTAACATCGGCGCCCCACAAATTGAATATGCAGAGAAGGCAGTTGAAATGCTGGATCTTGATTCACTTGCAGTTCACCTGAACCCACTCCAAGAGGCAATACAGCCGGGTGGAGACGTGGATGCAACAGGATACCTGGAATCTGTAGAAAAAATTTCAAAGGTGGTTAACGTACCTGTCATAGTTAAAGAAACAGGTGCAGGCATTAAAAGAGAAGATGCATTGGCCCTTGAAAGAGCTGGTGTTGATGCAATAGACGTTGCAGGAGCCGGCGGAACAAGTTGGGCTGCAGTTGAAACTTACCGTGCAAAGGACCGCAGTCTTGGAGAACTTTACTGGGACTGGGGAATACCAACGGCAGTGAGCACAGTTGAGGTATCAGAATCTGTTAAAATCCCTGTTGTATCATCAGGGGGAATAAGAACAGGACTTGATGCAGCAAAAGCATTTGCATTAGGTGCAAGTGCTGTTGGAATAGCTTTACCATTACTAAAAGATGCTTATACAGGATATAAATCCGTTATAAAATCAATTGAGAAGTTTAAAGAGGAACTTCGTGTTGCAATGTTCCTTGTTGGAGCATCAAGCATAGAAGACCTCCGAAAATCAGATCTCATAATAAAAGGAAGTACAAAGGAATGGCTCCAAGAAAGGGGCTTTGAAACCAGAAAATACGCGAGGAGATCAGAATATAATGAGCGTTGAAATAATAGCAATTGGCGGATATGAAGAAGTAGGTAAAAACATGTCCGCAGTCAAGGTCGGCGACGACGTTGTAATATTTGACATGGGAATCCACTTAGACAGGGTTCACATACACGAAGACACAGACATAGCAAGGATGCACAGCTTAGATCTAATAGAAAGAGGAGTGATACCAAACGACACCCTCATGAAGGATGTTGACGGTAAGGTAAGGGCCATAGTCTTCACACACGGCCATCTGGACCATATAGGAGCAGTTGCAAAACTTGCCCACAGATACGAGGCACCAATAATTGCAACACCCTACACAATGGCGCTGATAGAGAAGACCATCAAGGGAGAGAAAAAATTCAACGTTACAAACCCGCTTCAGATACTGAACGCCGGTGAAAAATGTCAAATATCCCCTGATATCACCCTAGAATTTATTGGAACAACCCACAGTATACCACAGACGGTTACTGCAGCACTCCACACATCAGAGGGCATAATAGTCTATGCAAATGACTTCAAATTCGACAACCACCAGAAGCTCTCCCCACCACCAGACTACAAAAGGTTCAAGGAACTTGGAAGAAAGGGAGTTCTTGCACTCATAGTTGAAACAACCAATGCAGGTGTGAAAAATCAGCCTAAAACATACTCTGAAAAGGTTGCAAGACTCATACTCCAGGACGTGATGAAGGAACCATTGAGGGAGAAGAATGGGCTGATAATAACAACCTTCTCATCCCATATGGAGAGGATCCAGGCCATATGTGACATAGCCAATAAAAGCAACCGTAAAATACTTCTCCTTGGAAGATCAATGGAACGCTACTGTTCAATGGCTGAAAAACTGGGAATATTAAAGTTGCCAAGAACAGCCAGTGTTTACGGAAGTCCCAAGGCAGTTAACAGGGCACTTGCAAAGGCCAATGAAAAACGTTCGAAGTACGTGCTGGTTACAACCGGCCATCAGGGAGAACCTGACGCCCTTCTTCCACGTATTGCAAATGAAAAAACCCAGTTTTCGGTTAAACCCGGTGACAATGTTGTGATATCTGCATCTGTCATACCTAACCCAATGAACATAGCCAACCGCAACCTCATGGAGAGAAGACTTAAATCCTGTGGTGCAAGAATATTTACCAACGCACATGTCTCAGGACATGCAGGACCTGAAGACCACCGTGATTTTATTAGGATGCTCCAACCAATGAATATCATACCATCCCACGGAGACCTTCAGATGCTCTCAGCATACACAGAGCTTGCAGAGGAGGAAGGCTACAAACTGGGTGATAACATTCACATATTAAGAAATGGACAGGCACAGGTCTTTAATGATGGAATATAAAATTAGATGAGGGGTTTAAATGGAAGTAACTGATATCCTAAGGAAAAATTCCACAATTGTGGATAAAGAGATCAATGAATCACTCAGTGAAGTTTGCCCAGGGAAACTTCAGGATGCATCAAAACATCTGATAACAGGCGGAAAAAAAATCCGCCCGTCCCTTGTTTTACTGAGCTGTGAAGCAGTTGGTGGAAGCGTTGACAGTGCACTTAAAACAGCAGCGGCAGTTGAACTGATACACACATTTTCACTCATTCACGACGACATTATGGACAAGGATGACATGAGAAGGGGAAAACCCTCTGTTCATGTTAAGTGGGGAGAGCCAATGGCAATCCTCACAGGGGACACACTCTTCTCCAAAGCTTTTGAAACCATCCTTGAAACTGGAATCGATGGAGTAACCTATGAAAGAGTTGTGGGTGCACTTAAAACAGTTGTGGACTCCTGCACCAAGATCTGCGAGGGACAGGCCTTTGACATGTGCTTCGAGGGAAACTTTGAGGTCACAGAAGTCGAGTACATGAACATGATCTACATGAAAACAGCCGCACTCATAGCAGCAGCATCCAAGGCCGGTGCAATACTCGGTGGCGGAACACCCCAACAGGTTGAAGCCTTTGAAGAGTACGGAAAGCTCATAGGACTGGCATTCCAGATACAGGACGATTACCTGGATGTGGTAAGCAGCGAGGAAGACCTTGGAAAACCCGTTGGAAGCGATATAGTCGAGGGCAAGATGACCCTCATGGTTGTAAACGCCCTCTCAAAAGCATCTCCTGAGGATAAAAAGGAGTTGATTTCCATATTAAAGGCTCATGAAGATACAGATGTTGGAAGGGCAATTGAGATCCTTGAAAAATACGATTCAATCAAGTACACCTACAACATCTCCCTAAACAACGTTGAAAAAGCCAAAAAACTCCTGGACGTGGTTGAAGACTCAGATGCAAAGCAGTCCCTCATAATGCTTGCAGATTTTGTACTTCACAGAACCAGTTAAGGATCCTTACGGGAGTTTAAAACCAATTAAGAATGTTTAAATAATAAAAGTTAAGGATCTTTAAATAGTAAAAACCAGTTTAAAGATGTTTGAACATTCCAATGGTTATACTGGAAATTTTAAATATTTTTTTCCAGATTTTATTCCTTTTTACAGTAATTTTTTTACAAAAAAAGCTGCAGATATTATTGGAATGCGATCCAAAATTTTAATCTACAAAATTAATCTAAAAAAGTTTTGATCATAGTTAAAGTATTTGTAATTAATATTTGTTTAATTGGTACTCATTTAATTAGTATTTATTTAATTGATAATCAGTTTTATAATAAAATTTAATTCAAATTTATTCGCTGAATTTATTTAAAATCTTTATTTAAAATCCTAATTTACCTAAAAAAATTTTTAAAAAAATCTGTTAAATAAATTCATTTAGATGATCTAAATAAAAAATAAAATGGGGATTTAAGTAGGGATCTTCATTAAACTAATAAAGTGAATTTTAATTGAAAATGGATTTAATTAAAAGTGAATTTCAACTGAAAATGGATTTTAACTAAAAAATATATCTTAAAACACGTTTTAAGTGATTTTATGAAAGACGTTGAAGAAATCGTATACAAAAATGCACTGATAAATGCTGTGAAACATAAGGGCAAAGCAAATAACGGTGCTGTTATGGGTTCAATCATGGCATCCCATGCAGAACTTCGAAGTGAAGCCAAAAAAATAGGTCCAATCCTTGGAAAAGTCATTGCAAAGGTGAATGCAATGGACCCCGAGCTTCAAAAATCAGAGCTTGAAAAGCGTGGGGGAATGAAAAAACCCGAGAAAAAGGAGGAACCAAAGGGACTTCCAGATCTGCCAGATGTTGAAGGCAAGGTTACCCTCAGATTTGCCCCAAATCCATCCGGCCCCCTACATATAGGACATGCAAGGGCTGCAATCTTAAACAGTGAATACGTTAAACGCTATGGAGGCAAGCTCATCCTGAGAATCGAGGACACAGACCCCCGAAGGGCTGACCCTGACGCCTACCAGAGCATAGAGGAGGACCTCAAGTGGCTGGACTTCAACTGGGATGAAGAGTACGTTCAGAGCGACAGAATGGAGATTTACTACAAGTACGCAGAAGAACTTATAAAGCTTGGTCAGGCGTACATGTGCACCTGCAGGGGCTCCGATTTCAAAAAGCTCAAGGACGAATCCAGGGCCTGCCCATGCAGGGACCAGCCAGTTGATAAGAACCTGGAACTTTGGAGAAACTTCAACAAGGCAGAGGAGGGAGACGCAGTACTCCGCGTCAAAACAGATATAAACCACAAAAACCCTGCAATACGCGACTGGGTTGCAATGAGAATAGTTGACGAGGAACATCCACGCACAGGCAGCAAGTACAGGGTGTACCCAATGATGAACTTCTCAGTGGCCGTGGACGACCACCTCATGGGAGTGACACACGTGCTAAGGGGTAAAGACCACCTTGCAAACTCCGAGAAACAGAAGTACCTTTACAAACATTTCGGATGGAAGGTACCGGTCTTCATACACTACGGAAGGCTTAAAATGGAAGATGTTGCCCTGAGCACCTCCAAGGCCCGGACAGGAATAGAGGAAGGCAGGTACACAGGCTGGGACGACCCAAGACTTGGAACCATACGGGCAATAGCAAGAAGGGGAATAAAACAGGGGGCACTTCAGGAGCTCATAACAGAGATAGGCCCAAAGATGTCCGATGCAACAGTGAGCTGGAAGAAGATCTACGGACTCAACCGCTCCATACTTGAAGATGCCTCAGATAGGTATTTCTTCATTGCAAAGCCTGTTAAAGTCCAGATAGCAAACCTTCCAGAAGATGAGGAAGGAATCATAGAAAGACACCTGCACCCAAACTTCCCAGAACGTGGAAACCGCGAACTGCCCTTCAACGGCAAGGTTTACCTCACAATGGATGATGTGGAAAGGGCAGGTAAAAAGGGAATTTTAAGGCTTATGGACGCTGTGAACATACGATTTAAAGAGGGAAGCTGCGGCTGCGGTGAAAGAATAGCAGTTTACCAGAGCTCCACACTGGAGGACGCAAGGGCCGCAGGTGCAAGGATAGTTCAGTGGGTACCTGCCCTAAAATCCATTGTTGCAGACGTGGTGATGCCAGATGCAAAGATCGTATCCGGATTCATTGAACCTGCAGCCTCCAAACTTGAAGTCGGTGATGTTGTCCAGCTTGAACGCTTCGGATTTGCAAGGGTTGACTCCGCTGGCAACAGGATAAGGTTCTACTTCGCGCATAAGTAAACCAGCTTTTAAAATCGTGATTTTGGATTGAAGTAGAAACATTTCTATTGAAATAGAGCTATCGGATATCCAATAGAAATTTTTATTTTATATTTTTTAATTTATTTTTCAAGTTTCAGTGGATCTAAATGTTAACAGGTTTTATAAAATCTAAGAAGGGGAACTTTTTATTTATTGGTTTATAAATTTTTAAGATGAAGAATATTAAGATGAAAAAGAAATATTAAGTAAATTGATGTTGAGTAAAAAGATTTCTTCTATAAAAGATTTCATAAAACAGTAATTTCAGAGAGATTTCAACAGGAACAATTTCAATAAAAAGAGATTTAATAAAAGGAATTCGTTCTGGATAAACTCATAAGAGCCCCTAGAAAAATTAAAGAATTGGACTCATTTATATTCATGAAATAACGATTAAGAAAGGAGAGATTTTTAAAATGGCAGTAAAGATCAATGAAAACTACCAGCTACTTAAAAGCAACTACATATTTGCTGAAATCGCCCACAGGGTTGATAAATTTCAAAAAGAAAATCCAGACGCCCAGATAATCAAGATGGGAATCGGAGATGTGACCGGGCCCCTGCCAAAGGCAGTTGTGGCCAGGTTCAGGGATGCAGTTGAGGAGATGGGTGAAGCCGAAACCTTCAGGGGCTACGGTCCAGAACAGGGCTACCAGTTCCTTAGAAAAGAAATAATCGAAAAAGACTATGCACCTCTCGGCATCAAACTATCAGAGGATGAGGTTTTCATAAGCGATGGTGCAAAATGTGACACAGGAAACATCCAGGAAATATTCGGCCTCAACAACGTAGTGGCTGTAACGGACCCGGTTTACCCTGTTTACGTGGAAAGCAACGTCATGGCTGGAAGGAGCGGACCAATGAACAATGAAGGCCAATACGATGGAATGGTGTATCTGCCATGCACAGAAAAAAATGGATTTGTCCCGGAACTTCCAAAAACGCACGTAGATCTTATCTACCTCTGCTTCCCAAACAACCCAACGGGAGTGGCCCTAACCAGGGAACAACTTGCTCGTTGGGTTGAATATGCCCGGGAAAACGATTCAATAATCCTATTTGATGCTGCATATGAATCCTACATAACCCAGGAGAACGTACCCCACAGCATTTACGAGATTGAAGGGGCAAGGGATGTTGCAATTGAGTTTAGAAGCTTCTCAAAAAATGCAGGCTTTACAGGTACGCGCTGTGCATTCACAGTCGTACCAAAGGAGGTAACAGCAGTTGATTCTGAGGGCAAAAAACAGTCTCTAAACTCTCTCTGGAACAGAAGGCAGACAACCAAGTTCAACGGAGTTTCATACCCTGTTCAGGTAGCAGCAAGTGCAGTTTACACCTCGGAGGGTCAGAAGGAGATCAGGGAGTCAATCGATTACTACATGAGAAATGCGCAGATCATAAGGGAAAGCCTTAAAAAAATCGGATTAAACGTCTACGGAGGAATCAACTCACCCTACATCTGGGTTAAAACCCCGAACAACATGGACTCCTGGGAATTCTTCGACCTGCTTCTTAAAAAAGCAAACATTGTTGGAACACCCGGCGTTGGCTTCGGACCAAGCGGAGAGGGTTACTTCAGGATAACTGCATTCAACACGCTTGAGAATACTAAAAAGGCTATGGAGCGTTTGTCTAAGTTGAAGATTTAAAAAGGTTTTTTTCTTCATTTTCACATGTTTCCACGAACGGATGCTATTGCTGCGGCCAGTATTCCAAAAAACAGCAGACCTACTACAACAAGGGCAATCCCGATTATTTTACCCAGTTATGGGTGTTATACTGCATAGATAATGTGAAAAAACACAGTTTATCCCGGTCTTTACAGCTACCTTGGTGCATTTTTACACGAAGTTTCAGGCCTGAACTACATGCAAGTAGGTCTGGTTGTGATGTTCTACGGATTTACCTGCCTAGCTGCTGGCTTGCGCGTGGGCAAACTTGGAAACATGTGGAGATGACAGAAAGTTGTCCTTTGGGGTCCTGCTCTGCTCTAGCTTCGGCCATATTTTTGATTTTCTGTCCCTTCTGGCGGCGATCCTCCTGGCCACCATCACTCAGGGATTTGGATACATCTTCATCCAGTCCCCACTTGCAACGATAGCATTTGATGTGGCTCCAGAGAGCAAGGAATTTCCCTCTGCCTTAATAGAATTGGGCCTCTTTGGGAGTGGAGGTTTAGGAGCTGCATTTTGCGGCTGGATGCTCCAGATTGTAGGATACAGGACGCTCTGGTTTGTAATTACGGTTGGAATTGCATTCTTCATTCTTACAGTAGCCAGACTGGATCTGGATTTTGAGAAAAAGTCTAAATTTTAAGATTTAACATGTTTATCTAATTTTTTTTAATTTATTCATCGTTTTATTATTGCTATTTTAAGATTTAACCGGATTCTAATGGATCGTTTGTCTTACTAATTTATGTATTACTATAAATCAATATTAATATTATAAGGGCTTCACTTCTCTTTTACTAACCTTTTTAATTTTCTTTCAGTTTTTACCTTTTTGTTTAAGTTTTAAACTAGAATTAAGGATTTTTTACAGTTTATTCTATTGAAAAACTTTCATTGAGTAGTGCGTTGATCCATATAAAAGAATCTATAAATTAAAGGTCGATAATTTTAAGTGCGATATTGACCAAAGTACAGGATGTACCAGGTGAAATAGGCGAAATTTCGGGCCTGGCTAAAATCAGACTAAGTTAGGATTGAAA
>DAHH01000021.1 GCA_002498385.1 Methanobacterium sp. UBA410
GGAGTTTTAAACGTTTTCAGCAGACAATTATAATAAATGTTGAGTTTATCCCCCGTATTTATGCTGTTTTTAATATAAAAGGTATTACTAAAAATAAGGTTGAAGATTGTTTTGTCCTGGAGTTGCAGCTGCAAAAAAAGATTTTATTTATTGTTTTTTTTAAGGGGGAAGTATTTTTCATAAATTGGATAATCTCTTCTTTTTTAAGTATTCGCGTTTGCAGTTTGTGCTGCAATATTTTTTTGTAGAGTGTTGTGTTTCAAATTTTCTTCCGCAGTTCTTGCAGGTCTTTGTGACTTTATTATATTGAAATTGAGTCATGTTTTAACCTTTATGAAGGGAAAATATAAGTTTTTTTTCTTATTATTATAAGTCATGATTAAACATGATGAATTATTCTTATATATTGTCAGTACATAATCGGTATTTGCCTTATAAAAAGGCCACTTAGTTTTGATGGATGGGAGAAAACAGGAAGTCACCTCTTTCACGTGTTTACCCTTCTTTGTATCACTTCATCCATCAATAAACTCTTGGTAAATGTATTGTTTTTGCAATACTAGAAAGAAAACCAAACTCCAAAATTTTTTCACGAAACCTAAAGCTGGCTAGCTGTTGATAATAGGTTGCAGTCAACAGCTAAACCAGCTTTATATTCACGTAAGATTGCTTTACTTTTTTTATAGGTACATATAAACTTTATTTCAAAAGAAAAGGATTAATTCTAAACTTTTTTTATGGATCCATTTGTAATTGCAAGAAAATTGTTCAAATAATATGGATATGTTTTATTGGTATTGTAATTTTGTTTATTTTTGAGTTTAAAAGTTTGTTTGTCCTTATTTTTTTGTAAATTTTGAATTTAAGAGGTTTTCTTATTCATAATAAGAACTGAGGATAAATTGTGGTATTTACGGGGTTTATAATCGAAAGTTTTAAGTTGGTAATTGTTTCATTTTAGTATATAATTCACAAAAAGTGAAATATTTCTTAACTTGGGTTTTGATGTCATTATGATAAGGAAGAAAAGTGTAAGAACTGTTAAAAAGGTTGTCTTAAAGATTCAAGGCGTTCAAAAAAAACAGGAGTTAAGTGGGTAATTAAATGCTGAGTACTACTTTAATTTTGCTTCCATTTATTGGATTTATCATAGGCCTGCTTGTAAGTACCCTTGGTGGAGGCGGTGGGGGATTATATGTACCTATTTTAATCTTTTTAGGTGTAACTCCACAGGTGGCTGTTGCTACGTCTCTGGCAACTGTATTACCCACTACAGCTGTAGGCGCTTACAGTCATCACCGCATGGGTAATGTAGATGTGTATACGGGATTAGTTTTAGGAATCGGAGGGATAATAGGTACATTAATGGGAGCTTACCTTGCAAATATGATCCCATCTACCATTCTAAAAGAAGCATTAGGTGTTCTGTTAATTATAACGACCATCCCTATGATAAGAAGAATACTGAAAGAACGTAAGACCGCGAATAAAGAAACTAAAAAACAGGGAAATAAAAAGATTGATGATAAAAAAACTGTAACACTTACAGGGGCTAAAAGGCTTGTAGCATCCTTTTTTGGAGTAGCAGGTGGAATACTTGCCGGAATTTTTGGAATAAGTGGAACACCACCAGTCCAGGCAGGCTTATACAGTTTAGGCCTACCTGCAATGATGGTTATAGGTACAACCATATTTGTACTTGTATTCAACTCCATAGCTGGAATAGGGGGCTATCTTCTGTTAGGAAGATTTGACCTGACATTAACACTGTTCCTTGCCAGTGGAACGGTTGTAGGTGCATTTTTAGGGCCTAAATTACTTGGTAAAATTGATCAAGCAACTTTAGAAAGAGTTATACCTCCAATACTCGTATTTATTTCTCTTACCTTTGGTTTAACATTAATACTGTAAAAATTAAACCTTCCCTAAGTTAGTATGGTAGTTCCCTGTATGTTCCGTAGGTTTTTACAACGGTCCCGGCTATGGTTCCGATCTGGTCATTGTTGTTTGAGGCATCCATGTTAACCCATCCACCATTTAGACAGGCTTGTACCCATGTGTGGCCTAATTGTCCATCTACTTTGAAGTTTACAAGGCCGTGAACGTACCTTGCAGGTATTCCTGCAGCCCTCAAAAGAGCAACTAAGAGATGTGAAAGATCTGTGCAATTTCCACCAGCTGCGGTTAACATTTTCAATGCTCCTAGTCGGGTGTTGTTGTAGAATACATAGTTTTTGGCATCTCTTACCCAGTTGAAGATGTTTGTTGCATTGTTTCCCAGGGCGGCTGCTTTTGCTATGATGGCCGTGTTATCACTTTGACAGTTATTAGAAGGGCATATATAAGGTAGTAGTAGACTGTTGCAAGTTTTTGGTCCAGTCCAACCATCCACAACCAGGCCAACGGCTTTTTGGTAGGCTTCAGTGGCTTTTACAGTGTATGGACCGTAATCTCCGTCTATCTTTCCTGTGTAATAGCCGAGGTATTTGAGTCTTCTTTGATCTGTTTTTACATCATCACCCGTGGAATTTAGTTTTAAATTACAATTTGTGCATGTTATCATTTTATATACTCCTTTGATTCATTATAAGAAAAGGGTGGAAAATAGGAGGGAATGGCCGGTCTTTTTTTATGACTTAGTTACCAGTTGCTCCAGATGATCCAATGACTCATTTATCCTTGGTTAAAAAAAAGGCTGATGCTAGTCCCCCTCATTATTCCACCCATAAAAAAGGTTATAAAGCTTTTAAGTCGGCCTGTAAGGTTTTCAAGTCAAAACCATCCGGTGATTTACCATTCTTGAGGAATTCTGTGTCGAGTATGGCCCAGGCTTCATCTACGTATTTGTCCCAGAATTTCCAGGTCATGAACTGGGCTTTACCCCATGTAATGACCCAGAGTCCTTCTTTTGTTACTTTAAGAATTTTAATTGTTCCATATCCTGAAGGGATTACACAGTGCCCGCCTTCTATCTCACTGTTTTTAGTTTGAACATCCCAAATATCGCCGTTCTGGAATTGTTCCATGGCATAGGCCGGAACCATGAAACCTATATCAATTGCACTAAAAAGGTACTGGGCGATTTTAACTTCCTCATGGTCCTTACAGTTTAACTGGACAAAAGCCCCTATTTTATGCATTACACCATTTTTATCAGGTATCCCAACTTTTCTCCAATACTTCAGGACATCCCTTAGGCTACATCCAACATCTGTTGATTCATCTCCTGGAACGTAGCCAGAAATGGCCTCATAAGTTTTTAATGCGTTATCATCAACAAACTCCGGCTTCTTCCCACCCTGAGTAAGCCAGATCATTAGCATGTGTATAGGTCCGGCAACCGCACAATCTCCAATGCTATTATTGAGGAACATTCCATAATCCACGAAAGCCTCATAATCATTTGTGCTTTCCGGTGGTGTGGGTAGTACGGTTTTATCAATGTATCGGGCTAACTTTAAATCACGTTTATCTTCTTTGAATGGTAATTTACCGAGTTTTAATCCATTATAATCTTTCATTAAGTCATCTCCTTAATTTCTGTAAAAAATGCTTAAAAATAAAAAGCAAAACACTTCAAAAAACGCTCATAGCGGTAGCTAACTCACATGTTTAGTTCACCTCAAAAAAGAGAAATAAGTTAAATTATCCGTAGTAGGGGACGATGTAAAGGGGCGCGCAGCCTATGGACCAGGCATATAAGTCGCAAATGTTTATGGTGATCTCATTATCCCCCACCACTAACATTGAAGTAATCTCTACGGGCGGTCCTGACTGGATATAATGGTTGGAGTCATCATAAGATGGGGAATTAAGGGTTCCCTTGGAAGTTGTAACCTGAATATAATCATCCGCCCATATCGTATCATTAGGTGTGTTCTGGCATGACTGCATTAAATAAACCCTGGCTTTACCATCCCAGTTAAAGTTGAAGGTTCCTAAGTTAACTACCTCATATTGATAGTTAACATCTCTAAGGAATCCATCTGTAACTTTTACACAATTTGATGATGTCACTCCACCTTTAACTGCAATATACTCACCAGTTCGTGTTCGTGTTACAAGTACGGTGTCTCCCACATTTATACTTGAATTTCCATGAATTGCAAGGGTACCATCTGGCAGCCGGTGAACCAGAACCTTATCTCCAATTGAAGGAGCGTTTCCTGGAGGTATGGCAACTTTTTCACCATTCTGGGTGGTGTAGACAATTGAATTATCTCCTTGTGAAGTCATCCTTTTTAACCTCCAAGGTTTCGGGCGTTAACTGTTCCAGGTTCGTTCACCGGCTGCACTGTTACACCATTCTTTCCCACATCCGTAACCACGGCAGTAAACGGTGCATACTCTTTAACTGCGTACTTTGCAATGCTATTTACGGCTTCATAGTCACTTAAAGGGCCAATTATGGAACGATCAGTTGTTGCAACTATCGTGGTTGTACGGTCTGCAGAATCCCCGTTTAAGGTTATAGCAGTTATGACAAAAGTCATTCCTCGGAGTTTATAATGATCTGGGAAGTAAACGGGTTGGCCCATTTCACAATCAGGGAATCGGCTTAAAACAATTGTTGCTGTGAAAATAGGTTTGGAATGTAGGTTTAACTCATTTTGTACCTTTGCATTTAAATCTGATTGGTTTGTTATTGTTGAGTCTTGTATTGGCTCCCCTGTTTGCACACCGTAACCAGGCCAGATTAAACCAGTGTCTGGGTCTGTCCAACCGTTTATACTGGCCGTATCCTGAAGATGAGTCGTTATATTATTATTTTCTCCAGCAGTACCGGTCAAATTATTTACAAGGTTTTCACTGTTTTCTTCAACCTCTAAACTTAACATCCGTGGATTATCTTTTAAAATACTAATTCCTATGCTCGTGTCTGGAACATCTGTGTAAAAGATTCTAAGAAGGCCCTTTTTATCAATAAACCAGTTAACATTTTTACCCAGTACCCTACTAACCAAAGCCAATAAGTCATTTAAGGCAGCTGCTCGTGTATCCCAGTTACCCCCGAAGCCTTTAAAGACATTGTTTTGGTTTACAATTCCTGTTACTGTTATGTCCACGCAGGGCCCTAGTTCAACGCCCATTCCGTCCAGAATCATGTCCAATAACTGGTAGGAGGTGTAGCTGGTGGGATTGGATTCTACGCAAGCTAGTGTGAAGGGTTGTGATATGAGTTTGGATCCTGTGTCTCGTCCGGTTATGGTCCAGGTTCTTTCGCTGTCAACATTACTGTCTTTTACATCCTGGATAGCACCTGAATAAAATCCGTCTTTATCACCATAACGTTCCTTAAATGTTATACCTTGACCAGTCATTAAGATTAAATCATCTGCTGTTAAATAGGACACATCAAATGTGGAGGCAGCATCATTACCCCTCTTTTCAATATTGAAATTCTCCAAACCTGCATATTCCACGCCGTCAACTTCAAAAACGATGTCATCGTCTGGTTTGGGTGCGCTCATAGGACTATCGCCTAGAACGTTTCCCTGAACCATTATATTTTCAGTGGCTGAAACATATCGAGTTTCACTCCAGGCGCCCAGGGTTCCAGTGGCTGGTGGGGTTGCTGTTGGAATGACGTTTAGTTCATCAAACATGTCGGGATCGTAAGAAAGGAAACGGATCGTGGTTCCGGTGGGATAAGTGGAATTAGTGACGTTTAATACTTGGTTGCCGTTGACGTTGACTATAAAACCTGTAGTCGTGGTTGTAATTTGGATGTTATACCAAACACCAGGTGAAAAGGTATAATTACGTGAAGCTATGGACGAACTGTTTCCATTGGTGGATAAATATGCTGCTATGTGATCAGAGTAAATCAGGAATAAATTCCCATTTTCGTAACCATTACCCCCTGCGTCTGCAGTGATACCGCGTAATAAGATACCTCCCCAGTTGGATCCACTTGTACGTTGTATTCGGAAAGTATAATTTTTGGGGGAACCATCATCAAGAAAGTGGATTTTTATTCCACCTTTCACACCACTTCCAGATTGAGTGTATGCACCAGGATTTGTCCAAGTTCCTGCTACAACAGTCCAATCTGAAATATTATCCATTGAATTATAAAATGCAGGAACATTATCTGGATCTGCTGTTGTTGTGGCATTTAAATTACCACAGTAAGCTTTTATGATGGTTAATGTTGGACTTCCTGGTAAATCTGGAATTTTAACAAAGAAATCTGCATGATCCCCAGCAACTACATCCTTAAAAGAGTAATCCAGTTTTCTCCCATCCAATGTTGCAAACCGTATATCCCCAAAATCACTTCGCATGTAACCTGAAACATAAGGGATTGTGATAACAACAGGATAATTAACTAAATCCCCATCGGTGGATCCAGGTTGTTTATATAATGCAACATGAGGCCATTCAGGATAAATGATTCCTTTGTGGGTATTAACAGGAGTTACAGTTCCTGGAGGATTATTTGCCTGGAATGGCAGCCAACTTCCCTGTTCAACACGCCTCTTGATTATTCCATTGTCCAAGCGGTAGGGTCTGTTTGGGTTTAAACCTGTACTGGTTGGCTGGTAGTCGGGTGAAACTCCAACGTTTATCAATTTAAAAACCCCCTTATCCCATTACTGTTCTTAACATAGCCATTTCTGTTGCACAAGCCGATGTTCCACCACTTAAAGCCAGGAAACCAAGACAACCACAGTTACTACCACTATCAACAGGTAACTGTGTGAATCCATCCCATTCGATAATAGAGTTTGCGTTTACGGTTGGTATCATGGCCAATGGTTTATATAAGAATAGATCAATACTTCCTGTTCCTGTAGCGCTTATATTCACATTTGTTATACTTGAAACACCACTATCTCCAGCAGCTAAAGGCAAACATGGAGTTGCAAGTGGCATCATTTTAGGAGCTGCCAAAGACGCTGCAAACGCCCCTGTATTGGTACTATGGCCTGTTCCCTGATCTGAACTAGCAGGATTATAAGTAACTGTAACCGTTGGTGTTACACTCGAAAGAGCTGTATTCACTGCACAACCTATCTGAACGCCTTTCCCATCTATATAACGTGTAAGTGAAGGCATTGTGATCGCTCCAGGACTTGAAGCTATGGAATAATTGGCAAGCCAGAGCACATCAATTAAAAGAAGTGCTGCAATCCCCGCATTTGAGGGAACTGAAACTCCACATTTAAGGAGGTATTTATCGTTTGAACCTGGGCTTGTAAGTGGTATTGCTCCTGCGTCGGTTTCATTCATAATACCTCCATTGTTTCCTGCTGTTCCAACCATTGGGCCGGGGCTTCCTGCACTTCGTAAAAGGGATAACCAGTTTCCAGCTGCGGCGGGTGTTATGTTTGTATTTTTTATATATATTGGGTCGTCTGCTCCACCGTTTGCTCTTGCGTTTATTATTCCATCATAATTCGTTATCGATATTTTAACACTCCCCTATTGCTTTTTTAGTTAAATCATGGATTAAAGAAGCAGTAATTGGATCTTGATAATATCCTAATGATTTCCAATTCCGGTTAAAAGAAATCCTACATTGCCAAGGTCTTCCTTCAGGATTCCCTCTTTTATCAAAGGTTGCTCCAGGATGTTTACCATATTTGGCTTTACTCATTTTTTCAATAGTTTTTTTAGGGTGTCTTCGTCCCCACATGGAATTATTTCCCCCTTTATGTGATTTACTCATTTTTTTTCGAGTTTCTTCTGAAAAACGGCCATGAGATCCGCCTTCTCTTATATTATAACCCCATTTATCCACACTTGAATTATAATATATTATATAAAATTTTTCAAGAAGATTTAAATGGTTTTGATTTGTTATTTTTTGTTCTATGACTTTCCATGAAAAGTTTTCTTTTCCATATTTTTTTATAGCCATTTCTATTGCAGAATTAGGATGGGGCTTAGAATGGTGTTCATTTTTACGTTGTGGCCATTTTTGGATTGTTTGACCTACATAACATTTTCCATTTATCTTATTTTTGACTACATAGATCAACCCATTTACCTCGGTATTATTCGCCATCTTTCTCAGCTCCTTAAAATCAGTTTCCAGAAAAAAAAGTAAAAAAATAATAGTTTAGTTTAAGTAGGTTGCTGTGACTTTTATTCCACAGAGAAAGTTTCCTTCATCCGCATAATCAGGAACATCCAATTTAACATAAATCTTTTTATATGTACCATAAGGAATAGAGTCAATTGTGATTTTATTAGAATATCCAACCTCATTTAAGCTTAATTCAACGTATTTATATGATTCTGCGCTTGCATCTCTCATACTGTTAGGTATAAGGCTTGAATCCACTGGATAAGTTTGAATAACTACATTGGATAAGTCATTTACGTCACTGCCAACCTGGATAATTTGATCGCCTGTTTCAGTGTTCGCATATACACTTTGAAAAAGAAGATTAGAAATAGGATTCCCAGCATCATCCAAAACATAAAAAGGGTCCATTATTCATACACCACCTTAACCTGTTTCAAATAACAACCACTGTTTAACGCAGCAGAGTTTACGCCATCCACAGGCGCCAGGTGCTGACTGGTTAAAAAGCTTAAAATCATGGATGGTGGAGAAATGGTAAAGGTTAAAGTTTCTAGGCCATCCTCCCCAGTGTCATCTGTGTTGTGGTCGTGGCTGTAATGCCAGCTTTGAGTATTTCCGTTTACGGTGAGCGTGGCGGGTAGGTTGCAGGCGTTTCCTTGAACTTCAACCTGTTTAACTGCTCTGTCCTCGGTTATTGTCATGATTCCGATTTCACGGCCTGCAGCATTAGGATCAGAACTCATATCCTGGTCCTTTGGAACATATGTGATGATTACTTGAATGTAATCCACCCAAACCTCTTTATATTTATCCAGGGTGGCAGAGTAGCTCACGGTGAAATTTGGATCATTGTATGCTGAAGGGTCTGTTGAGAAATAAGGGAGCGACCCATCTAAACTATCAAGAACTATGGTCTGCATATTGGAAGGGTCGGTTCCCTGGGCGTAATCTTTAATGGCCTCATCCACTGGGGAATACATGCCCGCCCCAGCAATAGTTATGTAGTGCTTTGCAATGTTGAAATAGGGACTTCTAATCTTACTATTATTTGCATAACAGATTTTAACTTGAACACGACTCACAACCATGTCAGTTGGAATATTAAATCCGAAGTTGCTTGCTATTAACTGCTTAGAACCACCAACACTACCTGAATCATTTGTTGCGTGGGCCGTGTAACCATCCGCACCCTCAATGAGGCCTTGGTTGACCCACCCCCACGTCGCATTTGGTATAGAGTTATCTGAAACGGTCCCAGGGAAAGCACTAACCGTTCCACCAGTCTGAGCCGGAACATCCTTAGTCCAACACTGATAATCAATATTCCTATACAATCTGTAATCTGGACTGTAAATCGCATAAGCCGGGAGATTCACCAACTGCAACTCAAAAATAAGATCCCACTGAATCAACTGATCCGCAAATTCAGTCTCAATAAACTGAGGATAGTAAAGGGCGCCCTGCCAGGAGTTATTCCCCTCTGTTATCGTGACGATCTGGCCGTCACGTGAAACCTGAAGATCCGTCCCACCATTCATGAGTGGTTTATTGTTGATAACATCTGCAGCAATGGCCCTGAATGCTTCTATCTCATCCCTCGCATCAGCATAAAAATCATCAGGATAAGCCGCACAATGCAAAGTCACCTTGGGAAATTCAGTCCAATCAACACCGCTGGCACTATCATCCCCACCAGTTATCCACCTTGGAGTTATCCCATTTATAGTCCAATCACCATAACCCATCACACATCACCTCCTTAAAATCACAGTTGGCTTCAAACCGTTAGTTACAGCGCCTTTCTGCAGGCTTGAGGATATACTATTACCTAAAAGGTTCCCACCCTGATTCACAACATTCTTATCAGCATTACCGTTTACCTGAACCGCTCCATCCTGTACGGTTAAATAAATAACTGTTTGACCCACCTGTGAACTGTTAATGGCTTTTGTAAGGCCTGGGTTTGAGAGGTTTGAAAGTCTTGGGAGCTGCACCATCTCATCCATATAACCTGTGAATCGTGATAAACCTGCAACTCCACCCTGGGCCAGACTTGCAGCCCAAGACTTCATGTTCTCTGCCTTAATGGTTGCTAATGGTCCCTCTTTTGGTGGGGAATGTGGAAACATGTTGGAAATCCTGGTAAAAACAGAACTTAAATTAGGTAAACCCGCCGTGATACCACCAGACAGGTTATTTATCATGGATAAACCAGTACTCCACAAGTGAGAAGAGGTTGACTGCATACTGGCCAGGAAACTAGAGGTTTTACTAGTTATTGATTCCAGGTTCACATCCAAACCGCCAAAACCAGAAGATAAACCACTGCTAAGGCCATTTATGAGTTGATTACCCCAGTTCGCCCAGTTTCCAGCAGAAACATTGCTTAAAGGGCCGGTTTTAGGTGGACTGTGGGTTTCAGTCATTCCCTGAATAACACTCAAAGCTGACCTTAAACCCGGAATACCATTTAAAATTCCTTCCTCCAAACCATGGACTATCTGGCCACCATAATTTTCCATTTTACCAGGAAGGGTTCCAAGCCACTGCATGAATTTATTCCATTCATTCTGGACCCATTGAACGGCTTCATGTTCTCCTTTCTCAATATCAGACCATTTAGGGATTGGAACCTTTGGAACGTGGCTTTCAACATAAGTTTTAAGAGCATTCCACTCATTCTGAACCCACTGTTTAGCAGGGTCCAAACCCTTTTCAACATCGGCCCAGGTAGGGACCTTCACCTTAGGAGTGTGCTGTGTAACATACTGCTGCAAACCACCCCACTTGGTTTGAACCGTATTCTTAGCAGTATCTAAACCTTGATGAATTGTAGTCCAATTCAATTTCGTATTTGGGGCATGACTGGATACGTATTGTTTTAACTGGCCCCATTTTCCTTGAACTGTGCTTTTAGCGCCGTCTAATCCTTGGTGGATTGTACTCCAGTTCACTTTTGGAAGTTTAGAAGTTACATTACTACTTACATACTGCTGCAATTGGCCTAACTTAGTCTGCACCGTAGTTTTGGCACCATCCAAACCAGAAGTAAGACCAGACCAACTAATTTTAGGCATCTTATAACTTGATTCTAAACTCACACCATGGCCTTTCAACCAACCAGGTAAGTTCAACTGATCTGCAAGTGAACCCGGTATGTTCTTGTTTCCTGCATTGCCTAAATCTGTTTTTAGATGGTTAATTGGATCCCAATCTGGGGCGGATGGTGTATTAAACCCTAAAACGGCCCCCATAGACATAGAACCATTAGAAACTAAGGAACCAAGATTCCCAAGACCTCCAAGACTTGCAGAACCTAAGTCAATTCCCTGCCCTTTCAACCAACCGGGGAGGTTTAATTGATCTGCCAAGGATCCGGGAACGTTTTTGTTCCCTGCATTTCCTATGTCTTTTTTCATCTGGTTTATTGGATCCCAATCTATGAGGGGCTGGTTATTTTCAAGGTTCCATAGTGGGTTTCCAGGAAGATCCATACCTAAAAATACGCCTGCATCTGCAGCTCCCATGTTCAGCATGTCAAAAAGGGTGGTTCCTAGGCTGTAACCTACGGCTTTTCCACTTCCTACCTTAGCTGATGTATATAAACCGTTAAGGAGGGTATCTACAATTTCACCGCCACCAGGTAATTTTCCTAGGGTGCCTTTTATTCCTCCTTTGATCTTGTCAAATATTGATTCACCAGATCCTGTTGAAGATGAACCACCAGTTCCAGACCAATCTGGCTCATAGGTGCCTTCACTGTTTTTTGTCATTTCAATAGTTTTGGGTTCTTCAGTTCCACTTCCTACTGTTGGGGTTGTTCCTGTGGTTGTTCCGCTGCCAAAGATCCTGGTGTAAACGTTTGAACCATCTAAATCCCCTACTTTTAGTTTAAGATTATCAATAATACCACTTATCTTGCTGTAAGCAGTGTCCCCCTCACCTGTGTCCTTAAATATTCTATCATAGACATCGTACCCGTTAAGTTCGTTTATCTTTGCCTTTGCATCATCAACAAAACCGGATACTTTCCCTTCTGCAGCTGTGACGGTTCCCTTTTCATCACCAAAGATTTTACTCCAAACATCTGAATCTTTCAGTTCACCAAGTTTGGCCTTGGTATCACTGATAAAACTAGAAATCCTGGAAGATAGATCGCTTAAACTTGTGTTTACACGGCCTTCCTCATCATCTAGGAAACTCTTTGTATCTCCATAGTAGTGCTCGTAGCCATCGTCTAATATTCCAGTTATCTTTTCTTTTGTACTTTCCACTTTACTGGTTAGTTTAGTCAGTGTTTCGGAAGATGAACTTTCTATCTTATTATTGTCTCCGTAATAGTGTTCGTAGCCTTCATCAAGTATTTCGTTTACTTTATTTTTTGTACTCTCAAATTTCTCAGTTATCTTGTCCAATGTTTCCGAGTTAGAGTCAACCGCTTTGTTATTGTCGCCGTAGTAATGTTCGTAACCATCATCAAGTACTCCAGTTATCTTGTCCTTTGCAGATGAAACCTTACTTACCAGGTCATCCCAACTAACTCCTTGGATACGGCCTTCTTCATCATCAAGGAATGATCCAGTTTTACCGTAGTAATGATCGTAACCCTCATCAAGTATTTCACCTATTTTATCCTTAGTACTCTCAAATTTACCAGTTATCTTATCTAATATCTCAGAATTAGATTCTACGGCCTTACCATTATTCCCATAGTAATGTTCATAGCCCTCATCGAGAATTTTGCCTATCTTATCTTTTGTATCCTCAAATTTACTAGTTATTTTGTCCAAGGTTTCAGAGTTAGATTCAATAGTTTTACTGTTGTTACCATAATAGTGTTCATAACCCTCATCAAGGATTTTAGTTATCTTGTTTTTGGTATCCTCAACCTTATTAACTAACTCATCAAGGTTAAACCCTCGAATACGGCCTTCCTCATCATCAAGGAATGATCCAGTTTTACCGTAGTAATGATCGTAACCCTCATCAAGTATTTCACCTATTTTATCCTTAGTACTCTCAACTTTCTCGGTGATCTTGTCCAGGGTTTCAGAAGATGATTCTACGGTCTTATCATTATTCCCATAGTAATGTTCATAGCCCTCATCAAGGATTTCACTTATCCTATTTTTTGCAGATGAAACCTTATTCACAAGATCATCAAGATTAAAACCCCTAATTGCACCCTCTTCATCATCTAAGAAGGATCCCGTTTTACCGTAATAGTGTTCATAGCCCTTGTCTAATATTTCACCGATCTTGTCTTTTGCACCCTCAACATCCTCAGTTATCTTGTCCAATGTTTCAGAAGAAGTGTTCTCTACATTATTCGAGGTGCCATAATAATATTCATAGCCTTCATCCAGAAATCCATCCACTTTGTTAATAGACTCTTTAACTTTCCCAGTTACTTTATCTAAATTTTCAGAAGACTCAGAAGCTGACTCAGAACCACCGTAATAATGCTCATAACCTTCATCAAGTCCGGTTGATATGGCACCTTTTAATTCAGCCAATTTGGACTTTGTATTATCAACAAAGGAACCTATCCTAGCTTCAGCCTGATCAAGAATACTGAAATTCAAACTACCTTTCTCATCACCAAAAAGCATCTTCCAAACATTAGACTCTTTCAACTCACCCAATTTAGTTTTAGTTTTCTCAACAAAACTATTAACATCACCTTCAGCCTTCAATTCGCCAGCTTCATCTGAAACAATCTCAAACTTAGTTTGAACAGTCTCTTTTACGGTTTTATCACCAAAGACTTTTTCATCCCATTCTTCAAGAGGATTTTTAATATCCCCAGTGCCTTTAAGCTCCTGGATTTTACTTATTAAACCTTGAACAGCATCTTTGATCTCAAGTAGTCCACCCCCTACCTTCTTAACAATAGGGATTGCTACTGCTAAACCTCCAACGATTAAACTAATTTTCCCGATAAGTTCATAATCCCAATCAGGTAAAGGAAAATTTATAATTTTATTCCATAATTTCTGTACTTCAGATCCAAGAGTTATTGTTTGGGCATTTGTTTGGCTCATTGCATCTGTTGTTTTGTTTGCAGAGTCTGTTGTGGCCTGTCCTGCATCCTGTGCACTTTCTTTAAGAAGGCCAAAGGTTAATGCTCCTCTACTTCCAAACAAATCTATTAAAGCTTCATTTTTACTTATTCCATAAGCTGCCTGAAATTGTGCATCCGTCATTGTAGAAGTTTTTTGAGTAACTTCATCCATAATGTCTGCAACGCTTCTAAAACTGCCATCTGCATTTTTGGCGTCAATATGCATTGCATCCAAGGCCACTTTTGCATTGGATTTTTCATAAGAAGTGGAGGTAAGCTGTTTTTGTAGGGATTTAGCACCAATGGTAAGAGCGCTTACAGCGGAACTTGCGCTTACTCCTACCTGGTCGAATGCACTTATATAATTTGTAATTTCTTCTGCATTGAACCCTACTGATTTTAAGGTTCTAAGTGACCCTGTCAATGCATTTAAGGCTTCTGTAGGAGTAGAAACTTTTAAATTCAAAAAAGCTTCATTTAAATAAGAAGTTACATCTGCAGCGTCTTGGCCGTGTAATCCATAAGTTGCTATGATTGAACTAAGATCATACATTGCAGTATCTGTATCAATAGCTCCAGTTTTGATTAATTTAAAAGCAGCTGGTAATTCTGCAGCAACATCATCCGCATTTTTTAAACCCTTTGCTAAGATGTAAAAACCCTCTGATGATTCTTCAGTTGGCATGTAAGGAGCTAACTGAGCTAATGATGATCTTAATGCATTAACATTGGATGTGGTAACTGGTACTCCTTCATAGTACAATGCTTTTTCTAAGGATCTTTCAGTTCCCATCCTTTTTGCTTCAACATCAACAGCAGCAATGGCTGATGTAATCCCAGTAATGGCTGCGGCAGCATTTGAACTTGAAGAAGCCGATTCATCTATACTGTCAGAATCTACTTCAGGAGTTACAGTTGTATCGTTCAGATCTTCAAGGTCTTCTCTTAGTTCATCAGCTTTTTCTAACGCGTCCCCCTGAAGATCTGCCTCTGGAGTGGCAACTTCACCATCTAGCTCGGTCATATCCTCTTTGAGGGTTTCCACGTTTTCTAACGCGTCTCCCCCTAAATTTGCTTCAGGGTTGGCTGTTTCACTATCTAAATCAGTCATGTCTGATTTGAGAGTTTCAACATCTTCCTGTGCATCTCCCTCAAGGTTTGCCTCAGGGTTTATTATTTCATTATCAATGCTCGTTAAGTCAGATTGAAGGGTTTCAACACTTTCTTGTGCATTCCCTTCTAAATTTGCTTCAGGGTTGGACTCTTCATCATTTAAACGTGTTAAACTGTCAATTAAACTATTTACTTGGTCTAAGGCATCACCGGTTAAGTTTATATCAATATCTTGGGACTGTGGAAGGTCTACAAGTTGGTCGGCGATCTCGGTCAACCCATCTGTGATGTCATCAACATTCATTTCTGTGGTTATACCAAGGGTTTTATCTCCCATTTCTTTCAACTCCATTGGGCTTTGATGAAAAAAAGTAAATAATAGAAATCATGAGAAAAAATAATAACTAAAAAGAGAGGATCTTAAAAATGAAAATAGGATATTTAGTGTGTACCAAATGCGGTAGCTACTATGAAATCCAACCACAAGACCATCCAGATGAATTCAGCGGGAAATGTGAATGCGGTGGAAACATAAAATTTGTCAGATACAATGATTTTAATGATACTAACCGTAAAATTGGTGCAGGCTCTCCTTGGGAAATAAAAAGAAGAAGAGATAAAGGAGAGATAGTTGTGAATATAATTGCTGGGGGCATACCGTTTATATTAGGGTTATCCTGTTTTTATTTTGTATTTTGTGATTGGAAATCTCTTAATTATGGTTATACAGAAGATATATTTTTTTTAATATTGTTAGGTATAGGCTTGTGCTTCATCGGTATTCTTGGGATGTTTGGTGGTTTTGTACCTAAAAAGGATAGAGGTAGTTAAATGAAATTAATGAAATATGTTTTTTTAATTGTTGTTTTAGCGTTGGTGGCTTTTTTTATGTTTGGATCCTCTTCAACGGCATATAATAACCAGTATTATTCATTTAATTATCCTAATAATTGGACTAAGGAAACTGACACAAATAATTCATATGAAACTACTTCTGTATTAGTCCCAAATTATTCTAACTTGGAACATCAAGTTAATATTGCCATAAGTGGTCCAGAAAATGAATCTATTGATTACAATTTGAACAGTTCTCGTGACTTATTTATGTCTACCAATAGCAAAGTTTTCCCAAATGAATCATATTTTGAGGATAAAGATCTAGTCAGTGACCCTGAATTCAAAGTATTGATAAACAAAACAATCAGAGTGAATGGCATGAATGGTTTTGATGTGGCTACTTATGATGCATCCCCTTGGTATTTGAATTCCCCTCATGAAGTTGTAGAAGAAGTCATGTTACAGAAGGGAACTAAAGTTTATACATTAAGGTTAACATGTTCTCCTATGGCCATAACCCAAGATCCTAATATATTCAATACCACCCACAAAGAGTTTGAAAGTGTTGTAACCAGCTTTAAAGGAAAATAACTTTTAAATTTCATTCTTTGCGTTTCTCTAATTTTTTGGATTTAGAAAGAAATAGAAAGAAATATACATAATTTGATAAGATTAATTCATAAAGTACGGGGAGGTGATTAAGTGGGTTATTTGAAGTGTGATAAGTGTGGTGGTTCCTATGAACTACAAGAAGGGGAATCTCCTGAGGATTTTAGTGATAAATGTGAGTGTGGTGGAACTTTAAGATATGTTGAAAATCTTGATACAAATTTTAGTGATGAATTGCCTAAAAAGAAGATTACTAAGAAATCTTTAGCTGTGATTGGTTGTTCTGTTTTTGTTTTGATTCTTGTTGGAGCTTTTATTATTTATCCGGCTTATGCTTCTGCTATGTATAATTATCATTTTGGTGAAGCTAATAAAGATATTAGTAATGCTAAAGCTGCTTCTTCACAGGTGGATGCGTTGAATAAACCTTTAGATTCTGATATTCAGTCAACAGAAGAAAGTCAGAATTATACTGAAAAAGCCATTAAGGAATTTCAATCTATGTCTTATTATGCTCCTGACAAACCTTCTAAGGAATATGCAGATCTACGTTCCAAACAGTTCCAAGAGGTTGATCAATGGGATAACATCTCTATACGGACTTTCCAAAATATGCAATCAAGTGGAACTTTGGCAGTGGCTTTAACTTTCCAGTCAACATCTGCACCACAAATATACTCAATTCAAACAGATATCACAAGTTATCAGGATCAAATCGTCCAGCTTGTTGAAAGTAATCCTAACTTAAAACAACGCAGAATTGATGTGTTAGGGGAAGATACTGCTAGTAAACTGGGAACATATAATTTTAATGATAGTTCCAACTCAGTTTACTTTGCTTGAATCCTCACATATTTTGCTTTTTTTCATTTTTGCCCTTAAATCCCTTTTTAGTTTGTTGTTCTTCTCTTTAATTCGTTTAACTTCCGCTTCAGCCTCTTCTGGGTCTAGTTCATGTTTTTCTGGTGGTTGTTGTGATTGTATTATGTCATTTATTGTTGTGAGTTCTAGTTCCCAGGTGTATTCTAGTGTCCATCCTGAGTTGTAGGCTATTCCTGCGATTAGTTGGCGGAAGTTTTGGATGTCCTCTTGGAGGCTTATTTCTTTTTTCTTCCCTTTTTTCCTGCTTTCCCCTTCACATCACCTTTGAAGTCTGGATTATCTGATGATATTTTTGCCATGACTTGATGGATCCGTGTAATGTCTACCTCGTCAACTTCTATGTCTGGTTTTTTGTCTATCTCTCCAGTATTCAAACCAGGATAATAGAAACGTTTGATCCCTCTTTGAGCAAGTATGTAAACAATTTTTTGCATATCTGCTTTTATATCAATCATTTCATTCTGTAATTTATTCAGTTCTTTTAATTCATCTTTTGACCAGTCGGAATCAGTTGTATCCTCTGTTTTATTTGTAGTTAACCTATTCAGTTTTATTGATAGTTCGCTGACTCTTGTACCTATTTTTTCGAGTGTGCGAACGTGAGCATAATCATTGCCTCGGTAGCCTTTTATTTCGACTTTATTTCCGTTAATATCGAGTGTTTCGGTTCTGTATAGTTTTGGAATTTCAATTTCAGTGTTCATTTTTAAATCAAACTCCATATAAAAGTTTTTTTTAATCTTAAAAAAAAATTAGAAAAAATAGTAAAGTAATTTAATTTTCTTTAGGTAGTAATAAGAGCGGTTTTTTCTGTACTGACATGTCTAAGGCGTAGGTTGCGTTGTCGTTTGCTTTTCCACCGGGGATTATTGGGCTTAATCTGCACTGTTTGAAGTAGAAGCGGCCTAATACTTCATCATCTAATTCAAATGGAATGTATCCGTAGAGGACTTTTGGTTTTGGCACCATTTCATGGACATCGTAACCTGTTTGAACAGTTAGACCTACATCTGGAGTGTAAGGGTCGTACATGAGTTTCTGGATCTGTTTGATACTGTCATTACCCATGACTTGATTTGATTTGATTTGAACATCGATCGTACCGTACCCATACATCTGATCAGTACTTCTTAGACGTCCAACTGTTTTGGTTGTCTGTTTAACGGTTGGTGTTACGTCCTGGGCTACGAAGGGTTCTAATTCTTCAACGTAATTTCCAACTATGCTGTCTGCACTGGCAGCGGCGGGTGCGGTGTCAAGTTCTATTGCTCCATCGATTGAGTCGCCGGTGGCGGCGTCTATTACTTCATCTATCTTGGAAACTGTTAATTTAGTGTTAACATTAGTTTTTACTCCGTAAACGTCCACGTCCTGAGGCTGAGCAATTATTCCCAGGCAACTTCTAGGAAATAGTGGGGGGTTTGCGAAAGTAAATTTTTTGTTGGTTCCGTCAATGGTACCGGTTAGGGCTTCTAGGGCATGTGGTACACCGAGTACAAAACCAACACTGTCATTCATTAAAATTGTTTCCAGGCTTATATCTTCATACATTTTTTATTCACTCTCCTTCTTTTCTTTTTCCTTTTTAGGTAACTCCTTTTTAGGATTTTCCAGTTCAGCAACCTTTTTTAGTGCATCTTCAATATCAAAGCCCTGGATTAAAGGGCCGTGACTGCAAATATAGTTCTTTGCGGTTTCAAAGTCTTTATTCTCACAATAACGTTTAATAGTCCTGTTTAATTCTGTTTTTGTCATTTTAGACAAGATTAACACCTCCTAATGATTCATAGCCCAAGCTAGGGGGATCTAAAATTCTAAAAAAAATCTAAAAAGTTTTAACCATTCTTAGAGTAAATCCAAGGTCCTTTATATTGGAAGTCCAGGCGTGAAAGGTAATAGATCACACTGTTAACTTCCATGAGAAGACGCCTATCCGAGGTAAGGTAAACTGGATTAATTACGCCGGGTATTTTACCACTCAATCGGTTGTCTTTAAGCAGATTTCCAAATACAACATCTGGTACAACGCTGTTCCGGTCCTCTGCATCTTCAATTGTTTTGGCATCCTCATCATAACGTCTAAATAAGAAGGTTATGGATCCGCCCGCGGTAACAAGGTTTACTTTATTTCTCATGCTTTTGTTTAAAGCGCCCTGTTGGCATGGCTCTTGAAGGGTGACAATTGCGTTGCGGTCTTCAAGGTCTTCAAATGGACCAACTGCAGTAATATCAACTCCGGCACTGCCCTTGTAGGTTGCCTTTACTTTTAACCAATCACAGATTATCTGTTCCAGTTCATCAATCATAAGTCAACCACCCAATCACCTAATTCACTTATAGGTTCATCAACTGCAGCATCTGTATCATCCATGGCCTCTTGTACATAATCATTTGGAGCTGTTCCTGGATGATGAACCAGCATAACTGGATGGTCCGCACCTGGCCAGTAAAGGGCCTTAGCCTCAACTGGCTGTATTATGTGTGGTTCTGTTCCTTCAATAATCCAACGGGCGTGGTCGCTGTCTGGCCATGCACAACCTGTTAAACCAGAAGCTTCAACTAGTGTTTCATCCCTGTTCTGGCCGGTTCGGACTGGAGATAAGACTTCCTCTGCTGATGCGTGGATATTAGAAATAGTTAGAACTGTGTCTGCGGCCTTGTCGGGTAGTTCCTCTTCCTTGGCTTTTATGGAGCTTTCAAGGTCATTTTTTTCAATGTTCAATCTTATAAATCCCATAAGAAAACACCTGCTCACTCGGTTTTTAATTGTACAGCTATGTAAACGTGTTTTGGCATTGGTTTTAACATCTTCCAAGTATATGTCAAACCGTTTCCATAATCCACTTTCAAGGTGCTGTCTTTATTCAGGTTAGCGGCATCTTTTAACATGAAGTGTGCCGCTGCATCACCCTGTTGTAAGACTGCATTGTTCACGAGGCTTTCAGTTCCATCCATGATATGCAGCATACAACGAAGATTTAAAACTGTTTCAGTGAATACTGGTTTATTTTTACTATCACGGACTTTATCACCGTTTTTATCCAGTTCTGGGGTTCGGTAAACAACTGTTACATCTGTACCGTAACGGGCCACAAGTTGTTCAAAGTCATGAATTGCCTTTGTTAGAACCATCTTGGACTCCACCCTGGTGTGGCCGTTATATCTGGATCAGAACCTATCACGTTTGGTGTGATAAAGGCTCTGTGATATTTGGCCTGTTCTTCATAGCTTTTTCTTTCGCTGTTTTCGGTGGTTGCATCGTTGGTTTTGGTGTATGTTACCTGGAAATCTCCATCTTTTACCATGACTGGGTCTGTGGTTGAGGGTATAAGGTCCTGTGATTGCATCCATGAAAGAACTGCAAATGCTACAGCTTTTCTGGCGTGGCGGTCTGTGCTGGTTACATTGGGATTAACTGTTGTTAGTATTTCCTCTGATTCATCTGATATGTGCCATGCTATATCATCCGCATGGGCGTCCATGATAGTTTGATCCACGTGTCCCTCTTCTTGGACATCTATTGGTTTGCAAAGGTCGTAATCTTCCGCCATCAAACACATCTCCAAGAAAGTTTTTATCCTTCTGGTTTTCTAGATTCTGTGATTGTGGGTGTTGCAGTCTGTTTTAATGCTGCATCAAAAGCTCTAATCAATTTCTGGGTTTCCTCTGGGAGTGTGCATTTATCTTCTTTTATGGCTTCAACTTGTAGATTATACCATTTTAGGGCGTGTTTATCTTTCCAAGTGGCTGGGCGCTGGGTTTCCCAGGCGTGGCCCTTTGATTTGACAACTATACGGGCGTTCTCGGTTTCTGGGGAATCCCTGTAATCAACTAGGACATAAACTAGAGTTTCGCATTCACATTCAACAGTTATGGCCTTACCATCTTTTTTCATGAAGGATTTTGGTTTTAAACCCAACTTTTTACCACAATTAGGGCATTTTATGGCCTTAATTTTGTTGGCCTCATCCCTTAGATGGTTCTCTACTTTTTGGGTTTTCAATTTCTGGATTTCCAGGTCTATCTCCGCATTACTCTTTACTTTAGCCATCACTTTAACCTCCTTTTCCTTGACATAAGAAAACTAGGGATAAATTATAATCCCTGGTTTTATGCTGCATCGTATAGGTTTCTTAACTGCATAATGGCGTCGGTGTGGAATATGTCCTGGGCCTGGTAGGTTTCAGTGTTGTAGTAGATCATATTGTCCTTGTCGGGCATTCCCTGCTGGACTGGGAAGGTGTTTATATCCCATTCCACGTTTCTTTCTGCAACATCTGTTCCAAAGTATTCAAGAAGTCCACAACCTGTAGCTAAACCTGTTGTCTGGTATATGTCGTTTACCCCGTTCTTGAACTGAGGAATCCTAGCAATGAAATCTAGGTAAGTGCTGCCTGTATTTGGTACCCTTCTAAGTAATTGTCCATAACTTAGAGGATCTAAGGCCAGTTTCATTGAAAGTCCTGTGTAAAGCTGTGTGCTTGCGAGCATTCCCACGGCCTCAACAATTGTGTCATCTGGGGCGTTTGTGGTTCCGGCCTGGTTCCAAGCTTTACCATCATCTAATACAAGTGGGGTGGCGCTGGCGTCTTTGTACAAACCTTTTACGTTCCTATTGGCATCACCATTAAAGATGACATCATCCAAACTTTCACTCACAATCCTTCCAGACTGTCTGGCATCTTCACCGTTAAGAGCTGTAACTCCCATCCTTTGGTAAGCGTCAAGGGTCTGTTTGTGGAACTTAAAACCGTAAGTGTGTTCTATAACCTTAACGGTCCTAGGTTCTCCTTCCGAACTTTCCCTTGGCACTTCCCTAATCTTGTAACCTCTCTTTGCTTTACCTGTGAAGTTCTGAATGCTGTTCCTGGTTAAGGTTCCAACACCTGGAGGTATGTCTTCACCCCGGGCAATAAGGTTTGGTCCAACTAACGGGGCTTTGTAGGCTCTTATAACTTCTGCGCTAAAGTAATCTGTTATTTTTTGTGGTAGAAATCCCATTTCTTATTCCTCCTTATAATTTAAGTTTTAGTGGGACAATGTCCCCAGCCTTACCGGCCTTATAGATTTTTCCTAGCCTTAATTTTAGGTTTGCAAAGGCGGCTGCTACTTCAGCGGATGTTGGTGTTGTAAGGGTTGGTGCTGCCTCGGTTGCAACGGCCCCATTTGCTGCAGGAACTACAATGTCCTGAAATGCAGAGTTACCGGCCAGTTTAACCCAAACACTACCAGAATCAAGGATTGTTGGGCTTTCATCTATCTGCCAGCCAGTTCTTTTAACGAATCCGCCGTTACCGTCTGGCATCATTTCATCTTCACATGGAACCGAAACACCAAGTGGTGTTGAACCTGCGGTGCAAACTTTTACCTTTGTACTGTCAGCGGGGTCTATCATGACCACCGCGTAATCAGGTATAACTTCACTAGCTGTGAGGTCCAGGGCGATCTCGTGTGCATCGTTAAAGTCTTGAAGTGCCATTCTTATTCCCTCCCCTGTTTATCAAGGTCTGATCTTAATTTTTTAACTTCATCCGCGTATTTGTTAGCGTCCTTCTCAATGCTACCATCAAATAGGTTTGGCATCTGGCCGTTTGGGGCTTTTTTCAGGATCCCCTTCATTACGCGTACTCCACCTTTTAAGCAGCCATCCAAATCTTTCTCTATTTCCTCATCAGTGTAACCGTAGTCCTCTTTGAGTGCCTTTTTCATGTCTTCCTCTGTATAATTTGGTGCTGGTTCACCGTGTGCTGCTGGGTTGAGTTTCTTGTGCAGGTCCACAGCACTTTTAACTAGGGATTTGTGGTCCTTGTCTGCGGTTTCTTTTTTCAGTTTCTGGTTGTCGGTTTGTAGGGTCTTTATTATAGCTCCCTGGTCCTCAATGAGTTTGCCCTGGGATTTTATAAGGTCTTCCTGGGTTCCAACTTTCTTTTCCAGGGCGTCTACCCTGTCATCTACTTTAACATCTTTCTTCATTTCTCCATCTCCTCCATTAGTTGGGCTTGTTGGCTCTGAACTTACTCCAGGGGCGGGTTTTGGTTCTTCAATGCCAAAAAGATTTTTAATGAACTGTTTTCCATCCTCTCCAAGATTTTTTAGTTTTGTTACAAATGATTCATCCAGGCCGTCTGGTAATGTTTTCTTTAATTCGGGTTTTTCAGATTTAACCATCCAAGCAACATTTTCCAGGGACTTTGTAACCATCTGTAGAGTTACAGGTACAGGATCTTCTAGTGTTACATCAATGTCTCCATCATCTCCAGTTGTCCTGGTAAATGGTACCTGGAAGTAATCCCCATCATAGGTACATATTATCACAAAGTCCGGTGTTGTCCAGGCTATGTAACAATCCCTGCTGATTCCTCCGTATGCGTTCGGGGTCCCGTATCGACGATCTAATTCTTCTCCTACCTCGGATTGAATTGTTTCAAAGGCGTCATCCACTCCTATAACATCTTTTTTTAGTTTATTTTTCACTTTATAACCTCCAATTGTCTTCTTTTTCTCCTCATCTGCTTGGTGTTCATCAATAAGCTGTAAAAGTTCATCTGCTGCATCATAAAGGGCCTTGTTTTTACCTTTGGAACTCATTGCACCGGCGGCTGCAGTTTTAGCAGCAATCACACCTTGACGTGAAACTTTACCATTGCCTTTCCCTATCTCAAAACCATAACTACCAGCCAGTTCTGGGTCTAGGTCTGGGTGTACGGCCAGGGCAACCTTCTTGTACTTCTCGATGTCATTGTCAAAGTCTGAAAAGCTGGGTTTACTCCATGAACCATTGTCAATATCACCATTTTTAATGGCAGTTCTAGCCCACTGCATACAGGTTTGATTAACCTCATAGTCTGTTTTCTTCACCTTTTCAAGGTCCACAGTTAAAGATTTCCTTATTTGACTGCAGATAGGACAAGCCTTCTGAATTGCCCGGGCTGTTCCTCTTGTCATCCAGGCACTGGGTATATCTGTTAGGGCGGCTTTGAAGAGTTGAACGCCATCTATTGGTGAAATTCCTTTGGAGGTCATTGGTAAGCGTTTTGTTGCCCGGCCTGTTATGGATCCACCCAGGGCCATTCCTGAATCTACGATGTCGCGGATGGTTTTCTCCCATTCACTGCGAACTTTTAGGTCTACCATTACGATCTTTTCGTCACCATTCTTCTCAACCCATGAATCTGTAACAGGACCTATCAGGCTTCTTAGGCCGTCAATGTGATAATCATCAATGTTAATGCCAGTGTAGTTTAGACCGTTAAATCCAATGCCTTTGGCTTGTGTTACAATGTCTTCCAGAGCGTTGTCGGTCATCTGTTCATTGTCCAGATCCTCTTCATCGCTGGAGATTCCGAACTGAATGTGGTAAGCGTTTCTTTGTTCTGCCTCATCATAAGCGTCATAAGCTTTAACAAGGGGCATTTTGAAGTTAAATTCCTTCTTAAATGTTGTTGGTGGCTGGTTAACTGTAAATGGTTTTGTTAATGTTTTCATGGTGCTTATTCACCTCCATAAATTTTAAAAAAAAGTTTTTAGATTATAACTTGAGTATAATGTGTGGTTTTCCTCTTAAACACACCCAAAACATTCTATGCTTATTTTTGGTGCTATCTCGGTATTTTGAGAAGTAAAACTTCAAATTCTCACCTCCCTTCATAACCAATACAAAAATAGGATAAAAATTTTTATTCAGATTCAGCCGTGGCGGGTTCTGACATGGCAAAGCCTGTAATAACTGGTTCGGCCATTGGAACATTGCAGCGGCATTTATCGTGTGATTCTGGGAATTCATCTGGACTGTAAGGACCATCTATAGCGTTATCTGTACATTCACCACATGGCGGAGAGTCACTATCACAATTTCCATTGTCTTCACAGGTTGTCCATGGAATCTTAATTTCAATGTTATAAGCTGTGATGGCGTTTTGGTATTGATCCAGGGCGCCTCCTTTGTAGGCTTCCACGTAACCATAGATCCCCATGGATTCAGATCTGTTGATGGCTTCCTGGAAGATCCCATCAATGTTAACCTCGCTCTCATGGGTGGCGTAAAAGTCCTGAACATTGTTAAACTGTACCTGTAAACCTACCTTTGAGGTTACTCGGTCGGCTATGTCCTGAGCATTGTTTAACTGTTGTTTTATCAGTGCGGTTTCCCGACCAGTGTCTGGTGTGGGTAATGCTGCAAGGCCTGCCCCTTTAATGTAACCATTAGCTTCTCTAACTCCTCGAGTGTACTGTTTTTCAATGTTTGTTTTAAGTTGGGGTGTGACCTCTTTCACATAGTCATCGGCCGCTTTTTGCATTTCTGTTTCAACATTGGGTTGGGTTATGGCAACTTTTCCAGCAATCCAAAACGCCATCAGGGCCGCCAGTAACTTTTTTCTGTGGTCGGTTTCCCCTTTCTCAGGTGTTCCATCACCAAGGGTTTCATCAGGTTCAAAGTCATCCTCCGTCAAATCTTTCTTTAAACAGCCAGGGCATGGAGTTTTAGTGGCTGGATAAGCTTTGAGAAGTAATTTATCAAAAAAGGATTCATCAACTGCTATATATTTCATATAGAATCATCCCTTTATATTGAAAAGGCCATAAACTGAAAGATAAGCCAAACAACACCCACTGCAGCCAAAATAAGTAGGAATACACAGAATAAAGATAGAGCAACAACACTGCAAGCAAATACTGAAGATTCATCCATCTTTATAAACCTCCTTGTAAAAAAAGAATTAAATCATTTTTTCAGGTCCATTTCGACTAATTTCTTAAACCGTTTAGCCTTATCATTATATTGGGGTTTGTGCTTCGTTCTGGTCTTTTTCTCTTTGAAGCGTGGATGTTCATACAACGCTCACACCTCCAGTGAGTTTTTTAATTAATCCATAGTCCCTAAGTGCATCTTTTACAATGTTGAGCTGTACTTTCTCACCACTTGCAGCTGCAGGTTGGGGGCTTGGCATTGGTTGAAGATCTTTCCATTCATCCCCTCCAAGGTCAACAGCGGCGGGTAAGTTTATCATGTCACGGACCTCTGGTCGGCTTATGGCACCGGTAGGCCATACTGCAGCAATAATTTGAGCAGCTTCTAGAAGATTCTTAGATAAAAATGGATTGTACTGTACTTCAAGGCGTCCCTCTGTGATGTCGTTCTGATTTAAAACTTCTTGGGCTGTGTTCTGGATTATCGGAGTGTAAATTGAGTTACGCACACCATTTTCTTGTTTGGCTATGAACACATCTGTTAAGGCTTCCAGGGTTGCTCTGTTCACAACTTGACTCTGTGCATAAGCTAGTAATGTTAAAGGTACACCGAACTTAAACGCAATACTTTCTAGGGTTTGCTGTTCAAGTTCAACCATCTTAACCTCTTTACCCGCAAAACTGGACTGTTCAATATCCATCCAATCAAAACCAGCACTTGTACCACCACGATCAACTACTTTTTGGTAGTAGGTAGCGGAGTCATTAAGGTATTTTTTGGCTTCCTCTGCAGAGGATAAGATTTTATCCTTCATGGGGCCTTCTCCCATGTCTTTTGTGTTTATTTTGATGGTCTGCAGTACCTGACTGTAAATATTACCCAATTTGGACCTGTATCTTGGGAAATGGGTTAAGGTTCTAAGGTCTGTTAAGGCCCTTTGTATGGCAGAGTGGCCGTATACAGATTTTTTGGATAGGTTGTTTTGAGTCCTGTAGATCACCCGGTCTTGGGTGAATGATGGTCCACTGACTCCGTCGATTGGTTTTTGTTGGTATTGAACGGTTCCGGTTTGGTCTTTCATCACGGCCCTTACGCTGTCCATGGTTATGTTCATGGGGTTTATGCAGTCTGCACCGGTAACACCTGCAAATTTGTTACTGTAGAATTCTCCCATGCCGTTATATGTCTTGATTATGACGGATCGGGCCAGTACTCGGAAGTATGTTGCAAACATCATCATGGTTGTATAAAAGTCCATTTCCACGAATTTTTCATCTACAACACGTTTGGCTTCTTTTCCATCCTCCTCATCTTCAAATCCCACGGGTTTCAGGTTCCAACCCACACCCAGGTCAATGTAGTTTTGTAGGTCAATGAATGGCTGTGCGCCTCCACGGGTGTAATGTAAGAGTAATTCCCATTCATCCGCAGCGGGCATATCCAGCATCTGGAGAATATTCCAGAATTGGAACATTGGATCCATCCTTTGAACCATTTCAAGGACTTGATCTGAGTAATCGTTTCCTATGATAGGTGGATTATCACTTACTGCCATCTTTTTCATGTCTCCTTTTCACTTTCATATGCTGCTGCCCATGAGGGTTGGGTCAAATGCTACCTGTTCTGGTTCCTCTTCGGGGATGTCTAACTCACTGTAAGAGCCACTGAATGCGTCCACAAAGTCTTTTTGTTTTTTATCTGGGAAGTTCGCACATTGTTTAATAAAACGTTCTGCCAGAGGATGGGCTACCACATAGATTCCATTTACTTTTACCCAGTTTTTAGGGGCTTCTGCCCGGGCCTCTTTGTTGCCAGTTTCCTTGATGCCTTCAAAGTTGTATCCTGGCAGATTGATTAGGAAGTGTTTTGGTTGGCCTTTTCCGGCCTGGCCTGGGTCTTGTGGTATGCAATATTTAACGGTTTTTTTGGTCTTTTTATGGAGCCTGGCATAATTAGTAATGGCCTTGATTACCTCCGGTTCCTCTTCCCATATCTCAAATAGATCAGTTATGAAAAGGCGGCGGTCCCGGGTTAAGGCCAGTTTCACACCTGCAGTTGAGGCACCACGCTGGCTTATTGGCGTTTCATCAGGGTACTTGGTACCGGCCAGGTCAAACCACATAACTTCCTGGATAATGCCTTGTGGACGGTTCTCCACAATATGGAAATCTTTCTCTGAGAAGAATTTTCCCTTCCTGGAAGGTGGATCCTGTTGATAAATTGTTTGAAAATCTTCATCTCCAATATCCTTCTTAATCTGTAAAAGCTCTTCACGAGTTCTCAAGTCTGGACAAAGAGCTTCACCAGGTTGACGGCCCAGAATGTCGTTTTCCTCTGCCAGTTCCGGTAAACGTAGATAAACCCATGTTTGGCCTAAATGTTCTCCACGGCGTAACCTTGGCAGTGCTTCCTCAACTGTAATCCATTCACGGCTTTGTAAGATGATACCGATTAAGTCGTTTTTGTCAAGGCGTTGGTGTATAACCACTACACCGGCCTGTTGGCGGGTGTAAGGGTCTTTTTCCTTCCTGGAGTTAATCACAGTGTTAAACAGGCTTTCAAGTTTTTCTTGGGTTCTGGGGCTGCGTGCTTCTTCAATGTTTTTGGTGGGATCATCAACTATGATGATATTTGCACCACGGCCCATGATACCGCCATTTATTCCGCTACAGAAGTATTCACCGCGATCATCACGAACCTTAAACCAGGATTTACTCTTTGTTGATTCGCTTAACTCAACAGGATACGGGAAATATTCACCAAACTCTTTAAGATTGTCACGAGCTTTCTCTCCAAAGGCTCTAGCTAGGGTTTCCTGGTAACTTACATGGATGATTTTCCAATAGGGCCGCATTCCCAAACAGTAGGCAGGAAATATTTCTGATACTTCCATGGATTTTCCTAATCTGGGTGATACTGCAGCTGCGAAGTTTTCCAGTTGCCCGTTGAAAATGTAATGCAAAAATTCAATTACCAGGTTAGTATGTGGGTAAGGTTGAAAAAGGCCATGAGTGCAGATCTTGGAGAAATCCCAGAGATCCATCAATGGCTTTTGTGTTTCTGTTGTCATGAAAAAAACAACCTCACAATATAAAGAGTAATACTCAAAAATTAGAAATACACGTGTAAACATTTCCAGCTAAGGCCTGAGAAGGCTTCATTCACATGATTAGTAATACTTTTTTCCAGTTCACAATAACCCCTTATAATCAGTTTTCCTTAGCTTCCTTCTCCTTTTTACGCTTATAATAACCATCCATAGCTTCACGCTTAGAAGTAATCCAATCAGGATCACTCAAATTAGAATGTTCAACCTCAACCCGACCACTATGCCTCTGCTTAACCGTGCCACTCTGCTCCACCTTCTCAGTGGCCATACCACGAGCCAACCTTTCAGTGTCAACACCAACCTTCCAAGTCCGGACAGCAGCATTCTTACGACTCTCCAAACTAGCCATAGACCGTAAATCTTCCTCAGCATTATTAAAATCATCCAACGCTTGCTTCTGAATCTGAACCGCATCCTCTGCCTGCCGCCGGTTCATTTCAACAATGGCCTGTAAATTCTTTTCAACCTGCATTTCATCAACAAAATCATCATAAGCCTCAGCACGCTCCACCCAATCATTTTGGGTTGAGTAGGATGCAATTTGCCTATGTGATATAGAATTCTTTGAATCTGCGTTGAATTTTTGATGAACCTGATCAAGTGATCGAGTAGGTCCTAAATCACGGTAAATACAGAAAAGTTTGAATGCTTTGCTTCGTTCACCTTTTTGGCGGAGCCATTTTTTATTGGTCATTTTTGGATCACTTTAATGGTTAATTTCATAGATTTTTGGTGAAGATCTTTCAGGATCTGGAAAGTTTTAGGAAGTTTTCATAAAGTTTATGGATTTTCTTACAACTTTCGGGTAATTTTGATTAATTTTCCAGGAAATTTTTTACAAAAAATAGTTTACCAACTGGTACATTTTTTTAAGCTCTCATTCAATTTTATACACATTAAAATGATGAATGCGATTGTAGCTATGAGAACGTAAAAGTAGAACATTGTTAGGTCCATTTTAAGCACCTTTTAGAACCTGATTTTGAGTCCAAGTCCTATGAGAACACCGATAATGCTTGCAAGGACCATGAGGACGTTTGTTGTTTTGTTAAAAATAGAATCGTTATTGTTGTTTATTGCGTTTATGATGTCCACTTTTTTGTCCACGTTGTTTACGGCGGTTTTGATTTCATCGAGTTTGTCGTCTGTATCCTTTTTTTCTGATTCAACACCATCAAGTCGTCTGTTGATTGATGTGAAGAGGTCTTCATGGATACATTCGTGGCCTTGTGGCTCTGTTTTCATCTTCAAAGAACTCTTTGATCCAGGTTCATCTAGTAATCTACCCATGAGGATCACCTTTTTCCATCAAAATTTTATTCTTTTACAAATGCAGTATTGCCACCAACAGCCTGTATTAAAACCACAAGACCGTTCAGTACGGTTATTGCAAATGTTATGTAAGCTGCCTGCGATGCAGAAACCATTGACTGTAAATATGTCAACATTGGTACTACAACAATAATTACCTGCACTGCTGCTGCTAACTGACCTGCTCCTGTCAAATTCTTAAATGCTTCAACTGCCATTTCCAATTCCTCCTAAAATTTTTTTTATTCAAACAAAAAGCGTATTAATAATAAACTATAATTTATTAAGTATGTGTGGGTGATACAAGATGTTAGATTACGTGGAGTATACAATTCAAAAAAACTCTCCAAATGCCACAATCATAAACCTAGTCTTTAAAGATCCATCTAAACATGAAAAAGACCGGAAAGACCTGGAAAACTTTTTAGATAAAATCCTAAACTTAGGATCTGAAATCATAGAAGGCCATATCACCTTCAAAAGTTCATGTGAACTTCACCTAACAGTTCGCTGCCCCGAAGAATACTGGTTTAAATTAGATGAAACCACAAGACAAAAAGAAATTGTAAAACAATCCCACATACTCCAAGACATGTACAACCAAGAATTCAATGAATAATCTTAAAGTTGGGGCCTGGTTCTACGCAGGCTCCCAAAAAATAGAGTTCAAACCTTCACGGCTATAAAGGAATGAAAATAAAGTAATTTAAAGTGGAAAATGGGGGATTTAAACCCCCTCTTGGCTTCGATTTGTTTGAAGAGATCTTGGTTTTTAGGGGAAACTTTTTCTATGTTCCCTTACCCTATCTTCTGGACGTAAAGTAATGTGGTCATTTTGCATGGATCCATGCTAATTTTTTGGATAATTTTTGATGGTAATCATCATAATCAGGATTTCCTTCACTGTCAAGTTTGGGTTTAGGTATCTTCATTGTTCCAGGCCCCCAGGTTCTTTTAGATCTTAATTTTTGGGCGTATGCGATTCTTTCTTGTTCTGCATGCTCAAATTTATCTCTCTTTGCTCTGATTTTGGCATCTATAATCTTTTTCTGTGCCCTATGTGCTTTTATTCTGCAAATATCCCCACAATAAATCCGATATCCCTGATTGTATTGCACAAATAGGTGATGGCATATAGGGCAAACCTTTAAAATACTGCGTCTTGGTGAATACTTAATTCCTTCATGTAATCCCCAGCGTGGAACTTTTGGAACATGTGGGATACTCATAAGACCACATTCCCTTCATGCATCTGTATTTGGCCTTGAACCAAGCCACACTTTGGACAGACTACTTCCCCACGGTCCAGGTCCTGCACGCTAATGTTGCAGCCACATTCTTCACATTTTAAAACCTTTTCCACGTGAACCAATGGCATGCTCTTCTTATTTTTAACTGCTGCCATTTTTTCTTCCAAACAGCTTAAAAGTCTGGGATAACTTTTATAATTTGAAATTTCCTCACCAAAATTATAGTTTCTCATCTCAAATTCCTCAAAAAAAGATTTATCACTATATAAAACATCAACCGTAACTCCCTTGAGAATTACCTCCTCATCTTCTTTGATATTTCTCAACGCAAATATCTCAAAAAAATCCTTAACCTTTACAGGCTTCCATTTCTTTGTAATTAATGTATGGCAGTATGGACAAGTACCCGCATCCGTAGCAACTGCATCACATTTAGGACAATGCGGTTTACCTGATTGGATCCTCGACGGCAACCGTTCAAGTTGAGGATTAAATGCTGTTTTAACCTGAGAAGGTTCACACTTTCCATGCTTTGAATTAAAGATTTTCCCACAATCTACACCCAAAAACAAACCTCCATAAAACCCATAATAATATATACGTAAAGATCTAGGGTATAAACTAAAACATGAAAACAGGAGGAATAAATTCAGAGTCTATGAAAAGAAAAGAGGATACATTTTTGTTAAGAAAAGATCAATTAAAAATATAAATTAGTAAACAACTAATTAAAGGAATGGAGGAAATAGATGGGAAAAATAAACGCAAAATGGGTATCCATGGAATTTACGGAAATGATTGAATCTATAAAAGGGTTTACTGATGGTAAAATAGAGGACAATATCATAGAACACCAAATAGAAAATCAGGAAACATATAAACCCCCTAGGATGCCAGTTAAACCCCTTATAATTCGTTTTGAATTAGGAAAAATAGAGGACATTACACAAATTTCAACTGGAAAAAATAGTTTTAAAGAGGCAAGTTTAGAAGTTGAAAACATTAATATTTTTGATGATAAGATAGAAATAGAAGTTCTCCAAACTGTAGCAGGTAAACAAGATATCTACTCTGTCATTTATAATACGAGATATATGTTAAAATATTCTTATGGCAAAGTTCCTCACAAAAGATCGCAGGTTCAGATAGCAACTGCTTAAAACATCATTTTCTTATTTTTTTAATTCAAAAATTAGGGCTAATATTCTTTTGAAAATCTTAATTAAAAAAAATAGAAATCTAAAATGTTACCTGTTGACTTTTAATCTTCTTAAAATTCCTGGAACCACACTTACACGGTTTCAGTGTGAAAAGTCCCTCCTGTAACCGCTTATCCTCATCAACTGTAACTTTTATAACACAACCACATTCAACGCACTTGTAATTAACTGTATTCCAACGATTCATCATTATACCTTTTTTTAAACGTTTTTATAAACCCAAACGTTCCTTGTGTTCTTAGTTCGGGGGTCATATTTGCTTTTGTTACTGAAGCCTAATTGATCTGCCATTTTTCGGCCCATATACCTGACAGCCTTTTTACTGTCCTGCAAGGTCCGGTAACTTGGATGTATAAGTTTCAAATCCTTCAGGTAGGAGTACATGAATTCAGCTGTTGACTCCCCAAAGTTCCGTATAAACCATTTCTCAAAGGATTCCAGATCCTCTGAATTCCGTATCGGTTTACTCCATGAGGGCCACCCTTTACATGATAACACTGTTTGAACCACCATGATACCTCCATTCAGTTCAACCAATAATAACAGACTTTTATATTAGTATATAAGATTTGTAATACCTTAAAAAGGTTTTCCCCACATGAGAAATAACTAAATAAAACAAAAAGAAGCCTTCAAATCATACAAATGCTTAACTTGCATTTTCTTACTTGTAGAAGGCCACCAAAGCAACTCAAGCTCCTTTTCACGATATGTTAAGGAAAATTAAAAATTTATATAAACTGTGTTGAATGCCTTGAAAAAATAAAAAATAGTTTACATTTATCAGTCCAACAATAACTAAATTTAAGCCCTTTTTTAAGATTTAATGCTTTTTCAATTTTAGGTCCCACAAGAATTACCTTGCCATTTTCCTGGCAAAAATGTAAACAAATAAAGCCATTAAAAAACTTCCGACTGGAACCGTAATTATATTAAAATAAATAAACCAAGGACTAGACTGATTTAAATGACAGAAATATACAAGAACAATTAAAAATGCATAAAATAGCACTATAAAGCCAAATAATATATTAAACTTTTCACCATATCTAGTTAGTAAAGATAAAAATTCATAAAAAATCCGTGTACGTCCTATATGATACAACCTTTTTTTTGAGTCCATTTCTTTTATATAAAATTCACCTGCTAGATCGTATTCCCCTTCTTGTTGTAAAGCTTTTTTTATTCTTTTATAAGTATCAGAAATAGATTTTAATTCTTCATTCTTATTATTATCATATTCTATATGCTCAGGGATTTTTTTAGGTAGTTTGGAGGTTGAAAGTTCACAATTATCAAAGATAACATGTTTGAATCTGACTTTAGTCAGATCACATTCGTTAAAAATGACATTTTTAAGCCAAGCATTTTCAAAAGATGCATTAAAGGGATTTAATTCTGCAAATATTCCTCTAAATAGAAAAGAAGCATTTTTAAAATTTGCTTCTTTTTCAAAAATGGTTTTTTCAAATTCAGTTTCACCTTCAAATTTAGCATTACTAAAATCTACATCATCTAAAAATTTAGTCTGTGAAAAATTAGAGTTACCTATCACATTAATTCTTTTAAATCCAACTTTTTTATTAAAAATCGCCCCATTTACATGTAAGTCCTTTTTAACATTTAAACCATCAAAATATGCTTCATCTTTTACTTTAAATGTTTTATTTTCCCAAAAAGAATTAAAATAAGCATTTCCATTTATAATAACCTCCCTAAAATCAGCTTTTCCATTTATATTAGCATGTTGAAATGATAGGTCTTTCTGAGTTTTTGCATTAACAAAGTTAATATTTCCACATATTTTAACATTAGAAAAATCTAACTTTCCTTTTACATCAATAGATGAAAAATTACATACGCCAAATGAATTTAGATACTCCTTTTCATTATCATTTGAAAAATCACATCCCATATGAATTTTTGTACCATTAAATTTAACATCCCCTCCTATAACCACATCATTGTTAAAATGTACAAATTTTGTAATCTCACTTCCTTTAATTTCAACATTTCCTATGACATGTGCACCATAAAAATTAATAGAACTAACTTTTCCATTTTTTAATATAAAATCCTCTTTAAAAGTTGCATTTCTAAATTGTAACCCATTATTTGTGTTAATATTTGAAAGCTCAAGAGAATATAATTTATATCCCTCAAAATTATAATCTCTGTTGGTTATTTTATTTTTAAGTTCACTTTTTAACTTATCTTTATCTTTAGGAAAATCAGAATGGAAAATACAATAATCTTGTCCAGGTAATGCGTTTTCATCACATTTTTTATGGGTATACTCTGATTCAAATTTACATTTCATATAATCCCTCTTAAATAATCAATTATTAAATTCCTTATCTTCCTCTTCATTAGCTTCATAATAACCACCACACTCCTCACAAATAAGATAACCCATTTTAAAACCCCTTTTTTTTCCTGATCCATTTAAAATTAATTTTCAATATTTTCTGTTTATTCTTATTATCTCGATAAATTTTTCTATTACAATCGGAACAGGAACTTTTATTATTAGAACCCGTAAAACCTCTTAATAATAGCAATTAGGAGGTGAATTATACAATGGATAAGAAAATAGCAATGGTTTTAGTTATATTTTTGATTGTGGGTGTGGTTGCTGTTTCAGGCTGTACAAGCTCTGATAACACTACAACACCTGCAAATACAACTATGAATAATGCTTCAACAACCACTGAGAACACAGCAACACCCGCAACTACAGAACAAAATAGCACAGTAACAACTAATACCGCAACGCCTTCAACAACCGCATCATCTGCAAGTGCAGCATACGTGGGAAACTCAAACACACACAAATTCCACTTAGCAAGTTGCAGATACGTATCCAAAATGAACGATGCAAATAAAGTCTACTTCAACACACGACAAGAAGCAATAAACGCAGGATACACACCATGCCAAAAATGCAACCCATAAAATAAGTTTTATTCTTCTTTTTTTAGCAATACAAATATTGGAGGTTAATTTATGAGTGACGTGGATCTCGAAAATTTATTAAATTTAAGTAAAAAACATTTAAAACAAGCAGAAAAGGATCTCCATAAAGATAATAATATAAATTATAGAATAGCAGCTAATTTAATTGTAGATTTTTATAATATAGTTCTGTTAAATAATGGTAAAAAATTAAGCTTAACTATTCAGGAGAGCTATGATTTATCAAAAAAGATGTTTATTATTTCTACGGAACTACCTGAAGTATTTGATGAATATGAAAAAGTAACTAAGAAAGTATCTAATATTAGGAATAAAATTTCCCATACTAATGTTTCAATACCAAATAAAAGAGAATTAAAATATGTCATTGATTCAGCAGAACCCTTCAAAAATTTTGTTGAAACAAAAACTCATGAAAAATTAACTTCTACTAAAAAAAGGAGAACATTAAAAGAACAATATGAAGATAAAACTGAATTTATTAGGATATTATTAAAAAATATTTATGTTGGATTTGAAAAAGCTTCTGCTGAATCAGAAGGATTTAATAAAGTTTTTCAAAGATTGAACAATTTAAAGGGCGTTAACATAGGTAACCTGGATCAAACCTCTATAAAAAGTTTAATATCCATAGCTGATGACACAATTAGTGATGCTGAAAAGGTTTATGAATATATCCAGAGCCATTGCCCAGAATGCGGAGGACCTTTAGAAATAAAAACTGAGACTAATACTTATAATAAAGGCCCTGAAGATGATCCAGAACCTGATTATTTTGAAGTTTATGAAATTGTAAAATGTTCCAAATGTGGTCATATACTTGAAACAGAACTTCTTGAGCGTGAAACTATCTAATTTTGAATATTTAACTCCTGAGCAATATACAATTAATAATAATATAATATATAATATAATAAAATAAGGTATAACCGAGGAACTCCACGTGTAGTCTACATGTGTACACGTGGAAGCTCCACGTATAGTTTTTTTTACACTTGAAAAAGTATACGTACTACGTATAGTTTAGGGGGTATACCATTTTTACACTTGCAACATTTGCAACCAAATTATGTTAATGAGATGTACGTTTTGCGTTTAATGTATCCTTTTAAAATTTTTTTAATTAATACTTCAGATTTCTCAAGAGACATAGGTCCACTTAATTTTCGTGGATTATCAAAATTTTTGGCATGTCTAGCTCTAATTCCTGCATAATCAGGATTATTTACGAATTTTTTGAAATCTTGATATTCTTCATAAGAAACATTAATTTCCTTTAGAAAGGACTTAAAATCCTTCCCTAAATCCTGTTTAATTACTTCAAGTATCTTATAAAAATCGTAACAGGCAGTTTCATTGAGAATATTGGAGTAAACAATAAAACATTTTTCCATAGGTTCATTTTTCATTGCATATTCAAAAAGTTCTTCAAGCTCTCCTTTTGTTGGAATTTTGGAGGGAATTACATTAAATGTTGTTTTGAGAATATTAGATGTGTGTTTTACTCCGTTTTTATCTTCTTTAACAACATTAGAAATTTTTAAGTTTTTACAGGGAATTCCACATAAATTTAAAATTCCTAACATGGTTTTAAGAATCTTTTCAGCACAATTAGAAACATCTTCACTTTTATTTAACTTTTCAAATTCAGAACTTTTAATTCTGTAGATACCTCCTTCTCTTTTTATTTTTTGACTAAATTTTTCAGATAACACATTTAAAGATTCATTATCCCCACCTAAAAATACAAACCACATAATAATCTTCCCTTAATTCCATAAATTAACAATTGTATTCTTTAATACTCTTTAAACTTATTTACAATATTTGTGTTTATTTTTATTATCTCGATAAATTTTTCTATTACAATCAGAACAGGAACCTTTATTATAAAACATCTCTTTTATTAAAACAAGTGATATTAAGAGGTGTTTTTCTATGATTATTGGTGGTTATGAACTTATGGATGAAATAGGGTCTGGTGGATTTGCAGATGTATATAAATGTAAAAAAATCTCAGATGGGTCAATAAAAGCTATTAAAATAGCTGATTTAAATGATGATAATGAAAAAATACGGTTTAAAAGAGAAATTAGGATGCAATCTTCACTTACTCATAAAAACATTGTACCTATATTGGATTATAATACTGTGGAAGAACCATTTTTTTATACTATGCCCCTCGGTAAAATGAATTTAGAGAGATATATTGAGAAAGTAAGTGTAGAAGAAGAAAAAATTGAAATATTCAAAGATATTGCTGAAGGTTTAAAATATGCTCATAAAAAAGTTGTTCATCGTGATTTAAAACCTGGAAATATAATAATTTTCTGTGAGGATGGAGTTGCAACTCCAAAGATCTGTGATTTTGGATTAGGTAAATTTTCCATAAGGGACTCAACTATCCTCACAAAAACAAGCCATTATGTAGGAACCCCATATTATATTGCACCAGAACAACTTGATAACCCTAAAACAGTTGATAAACGCTCTGACATTTATGCATTAGGCAAAATTCTTTATATAATGATCACAGGAGAAAATGTTTACAGTTATGATATTTCTAAAATACCTTCAGAATATCGTTACATTATTACAAAAGCATGCGAAAGAAATCCTGATGACAGATACCAAGATGTAGATGAATTACTTAAAGATTTAGATCAAAGACTTCCTAAAGACCCTTTAAAATTAATAAATGAAGAAATTGAAAAAATTGTAGACTCAAATGATTACAGTAAATTCCAAACAGAATTTTTAGCTAAAATCTTATCTCAAAATAGTATACATGATGAAATTTTACTTATGCTTCCAAATATTCCGAAAAAAATTTTAAAAAGTTTGTTAGATAACCATAAAGAACTATTCTTCATAGTCTTAACAGATTATGATGATAGTGTAAAAGGAGAGGTTAATTATAATTATTGTGATGTTGTAGCTGATTTTTATTGTGAAATATTTAAATTATCTGAATCTCTTGAAGTTAGATCTTTAATTATTAATAGACTAGCAAAGTTAGGAGCTCATCATAATAGATACCACGTTGGTCAAACTTTTTCAAGGATTGTAAATAGTAATAACAACAATATAGAAATTATGTTAATGGCAAAAAAAGCTCTTGAGAGCAAAGAGACCAGGGAATTTAATTATGGTTATTTAACAGATAAATCAATTAAAATCTTAGAAAGGATTTGAAATGCTTAATTCATTAATTTTGTTTCTTTTTTAAGTAAGTTGATAATATAATTAATAATAATTAATTAAATAATAATATAATATAATAATAAAAATAGTATATGTGAAAACTATGCGCATACTATGTGCGCATATGCGCATAGCTTATACGCATAACTCTGTTACACTTGAAAACTATGCGCAGTGCGTATGCGCAGTGCGCATAAAATAGAGGGGTATACCATTTTTACACTTGTTACACTTGCAGCACTTGCAACCGAACTACACTGAACTGATATTTGTTGCATCAATCTCACCTTTATCGATCGGAGAAATTACCTGCTCCTGAATTAACTGTTTAAACTCTGCTTTCCCCAGTCCCAACTTAATCCGGTTATTCTTCATGACAATAGGTGGAATATCATTTTCTCGTAAATATGCATTTCTTAACCTGATAATGACTTCATTCCGCAGGTCAGGATCAATTACAATATCTTCCTTCAAAGAATCCATCTCTGATTCAACCTCTGCCAGACGTTGAATAAGATTATTTCTCTCTTTATCAAGTGCACTGTATCTTGCAGATTTACCCATCAGGTACTTGTAACCTTCAACAAGAGCATATGAGGGGTTTATTCCCTCATTTTTTCCTTCACTTATGATTGTTTCATCTTTTTTCTTAATGTAAACATTTATGCTCTTACCGGCCATCTCCCACCACCTTCAGTCCTGCTTTTTCTTTTTCAACTTTTTTTAATCGTTTCTCCAGTTTCCCTTCTAGATTTACCAAATGTTCATCTTGTGGTCGTGTTTTGAGGAGGTATTTGACGTTTCGCAGGTCGTGGTTCAGGTTGATCCAATCCGTTTTAACTTCTAATTCACTGCGCATTTTTTAGATCCTCCACTATGGAAGTTTTACAACCTCTAAATCTGAGTTAAAATCTTTTGCGTATATTTCGAACTCTGTACCATCCTCAAAAGTTATATTGATGATTCCATAACCATTTTGACAGATGGAACTCACAGAACTTTCCTCAGCTTTTTCTTCCAATCTCTCGATACCATCCATCTTCATTCCACCTCAACCAGGTTTTCACCAAGAATAAAACCGTGTTTATCCCTGCTATTCTTGCATTCAGGGTTCTTACAGGCCCAGTAATCAAGAGACTTACGCATAAACTGTTTTACCTCACTCTTGCAGATCGGGCACACTTTTTTAGTCATGGGAACTCCCCCATATGGGTTAAGGGATGGGTATCTGTTATCCTCCAGGCTAATCCACAGTTATGACATTGATACACGTCATAATCTGATATTTCCTTAATCAGTTTTTGACCACAATTAGGACATTTCCAACCTTTTTCCTCCTGTTTTAATCTTTCCATGTTGACGTTGTGTCTGCTCACTCCCTCTACTTCTTGAATGACTTTATCCCATCCGGGATCATAATGTTTTTCTTTAGTCATTTGCAGATGCCCTCTTAACTGATTCCTTGTATCCCAGCTCTCTAAGTTCTGGATTTGATTTAAAGTCCTCTGGTTTGATATCTTCAACAAGTTCGGGGTTTTCCATTAAGTTTCCGACGATGACAAGTTTATTTTTAAAGCCGTAGGTGTGGGGAGATCCCCAGGTTTTATTCTTTACACAGGTTAACCTAAATTCGCAAAAGCTGAATAAAACTAGATAAATATATTCATCATTTCCTATGCGTACCAGATCATATTCTCTGAGAGGTTTACCTTGTACATGGATGCCTGCATATCTTCTCAGAATGAATCTATCAGGAATTCCCCCTAAGTCAACAACTTTACCTGTATCATCTGAAATAGAAACCATGTCACCATCCAAACTAAGCATTATGTCATCCAGATCCATGGTTAAAATATTCCAATGATGTTTTCCATCTGAACCAATGTTGATTTCCTCATCACAGATTTTTTCAGCATCATAAACCTTTCTTAACATGGTTTTAGTCTTCTTATCCCAAAGCTCAAATTTAGTCATTAACTTCCTCCTTTCTTCAGCTTTTTCTGCCTTGCAAGGATCCGGCCAAGTGGACTATTTCGCACTGCTCCCTCACATTCAAGGCGATGTTTATAGGAACTTATCGCCTTGTCCGTCCTGTTCCATCCCCGTTTTTTCATGAGCTCTGCTATGAACCAGGAGGGATAACTTTCATGATTTAATAGGAACTGTTTTTCCTCTTCAGACCATTTGCCTTGATTCATGCCTTTAATCATCAGCTCATCTCCAGGAGTTCGGGGTTTTCATAGATGTTGCCTGATTTTTCTATGTTTTCGTGAACTTCTCCAAGGAATGATAAACGTCCTCCTTTACGGCCATAATCCCATTTAATCATCCATGACCCTTTTTCAAAGCAGACAATTCCCCGATTAAAAAGTTTTTTAGGAAAAATAATGTCAACTATATCATTTTCGTAGATTTCAACAAGGTTTCTATCAGCATAATTCGTATACTGCATCAATTTATGATTTGGATTATGGTTACCTGCTAAAAGCTTCTCTTCATCCCAAAACCCCCATGAACATCCCCCAATTGCAATATATCGAGGTGCTCTGGGGTAAAGCATCTTCTCACTATCCCATACTCTCAACTTGAGTTCACGCATCAGCTCATCTCCTTTGCTTGTGGAATTTCCAGGGTGGCAGGACTATTAACTCCCTGTAGTTCTGCTAGTTTGAACATGGCGGCGTAGCAGTGGCTGCATAGGAAGCTGCCGCCATTGTTTGTGCTGGGCTTCCACCTGTATGTCCAGTCTTCACATTCGTTACATCGGAATCCGTTAGTGTTGATGGATACCAGGTAGTCCTTTTCGTTACTTTTTACATGGAATTGGATCATGGTTTCATCTTCAAAGACCAGGTCCACATTTCCCTGTAGAAATAATTTATGTCCTTTTTGTATACGGCCCTGAACTGACATGTTTATTCCTCTGCTTCGATTCTTGGTGCGATCATTAACATGAAACTGGGACAATCTGGGTATGGTTCTGTTTTTATGGTGATGGGTGAATCCTGTTCGAATTGGATGTATATGTCTCCTATGATGTCTGGGAGGAATTTATTGTCTTCACATAGTTTAAGGAGAGGTTCAAATCTTTCAATGGAATAGCAGGATTTATAACATTTTGAATCCCCATTCTTCTCAGCTGCAAAGGTTTTCCCATAATATTTTTGGGTTTCACCAATTATACAGAAATATAGCCTGTTAAATTGATATTTCAGTTTTAAACTTCCACCTACACCTTGACTGTCCTTCACGATTTTTATTAGTTGTCTGAGGGCTATTTTCAGGTTAATTGGATATTTTATTTCTGGAGGGAATGGTGGTTCATATTCTAAGTCTACCTGGGAGATTTCAAATCTACGTTCATGAATTGCTTCCAAGGTACGGGCCTGGAGTTTTTCACCATTCATTGATAATTCCAGAAGATCCTCCTCCTCATCAAACCCATCTAAAACCCAGAGTAAATCATATGGATTCAGTTTAAGTACCGTGGCCTCATTGCATTGGTACTTATCAAAAAATTTAGGTGGAAATAGAAGGTCAAGAAATGTAATATGGCTCCGATCCAATTCATGGATCCTCATCCCATCCTCAGACACTTCCACATGAAAATCCTCACTAAAAGTAGATGATCTCATAATCATCTTCAAAAAACTCTTAAACTCCCTAATATGGCCAACAATTATGGTAAATGGACTTTCCACATTATCACCCTCATTTGAGTAATCCCTGATTTAAAACCCGTTTAACATCTTTTAATTCCTTTTCTGTGAAGTCCTGGGCTGTATCTTTACTCATTTGGATTGCACGTTTCAGGATTTCCTTATCATTAACGTGTTTATGTTCTGCAGCCAGATCCGTTGAAATCATCTCAATCAAGCCCCAGGTTTCACTGTCATCAGAAAGATTCATCCCTGCTGCTTTGTTTCCTTCTTTCTCTGATTTTGATTCCTGTTCTTTTAGTGGCTGTTTTCGTTCTTCTTTTTTGGTTTCAGCTTTTTTCAGGTTTTTAGGTGCTCTTCTGAAGACGCGGAACATTTTGAACGGTTTTTTTGGTGGTTTAGTTGGTTTCTCACCCATGTAAATTATTCCAACTTCATAGCCTATTGGAACATTTTTTAGCTTGTTGTTTAGGGCTTCTGTTCCAAAAACAACCCATTCCCCTTCAGCATTCTTTATCGTGTATAAGTTTGCCCTGTTCACCCCAACATTCATTCTTTTATTGGTGTAGATGCCTCGTAGTTGGTCTCCTTTCTTTTTAGGGCACCATGTGTCATTTTTAAAGTCTGGCATTTCTTCCCAACCATCTTCAGCTTTAAATTCAACTTCGCTCATTTTTAGAAGCCCCCTAAGCGTACATCACCCATTCCTAAAAATCCTAAAAAGGCCACAATCACGGCCATTATGGCCAAAAACTCTAAAACTTGAACTTTCTTTGGAGTCCAAAACCTTTTCCTGGCCGGGTAAAGGCTTTGTTTTGGAAGTTGTCTTGGACATTTATCCATCTGGATTTTGCATTTCTTGTTAGAACACTTGTAATAAGAATCATATTCTGTCATTGGACTTTCACAGAGTGGACAATTCATCCTTCAGCCTCCTTATCATCTTTTTCCTTGTCCTGGCCGTATTTTCCTTCATTCACCATTTCCATTTCCTGATAAAAACGCTCCCAACTAATCATGGATATTCACACTCCTTTCAAAAAGCAGGCTTCATAAAAACAATTAAAAGAAGTTCTAACAAGAACTCTATCACCAGCACAAATGGGCCTGTTCCGGTCAAAAAATGGCAGTCCACCCAGATCTCCAGGTGAACATTGAACCTTTTGGATCCTCACAAGAAGGCCTTCTGGTGGTCGTAAATCCTCAAAATTGAAAGATTTAAACTTCTCCATTTTAACTGGCCTCCTCTGTAACATGTTTAAACCAAAGCAATCTCACGGGGCTGGCTTCTGTTAATTTTGGATAAAATTCACACAACTTATTCACAGCCTGGATCCTGCTCTGGGTACATGTATCCTGGAGTAAGGTTTTCTCTGGAATTTCACAGAGCCGAACCTTGGACTGTGTTACAAGAGCTGCTTTAAATTCCTTTGTCGGTGTCTTAATCTCATAGACATTGCCAGATTTCAGGTTCTTTGAAGATTCCCTGATAGATGTGAAATATTCCTTATCAAGCTTTGAGAAATCCTCCGCGAATTTAATCGTCTTCAACTTTAACAACCCCCGCACCCTGTTTAAACTTGCTTATCTTCTCGAAGTTGAATTCCCCTTCATTCCAGACCATTTTTGGGTCTATTGTGAGAATATTCCAATCATCCATTCCGTCTTTGTACTTTTCAGCTTCATCCAATGTGTCAAACATTGCCAAAATATGAACATCTGGTTCTAATATATTGCTGCCTAGGCAGGCTACAACCGCAAAGATCTTATCCATCATATTTTCCCCCCTTTGCTGAGTTACTCAGAAAATTCAAGACAAATTTATACGTCTTACTCGGATTCTTAGAAGACTCAATGGCCCCAATCAGGGCAAAAATGAGGGTTATGAGGATTCCCGCATAACCCCAACCATCAAAACCCTTCAAAATCTCACCAGACTTCTTACGCATAACCTCAACCTTCTCCATCCTAAACAGCCTCCTGGAGCTTAACAACATTAAACTGTTCGCCACGTGGCTGATTGTGCCTGCCCTGCATCTCATCATAAAGCGAAGCTTTACAAACAAGATTCATATACTCAGATTCCTCTAAAAGAATCCAACTAGGCTTAGTCCCAGCAACATTCTTAAAACACGTAAAGGGGCATTTACCATAACAATCTTCACCATCACACTCCAATGGCACGCCCTGTATCCCATGTTTTTCCCTGTATTCAATGCAAACTCTTCCACAATCCCCTTCAATCTCATTAGAAAGTTTTTCAAACTCAAGCACCATCATTTAGCCTCCACAACTTCTTTCCCCTTATCTTCCACCTGTCCCTGTATCCTCTCATAGAACTCTTCACTACCCGGAACAGAAACATCCTTTAAACAAGACTTACACAAAAAAGGAGCCAACAACTTAAAAGTCTTATCAACCGCCCGATAATCCGCTTTACCACCACAAATCCTACAACAATCCATGAACTATCAAACCTCCAAAAAAGAATTAAAAAATTAAAAAATAGGAATCTCTCTGCCATCCTTGTCAATTGCAACCAGTATATGAGACCATGACCCCAATGGTGTCTTTATCTTCAAAGGCATGTCACCACTGCCTTCTTTCATCAGTTCCAGTAAACCAATCAGATCATTTATCCTGTATTCATAACCTCCAAGGTCTATTAAAGGCATCTCAAAACTCCCCAAGCGTTTTCTGTGCTGGATCTAAGTTTATGAGTTCTACAACCATTTTTCCTTCATAAAAATAGTTCACTGCAAAATTGTAGAGATTTTCTGAGAGTACTTCATGTTTTTTAAGGTACAATTTAGGGATTGTACATGCCAACTCAGCCTGCTCCGGAATATAAACTCCAGATTTGGCTGCAAAAACATGATACAATTCCTCATAAAGCACCTGTGGCCCTTTATGATTCCTTTTCGCCACATCATTAATTAAATTCGCAAGTTTAGCCCTGTAAGACTGATTATTCGCACCTGCAATCTCATAAGGATTTACAACATCAAGCCGTTGCATCGTATTCAATGAAGAATTAAGTTCAAACGAATCAGATTTACTTAAACTGTATTTCCCTGTTTTACGAATTGAAGGTAAAACTTCACGAGCAACCCATTTTTTAAATGCTTTAGCTTCAGGTTTTCTTGATTTAAAAATAAACAAGTATAAACCAGATTCACGAAGCCAAAACCTTGGAGAATCCTTGCCCTTTAAACGGGCAATATCTTTCATTTCATATTCTTCAAAGTTTAACACATCTTCTCCATCCATTTTATGTAAGGTGTTGCTTACAGTTTTATCTGCTATTTCAAGGCATTTTCCAACACTGAACGGATTAAAAAGTGGTTCACCGTTGAGTTCAATACATTCAAGATGTTCTTTGTTTTCAAACTCAAATCTCATTAGTTCATTCACGTTTACTCACCTCTTAAAATTCCTTGAATGGGCCAAAAAGGACCCAAAACAAATTGGAAAATCAAAAGAATGAAAAAATATTTATTACGTTATCAGCTCCGAGAAAAATCAAAGCAAAAATCTCGTGGCTTACATTTGTGGTGTCGCCAGACCCGTCAGGCCTAAACTGCAATAGTCGGCCTTCCAATCCCCCCGAATTGGAAAAGCAAGGGGCCTTTGGGGGGTAAGCTAAAAAAAGATAACCCCCTGCACAAGAGTTTCACTCTTGTTGTTCCTTTACTCTGTTACTTCTTCTATATATAATTTACTCTTTTACTTCTTTACTTTAAAATATAAAAAATAAAAATAAACTTTGTTAAAACTAAACAAATTTAAGAATAAACTTTAAATAACAAGGGAAACAGATATAAACTTAAAAGAACAAAGTAGGTGATGGAATAAATGAGTGAAATTACAAGTAGAAAAGTGAATAGTGATATAATGCCTAAAAAAGACGATGCTGTAAATACTGGAATAAGAGTTCCACGTGAAAAATACGAACTTCTTGAAGAGATCAAAAAAGCTGAAAGAAAACCAATCAAGGCTTTAGTTCTTGAAGGTATTGACCTTGTTTTGTTAAAATATGAAGATATATTAACTGAAAGGATTATATCTCGTGCCGATAATGTAAAAAAAGTTTTAGCTGAAGTTAAAACTGAATCTAAAAAAGAAGAGTAGTACATATGAGGAGTTATTAAAGAAGGAATGGATTCTTTCTCTAATTTTGAATTTTCTGATTTTGGGTTTTGATTATTTTCTGGAATGTTTTGATCAAAAAGTTTATAGTTATCACTAACACAATTATTCATGGCAGCGCCTCCTGGGTGTTGTCATGAAGGCCGGGGAAGATTTGGTCGTTGGACCCGGTCTTCACTTATTCTTATCTGTAAAATGTTGTTTGACACTGTTTAATCGTATTTTAATATGCTTAAAAAAAGAGTTAGTGCATTTGAGAAGTAATTAAGGAATGTACACACCTCAATTTAAAATGTGTCCATTATTAATCGTAGTATGGAAAAAGAGGATTTAGAGTAACTTTTTTTAATCCTAAAATTTATTTAAATTTACTTTGATAAGTAAAAGTTTTCACTATGAATTAAATTTTTGGGTTTTAAATTGGGATTAATTCTTATTTTATTTAAGAACTCTTCATCTTCTAGATACATCTCTAATCTAGTTGTATCTTCGGCTTTTGCAGTTTCTATATAAATAGAGTAACTTAAAGAACTACTAAAAAGTTCGTAGTCTTGTTTTATGTAAAACAAGTCCTTAGTAATGTTTTCTGATTCTTGGTTTAGTTTTTCATTGTGTTGTTTGAGGTAAATATTGACCGTTGGCGCTTTTTTAATAAGCAATACTAATCGTTTAGAAGATATGTCCCCATAAAATTTTAATTTAAAAGAAAATCTAGAGACAAAATCTTCATTTAATATTAGTTCAGGGAACTCAATGAAATTATTAGTTCCCATAAGATCAACAAAATATTTTTTGTTTATTATGGTTACCTTTTTGAAAATTTTCCAGTAGAATAAGGGTATGTAAATTAAAATAGCAATGAATGGTAAAATTAAGAGAATAGTAACATACCATAGAGGTGTAAGAAAAGCTTCAAGAGGAGAATATTTGGGAAGGTTAGGAATAATTCCAATCCAAGCTCCAATAAAAACAGGCAACCATGTCTTATGGGGTTTTAATGATAATTCAGTGATTGTTTTGATTTTAGGGGGTAACATGATAATCTATTTAGAAGGGGTCATCATCGTATTTTCAAATACTTGAATAACTCCTTCTATGTCTTTGTCTTGTTCATAAGATGGAAATTGAATGGCATTCCCATAATAATAAAATGTAACGTTTTCATTATTGATATCCATGTTTAATGTAACTTCTATTAATTCCATATCTTTCATTAATCCCTCGCATAAATCTTTGTCAGTTTCATTGCTACGAACGATTTCATTATCAATAAATACTTTAAAGGAGGTAAAATTTGCTGTATGGCATATAAAATTTACTTCTGCTCTATTTGTTGGTACAAATGTTTCTAATTCTAAATTTTCAAATATACGATCTAAAAAATTAATAATTTTTAATTTTTCCCTTTGAAAAGGAGTTTCAATGAATAATAATTTTGATTGTGATCGTATTTTAAAAGGAACTAACCTTTGGATGTCATTTTTAATTTCAATTTTGCCTTTAATTTCTTCTTGATCATAGAAACAATAGTTTGGGATTATTGATTTAATTTTTTCACGTTTGTCTAAATTTAATTTAAATTTCGTTTCGTCGATTTCCATAGGATTTTCATTCACTTGGTCTAATTCGTTAATGTTTCCTTTTACTTCGTACACATAAAAGAACCTATGATCCATGCGAACACCCTTTCCTTAATTTTTTATATTTTTTCTTTAATTCTTTAATTCCTTCTAAAGAGTAATGCATTTGTGTTTCAAATGATTCTTTCGCTGAATCGAAGAATTTATCATCAGGATACTTACTTTTTGCAGGCATTTTTGTCCAGTTTTCAAAAATTTCCATCATTTCTATTATGAAAGGGAAGGCTAAAGCACATTTTTCACCATAAGATTTGCCTTTAAGTACATGATCTGCATATATGTGCATAGTAATATCTTTAGCTAATTTAGCATTAATTTTGTGGTCCTTTTTCCTAAATTGAAAGTCCCCACCAATGTGTAATATTTCATGGTTTATTAATAATCCATATAATGTTGTAAATGGCATTAATCGAGATTGTCCATCTTTAAATTCTATATCATTTTCGTTTGTGTCTTCGCCGTGAGTTCTCCCTTTATCAATTTTCTCAATTATTATATCTGCAGTTGTACTACTGCTCATAACTCCATTATACTGATCATATCTATAGAGGATCCATAATAAAAAATCATGATCAAATTTGATTTCAGTAAAGCCAACATTATTAAATCTAATTAAATAATCTGTAATTTTATCGCATGCAGATTTACCACCCTTAATTAATAAGACATCACAGGGTTTAATCCAAAAAATATCTGCTTCTACATAGTTAGGTTCATTTCTCCCTTCAGTATAAGTCGCATATCTAAATCTTTTAGATAAAATATCTTTATTGGAAATTTTTTTTTCATATCTCAATTTAGTTGTTTCTGAAGAGTCTTTGGGGTCTACACAAGGCCTAACTATAAATGGTTCTATTTTAAAATCATCTGTAAAATCCATAAATCCTTCGTTACTGTTTCCTAAAGTGTCTTCTTTAAATTTAGGTAGATTATTAAATTCATTTGTTATGTTTTTTAAAGCCTTAGTATCCTCATGATTAAAATTAACTTCATAAATACACCTGAAATTAAGCTTAATTGTAGTTGAAACCTTGTTGTTATCGTCTTCTTCCACCATCTATGAACCCCAATAGGAAATTAGTAATTCTAATTAATATCTGTTTGGGTTAAAGTCCTTAAATTCTATAGTTTGACATATTTTTCTTTTAGTCTCCCTTCAAGCTTGCCTACCATCTTAATTTTTTGTCTATCTTTTTATCTTGTCCCTGTAATTAGGGGTTAACAAAAATTTAAACTTATAAATAATAAGGTTTAAATTGGTGTGGATCTTGAGAGATCCTTATCAGCTCGTTTTAAAAGAAAAATTAGGGTTAAATAAGTTAAAAAAAAGTTTTTTCACGGTTTTTTGTTGGCGGTTAGGCTGGTGAGTTTGACGTGTTCTATTCCCCTGAGGCGCATGATCTTCTCTGTTAAAGCTCGAATAAATTTTATATTTCCTTTAACTACTATTACGTCCATGACGTATTTTTCTGTCATTGGAAGGCGCATTGTGGAATTGATATAATTTGCGTATTCATGTTGTAGGTCGGTCAGGTCTTCCATGATTCCGGTGTAGTGGTAATTGTAGATGACGTTTATGAGTCCAACTCTTTCTCCTTCCATTTCATTCATCCATTGGTAGCGGACAATATAATCTTTAAGTGCATCTCGTATACCTTTTGATCGTGCTTGGTATCCTCGGTCCTTTAAGACTTCGTCAAATTCATCTAAAAGTTTTTTTGGTAGTGACATACTGATTCTCATCATGTTTTCTTCCTCTGTAGTTTTTTATTCACTTGTGGTAATACTTATTTAAATATTACAACTATTTATAATAATAACATTTATATTCCAAATATTACATATCATGTAGTGGACCAAGTTTTCCTCGAACTTTGGTGAAAAATAAAGGAGGATCCCTCATATCTCTAGTCTACCCAGGATCCTCCTCAACTAGAAAAGAAATCTCACTTTTTCTGATATATCTATTTAAACAAAGAAAACATTTACTATACTAGTTGATGGAGGGAAAAAAACCGAAACCAAACTCCGTCACCATCCCTCCATCAACCCAACTTATTATTCAACTTCTCCTCAATCCGGTCAATCATCTTAATCTTATCATCTAATTTCTTTTGTTGTTCTTTTAATTCAGCTAATTGGTCCTGATACTGCCTCTGTTCATCTTCTCTCTGTTTGACTAATTCTTCATATTCTTTGCTATGAATTGTTTTAACATTTGTTTCTCTTAATGACAAATCAGGTAACGCCTTCATATACTCCTGTTTCACAGCTTGAATATCTGGTTTGAAATATGCCCCCGTCACAGGATTTAATTTGTGTCCAAGAAGCCAATCCGTGATTATCTGCTGCACACCATTCTTTTGAAGAGTTGTCGCGAAGAATTTTCTGAGGTTGTGGGATCTGAAGAATCTTAAACGACCTTGATGGCCAAAGCCACACTTATCATTGAGTCGACCGAAACTTACACCTAATATCCGGTTGTCTATTTTATGTATCTCTTTGGAGCGATAATTATAAAAAAGCCAGTCTTTTGGATTTGTTGGGTAACGGCCATAATAATCAGATTCCTGGAGCCAATTCATAATTGCACGTGTACTTTCAGGACTTGAAAATGTGAAGTAAGGCATTCCAGTTTTGTACCTTTTGATCCTCCAAGTTGGGATCAGGCCATATTCTGATCGTTTCTCCAATACTTGTGTAAGTTCCCCCATATCAGGCAACCGTTTTTCGCTGATTTCTAACGCTTTTAAAAAGTCTCCAAATGTGAGGTTTATCATTTCAGCAGCACCCATACCACTTGAACTTCCTAACAAGATAATTGCCTGGTACTTTTTGTTTGCGAAGCTCACTGCTTTTCTGATATGGTCCTTGTTGATCATGTTGTCTGTTGTGATCAATATTTGTTCATCATTTCGAATTGGCACCGGGTGTGGAAGTTCGATTTCAAATTCTCGGTAGAATGTCCTAATTGAAACCATGGTTTTTTGAATGTAGGTTGGGGAAACGTTTTGTGATTCAAGGTATTCTGTGTAACTCATGAGGTGACGTTTTATTTTACGTTTTTTCATCCTTAAACGTTCCTCTTCTTCTTGTTCAGCTTCTTCAATTACTTCTGTGGGTGTTTTATTTAAAAATTGGCAGAACAGCTTTATATTTGTTTCATACCTTCGTGCTGTTGATTTTCGTATATTCCTTGAGCGTATAAAATCTTTAAAATGCTGATCTTCTTTTATATCCATGTTTAACTATATTGAGAATAAGGAATATTTAACATTTTGGATAAATGTCTTCAGCAGGCATTCCACATCGGGAGTTGTTATAAATGAAAATGAAAAGGGGCTTGTTGAAGATTTTAAAGATGCTTTAGAATCCCTGGTTCCACAGGATAAACAGTACCGTCACAACAGAATAGACAACAATGCAGATGCCCATATAAGATCCTTCATCATGGGCAGCAGTGAAACCTTGCCTGTGGAAAATGGAAAACTGAGTCTGGGAACCTGGCAGAGCGTTTTCTTCGTGGAGCTGGACGGTCCACGAAGCAGAAAGGTTACCCTTACATTTATTGGAGAATAAAAAGCCAAAAATCCATAAGAATGAATTCAATAAGAAATTAAAAGAGGTAAAAAATTAAAAAAAGAGTTGAACAGAAGAGGTTAATTCTCTCAACTATTTTTTAAACTCAACTTCAAAAGCCACAACAGGGTACTCCAGCTCGAAGTTGGTTATAACCTCTGGGTCGATTTCTCCGAAAAATCCTGTGAGGGACCCATCTGCGGAGATTTCTGAAAGACTCTTCTCCTCCAGCTCGTTGTTTGGAACTCCTTTTATACGTGCACATCTACCTTTTATAAATGAGGGATGGTCAAATGCTTCAATTTCCATTTTAAGACCTAAATTCTCAACTAAAGCTGCCGTGATGGATTTTATCTCGGTGAAATTTGCATTGGAATGTATTGTGGCTCCTGCAAGTTTTTTCACAACTTTTGTATATGTTTCAGTGTCTTCATCGAGGTACACAACATCTCCCACCTCAAATATCTTCTGGGGTAGTTCTTCATGCTTGTTGTCCTCTAAAAATTCCATCAAGCCGTTGAGAAGACTTTTTCTTATCATGGTTCTGTCCTGGGATATTGGCTGGGCAACCATGACTCTATCATCTTCAGGGAGTCTCATATCATTGTAGTGGTGTTCCTCGTTGGTGAGCATGAGACTCATGACTTCAGTGAAGCCCATTCCTATCATAACCTCGCGCACCTTGTTCTCGAATATCTTTGACCTGTCTTCACTTGCTATGGTTGCAATGTTTGGAAGTTCAGATCCTATTTTTCTGAAACCATAGCCTATTGCAATGTTTTCAATGATGTCAACCTCGTGCAGGATGTCAATCCTGTAAGCTGGAATGAGAACGCGGATCCTATCTTCATCCAGGGCTTCAGCATCAAGTCTAACACGGCGCAACATTTTAACAACATCAGAAGTTGTAAGATCTTCGCCTATGAGACGTTTAGCATTTTTAACGCTGACGTACATTTCTTTAGGGGTTAGATCAGGCCTTTGAACTGTACGATCCTTGTACACAACCTCAACTGTTTTTATTTTACCTCCGCTTTCTGCAAAGGAAGTTGCAATGATGTTGAGGGCGTAGTTTACAGCCCGTTCGTCGGTTCCTGTAACGTCAATGAACACATTTTTGGTGCTGTTTGAAAGTTTTGTAAGGTCCCCGTTTATTATAGGCGGCATGGAAAGTACGTTGTCATTTGAGTCAACTATGAGCGGATATTTATCGAATTTTTTGAGTAATTCAGCGTACTTAACTCCCTTCTTATGTGTCTCAAGGATCTCACGTAGCGTCATTTCCTCAGTCATTTCAAGGGCCATAAACGAATTTTTGTCTGGATCTGCAGCTTTGTAGAAGAAAGGAGGTTTGAGAACATCCAGATTGTGTATTCCAATTGCAACCTTCTTTCTGTCCCTTCCAAGAACCCAGTGAAGGTCTTCCTGGAAGTCCATGATCTGCCTGAGTTTTTCATCGGTTATTTCAACGCCCTCAATAACGCAGCATGATGTGAAGGGTCTTATACTTTCAAGTGAGGGGTCCACTGTCATGCTGATGCCTGATGGGGATGTGGTATACTTGGGCATCCCCCCTTCAATGTCGAGAAATCCTTTGATGGTTCTTGCTATTCCCTCAACACTGTAGTAATCTGGCCTGTTTGGGAAGAACTCGACCTTTAACCATTCTTCATCATGATCCTCTATATCACTTCCAATCATTGGAAGCTTATCTATGAGTTCTTTTTTTGGAATTTCTCTTCCTAAAACTTCGTTAAGATCTTTGTACGTAAAGTTTATAACTGGCATATCCTCTTCCTCATGTTTTAACTTCAATAAATAGCAGCAAAAATGTAGTCCCTGGAATATGTTTTTTTTATTCTATCAGTTTTTTATTCTATCAGTTTTTATTTTTTTTATTCCATTTATATTCCTTATTTCATCAATTAAAATTTAACTGCTGTATTTAGGTTTATATTGTTATCCAACCTGTTTAATGCCACAGTTACTGCCTTGGTTAACATTTTGGTTTGTATCATCAACATTTTTTATATCTTTCTTGATCTTATAAAAAATATTTGATCTGCGGCTCCAATTTGTTATTCCAGAAGTCTTTTTTTAAAGAAAAAAACTGTTTTTTAATAAAAAAAAGTTTATAAAAGGAAGTTTTGTTCAAGGTTAAGGAAAGTTTTGCAAGGTTAAGTAAGCTGAAAATTTGGGTATAAGAACATTAAAATGTAAAAATTAAAATGTAAAAAAATGGGAACTCTCTGGAACGTTTGTCATTATAGGGTTCCTGCAGAGAGAACCAGAATAAAGAATATTGACTCGATTGTGAAGTGCAGGCATCTGTGATAAAGTGGTTTCAGTTCAAGCCCTGAGAAGTTGTGGTAGAGATCAATGACCATGTGAATTGTGGCAGCCAGTATTCCAATCTCAACTGATAGGAACACAATAGACAGCACCACAAAGTGAAAGATGGCCTCCAAAAATTCATGAACAATCCACATTCTTATGTTTGAAGCAACTGTGCTCTTCACAAGTCCAGCAAGCACTATGTAGAAATCAAAAAACACACTCCACATCAGTATGCTGTGTACCTCATCACTTATTGCAAGTACAATTGCTATGTAAAACCACAAAAGTTCCATTTCTGTTCACCTAACTACATCTGGAGCTCAAGAACCTAGATTTTAGGCCCAAATTACATTGAACATGTATATATGGAGTTGGTTCTCCGTCCTAAAATAACTTACCTTTAAAGACATTTATCAAGGGGTTAAAAAATCTTTTTGCAAAACAACAAGTTTTTTTATCAACCTTCCTCAGAGATTACTTGAATTAACCTCGGGTTTGCAGATATATTCGAACTTGTTTGATCTTATCCAGAAATATATTTATCCCCCAAAATCTTAAACCATATTAATTGAGTATCAGATTAAGTATCTTAAGTATCAGTTTAGTTACCATGGATTCAAATTGATTTTTAAGCAAGTTGTGCAGGAAGATACAAGAAATTATACAGTAAAACTACCGAAATTTAAATAATGTATGATTAATAAATAAAATAAGAAAAATAAAGGTTGTATTTTATCTTATTCTATTTTAACAGTGATTAGTCTGATTATTTTTAAACTTGTAATTATAAATTAAACAGTAATTTAAAAGGAGAAATGAAATGACCAAAGAGGACATTCCAAAGGACTACAACCACAAAAAAGAGGTTGAATGGCAAAGGAAATGGCAAAAAGACAATTTACACAAGTTCACAGGTGACGGAACCAGACCAAGGTACATAATAGACACGCCACCACCATATCCAACTGGTTCAATACACATGGGGCATGTTCTCAACTGGGTTTACATTGACATGATAGCACGGTACAAACGCATGAACGGATTTGACGTGCTTTTCCCACAGGGATGGGACTGTCATGGCCTTCCAACAGAGGTTAAAGTGGAGGAAATCCATAACATACGAAAAAATGACGTTCCAAGGAATGAATTCAGGGACATGTGCATAGACCTCACACATGAAAACATCACAAAGATGAGAAACCAGATGCAGTCCCTTGGATTCTCACAGGACTGGTCAAGGGAATTTGTGACCATGACCCCGGAGTACAAGAGAAAAACACAGCTCTCATTCTTAAAACTCTATGATCAGGGTCTCATCTACAGGGACGTGCACCCTGTTAACTGGTGTCCCCGCTGCGAAACAGCCATAGCCTTTGCAGAGGTGGAGTACCATGAAAACGAAACCTACCTCAATTACCTTGAATTTCCCGAAGTTGAGGGTGATGGAAACGTCCTGATAGCAACAACAAGACCAGAACTTCTCTGTGCATGTGTTGCAGTCGTTGTACACCCCGACGATGAGAGGTACAAACACCTCAAGGGTAAAGAGGTTGAACTACCACTGTACGGACGTAAAGTTAAGATAATCACCGATAGAGATGTCGATCCAGAGTACGGTACGGGTGCCGTTATGATCTGTACTTTCGGTGATAAAACAGATGTATCCTGGGTGAACAGGTACGGATTGGACATAATTGAGGCAATTGATGATAAAGGATTGATGAGGGAAGTTTCAGGAAAGTACTCTGGACTCACGATCCCTGAATGTAAAAAATCCATAATTGAAGACCTCAAATCAGAGGGTTACCTTACCAAACAGGAAAAGGTAGACCAGAACGTTGGACTCTGCTGGAGGTGCAAAACCCCAATAGAAATACTGGTAAAAAAACAGTGGTTTGTGGCTGTGAAAAAGCTTACAAACCAGATAGTGGAGGCAGCAGATGAGATCTCATGGATGCCAGAGCACATGAAGACCAGGCTCCTTAACTGGACAGGTTCTATGGACTGGGACTGGTGCATATCCCGTCAAAGGTTATTTGCAACCCCAATTCCAGTATGGTACTGTAAAGAATGCGGAAAGGTACACCTACCTTCCCCTGAGGGCCTTCCAATCGACCCAACCATTGATAAACCAAAAGAACCATGTGAATGCGGTTGCAATGAATTTGTAGGGGAGGTTGACGTTCTGGATACCTGGATGGACAGCTCAATAACACCCCTTGTAAATGCAGGCTGGCCTGACCCAGAATTTGAGAAGTTCTACCCTGCAGATCTGAGACCACAGGGACACGACATCATAAGGACCTGGGCATTTTACACTATTTTAAGGTGCAAGGCACTTACAGGTGAAAAACCATTCGAAAGCATCGTTGTAAACGGTATGGTTTTCGGAGAAGATGGACACAAGATGAGTAAATCCCTGGGAAACGTCATAGCCCCTGAAGAAGTTATCAAGGAGTATGGTGCAGATGCCCTCAGACTCTGGGCCGCAAACAGTGTGCCTGGCTCAGACGTTCCCTTTGCATGGAAGGACGTTAAAAATGGGTACAAATTCCTTAGAAAATTCTGGAACGCCTTTAGATTCATAAACATGCACATAGCAGACTTCAACGTGAATTCAAAGGAGTCAGAAGAAACAATCCTGAAAAACCTCAAACCTCTAGACAGATGGGTTCTGTCCAAGTTGAACCGTCTGGTGGCTGATGTGACCAGTGCACTTGAAGTTCACAACTTTGCAGAGGTTAAAAACAGTATACAGACATTTGTATGGCATGATTTCTGTGACGAGTACATAGAAGCTGTGAAGTACAGGTTGTACACAGACTCTGAAGAAATGGCACCATCAAAGGAAGCAGCATTGTACACCCTCAAAACAGTTATAGAAACTTCCCTGAAACTTTTAGCACCCTTAACTCCTCACTTTGTCGATGAGGTTTATCAATACTTGAATGATGAAGGCACAAGCATTCATGAAACGGCATGGCCCAAAGTTAAGGGGCAGTTAATTGATGATGAAGCTGAGGATAAAGGAAACGCTGGTGTAAACCTTATAGGGGACATAAGAAGGTTCAAATCAAACTCTGGAATGCCCTTAAACATCCCCATAAAATCAATAACAGTTTACACAACTCAAAAAGAGTTGTACAACAAGTTAAATCTTTTAAAAGAAGACATAAAAGGTACAATGAGGGTTAAAAACCTTGATATGGAAATGGGTAAACCCGATGTTCAGGAGAAGGTTGTTGAAGTGGAACCTGTTATGTCCAAGGTTGGACCCGAGTTCCGCGGTGACGCCCCCAAGATCGTCAAGTACCTAGCTTCAACTGAACCTCAAGAAGTTGCAGACGCCCTTGATAAGGATGGTGAGATCCTGATTGATGATTCAAGGTTAACATGGACCCATGTGAATGCTAAACGGGAGGTTCATGGAAAAACAGGCGAAAAAGTTGAAATAGTACAGGCAGAAGACCAGGATCTCGTATTGGAGATCGTGAAAACTTAAGCTTACGATTAGCTATGGATGTTAATTTTATGAGTTTTAATTTGTAGAATCTGAGAAGATCTGCAAGAAGATCCAGAGTGGGGATGATTTAATGGAAATCACAGTCAGTAAGGCAGAAAGAATGGACGGTGCTGTTAAGGCTCCACCGTCCAAAAGTTACAGCCACAGAGCATTTATAATAGCTTCCCTTGCAGAGGGAATGTCCACAATAAGGGACCCCCTTTACTCTGCAGATACAATGGCTTCCCTTGAAGCATGCAGAGCCTTTGGATCCGGGTTCTGGAGAGAGTCTGATGGATCTGGTGAGGTCACATGCAGGATCAACGGGAGGGGTCGCTGGCTTAAAACCCCTGAGGATGTTTTAAACCTTAAAAATTCAGGCACAACCCTGCGTATAATGACCAGCGTTTCAGCCCTTGCACCAAATTACACAGTTCTGACGGGTGATGCATCTCTAAGGAATCGGCCCATGCAAGACCTCCTTGACTCCATTAAAAACCTGGGAATATCTGCATTTTCAACTAGAAATAATGGAAATCCACCGATAGTGATAAAAGGTGGATTTAAAGGGGGTTCAACTGAAATAAGTGGAAGTGTAAGCTCCCAGTTCATATCATCTATTCTCATAGCTTCACCATATGCAGATAATTCCGTGGATCTACAGGTTAAAAACGAGTTCATATCCAAACCTTATGTTGACATGACTCGGGACATAATGAAAAGCTTCAAGGTCAATGTTGAATACGAAGCATCCACAAAATCATTCCATGTGGACCCTCAAATGTACAGAAAACAGGATTTCACTGTTGAGGGAGATTACTCATCAGCTTCCTATATAATAGCTGCAGCAGCTGCACTTGAATCAGATGTAACACTTAAAAATCTTTTAGATGATTCAAAACAGGGCGATAAATTGATAGTTGATATTGTTAGGGATATGGGCTGTGGTGTTAAGGTTAAAAAGGATGAAGTAAATATATCTGGACATGGAAAACTTGAGGGAGTGGATGTGAACTTGCAGAATGCTCCAGACCTTCTTCCAACTGTTGCAGCCCTTGGTGCATTATCAAATGGTAAAACAAAGATAACTGGAGTTGAACACACCCGCTACAAAGAAACAGACCGGATTCACACCTGTGCTGTGGAGCTTTCAAAGCTGGGGGTCAAGGTCAAAGAAGAAAGGGACAGTCTCTCCATTGAGGGAGGTGTTCATGGAGGCGTTGTTGACTCTCACATGGACCACAGGCTTGTTATGGCACTTTACATCATTGGTTTGAAAGTTGGGGGTGTGAGGATCAAAAATGCATCGGTTTACAACGTTTCATTCCCCAACTTTCCCGAGATCATGAAAAAACTTGCAGGGTAAAACATGACACGAAAAAAGGAAACTAAAATCGTGATACTTGGATCGTACAATTCTGGAAAAACAACAACCGTCGGCAGAATATGCGATAAAAAAACTGAAATAGAATATAACGGCACAACCATAGCCCTTGATTATGGAAACACCATAGTTAACGGTGAAAAGATTCACATATTCGGATCTCCAGGCCAGGAGAGATTTGAATTCATGCGAGAAATACTTTCCTATGGTCTTAACGGTGCAATTGTTGTCATCGACAGCTTGAAAGGAGTTACAAGCATTGATGAAGACATAATAGAAAATTTAAACACTCAAAATGTTCCTTATATTGTGTTTGCAAATAAACAGGACCTGAATCCAGTATTTCCAGAATCTGAAGGCATAACCGACGACGTGCCTATTGTACCAACGGTCGCCCTCAATGGAAAGGGTATAGACTACGGTTTGGAAGTTCTACTGAACATGATAAACGGGAGAGATTAAAAACAAACTTTTTTTTATTTATTTTTTTTAAAAAAACAATAACTAGTACAGGATGATTTTATTAATTAGTGCTTGATGATTTTGTTACTACATTGATTTGTTTATGATATCTGGGGTGATGAAAGTTTCAAAAGCTGAAAAGATAATTGAATGTCTGCAGGATGAGTACACACTCAGAACCTTTGAGGACAGCGACCCATTCAGGGTTCTTATAAGAACCATTCTTTCACAGAGAACCAGGGATGAAAACACGGATGCTGCATCAGCATTATTATTTGCAAGGTACCCCACCCCCAAGTTGATTGCAGGGGCACCCACAGAAAACATTGAAATCCTCATTAAAAAATCCGGATTTTACCATGTTAAAGCCAAAAGGGTGAAGGAAGTCTCGCGCATAATCCACCATGATTATCATGATGTAGTTCCAGACAGTATGAAGGAACTTCTCTCACTTCCAGGTGTTGGACGCAAGACTGCAAACTGTGTTCTGGTCTATGGGTTTCATAAAGATGCAATCCCTGTGGATGTGCACGTTCACAGAATATCAAATCGCATGGGTCTTGTGAATACCAAAACTCCAGAGGAAACAGAGAAGGAGCTCATGAAAGTTGTGCCCAAAAAGCTGTGGCTCCCACTAAACGATCTCTTTGTGCAGTTCGGCCAGACCATATGCAGACCCCTGAAGCCAAAGCATGAAATCTGTCCTGTGGCAGAGTTCTGTGATTACTACAGAGAGCTGGAAAAAGAATAAATTTGATTTATATCTTTGAATCATTTAATTTAAGAATTCATTAAAAGAATCAGTTTAATCCAAAATAATAACAATTTAATCTAAAATAAGTAATTTAATCTAAAAAAGTTTATTTATTTGTTAAAGACAGTTCAATTGCGTCTTAAAAAAAGCAAATCCTTTACATATTACTGGGTTTAACTGTTGTGGTAATTTCAAGCCTGATTACCGATGCAATTCTACCACTCTTTTCTGTGGAGTTTCCATGAATGACCTTCTTTACAGCCACTCTCGGACTCTTATTTATCTCATATGGGGGTGAGCAGATACAAGTTACCCGCCCTGACACCGGCATTTGCAGCCAATGAAATTGTTTCAACAAACGAACTTCCGGATAATAACAAACAAAGACCACAGCATCCAAGTACGTAAAACCTGTGGGTTTAAAGCTCCTGGGATACAGTGCTGAAGAGCTTGAGGGTAAAAACATTGAAATGATCATTTCCCCTGCATTAAATTCAAAAATTTTAGTTGAGGAATGTTTGAACAATTTTGAGATGAGTTTAAATGACAAAAGAAGGAAAAATATTCCTGTATTGCTATCAAAATTAATGATATCAAAAAAATCAACAGTAACTGGTATTTTATATAGGTACAGATATCAGGGAAAGAAAAGCTGTTGAGATGAAAAAAAGGACCGTTGCAAAGCGAACGATTGCCCAAGAGAATGTTTTGCTTGAACTTTACAGGGAGGATATTTCTGATCTTGAAAAAACCCTGAAAAGGCTTACAGAAGCATGTTCCCAGACTCTTGATGTGGAAAGAGTCAGTGTCTGGTTTTTCAATCCTGAAAAAAGTTGCATTCACTGCTCGAACCTTTGCTGCGTCCATTTCATACATGGTATCCCCATCCCTGGAAGCTTCCAAACGTGAAGAGGCACAAAAACAGATCATCCATCCACTTAACAGAAGGAGGTTCTGCTTAGGGAAGTTCACCACCGCGTCAAAAACAACATGCAGGTTATCTCAAGCCACCTCAATCTACAGTGCAGCACAATTGAAAACAAGGAAATGAAGGAGTTATTCAAGCAGAACCAGAGCAGGGTCAGATCCATGTCAATGATACATGAACAGCTATACCAACCAGATGATCTTGCAAGAATTGACTTCCAAAGCCACATCAACAGACTCATAAAAAGCCTCCTTCAAACCTACCCAACTGTTCTGCACCTTGAATGGGATGTGGATGTTGATGAGATCAAACTGAACATTGAAACCTCAATACCATGTGCCTATCCTCAATGAGCATCTTCAATGAGATTTTAACCAACTCCCTAAAACACGCCTTCAAGGAGGGTGAAGCTGGAAAAATTTGGATTAAGATGAAGAAGAAAGGCGACGATATCAAACTAAAGCTTGCTGATAACAGTGGCGGCTTTCCAGATAACTTCTAAATTAGAAAAAAACCTCAAAATTAGGTTTAAAACTTGTCAACAGTTTGGTTGAACAATTGGATGGGAAGATAAAGGTTAATAATGAGGAGGGCACATCGTTCCTCATAAATTTCAGGGAGCTGAAGTATAAAGAGAGGGATTGAACTAAAAATTAACACAGGGAAAATTATTAAAGGTACGCTCCTTCCTTAATTATTGCAAAAATGTAGTTATACTTAGTTATAATCTGTTAATTACAATCTGTCTTAATTTAAAGCATGACTACCAAATTTAATAATTCTGAACTTAAATATTTAGATGGGATCTTGTAATTTAAATTCAATAATTTTGATATATAAATAATTTCGATCTATAAATTCGGGAATTTCGATCTAACCCAAATGCACAATAAAGATATAAATCGTGCAAAATGATTTGAATCTTGAATAAGTTAAATAAAAGAGGTTAAATATCAATGCAATCTAAATTTTAAACCCCTTAAATTCTTTAAGTTTATATCCTTTAAGGATTGAGAAATTCTTCAAATTTGAACGCCTTTTCAGGACAGGAGCGCTCACACCTCAGACAGGCCATGCCGTCGCAGAGATCTGTTCTAACTGTGATCTGTCCATCCTTGACCTGGAGGGCATTTTGTGGGCAGGTTTTTGCGCAGGTCATACACTGTGTACACCCTTCAAAACGTGCATTTAGGGTGGAGCCTACCTCCGTCATTATCTTCAGATTCTCACCAAGCTCAGGTATGTCCCTTTCAAAGATCCTGTGCACCTTTGGCTTGGAATTTTTTGGGGGAATCTTTTGAAACCCGTACCTGTTGAGCCATTCGTTGTACATCCAGAATGGCATACCCTGCTCGCACATGGCAAGTTCCAGTGCGTAGACCTTTTCAAATATCTCAGACGTTGCAAGGGTTATATGGCTGCTGCGCATCCCGTCTGCTATTTTTTGCAGGGTTTCAAGCAGACCTGGATCGAGAACTATGTCGCGTGCCATTGCAAGGGAAGTATTCCCAAGCTGGTAAATATCCTTTGAGGATGGCGGGATCTGTCCAACGTCCAGGGACTTTTCAGGGTCCACGTAGAAGCCTGAAGCCCCTGCCATGTAAACAGAGTCAATATCCTCAAGTAGCACCCCGGCCTCCTCTGCCAGGGTTAGATCAGCGGCTCTGAAAGCTCCCAATGCCTTGCCTATCATGACTATGTCCTTCTCTGTGAGATAAATCTCATCCTGGAGGTGGATCCTGTGATCAGCGCTTTTTATCCTTGGAAGTGATATGATCCCGGAGTCCAGGCCCAGGCTGAAGGCTGCAATTACCCCTGTTCCTGTTATACCCTTGGATTTTCCATCCATTCCACTTTTAAGGAATGTTTTTCCATCTTCAGGGTTGACAACGTTTCCATTTTGAACCATCAGATCATCGTCAAGAATCATGGCCTTCCATCCAGAACCTGCAAACTCAAAATCGCAGATGGTTCCCGGAGAGGCCAATCTGCCTTTTTCTATCATTTGGCCCTCTATTGCAGGCCCTGCTGCAGCAGAACACGAATAGACCTTTCCGTCAACAACAAGGGCTATTTCTGCATTTGTTCCAAAATCAGAAACCAGATAAATCCCCTTTTTCTCAAGAACACCCGATTTGAAAAGCATTGCCAGTGCATCTGCCCCGATTTCATGTTTTATGGCTGGGGGTATGTAAACTTCAGCTTCAGGGTTGATCTCAAGCCCAACATCTTCAGGTTTTGTTATAGTGGAATTCCTACTTGGTGGGGTTACGTGGAGTCTTTCAAGGGCGTTCTGTCCCCAGTAAGCCAGGTCCCTTATTTCTATGTTTTGGAAAATCGAAAGTTGAATTGGGTTGCCGCAGACTGCCAGTCTCTCAACATTTTCAAGGTCCAGGTCCAGACTCTTCACAACCTTGTTCACGGTGTCAATCAGGAGTTTGTGGGCTGTGTCTCTGCCCACCCTGATTGCAAAGTCAAGGTGGTCCACAACGTTTGCCCCAGGCAGAGGATGTCTGAGAGTGATGGCCGTGGAAAGTACTTTTGAACTTTCAAGATCCAGAGCCTGAGCCCTTATGCCGCTTGTTCCTATATCCACTGCCACTGCATATTTTTCTTTCATTTTTGTTCCCTTAATGATTTTTTTAAAGTCTAATCTTAAGTCATATGAGTTATAATTATAATAATTATAATGGCACTTTAACTCAAATTTGAAAAATATTCACTTTTACCTTTTTCCTTATTTTTTTACATTTTAAACAGCATTCTGTTTCCATAAACAAAAAAATTATAAAAAAATAAGTTAAAAAAGATATTTTGAATTAGTCTGCAAGTTTTAGGAGTACTCGGAGACAAACTCTCCAACAATGTCTGAATACTCTTTTCTAAGGCCTTTCCAGGTTTTCTTGTCTTTCACTATGGCATCTGCAAGTTTAGGGGCGTGGTATGCTTCAACACCGTAGACACTCATTGGGAATGATTCAACGAAATCTCTTCTCACGGCACCGCCACCGCATCCAATGGCTGGAACTTCAAGACCTTCTTTTTGCAGAGCTTTAACGACTTTTGGGAAAACAGTCATTGTGGTTGTCATGAGGGCTGTTCCCGTCATGAAAATTGGTTTGTGCTCTTTGACTGCTTCAACAACATCTGCTGTTGGCACGTCCCTTCCCATGTCTATTGCTTCATATCCGTTGGCCCTTAAAAACATTACAACAAGGTTTTTACCTATATCGTGTGGATCTCCTTCAGCCACAAATGATACTACAGTGCCTTTGGTTTCGCTTTTGTGTCCAAGAACTTGTTCACACTCCTTCACTCCCTCCATCATTCCATCTCCAGCCAGCATAAGATCTGGTAGGAAATAAAATCCCTTGGTGTAGAGCAGACTTACAGCATCCATTCCCTTCATAAGACCATTGTTGATTACATCAATTGGAGAAACACCCTCATCAAGTGCTTTTTTAACATTGGTGAGTGATGCATCCCTGTCCTCATAGAGCACTGCCAGTGCTATAGCCCTGTAGGGTTCATCTGTTGGGAGGATGTTCACAACATCTGGGTCCTCGTCTGGTTTTATTGCAGGTCCTTCTATTTCCACGTTGTACCTTACTGCCACAAAACTTTGATCTATCTCATTTTCCAGTTCTTCATAACTCATACCATGCATCCCCTTTATAGTCCGTAGCTTTTTGGGTCAAATTCAGCTACCTTCCTTGAGTACTTCCTAATGCATTCGTCAATAAACTGATCAGATTCTGAAGGCAGTTCTTCAAATATCTTGAGGGCATTGTCAAGTGAGTCCCTTTCAAACCTTGTGAGGTACATTTTCTTGGATTCAACTGCCTCGTTTATTATTGCTCCAGCTTCAAGAGCAGCTGCCCTTGCTCGGAGGTATGGATCGTTACCGTACTTCACTATTGCTTCACCTATCCTGTAAGCATTGTCATAGGCCAGTATCAATGCCTGAGGGTCCCTGTACTTATCTGTCAGGGTGTAAAGATCCCTTAAAGTTTCACCTTTTCCTGTCTGGATTGCAGTGTTCATGAGTGCTGCCTCATATCCTGTTGCCTGCAGCCAGACCTCAGGGGTGGTTCCACCCATTTCCTGTCTGTGGTAAACTGATTCATTACTCCAAACATCAGTGACAGCCGCTGTTAAGTTACCCATCAAGTCAGAGTGAGCACAAACAGCATTTTTACCTTCTGTGGCTATTGGAACACCGCTTATAGATTTTATTATTGGGTTTTCATATCCACAGTCTTTCAGGGGTCCAACTGCACCGCATTCCACTGCAACCAGGCTTCTTGCCGCTGCCATGGCCCTTGCAAGTGCTGCTATCGTATGTGAACAGTCTTTATCCATTAATCCTCCCGCAAGGAACATTGCTGTGTTGGCCTGGGAACAGTCTGTGTCACCGGCGGCCCTGCAGTCGTATTTTTTGCAGATGTTCACTATTCCTTTCCACATGTACTCCATGTCAATACTTCCAAGAACTCCTATCCCGAAAAGTATTGCCTTTGGGTCTCCCCTTGCTATGCCGTAGTCAGATACTGATTTTCCTCCTGTGGTTTCTATGGCAACGCATGATGCTCCATTTGCAGCGCTGGCCTCTATAGATTCCATAGTTTTATTGTAAAGGTCTGAATCCCTCAGTCCCGGAGCCTTTTCTTCTTCCCTTATGTCTGCTGAGGTTGCCATTAAAGCCGTTCTGATGTCGTATTCATCATAGTACTTCTCAAGGGTTTCTGCCTGGATCCGCGTGCATTCTGCTGTCCAGTCCGGGTTGCTTGTCTGCTGAAAGATGTGTTCCTGCTCCAGCATGAATGCAGGCAATCCCACAGCCACAGCTCTTTCACAGGCACTTTGTGCTATGTTCCTACACTCAGAAACCATCTTTTCCTTTGATTCCTCGGTACCTTCTCCAGGGGCTACTTTTACTTCGGGTACAACATAACCAGCACCAAACTGAATATTGGAACGTTGGCTAACTGGAAATTTTGCATGACCGAAGATCATTTCTTCCGGATTTTTATATGCCATTCTGGTAAATCTTTTCATACAAGCTCACCACTAAACATTCATATAAAAAAAATAATCATAGTATATGTAACTTGATCAATTGTTTAAAGTTTTCGGAATTATTTTTTGCATCTAAACTCAATTTTATATTATTTAATGGAACTTAGTTTACAGTAAGCCATGTTGATGGGGGTTAAAGGAAAAATGATAGTTGAAAAAGCAATTAAAATTATAGAAAAAATGGATGGAGTTCTGGATGTGCAGGAACTTCCAGATGAAAGCCAGAAAGCCTTAATGAAAGTTGAATCTGCCAGGGAGAATGATGTAATCCCTGTGGTTAATGACGGATTAAAGGATTGCTTCAAGAGGGATTTCTGTCTGGTGATGTTCAAAACAGGGAAATTCCGATTTCCTCCAGAACCCACAGTGCTGCTTGTAACAGATGAAGGAGAGATACTGGGGCAGGAAATAATTTCTCCACAAGACAGGAAAAAATTCAAGGACCAGAAAGATGCCTACTTTTTAAGCAGGGACTTCATAATTTTCAAACCCTCAAGGAACACCCTTAATTTACATCACGGCAGACAATTCTTCCTTTTACCTTCCATACCCTTTCCCGAGTTAAACAACATTGAAGGAATTTCAGATGTTGTATCATGCAGTCCATCAACCTTGGGTGATGCATATCTTAAAAAAAAGTATGGATATCCTGAAGATCCACGTATCGCCACCATACTTGTGGGTTTTTCCAAGGATAAATCAGAGGAAGTTTAAACTAAAAAATAGATGGAAAAAAAGTAGATAGAAAGTTGATAAAAAAAGTGGATAAAGGAGTAGCTGTGGAAGGAGTAGATAACTTAAAAGCTAAATAAATTAACCTAAAACAAATTTAAAATCTAAAACAACATTTAAACTGGTTAGCTGAATTGTTATGCTGATTTTTATCCACAGGTTCAACCAGTTTTATTAAAGGTTTCAGGTACAAGTTTAGATATTGTAAAACTCGTTTCTTCCCTCAACCATGGCTTTTATGTTTTCAATGGGAGATCTTGGGGCCAAACCACAGCCGGGAGCTACTATATCCACTCCTGCTTCCAGTGCCCTTTTAACTTCTGCTTTAACCTCTTCGGGAGAGCCTGTAAAGAGGGTCTGGGTTGTGGAGATGTTTCCAACGATCTTTGAAGAGCTGTCCCCGCCGATGCTCATGGTTTTTCCTCCAACACGCATGATTTTCCCCCCTTTTTCAACGTCCTGCTTTGCCCGGGCAATGTCCACCTTTTCTTCCACGCTGATTCCATCGTAGCCTATGCTTGCCATGTCCCTGATTATGGGCTGGGTGGATCCGCAGATATGAAGGACCTTCTTGGTTTTTATGGTGTTTGCAAGGTCTTCCAGTCTTGGTTTGACAACTGACTTGAACTGGAGCGGGTCAATGAGCTCGGGAGCTGCAGTTGGATCAGCAACACAGATCACATCTGGTTTTACCTCTGAAAGGGCTTCAGCATAATCCATACATGCATCAAGAGAGTTTTCAAGCGCTGCTTCAACCTCGTTAGGGCTAGTCTTCATGTACCTAACCAGGTTCTCCACTCCCAGGAGGTGGCCTGCCAGAGTGAAGGGTCCTGTCATTCCAACAATGATTGGAAGGTTGTCTGCGTATTCTTCTTTCAATTTTTCAACGGCTTCCAGAACAACAGGGATGCGTCCGCTGCTTAAAAAATCAGCAGGCACAGTTATATCATTGCCGCTTTTAAATGGCGTTTCAGAGACCTCGGGAGTTTTATCGTTTCCTTCAAGGTCAACCTTACATCCCATCGCCTCTGCTTCAACTGTCAGACAGAAGGGTATTTTTGCACATTCCAACCCTGCAAGTTCATAAAGGGAGCTTCCGAGTTTTGCCATTTTTTCTGCATCTGTATGTGCTTCAGGCCAAAATGCCCCTGTTTTTTCCATAGCTTCAACCACACCTATCTGTGTAACACTTACAACAGGTGTTACATCCACTTCTTCTCCTGAAAGAACTTTTAAAAGATTGTTTTTTAGATTCATAAGATCCACTACCTTTCAACACTATTAATATATAGATTACTCCCTCTTTAAACCTTCGATTCATTTTTCAGTTTCATGCTTAAAATGAGAAGTATCATCATTTCAAGGGTTGATCTACCTTCTAAATTCTAAAAGTTTGCTCGCTATCTCTTTTTATGAGCGATCAACAGATTTATATGCTTGTTACTACTTCAAAGATAGCATGGACAGTGAAGTTGGAGCTATAGAAAACTCCATAAAAGGGTACCTGAATGGGAACAATAAAAACAGGGACAGAAAACCCTGTGAAAGTTATACATCATTTGATTACTGTTACAATTATTTCTACTCATTTTACAGGAAAAACAGGATCAGGGAACTGGCCAGTCCAGAAAATCTTCAGATGAGCTCGTTGCAGCTTGGTTTTTACCTGGCAAGTCACGGCCTCATGAAGGGCTCTTCATTTCTCCTCAAAAAAAGCCTGGCAAACTACAAGGATCTCATAATTACAATTTCAAAGATGAATCCAGGGCTCTGGGAAATTGACGTTGACAGTTACAACAGGAAAAACATACAGTTGTTGTTAGCATGCAAAGAAGATATAAATGAGGCTCTTGGAAGGGAGAACAAACCCGGTGATGCTCTCATAACCCGGATAATGCTGGGGGTCTTTGCAAACATTCCCTGCTTTGACCAGTACTTTAAAAACAGTTTTGAACTGAGAAAAGTCAATGAAAAATCTCTGGTTGAACTTAGAAAGTTCTATGAAAGTAACAGACCTGTTTTCGATTCTTTTGAGGTACACACCCTTGACTTTCTCACGTCAAGGGAAACAGATGTGAAGTACACCAAAGCAAAGTTGATGGATATTTATGGATTCATGGATGGACAGCTTAAAAAACCAAAATGGAAGGATGATTTTTGCTGTTCACTGGATTTACCCTGAATTAATGTTCTATTTGAATTAAAACCAGTTCAATGAGCTCTTTTTATTTTCAGTGTTTAAAAGCAGTGCAATTAAAGTAGTGAAATCCAGATTATTCAAATAACACTTTTTTATGATATTCACAGGAGATTGGGTTTAAATTGGGGTGTAAAACTGGAATAAATACTTAAATATGGGGCATGAAAAATAGGATCCATGAATATATTTTTGAAGTTTAATTAGGATGAAGTTTAATTAGGGACAGAATACAGCATCCACCAGGATTTTAGATATAGTTAAGAACGTAACTTATTAAACTTTTAGAATTATGTAAACCACACAGATAACCTTGATCAAACAGATAACCTTGATCAAAAATTCAAAAACTAATTTTCCATGATTTTGGAAAAAAAATTAGTATAAAACCTTTGATAATCAACTATAATTCCATGATAAAACTATGAAAAATCTCAAATTACGAAAAAATCTCATGACTCCTGAATCCTCAATTTAGGAACGGAGTGAATAAATATTGAAAGTAAACTAAATATTGAAAGTAAACATTTTAATTTAACCATTTAATGAAATCTAGAGGAATATAATGTTAATAGCTCAAAATAATCTTCAACTTATAATTGAAGTGGCAATTCTAATGCAGATAGGTATATTGCTATTTTTTAACGCGGTAAGAATATCGTTGAGCCGTGTGCTTTCCTTTTCCCTAATCTTGGGTATTGGATTAACCTTGTTATTCAGTGCAGATGCTCTGGGTTTATTCGTACCAGCACTGGGAACCCATGAATTTACACACACCTACGGCCCAATAGCACTCATGGTTATTGTAACATGTTTAGCATCTTTAAAAATGATGCAGAAGGTTAGGATAAATGTTAGAAGTCTTAAAGGATTTATAATCCTTTTAATGTTAATTATAACAGTTGTCGGAGGATTAATGCACAGAGACTTCCTTATTTTATGGTTAATGGGACTTTTAATTGGATTTTTCCTGATATCAAAGTCCTTCCGCCAGAAATCAGTTTTCACACTCAAAAGAATGTTTCTAATTTTAGCTGTTATTATTGCGGGATTTGGTTCCCTTGAAATACTTTCAAGATTGCTTTCCATGCCAGTGTTAAGTCCAGTGTTAAGGATAGAAAGGATACAGGGAAATGCAATAAACAGTCTTCAAATGGTAATCCACAACACAACCCTCTTTGGCCATCTGCAGGGTTCATCCTACTGGGGATCTGCAGACCTTGGAAGTTCAAGTGGATACATAGCACTTCCAATATCTTTCATATTGACCTTCGGACTTCCATACCAGATCTTCACAGGAGTCTTAACCACAAAAAAGGACCTTATAGATTACTTCCTGCCAGGAATTTGCGGAGTTGCATTTGACTTCGGATATTTAATCCTGATACTGCTGCTTGTATGGTGTGCCTTTGTTATGGTTGTTGGATTAAAGATACTCAGGACATACAGGGAAAAAAGGGAAAAAGGAGACAAACGCTTCCTTGGAAGAGAAGCTCTTCTTATAGGAACCATTACAGCATTTGCAGCTCAGGCAATACTTGGACTTTTCGTCATAACTCGTGAGATAAACGGAACAGCCATGGTAACCTTTATGTTCCTGAGCAGTATGATAATCGCCCACACCCTCATCGTTAAGAAGTAAAATTTTTTTTAAAGGTGATTTTTAGAAGATAATCTTAAGTTTAGAAGATAATCTTAAAAAATAAGCTGATTGTAAACCGATTTGTAAAAAAAAATACTGATTCAATGTTAAATTGTTTAAAAAAAAGAGTATACAAGAATTCATATGAATCCTTAAAAAGGTTCATTTTGAACTCTCTACCTATGCCACTCCAATGAGCGGCAGGTTGGTGGTTACTATTTCTGCCTGGCCCTGCATTGTGAGTGGTATCGATGATCCAGGTACAGTTACTGACTGCGGTTTGATCACAAACTTCATTGGAAGTCTGGTTGTTTTGTCGAAGTAAATGGTTCCATTAACGTTGAGCCCTGAAGAACTATCACCTTTGTACTGTCCATCAACCACCCAACAGTCCACTTTTTTGCCCATGATATCTATTTTTTCTGACCCCGTGAGTGTGTAAACTCCATTCAAAGTGGTGATGGAGTCACCAGGCTTTGTCATGTTTGCAGGTAAAATTTCAACCGTTCCATTATTGTCTATTCCTGTTTTAAGATCCACTGTGTTGGTTGTGTTATCAATACTGTTCTGGCTGTTCTGTTGTCCCAAGGCACTTGTAATTGTTGAAGTATTCTCAACAGTTGTAGATTCCATTTTATCTGGGTCATCTGTTTTCTGAACATTGTCAGTGCCTGTGATGTTTGTTGCACCAGTTATGTTGATGCCGTACATGGTTGTGTTCATTTCCATGCCTATGTTGTTGGTGTCATGAAGACCATCAAATAAGGCTGTGGATGCCACCTCCGAGATTTTTGTACTGTTTTTGTAGGTTGGAACCCAGGATATTGGACCTGCAAATTCAAGTGAATCCGGTGTTTGGTTTCCAATGTCAAAGACAACTACCATATCCCTGCTGGCTCCAGCTGGAATCTGCACCTGATTTTGAAGGTCAGTGCCTGCCCCAGGGAATACAGAATATTTTTCAACCGTCTTACCATTTACCATTGGAGTAAACTGGTCTGTTGAAACCGTTAGGGGATCTTTACCATTATTTTTAACCGTAACGTTGGTTACAAGAAACTTGCCGTTTGCAGGTTCTTTATCAATGATCTGATTAACGCAGAATGCTGAATTAACGGTTAAACCAACATCCACCTTGGCAAAAGCAAAGGAAGCAAATGCCAAAACCAGTATCAGGGCTAAAACTCCAATTACTATTAAAATTTTATTCTTAGATACATTTACCATCAAGAACAACTCCTAAAAAGGTTATATCATAAATAATTTGTTTTAAGTCGTATTAACAGAAACATCACATCAAAATTATTCATTTCAAGGATGAATTTAATATTTACTATTAGGACATGATCAAAAGTGATATATAGTACTTTTAAATCAAAAACGAAAACTCAAAAGTTAAATGTTCAAATTCAGGGAAATTACTGCTGGAAACAGAAAAAATAGTTCTTGTGATGGTCTTCAGCTTTTTATTACTCTTCAGCTTTTTATCAATTTTTTTAGTTCCTTCTAAAAATAAGTGAATGGCTGTGAAAGTTTTATTTTTTAATTTTTTATAGTTTTTAATTCTCTATTTACATGTTTTCAGTGCAAAAAAGTTAAAATTGTTTAATATAACTATTAAAAAAAATAAGGGCCTGTTTTTATTAACTCAAAAAGGTGTTTTTATTCAATCACTCAGAAGGTTTGAAAAATTCCATTATACCTGCAATTACTAACCAAATTCCAATAAGCATTGTAAGGTAATATGGATTCCATGCAAACATGCCTAAAATTATGTACAGAATACCAATGATTATTCCCAGTCCACCGGCACCCTTGGATGCAGTGCTGCCATTGGAGAACATGGACATTATACCAGTTATTACCATGAACAATCCTACTATGTACAACCAAAAGCCGGCAAATATGCTGAATGCAACTATCCTTCCAAATAAACCTATTCCCACAATTATTGCAAGAATACCCAGTATTAAATAGGCTACACTCATGGCTTTATTGGCATCCCAGGTTTCAAAGCTCTGAACAAACAACCAGATACCTAAAATCATCAGAGTGAATCCTGCAAGCATGCTAATAGTGAAAACACTGATGAGTGGGAAAGCCATGATTATCAAACCGAGAAATATTGCGAAAATACCCAACAGAACATTCTTTCCTTCCAGTATTATGGGAATGGCTCAAATGGGTGCAAAAACTTCGGGTTATCCCATAGGAGTTCCTATTCCATAGCAAAAGCACTTGAAAAACGCTACTTGGACCTGGGAGGAAAAGTTGCTTATAATTCAAAGGTCAAAAACATAATGGTAAAAGAAGACAAAGCCAGGGGGTGTAGAACTTACAGATGGCATCCAAGAATTTGGAGATATAATAGTATCTGCCGCAGATGGCCATACTACCATATTTGATTGGCTTAAAGGTCAGTACATCAATGACAAGATCAAAGAGATCTACCAAAGCCTCGAAACATATCCACCACTTATCTTTGTCTCATTGGGAGTCAACCATGATTACTCCTCACAACCACACTACCTCTCTTTCCCATTGAAAAAGCCTTTGATAATATATGATGAAGAAATAGGCCGTATTACCCTTAGAAACCACAGCTTTGACCCTAATTTAGCGCCCAAAGGAAAAACTACATTCACAGTTGCGATAGAAACCAACTATGATCACTGGATTGAATTAAAAAATAAAAGAGATGAGTATTTAGATGAAAAGAAAAAAATAGGAGAATCTATTGTTAACGGAATATCAGAGTTATATCCAGGAATACGTGACCAAATTGAGGTGATAGATGTGGCCACACCATTAACCTTCATTCGTTTCACAGGTAACTGGAAAGCTTCCTATGAAGGCTGGTTATTTACCAAGAAATCTTATGCCTCACAGATTCCACAAACCTTACCGGGGTTATCTAATTTTTACATGGCAGGACAATGGGTTTCACCAGGTGGAGGACTGTTTGGAGCTGCAACTTCCGCCAAAAATGTGGTGCAAATGATATGCAAAAATGAAAAAATCAGGTTTAAAGCTTCCAAGCCTTAATTCATATTAAACCTTAATCCTTTGAATGTGTCTTTAAATCCTTTGAATGTATCTTTAATAGATCCATATTCCACACTAAATTATATAAATCTGCTATATTTTCTACAAATTCTGTGTATTGATTCCATACCCCTATTGCAGTTTGTGATATTAAGATCCCATCGTTAAATCTGCAGAATATTAATATCATCTCTTTTTTATCCCTTATTATGACTTTTATGAAGGGAATTTGGAACGTTTTAACCTCACAATCTAATTTTTTAAGATTTTCAGATATTTCCACTTCTTCTCCATCTGTGACACAGCAGGGTGTTGTGATTATTCTGGTTTGAACTCCTCTTTTTAAGGCTTTATTGAGGTGTTCGATTAAGTTTTCAACCTCGTCATGAAACATGAAACCCGTTGCAATGTGTAGTGAGTCCTTAGCACGGCTGATGATTTCCAGTTCTTTGGTTATAATTTTATCTGTACCATAAATTAACCAGATATGCGGGGGTGATTTTGGTATTTGATTCTCATAAATGGTCTTAATTTCTGATTCAGCTTCTTCAAGCTCTTCTTTAATTTTTGCCCTTGATTTTCCAAAAACATCTTGAGGAGGTATTATAGCATATTTTAAAGGCTTACCTCTCTGTATTTCTATGAATCCTTTTTTTGCGAGGCTTCTAAGAACCTCATATACTTTAGATAGGGGTACCCCTGAAGTCTCGCTGATCTCTAATGCAGTGGCAGAAATAAAAGAAGCTAAGGATAAGTATGCTTTGGATTCATAATCTGTAAGCCCCATTATTTTAAGTGCATTTACTGTGCCGGGTTTTATTGGAATAAAAAAATCCCTCCTTGTTTTTTCATTTTATACTATTTTAGTTAAAAAACATTTAAATATTGCGAATATGAATTTTAAACAAAAAACACGTAAACCAATTAAATCTACATAACATAATTATTTAAAGTTTAATTCGTTTTAAAATTAGTTTAGCGAATGCTATGAAAAAAATAGAAGTGGTATAAATGAAAAATGGTAAAATTAGGACAAGAACGTATATTTTGGCTTTATTGGTAATATTTCTGCCAGTCTTAGCTAATCTTTATTCACCCTTATTGATGGTAGAAGGAATTAAAATTGGAATAATCACATTAAGTGCTCTTGTTTTTGGAGTATGGTTAATTTTATCCTTATTTCTAGGTAGATCAATATCATGTGGTTACACATGTCCATATGGAGCACTACAAGAAATTTTAGGTAGATATACAAATAAAAAGCCCAAATCTAAAAAAGCAAGCCAAATAAGATATCCATTTTTTGTGCTATTCCTAATAATAGTTTCTTATTCTATTTTAAAGATTGGAGGCTTGAAAGGAGTTAATTTATTTGCCTCCAATGGAAATCCTAAATTAGTTATTTTAATACCATTGTTCATTCTACTAATTGGTATTTTATCCTTAATCTTTGGAAATAGAGCATTCTGTAAATATTTATGTCCTCAAGGAGTTTTCTTAACAATAGGAACTAAATTAGGTAGAAAAATTAAGATACCCTCTTTACATTTAAAAAACAATCACAACTGCTCAAATTGTGAATTATGTAATAAATCATGCCCCATGGGATTAGACGTGAATTATATGGTAAAAAATGATAAGATGGAAAACTTAAACTGTATATTATGTGGTGAATGTATAGAAAATTGCCCTAAAAACGTTATTAACTATTCATTCAGCATTAAAGATTAAATTAAAAAAATTTGGAATCTGGATGCTGTTTAATCAGTTATAAACTGGATTGAAAGTTTAGAAAAATAGTTAGGTTATTTTGGAGTTGAGGTTTTGTGGTTGATGAGGGTTTTGGGGGATATGTTGGAGAATATCCTCTTTAACATTTTTTATTATTACATTTATCCTCTGTACATTTAACGTCAGATGAACAGTGCGTGATTGCAGGATCTAGAAAACGTTTTAGGTCACTCCAAAATTTCTCTTGATGTATGCCCCTAGCTTCCAGTACGAGCTTAAAAATCACGTCAATATTTAAAGCATTCATGGCCATAACGTTAAGATAAATGGACATCTCTACAGGATCCACGTCTTTTCTGATGGTTCCATCTTTCATGCCCTGAAGTATGGCTTCAACCATAAGTCTCCATATTCCAGCTGTCATATCTAAAATTTCTTTTGCATCTTCGTTATCACTCATCTGGAACCTTTCAGTTCCTGCATAACGGTAAATACGAAAGTAAGCAGGATAATCCTTAGCAAATTCAAAAAGGCTTTGAATCATGGATCTTATTTTAGTGTAACCATCCACATCAAGATTGGAACATTTTACATACATTTCATGTAATATTTGAACTCCACGAAGATCAACAGCAAAAAATAATGCTTCTTTATTCTTGAAATAATAGTACAGTAGCCCCTTATTAACCTCTGCTTCATCTGCTATTTCATCCATTGTGACGTTATCGTAACCTTCTGCAAAGAAAAATTTTTCTGCAGCATTTATGATTTCATTGCGCCTCTGTTCCCTTTCTCTCTGTTTTCTGGAAGTAACCATATAATTCCCTGTGATAATTTTTATCTATAATCCATATTTCTTTTTATTTTAACTACTTAAAATTAGTTTAGGAATATAATAAAGATTCTGTCTTAAGAATTTAAGCATAGTTCAAATAACTTATCAAATATTTTCCAAGTAGTACTTCTAGCCGATGAATATAGGTTTTAAAATGAATATAGGTTTAAAAGTATTAAAGATTGATAAGTTATAAAAAATGTAATCACACCATATTCAACTGAATTTTTATTTTATCTATTCTTAAATTTGTATTACTTTACGAGGCCAGTTAATTTGATGAAAAATTTTATATACTGTTAACTACAAGTTAAAGTTTAACTGATAGTTAAAGTTTGACTGATAGTTAAATTTTAACTATTGGTTAAAATGAGAGGGAGATGGAAGAATGGGAGATAAAAAAGCAACTGCTGAAGGATGGCCAAAAGTTACAGGAGATTACATATTGGGTGATCCTGAAAGTCCCGTTGCTGTTGCAACACTGGGATCAGATCTGGGAGATGCACCTATAAAAGCAGGAGCAGCAATTTCAGGTCCTTTGCACACTGAAAACCTTGGAATTGAAAAGGTTGTTGCAAACCTAGTAGCCAACCCCAACATAAGATTTTTAATAGTCTGTGGATCTGAGGTACAGGGACATATAACAGGTCAAACAGTAAACTCAATATATAAAAATGGTATTGATCCAGAGAGAAAGAACATAATAGGCTCCATTGGTGCAATCCCATACGTTGAAAATCTTCCAGTTGAAGGGGTTGAAAGATTCAGAAACCAAGTTCAAGTAATAGACTTAGTGGATGTAGAAGACCATGAAACTATTCATTCCAAAATTAAGGAATGTTTAATCAGTGATGCAGGAGCATACGAGGAAGAAACAACTATCATTCCAATACCAAAACAAAAGGATTCAGAACTAGCAACAGAAAATACCTAAAAATGTTTATTTTTTTTTAAATTTTTTTTAAATTTTTTAGTAATGTAAGTCCAATTAGGAAGTGCATTCAATATATCTGTTTTTTTAAAATAAAAAAATCTCTCCTCCTTTTTTTCATTTTATACGATCTTAGTGAAAAAAGATTTAAATATTGTGAGCATCAATTGGATATCAAGATAATGAAATTTGGAAGGAAGTTTACTGCAGATACCATGTCACAATGATTTTTTTCTAACAACAGGTACCATTATGCAATTAAAATATTCCATATTTGTTAACATGGATTGATTAATAAAAATGTAGGTGATAAAATGAAAATAGTTGAAATAGCCAATGTTGAATCCTCTCCGAATCCACATGGAGTAGATGCACGTAAAATATACGATACAGAAAATGCAGTAGCAGTGCACATGACCATAAAACCAGGTGAATCTCTAAAAAAACATATAACCCCTGTAGATGTATTTTTCTATGTTCTGGAGGGCGAAGGTGTAATTGAAATTGGAGACGAAAAAGAAACAGTCCAAAAAGATTCTCTCATTGACAGCCCTGCTAAAATACCCCACACTTGGTACAACGAGGGGGATAAAGATCTTCGAATATTGATAGTAAAGGTTCCAAGGCCCCAAAAATCTACAAGAGTTATATAAAAGGAGGTATCACTTGGTAAAAGAAACTCAGGAAGATAAAATCTTTGAACAAGAATTGAAAGGTAAAATGGGCTGGAAATGCTCCTGTTCACTGGATATCGTAGATAATAAATCGTCACTTAAAACAGTAACCTGTAAAAACTGTGGAAAAACATTCAAAACAAACAGAGAAACTGATTACTGCTTTAAATGCCAAAAAAAGCTTTAAAACCAGAAATTTAGCCAGCTCTTTTTATTTATTTTTGTACAGTTTTTTGATAATCAAAAACTTAGAATAAATATAGCTCAAAGAAAATATAGCTCAAATGTACTTCATTAAACTTCTAAATCGTGACCAATGACAAAAATTATACTTCCAAAAAATATTGTAAAAGGCATAAACTTCGTCATACAATCGTTAATGAACTAAAATGGTACACTAATTTCATCTTTAAAATTCGATGCAACTGCTTGTATTTAAATCATAGGTTACATCATTCAAACTATTGCTCAATTTTTAAATTTTTAAAAAAACATGTCATTCTATTCTTAAATTCCAATTTTAGTTTTAAGAAAGAATGATTAAAAAGAAAGATTTTATCAGCAAGTATCTTTACTTTGATTTCTTCTTACGTGGAAAATTAATGAACACCATAATTTGAAGAATTTTGAATGCCAAAAAACAAAAAAAGTCCAGACAAAACGAATCGGGTAAAAGAAACGAATCGGGTAAAAGAATATTTTTTTCAGCAGTCTTTTTATGGTTCTATATCCTTAAATCGTACTGCACAGGTTTCTCCACCTTCTCCCCAGTGTTCTTTTGGAATTTCATGTACGATCACGCTCACAGCATGTGCTGGAATACCCATGTCCACAAAGACCTTTGTAACGTTCTTAATTATATACTCTATTTTTTCCTGATCAATTCCCTTCCACATATTCACATGTACGACTGGCATTGATTTCACCCCTTAATATTATTGTATTTACCCTAGATATTTTTTTCCATTTAATGGAATGTAATTTACCCCATTAAACAGGCTCTAATAAAATTTTTAAATGAAACAACGAATTTAAGTAAAATTCTAAACTATAAAAATTCACTAAAAAACTTAAAAAAGAAAAGATTAAAGAAAAAAAACTTCTTTAACCCTTAACACCCTTCTTAACCTCATCAAGGAATTTTGTCTGGCCAACACGTTTCATGGTTGCGGCCAGCCTTTCTCTCTGCGGTTTGTCGGCGTACTTTTCGTAGACCTCAAGGACGCTGTTTATGATGCTGATTACTTCATCAACTGTTTTCACCTTGGTGCTGACTCCCTCAACCATTTCTCTCCCAGCTTTACCTCCGATATATAGCATGAATCCTTTCTCTTTCACTTCCCTTGCCTCGTGTGGGCAGGATCTCAGACATTTACCGCAACCAACGCAGATGTCATAGTTAGTGTAGGATGTTTCCCCCCTTATGTTGATGGCTTCCACCTTACAGACCTCTGAACATCTTCCACATCCGTTGCATTTTTCTTCATTGGTTTGAGGGAACTCTATACCATTAATACCTGCATCGTGTATCTGTGGTCTCATGCATTTGTTGGGGCAGCCGCTAACTGCGATCTTGAATTTGTAGGGTGTTGGCCTTTCCCTGAATTTGTCCTCAATGATCCTGCATATCCCAGTTGTGTCTATGAGTCCCTTGCCGCAGTTTTCTTTACCTGGACATGCCAGGGTTGCCCTGACAAGGGGTCCCTCTGAACCCGTTACAAGGCCCACTTTGTTGAGTCTCGTTACAACTTCTTCAATGTCAAATCCACTTATACCATGGAGTTCGTAAGCTCCCCTGTTTGTGAGTTTGATCCTTGCGTTGTACTTCTCTGCCACGTCAAGGACTTCTTTCACCTCTTCAGGCTCATACCATCCTGCTGGTTTTGCCCTGATCCTTATGAAGTATGTACCGTCGGCCCTCTTTGAGACACCTGCATAGTCTGAAGCCCAGTAGAATGATATGAACTCATTGTTTTCTTTTCTTCTTTGGACCTCCCTATGGAACCTTTTAAGCTTGAATCCCCTGAGTTTTTCAACCTCTTCAAGGTTAACGCCTTTTTTAAGCTCAATGGCGTTTTTGATCTCTTCACCTTTTTCTGTTCGGATTATTACAGTTGAGTATCCGTTTGGACTTCCAACGGATCCAATTGAAACATCTGCAAGCTCTGAATCGAAGTCCCTGCACATCTTACATCCAGAGCAGAGCTCTATTTTTTTCAGATCTATTTTTTTCTCCTCACCGTTTACATATACCAGGAGTTTGCCCTTTTTAACGTTGAATTTCTCAACGTCCTCCATTTTTACATTGTTTTCAGCCAGTATCTTTTTCATGTTTCCGTAGTCAAATTTTTCCGTGCAGAAGAGGCCTATGAGGTATTCTATCCTTGGAATTTTCACGGGTTTACCTGTTCTTCCCAGTTCTTCCTCGTGCTTTGCAAGGTAGGGGAAGTACTGAAGTTTTCTAAGGCCGTTTATCTGGCAGGGGAGCGCAACAATTGCCACCTTCTCAAGCCCCATGTCTCCGGCTGTTTTCAGCGCCTCCAAGGTTGAAATGGTGTACTTGGATTTGGACGTTTTAACTAGGTCATCTGCACTCTGAACTATCAGGGAAACTGGTTTCCAGTACTCGTCACCAACAACTATTGCACCATCTATCTTTTTCATTTCCAGGAGATGTTTCAGGAAGGCTGTTACTGCTCCACCGTCCTGTCCTTTCACGGATCCCTTTCCGTAGTAAAGTTCCTCCTTGAAGTTTTCCCTTATCTTTATCTGGTACTTTCCTGAGGAGACCCTTGGACAGACCTCGAAGCACATTCCATGGCCGTCCCTGAGGCATTCCTCTTTTAATTGAGGTCTACCCTCAAATGATAGGATGTTGTTCGGGCATATCACTGTACATGTGCCGCATTTGGCGCACATGTCGCTTTCAACTATTTTTTCAAGCTTCCAGATTCTGTTCGGGTACATTTTGGCCAGTTTTTCTGGTGGGCCCATTCTTGAAACTGCCTCGTTGATTATCCCTTCATCAACTTCAATATTTTTTGCAGAGGCAATAGCATCCGCACTGTCTAAGATATGAGTTTTAAGTTCATCTGCAACCTCTTTTTGCTGATCTGAACTCATATTTTTTGTTACTTCATTTATGTAGTTGTCTATGCGCATTTCAATCCTCCTTTTCAGGATCCATGTCCACTTCAAATTGTTCAACAGCTGTGTTGATTGATTTAAAAAATTCTAAACAGTTTTCTCGAACTTCTTTTCCATAACCTGTTATCCTGTAATATTTTCTGGGCCTTGAATCCCTCATATCCCAGCGGCTTGAAAGCAGTTCATCATTTTCAAGACGCCTAAGCAGGGGGTAAAGGGTGCCCTCCTCAACGCTGAGTCTGGAGTTTTTGAGGTTTTTGGTGATGTCATAGCCGTAGTGCTCGTCTTCAAGCAGGCACATCACTGCAACCTGTATTGCTCCCCTCCTCATTTCAGTCTCAAATCTCTTGAATACGTTGCTCATTTACATGTCTCCAATACATAGTGTTACAATAACTTATAGTACACACAGTACTGTATTGCACACAGTATATTAAGGTTTGGAATTTGATGGGAATTTATCTAAAAATAAAATTTTAAACAAAATTGGTTTAAAAAAAGGTGAAAACTCCTGGACATGCCATGAAAAGATTGAAATCAGCATATTTTGAAGGTTCAATATATATTCAGTCATATATTCTGCAGTGTTTTCATGTTTTTTTTATGTATCCAATTTTTTTATGTATCCAAGTATCCTTTTAAAGGATAGTGCTTTTAAAAAAACAGTGCTTCAAGATTATTTTTCACTTAACCAAAAAAATATAAAAAAATGGATCCTTAGAGATTATCCTAAAAAAAGTATTAAATGAAAAAGGTACCCTTTAAATTAGCCTTTTTCTTTTATAATCCTTTTTCTTTTATAATCCTCTCAGAACAGCCCACTTTCCTCTAACTTTTTTTCTACCCATTCAGCAGGTTTGGATAGTTTTTCCTTAATGAGTAAAGCCAGGAAAAACACCAATGCGGGGAATACAGTTAAAACTATCATGCAGTGCCAATAATTACTCCATAGAACTCCTGCAATTATCTCATGGAGTGCTGAGATCGCATAGGTAAATGGAAGATAAGGATTCACGGCCTGGAAAAATGGGGGTAAAACCTGCACAGGGAAGGTTCCACCAGCTCCTGCTATCTGTAGAACCAGGAAAACAACTGCAAAGAATTTTCCAACGTTTCCAAAGAGGGAGGTCAAGGAGTAAATGATTATCATGAAACATATGCCAATGTAAACAATGGTCAACACGAAGAGCAGTGCCGATGAAACCTGAACTTTAATGAACAGGGACCCGAGGGCCACCACCAGTGCCTGTAAAACACCTATCACAAGGAATATTCCCATTCTTCCCAGGTAGACAGTTGTACCATGGTATCTCTTCCTTGATGCCACCTGCATCTTCATCATTGCAACTGCAACAATTCCACCAATCCAGAGGGACAGCACTATGTAGAATGGAGCAATAGCAGATCCATAATCATTTATACGGTACATATGCTCTGTTTCCAGTTTAACAGGACTTTCAAAGTAGTTTCCAACATCGTCTGGATCCATATCCGAAAGTGCGATCAACCTGTCTAGATCTCCCTCATCTATGGAGTTAAGTTTGTACGCTGCCACTTGGATGGCGCTTTTAATTGTGGGCCAATCCGAGTTAACAACACCCAGCTTTGCAGATGCCTCATTAACTGCCTGGTTTATCTCTCCCTCATTGGCTACAAGGGTGTTGACAGCGCTGTTCATCCCATCAATGGAATTTTTCAACTCAGCCAGTCTGCCAGTTGTACCATCATTTGTTAAATCAGTTTCAACCTCATTCAACAGGGTGAGAACGTTGTTTGCCTGGGTTATATCACCCTCAACCTGGTTTATAATGGGTTTCAACTGCTCGTCCCCTGTAACATCGTAAAGACTGGTTAATATGGCATCCACATACTTCAAATAAGTGATCATATCACTTACTGAGGTTTCCATGCTTTGAGCCGTGGTGATGGCCTTCTGCGGGTCGCTTCCAACGTAACTGTAGAGCGTGTTGTAACCGTTTTCAACGTAGCTTGCATCACTCTGTATCTGGGGCAGTGCCGCACTGATCTTGGACCACACATCCTTCACAGTGCCCATAACTGAATTTGCTTCTGTTATGGTGGAGTCCACATCACCTATCTTCCGGTTCATCTCATTTACAAGGGCCTTTGTCTTGAGAAACTGTGCTTTATTCTGCTGTGCCAGGTTTCCAGCATCACCAAGTTTGCCAAAGATTATTCCATCAACTGTTTCAACTATCTCATCGTTGATTTTGGACTGAAGAGTGTCCATTCCCACATTGGTCATCCTTGGTGCTATTGGATTCAGCTTATCATTGATAATATACTTTATTTTGGCCTGTTGAGGGCTGGCTGTATCAATTGACAGTACCTGTTCGCTGAAGTTACCTGGAATTATCAAAGCAGCATAATACTTTCCATTTTTAACCCCATTTAATGCTGTTTCTTCATCAACAAACTGCCAGTTGAAGTCCTTGTTGTTTTTCAATTCATCAACCAGATTCGTTCCAACATTGTACTGGGTTCCGTTGGCAGCATAGCCCAGATCCTCATTTACCACGGCAATCTTGATATTTGAAGTTTCATTGTAGGGATTCCATGAGGCCTCAATGTTGAGGAGAGCGTAAAATGAAGGTACCAATATAATTCCAAACAAAACAATCATAACCACAGGGTTGCCTTTAACAGCCCTAAAATCACTTTTAAGAATTTCTCTTACACCTTTTATCATTAAAACCATCTTCTACAATTAAAATAAAAATCAACATGAAGTTTCAAAGTTTCCATGTTGTTTAATATCCTATAAAAAGTTTATTATCATCATTAATCATGTGTAAGTGTTCGTGATAAAATCCCTGAAAAAATAAGGGGTCCCCTGATTTAAAAGCAGACATTTGGTTCACACATCAAATTTAAGGTTTTTTTAAAAGCTTATCTTAAAAAAAAATTCATATCTGAAAAAATGGGAGTTAACATTAACCAAAAAATAGTTTTTACTGGGGAAAAGCTGTGATTATAATCTATATGTGATTATAATCTTAACATAACATGATTAATATAACATGATTGCTCAAACAGGATGACCAGACCCTTTTTTTATGGGATGTTTGACTCCTCGCGAGGACATAGCTTAAAAAGCCAGATAAAAAAAAATAGCAGCACGTCAAATATGTTATGATTTTATTTATGAAAAGTGAGATGTACAGAAGGAGGGAGTTCAGGAAGTTTCACCCGGAAAATGTGGAAACATTCCTAAAATAGAGACCTCCCTCCTTCTTGGGGCATTATACCGGATGAATTTTTAAGTATAAAAGTCCCTATTTCTGTTTCTGTTAAATGCAGTAATAAATGTTTGGAAGAAACTGAAAAAGAGAATATTAAGTGTGGGAGATCCCGGGTCTGTGGATCTCCCACCATCGCCAAAGTTCAGGAACAAATGCTCAATTCATATATTCTAATCATCAAGTAATATAAATTTTATGATTTTCATAAAAACCAAAAAAAATTAGTATAACTTCCAAAAAAATCATGAAAAAAATAAACAATGATCCAGTTAAACATGCGCACTGCAAACTATCTTCAAACTGTTGATGGGAATAATTTAAATTATTCCCTGTGAAAAAACAGATAGAGTTCCCACCAACAGACAACGGAGGCGGTAGAACTTATCAGTTGAAATGTGTCTGGTACAACTGAAAGTCTACACCAAACCATTAACTTCCATGTGGAAGTAGTTTTTCCAGATTTAAGCCCAAATTCATGCCAATTTGTAACCAAAAAAAGAGGGAAGTTTTAATGGATGGTAAAAGAATCTGCATAAACCAGGTAAAAAAAATCTGAAACAGAAACTATCTTTGATAAATTTCATGAACATTTAAGGGAACTCCTTTTTAAGAAAAGTTTAAGTCAAACATAGACCAAACTATTATATGAGATTTTAAAATTGTAGATTTTCATTATGAAGGTTATGAAGTGATTTTATGGATGATAAAGAAAAAGATCTGGAAACAATTGGAAATAAAATGTATAATAAGTTAAAAAAGGAATATCCTGCTATTTCATCAGTTTCAGCTGTGGATGCAACTACTTTTAAGGTATATGGAGCCACCAACAATTTACTTAAATTAAAAGAGGATGGCCTTAAAAAAGAGTTAAAGCCATCCTTTGAATCAGATGGAGATGGAACTCCATATCTACTCCTGAAACAATAATTTACTCCTTTTTTTAATCATTTTTTTTTCAAATAGTATTATTTACTTTTCTTTAAATATGAATTAATTTTTATCCTAAAAAAGAGAGAAAAACTTTTACGGCCTACATTTTTTTTGGTATGGTTCGTAACCGACATTTATAAATAACAAATTATTTTATAAATAACAAATTATTATTGCTGGTTCTTTCCATATTAATAATATGTGGCTAAAATGGTTGATGAAGTTACGGTTGTATTAGTGGTTATATTCCTTGGAATCAGCTTATACATATTTACCCTTTTAGTTTATCTATCTTTAAAAAAAAGATCATGTAAACATGGTTCTTAAACGTGAGAAACAAGAATAAAAAAAATATCAGGGCTTAAATTTAGGGTAATTTTGAGATCTTAGGGTAATTTTGAGATCTTAGGGTAATTTTGAGATCTTATATCTCTATTTGTAATTTCATTAAAAACTCTGAAAAGAGGTTTAATAATGAAATTTGCATGATTATGGCTTTTTTTGAATTTCAACAGTGCTTTATAAAAATATTATTAAAATAAGACATTTTAGGGGAATTTAAAGTTTTTTTATGGGATCAACGAGTTATTAATAAAATATAAAGTCAATGTATAGTCACGAAAGCTGCAAAGATCACAATCAGATATTTTTTAGCATTTTAACAGTTATCCCCATTTCCTATTCAATATTTTGTAATTCTTTAGATTTTTCAATTAAATTATCTATTTTGTTTTTAAGGTCAGTTTCTAAGTCATACCAAGCGGAATAGAAAGGATCTCTTCCTGATATAATTTTTGAACTAGGATGCTTTTTCAAGCTTGCAGTAATCGTTTTTCTCTGCGCAATTAGCCTGTTTATATCATCTGTTGTGTCTTTTATTATTTCAACAGTCTTTAATTTTTCTTCTAGATTTATATCAGGTATTGTAATTGTTTTAAGGGTTGTATCTATGGGCCTTGTATAATGGAAGAGTTTGTGGGATTTTTTAAGATCTTCAAGTTTAGTAATGTTGATTTCTATTTTGTTTTTTAAGTTTTCTTTGTCTTTACTCTTATTTTCGGTTTCTAAGCTCTTAATTTGATTATTTTTATATAAATCAATTAAAAAAGAGATTACAAGAGCAACAAGGCTTACTGTATAACCATAAAGTGGATAAATGCAGTAAGCTACAACAGCCAAAATGATCAGGATGATGATCAGAAATTCGGATTGATTGTCTTTTATAATTGTTAAAAAATCCAAAAAAACTCACCTTCTATTTAATAAACTATTTTTATACTCTTTTTAAGAAATTTTTTATATATAAAATGTTTTCATCATTAACTAATGAAGATTTATAAATTTTTCTTAATTTTTTAATTAAAAAATAGTTTTAATTAAAAATAGTGAAGGTATTTAATAAAAACCTGGTGAGTACAGGATAATCATGTGAAAATAGAGAGTACTTGAAGTGGATATATGTTAACGCTTTTATCCTTTAATTAGTGCAAAAATGTACCATATGTTCAGTTGCAATTATTGATTTAAAGCAAAACATGTCCTAACTTCAAATAATTTTGACGTGATCTTGTAATTTAAATAATTTCAACCTACAAAAAAATGCACAATAAAAGGGAAAAATAAGCAAATGTTTAAGTACATTTAACAAAAGTTAAGTATCATTTTTTTGTACTGGATTTTTAAGGTGGATAACAATTAATGGTGGAATAGTTAATGGATGAACATGTAATTGAAGCACTCGGAAAAACAAGGGTAGTTGTAAGGGACGGAAAGGTCATTGAGGTGGGAGAACCAAAAATTAGTTACTGTCCCCTCTTTGATAAACACAGAGGAATTAAAGAGATTACAACTGAAGCTGTACGGAAAAATATAGAGTTCCGGATTCAAGATTTTGGAATGTGCACTCCTGAGAGAAAACTGCGCATGAAAGATTTTTTATCATTTGGAGTTTCAGAAACCATGGGAACCCTTCTCGATGAAAACATGATCGACTGTGCTGTTATCGTTAGTGAAGGATGTGGAACAGTAAGGGTAACTGATCCTGAGTTTGTTCAAGGTATGGCGGGTAGAATATCCGCATTTTTAAGCACATCACCCATCACCAAAATTATAGAAACAGTTGGCCCTGAAAATGTTCTCAACCCTGAAACAGCAGAGATTAATCAGGTTAAAGGCGTTTTAAAAGCCATTGAAATGGGTTGCAGGAACATAGCAGTTTCAGTTGTATCACCAGAGGACTCAAAAAAACTCAGGGATATTGAAAAGGAGCATGAGGAAGTTAATATTTACATATTCGCCGCACATGTAACTGAAATGTCCAGAAAAAAAGCAGAAGAACTATTTAACTATGCAGACGTTGTAACGGGCTGTGCCTCCAAGTACGTCAGGGAGGTAGGAGAAGAAAGGAAAACATTCACTGCCGGTGCATCAATACCAATTTATGGAGTTACGGAAGCTGGAGAGAAATTCTTAAAAAGGAGAATTGAAAAGATTGGTGGATTAAAAGATAAACCCAATGCTAGAATACCTGATCCTTTGATTTAAATTGAGGGATTTCTTTATTTTTTTTAAATATTTGATATCCAGATTGTTGTAGCCATTCAATCTTAAATTTAGTCTGATTTTAAGGAACCCATCAAACTTCAAGAAGGTCCCGGATCAGCAGATGATGATGTTTTTAGGAAAATTTCTATAAACCTTCTTGTTTTTTTCAGGTTTTTATTTTGCCATTTTTTTTATTTTTGTAGCGTGATTTGTGAATATTTCAGGGAGTTTCAGGATTTGAAATTCACAAATAAGCTTTAAACTCAGGGTTTTTCAAAATTTTACAGTTAACAGAAAATAGCTTTACAACCCATTAAGGTCCACAATCATAAACTAAGTTAACCATTGTTATTTATTAAGTTAACTATTGTTACTTATTTTTTTTATTGTTAACTTTTGTGGTTACAGTTAAATACTGAAATTTTCATAATTGGTGGTTGTATATATGGCCAAATGGGATAAAATTGATAATAAGCGCCATATAAGAGCTGAAGAATTTTATAAACGGATTAAAGGTTTGTAGGATGATGTTAAGATTTTAAATCAAATGCATTTCATGAAAAAATCTTTATCTTAATGATTCTGAGGATTTAAAGGATTTAAAGGATTTAAAAGCATTTAAATTTGGAGTAACTAAAAGTGGGATATATTCAGAGAGAAGTGAAATGAAGAGGATATAAAGGTTTAATACCAAAATATGGTGGTGGGAGACCTGTACAAGTATCTGATGAGGATAAAGTTCAGTTAAAAGAGAATTACCACTTTTTTGAAAAAAAGAGGAAATATTAGGATAAATAAAGAAAACTTCAAAATTTAATCATGGTCCCTAAATATGCCAAAAGCTGGATAAAAATTCTTAACAGAAGGAGAGGAAAAGTTTAGTAAACAGATAATTAGTCTTTTCTTAATTCTTTTTCTTAATTGGTTTAAAATGTGGTTTAATAAAAAAAAGAATTAAACTCTTAAAGTGAAAACTTTTTTTATAGAAATTAAAGCACAAAGATATTAAACAAAAAAAAGGAGTTACAGGTAAATTAGAATTACCAACCTCTCTCCTGCAGCCTCTCGTTTTCTGGGATTTCACCTATATCTATTCCGGGCATGGCTTCTCCAAGGTTTGTTGAAACCTTTGCTATGAGGTCTGCATCTTTATAGTGGGTTGTTGCCTGAACTATTGCTTTTGCAACGAGTTCTGGGTTTTCTGATTTGAATATTCCGGATCCAACGAAAACACCGTCTGCACCGAGCTGCATCATGAGGGCTGCATCTGCTGGTGTTGCGATACCGCCTGCTGCGAAGTTCACAACTGGAAGTCTTCCCTGTTTGGCTGTTTCTTTCACAAGCTCGAGTGGTGATTCTGTTTCACGTGCAACTGCCCAAAGCTCTTCCTCAGTTTTGTCCTTGAGTTCGCGGATGGCGCTCTGGATCTTGCGCATGTGTCTCACAGCTTCCACAACGTTTCCTGTACCTGCCTCACCCTTGGTACGGATCATTGCAGCACCTTCATTGATTCTCCTTAAAGCTTCCCCCAGATTTCTTGCACCGCAGACAAATGGTATGGTGAATTGTGTCTTGTCTATGTGATAATTTTCATCGGCTGGTGTTAGAACCTCACTCTCATCGATCATATCTACACCCAGGGATTGAATAACCTGTGCCTCCACAAAGTGGCCTATACGGACCTTGGCCATAACCGGTATTGAGACTGCGTCGAGTATTTCTTTGACCTTTGATGGGTCTGCCATACGTGCAACACCGCCTGCAGCCCTTATATCAGCCGGGACCCTTTCCAGAGCCATGACTGATACTGCCCCTGCTTCTTCTGCAATTGCAGCTTGTTCAGCGTTTACAACATCCATGATGACTCCGCCCTTGGTCATTTTGGCAAAGCCCTCTTTTAATACTGTGGTACCATGCAACATAACTTAATTCCTCCTTTAAAACATGTTTTTTTTATAATCTTAACTTTTTTTACGAGCTTAAATTTTTACAAGCCCAAAATTATCAGATCATTATTTCTAAATTTTATTGTTATTGGTTTATTAAATTTTAACTTTTCTGTGGTCTGGATCTAAAGCTTACTTTAAATAAAGGTTTTACTTTAAAAATTATTTTTATGATTTTCAAGAAGTAGAAAGCAAAAAAGAAATAGATCAGGAATTGAGTGAATCTTGAACTCCATATTCAAATAGAGGACAATTCTTCTGAATAAGATTATAAGTCTGGATAATTTAACATCCTCATAACCCTGCCCGGATTAAGATTGGATAACCTTTATTTCATCTCCAACTTTCACTTCACCGCCTGTTTTTACCCTGCAGAAGATTACCTTCCCTGGGCATTATACAGTCCCCAGCCAGCCTTCCAATGGCACAGGGACTGTGGCACACTTACCTATTTAGGTCACCTCAAGGATTCCAGAACCTGCAGAGAGGACGCTCCCAATTTCGAGGGATGTTAATTTGATTCCACAGGTTGTGATGTTCTCTGCAAAGTCTCCTGGGTGCACGTTCAAGCCCAGATTCTTCATCTTCTGGATGCTTTCTGCAGCCAGGAGACTCACCTGCCTGTGTGTTTTAGTGTTGGCATGTGCATCACCGTTAAATCCATAGTTTTTCTGTCAAAAAGCCTTTTTTGATGTTCTGCTTCTTAACGTGTTTTTGCTGGCTTGTACAGACCGCAAGTACTCTGGCTGGGTTGCTTGTTGAATTCATAGTTATCCATTCCTAACTCATTTTTTTGGTTTGCTAAAGGTTTTTGATCAAAAAAATAAAAACAGAAAAAAAACGTTTTTTTAAAACCTGTTTTTCCAGATCAAATCATGGAAATGGTTTTGTTCGGTTTTATTCTGATTTCAGCTTTTTGATGATGAGATCTGCAACTTTTACGTCCCTCACAACAACGTCGTCAAACTTGGTCATGTTTATGACCTTTACCCCTGCATCCATTGCTGCTACTATGAGCTTTGAACATGCGTGTGGACCGTCAGCCATGTAAAGTCCGTCCTGAACTTTTTTGTAGGGTGCTCCTATCTCATCAAGGATCCTCTGACCTGGTTCACTTATGGTTAACTTGTTCATGAGGTATCCGCCTATCCAGAATCCGCCTCCAAGGTAATTGTTGCTCTCTACTATGAGGGTTTTAACACCGTTTTCTGCAAGTTTCTTAGCGGCCACAAGTCCGCTTGGTCCTGCTCCTATTATGATCACGTCACTTTCCACGTAATCCAGGAAGTTCTTTTGTAAATCCAGATACAATTGCCTTGGTCACATCTTTTTCTGAGACCTACTGAAAATATTGCCATTCTTCCACTCCTTCTTTTAAGAATTTAAATGAACTTCATCATGCTCTGGATCCATTAACATGAATCATAACTGGATTCTGGATGAAGAAACTGGACTTGATGATCCGAGGATAATAGATGGTACAGGAGTTAAATAATGAAAATAGCTAATTTCAATGAAGTAATTAGCTCCGAAGATTACTTTGAATTTTGAATAATTATTGGAAGTTAACTATTATTGGAAGTTAACTATTATTGGAAGTTAACTATTCTGAATCATCAACCTTGTGGAGGGTTGCGTATACTTTATCGGTTTCCTCATCCATTCCAATGGTTTTTTTAACCTCAAGAACCTTTTCAAGCACTGCATTTGTTTCCGGATGTTTTGGGGCTGCTGCACATCCACCGTCTGGAAGTATTGATATTGGGTAGGTTCCAATTTTTTTACCTATTGCTGCGATCTCAAGCTTATCAAGGCCAATCAATGGACTTAATATTGGAACTGAGGTTGAGTACCTTGTTGCCAGTATGTTTGGGAGTGTTTGTGATGCTACCTGTCCCACACTGCTTCCGTCAACTATTGCAAAGGCGTTTTCACGTTTTGCAAGTTTCTCTGCAATCTGGTACATTCCGCTCTTACAGAGAACGCATGTCATCCTTTCTGGTGCTTCCTCCTTGCATTTTTTAAGGAAGTCACCGTAGTTCACCTGGTAAAGTCTTAGATCAGAGCCTGCTGAGTATTCTTTCAGCTTATTGTAGATTTTAACAATTTTATCGCTTGACCCTGATGTGTAGGGTGCGTTGTTGAAGTTGAGGATGGTGAGGTCGCAGCCCCTCTTCATCATGAGGAAGGATGCAACTGGGGAGTCTATGCCTCCGGATACCAGTGCTATCATTCTTCCCTGGGTGCCTATTGGAAGGCCTCCAATTCCCTCGATTTTCTCGTGGTAAAAGTACGTTTTATCATCTCTGACCTCAACGTGAAGTGTGAAGTCTGGGTTTGAGAGATCCACAGGTGCGCCTGTAAGTTCAACAACCACAGAACCACAGAATCCTGCCATCTCCCTGCTTGTGAAGTCATGGGTTCCGACCCTTCTGCATTTTACTGCAAATGATTTTTCGCTTGAAAACTGGCCCTTCCCAGCCAGATCTTTTATGTAATCCTGAACCGCTGCCTCTATAGAGTCATGATCTGTCTCTGTTGAAACTGTGGGGCTGAATGAAACCACTCCACATATTTTTTTAAGAGATTCCAGAGCTTTCTCATAATTTTCAGGGAAAAGTAACATTCTTCCCTGGTTTAAGATTATTTTACCGTCAATTACAGTTTTTATGTTTGATATTAATTTTTTTTCAAATCTTTTCCTTACTTTAGGGCTTTTAACTCCTATTTCACCGTATCTAACAATTATGGGCTTGTTTTTATCCATCTTTTTAGTTCCCCTCTTTACCTGATGTAAGACCTGGATTGAACAGTTTAAAAGTCCAGTCCTGTAATTTGCAAGTTTTTAATTTTATTCACTTTTAAATCCCTATGAAAATCATTCATTCTTTTTTCCATTGGATGTACTGGTAATTTTTTGTACTGTAACTTCTTAATCTTTTGTTTTCAGGGGACTGCAAACCTTTTTCATTACAAGAGTTAGTGAAACATTTTCTATTACAGAACTTTAAAAAAGGGCTCATTCTAAATTTAAATCCATTTCAGGGTGGTATTTTTATCACCATCCCCTGTTCAATTTAAACGAGATGAGCTTTAAAGGCCGCTGCAAATTTTATGTGTAAGGTAAATTATGTGTAAGGTAAACGTTAATTAACAATTGTTATGTACCATGGTATAAAAGTATTGCGGTTTTAAACAGGAAAACGTGTCCACAAAATGACCATTTCTGGCATCACAATTTTTTTCACCAAAACATTCTGAGAATATTTCTTAACATGATACCATCAATTATTAATTGAACAATTTAATACAATCTATTAATAATATTGAACAATATTTGATATTATAAAAACATTTTTATTATTTTATTATAGAAAATCTTAAATTTATTGAAAAATATACAATACATGTTGGTTGGGATTATCAACCAGAAGTGGGATTTTGAGGAATTGAAAAAACCCGTGATTTCCATATAACACTTATTTTTTTAGAGATTATGGAAATAAAATTCAGGATGCTCCTCGGTTTTCCCGCCTATTGATTGATGGAAATAAAAAAAAGAGGTGAAAAAATGCGAAAATTGCAAAAAGAAGCTGCAGTATTTGCAATAGCATTTGTCTTTGCACTGGCAATCGGTGGAGCAGCATCAGCAGCTCCATGTCATGGCTCAACATTCCAGGTTAAGAAGTGCTGGAACGATGACAAAAATTGTTGGAAAAATGGTCCAAACGGAGACAACCAGTGGAACTGTAACTGTAAACATAAGATGAAGAAACAGTGTGAAAAAGACCCAAAATGGTACCCAAGACATAAAAAACATCACCACCAGCACCACCAGCACCACCACCAGCACCACCAGCACCACCACCACAGCGGCAGATAAGCACAGAATTCTTTTAAAAAGCTACATCTTTAAGTATTAAAACATGCGTTTAAGGGTAATATTTACCCTTATTTTTTATTTTGAAAAAAAATAAAGACCTGGGGGTAAACAACACTTTAAACTCAAATCAGTTTTTTAGATTTGATCTCGTTGTTTATATGATCTTGTTGTTTATAAACAAAAAGCTCTTAAAAAATTCAAAATTGAAATTGCACCCTGAATTCCATTGAGAAATTTTATTTTATGGTTATACAACAACACAAAATTTTTATCAGCTTATAAAATATAACGAACAAAATTAAGTAACCTAAATAAACAATATTATATTATTTTTAAGTAGATATTAAACAATAATATATAAATTTAGAAAGAAGTTGATATTTTATAATAAAAAATATTAAATAATTTAAAAATAATATATTATTACGTTGATACCAGATCAACTTAAAGTGGAATTTTTAAGGAAAAGCAATAAAACACCTGATTTCCACGTAACTACAAAACTTTTTTTCAGGAGTTGTGGAATGAAGAGTTTAAGATTTTCAGGAGTTGTGGAATTTTAAGAAGTATCCTTACTATTTCCACTTTTAATTGAAAAAGAGGTGAAAAAATGCAAAAGAAAATGCAGAAGCGAGCTGCTACCTTCATGTTAGCATTCGCTTTAGCATTGGTAATCTGTGGAGCAGCAGCGGCAGAAGATCCTTTAAGCACACCAACAACAAGTGCATCGCTATCAAGTTCTAGCGGCAACACAATTTTAAACAACGTAGTAGCTAAAAATGGTGGTGA
>DAHH01000010.1:0-14848 GCA_002498385.1 Methanobacterium sp. UBA410
GAACCCAAACACCATGAATTTCATCATCCCCTCCAGCTGCAGCTGTTGTGTTAGTGGAATTTCCAGAATTGTTTGTGTTATCATTTATTGTACTGGCTGAATTGTCATTAGCTGCACTGTTCGAGCTGTTTTCTGCTGGATTTGCCACAGCTAATTCATTTGAACTTTCGTTCAGTGATGAACCATTGGATATGCTAGAATTAGACTCTGTATTTGTTGTATTTCCCGTTACAGTGGTGTTTGAAACCCCTGTTGTTATATTTCCCGTTAACGATTGGGTGCTGCTTGAGTCTGTTAAGTTATCACTTGTTTGGTTACTTAAGGACTCGGCAAATGCACCGCCTACATTAGACGCCATCATGCACATAATGAGCACGAGCGCCAATAATGCGTTCCGCTTAATTATATCGCCTCCGATGTCCAGACTTTTAAACCCTCTAATTATGAGTTCCACAATAGTAAATTTTTACATCTCTAAATATTATGGTCTTAAAAAGGTTTCTGAACAATCATAAAATCTAAAAAAGACCACATATAAATATTACGATTTAAAAATCACTAATAAAACAGCAAATAACCTTTTTTTAGATTTAAAGCCCTCTTAAATAAGTTCATCTTCATGATATAAGAATATTTTCTTCTAATTTCTTATATCATGAAACAAGGAAGATTCAATCGTTATTTCAAGAAAAAAAACAATTTAGATAACTTTTTAATCAACACTACACTTTTTAAATCCTCAACCAAATTACAAGCCATTGTTTTTTAAAAAAATGACTATAAATCTCTATTTTTTAGAATAAAGAAATTTCCAAGTCTATTAATATTAACTTTATCCCCGCATTAACCCTAAGCTTCCAATTTAAACCCAGTTAATCCCGAAAAATCCAATTTAAACAGCTTAAAAATGGTACAAACCCCTTTTTCAAGCTCTTTTTTACTGAAATACTCAAAAATATTCACTTAAAACCAAAAATTACCCACAAAATAACTATAAATCCTATAAACCTTTCAGTAATCCCCACAAAAGACTGAACAATCCCACAAAAAAAATTGCCTTACAAAAAAAATGAACTTACTGCTCTAACAATCTCCTCAATTTTCATAAAAAAGAAATAATCCATCTTCCTATTAAAGAAACTCAAAGCGTTAACCGTTGATTCTCCAAAGTTTCGTATGAACCATTTTTCAAAGGATTCCATGTCATCTGAGTTTTTTGTGGGTTTATTCCATGAGAGCCAGCCTTTACTGAATAATACTGTTTGAACCATCTTTAATCTAATCCATACTCTCCTATTGATTATACATGTCGTAATAACATGTTAAAAGTTAAATTAACCATTAAAAATAGAATATTTTAAAATATTAAAAATAAAATTACGTTTAATTTTAAGGAAAAATTAATCTATATGGAAATATTGAAACTGTGACCTTCCCAATATTAAGTTAGATAACATGAAATTTCTGAAAAAATTTTCAATTGAACCTGTCAATGAACATCTTTACGAGGTGGCCTTTCTTCATGAGTCCTACTCCAATGAAAATAACCTTGATGAATGTTATGAACGATTGGAATTTCTAGGCGATACAGTTCTGGATCTGGTGGTATCTGAATTTTTGTACAGTAAGGATTCCAGTTTAACTGAAGGTCAATTAACCCGCATGCGTTCTAACTATGTATGCAAACAAGCGCTCTACACATATTCTACTGAATTAGGGCTGGATAAATATGTAAAATTGGGCGTGGGCTGCAAGTTAACAAAACGAGAAAATGAGTCCGTTATAAGTGATGTATTCGAATCATTTATTGGGGCTTTGTACCTTGATCAGGGCCTGGGCACTGTTAAAGAATTTTTATATAAAACAGTCATACCCCACATAAAGGGTGGAGACATCTTTTTTCATGACTACAAATCTAAACTGAAACAGTTGTGTGATCATAAAGGTCTTGAAATAAACTATAAGCTGATCAGAGAAGAAGGAGAACCACATGATAAAACATTTACCATGGCAGTAATAATCAACGGTGAAAAGTATGGAACAGGCTGCGGTGGAAGTAAAAAAGAAGCAGAACAGAATACTGCCAAGGTTGCACTGAGCAAAATTTGAATTTTTCTTCTCAGTGTTGCTCTTTTATTCTGATTTAAAGAGTTATTCCTGATTTAAAGACAAAAATTAAATCAAATTTCTATTTTTTTAAATCAAATTTTTATTTTATTTTTAACTGCCATTAATTTTCATGCAGCATTTGTACTACAAGGATTATTGTTAGATAAATATGTTATAAAGCTATATTTTAAGCAATAAGTATATACTAGATAAATGGTAGCTACTAGATAAATGGTAGCTCCAAAAAAGAGATTCTTAGTTTTCTTAAAGAATTAAAAGGATTTCGAGAAAATTTAATCAAAAGTTACTTCAATCAATTTTCAGGAAAACTTTAACAATTCATTCAAGGTTTTATTCTACTACATCAGCGAAAGCAAAGTTCCTTCTTGTAGAATTAATTCTGATTTTAACTTCATCGCCAACTTTAGCGCCTGAAACAAAAACCACAAAACCTTCTATACGGGCAATTCCGTCTCCGTCTCTTCCGGTGTCTTCAATTTTAACGTCGTATTCTTCCCCTTCATTGACAGGACAACTGTATCCTCTATCATTACCGTAACTATTTCCAAACAAATTTATCACTTCCATTTTACCTAAAAGATTAATTAGCCTCAAAAATTAAATAACCTAAAAAGGTCAGATAATCTAAAAAGCCAATTAGTCTAAAAAGGCTAAGGAGTATATTTGTCTTTAAGAGTATATAAAGTAATGTAAAAAAACCCCAAATTTTTGACAGTGCCAAAATTGGACATTTCAACATATTTATATCAATTTTTCTAGAAAAAGACTTGATAATCCTTTTAGACCTTTAAAAGTTAAGCTTTTCAATTAAAAGTTATACCCTCTAAAAATTATTTTTTTTGGATGTTGTACAAGTTGGTTAAGTTTAGTCAAAACCAAAGTTCTGGATTTGAAAGATTTTTTGCAGAAGTACTAGCTTTTTTTAAGTCTTCAACATTAGAATGTCCCTTATTTACTTAAAACAATGAATTTTTATGTACTTTCTCTTCTTTTTGGTATGAAAATGCTTGTGATAAACCCTAAAATTAAAATTAACGTCAGAGCATTGAAAGTCTGCTTCATTGCCGAACTTATGGTGGAATCAACTATCTGGTTCACCTCAGGCACTAAGCTGGGAGGAATATCCTGTGGAGCAACTGTCTGCATCTTCTCAACGTAGTTTATTAGGCTCGTTTGGATCTGCTCCTGACTCATATTTCCAGATATGTTTGAGTCTCCTATTGAAACTACAAGGCCATTAAATATTCCAATTAAAAGTAAAACTCCTATTAATGCAGTTCCCAGTGAATAACCTAAATTTTTAAACGCATTTAAAAATCCAGAGGCATCAGTTTCTTGATCACTGCTTACAGAGGTGATAATGAGGTTGGTGAGTTGTGAAAGCAGGAGCCCTATGCCCATGCCAAATATCACTGTTCCAGGTACAATGTCTAGTATCTGTGTGTTTAAATTGAATGAACCTCCCAGCATAAACGTTCCAAATGTTGAGAGAGCGAATCCCACCATGATGATGTATTTGGAGTTTAAAAATGATGAGAGTCTTGCACCTAAAAATGAAAAGGCCAGGATAATAAGAGAGGCTGGTAGGAGGGCAACACCAGTCATAAATGCATTTAGTTTGGTTACCTGCTGGAGGAAAACAGGAACTATGAAGAGGAATCCAGCAAGGGGTATTTGCTGTATAACTGAATTTATATTACCCAATCCAAATACACGATTTTTAAGAAGGGAAACATCTGATAGTGGGACTAAACCCTTCTTGGTTCTTCTCCTCTGCCACAGTAAAAATATCAAAAATAGAAAAATACCTGGTATTATGAGTAAAACCACATAACTCCAAAATTGAGGTTTTGAAAGGAGTAGAATACCCAGAACTATCATGATCATGGAAACTACTGAGAGTAAGGCTCCCACTTTATCCAGATCCTTCCATTTAAGGGTTGGTTCCGATTCTGTCAGGTAGTGCCTGAGTAAAAATATAACAGCTACAAAAACCAGCTCAGAACCAAAAACCAGCCTCCACGAGAGGAATGTTGTAAAGACACCACCCACTATCGGGCCTACTGCAGCGCCCATAGCTGCTATTCCTCCCCATATTCCGAAGGCAGTGACTCTGTCTTTGCCTTCATAGGCAGCACCCACAATGGTGGTTGTTGCAGGCATGATCATTGCAGCTCCAATGCCTTCCAGAACTGCCCATCCAAGAAGAAGCATTGAAGCATTGATGCTCAAGGTTGCAGTGGCTGTTCCGGCAGCGTACACCATTAATCCCCAAAGAAAGGTCTTTTTTCTGCCGAGGATGTCCTGGAGTTTGCTTCCAAGCAGCATGAATGAAGCAATGGTCAGGGCATATAAGGCTATTATGGCCTGAATTGTTGGGAGGGTGGTGTTTAGTTCAACAACCAGTGTTGTTATTGCAACATTCATTGCCGAGGAGTCCAGTACAATTATGAAAATTGCCAGGCAGGCGATTATGACTACTCCCCATTTGTACTGGTTTTCCTGAGTCATAATACCACAGTTTCAATTGAATAATTTAATTTAACCCAACTTTGAACTGTAATTAAACTCCATGGCTCCCGTTCAGCAGTTTGATCATGGTGGACTTTTTTTAAGCAGTTCCATTAAAACCACAGCATTATTATGTTTCTCATCCCTTGCGGAGTATACCAAGGTTAAATTCCTATTAGATTTTTCCATAATTTTTAAATGCTTTACAAGCTCTTTTTTATCCTTAAGTTCGTCCAGGTACTTATTTTTGAACTCTTTCCATCGTTCAGGGTCATGAGCAAACCATTTTCTCAAGTTGTCACTGGGCGCAATGTCTTTCATCCATAAATCAAGCTTTATACTATTTTTAGACACTCCTCTAGGCCACAATCTATCCACCAAAACTCTAAAACCGTCCTCTTTTTCAGGAGGAAGGTAGGCTCTTTTCGTACTGATCATAGTACTCTTTATGTAAAAAGTCATATTTTAATCTTTAGATGATTTGCTTACAAAAACAAAATCTAATTACAAAAACAGGGATCTTTACATGAACAAAAAAGTGGTTAAAAGTAGAAGCTAAAAAGTAAATAGGGTCATATTACTGTTTAAGTTCAATAATTAATGGGATAATTACTAAAAATACAAATAGAAGAATAGTGGATCTTTGATTAGGATATGGAGATATTTGAGTAGAACCTAAAATTTACTTGATGAAGGTTACTTGACGAATGGGTTTTGTAAACAAATTAGAAGTATCTCATTTGTACTTTTTTTAATCTTATTTTCGTGATAGGCTTGTTAACCATTCAAGCACTTCATCTGCAATATTTTCAGATATATCTTTGATCCAGTCTTTTTCACTCCATTTACATATTTCTCTCTCATCAATGTCTCCAACCACATCTTCAATGCTGTCTTGATCATCGTAGGTTCCTATTTGGGATTCACAGAAATTAAAATTCTTTTCACGGTTATCAAACAGCAGATCCCAGTTTTGTGAATTTCTAAGTTCCCAGTACCAGTAGTAATTTTTAACGATTTCTTCTTCTGCATCTGGTTTATCAGAAGCTTCCTCTTCTGTGTAGCCTACAATAAGCACGTTACCATCCAGATAGATACGCTTCTCCCAGACGTCTTTGGTTCCCTGTAGCTTCTCCAGTTCCGTTTTTTCTATCATCTCTACAAGTTCTTTTTTCTCAATCATTTTTAAAACCCCATAAATGAATAAGAAGGGAAACTATGTGAAGATGGAGATTCTGCGCAAGATATCACACCTTTCCAGAACATTTTTTCAGGATAAAAACTTGCTGCACTCCCTGATGATCTTTTGTACCCTTAACAATGATCGTGTACCTTTAATGATCTGGTTATCATCATTAATTAAGATTCTTGTCATGAATTACTGGCAGTTTCTAAAGTTTCAGCGCACTGTTTTCTCTGCATGTTGAATTTCAAATAAAATAAAAAAATAGAGGCCCTTTAAAAGGTGAAAGGACATCCAGAATCAATATTTATGCTCTTTTAAGTCTCCAACGTGGATTGTATTCTTTTTCGTAGCCTGAAACGCCGTCAAAATCAACTCCTGTCACTGAAGAAGTTAATTCTCCTCCATCAGCACCCTTTGGGTTGTATCTGAGTACTCCCCAGCGGCCTGATGAGGGGTCGTAGTTCAACCAGGTTACGTAGTACCATTTGTAATCGTATCCTGAGTCAAATGCACCTGTAGGCATGAACCTGCCACTAATCGTTGGTTTCCCCATATTTGAGGTTGTTTTTTCCATTTTTGATTCTGTTTTTTCCACTGTTTTTGTATCAGTTGTTGTTTGTTCCGTGGATCTGGTGAGTTTCGAAGCATTAATCTTTGAGATGGTGTAATAGCTCTGATTTTTGAGTAGTTCCTTTAGATCAGATACTTGATATTCATCTGCGCCTATTTTTAAGTTGTTGTTAACCTCGTTTATTCCCGTTTTTTGATTTAAATTGTTTTTTCCGATATTCTGGGGTTCAGCAGCTGCAAAGGGCAGAATACTGAACATGATACACAGGGCGAATATCACGGTGTACGTGGTTTTTCGCTTAATTATACCTCCTCCATGTTCTACATTCCTAAAAACTTGCTTGTAGAACTTTTTTGGTACTCTCTTTACTAACTCCATCATCACATATAAATTCTTTGTTTTATTTTTCAAAAAAAGACGTTCATAGAACGTATTTTTGGGTTTAAGGCCTTTTAAGATGGAATTTAAATGTCCGATCAGGGATTAATTTTTTTGGTTTGTATTTTAGCCAACATGACACAATCCAAATGTTATTTCAAAAAAGAGACGTTCATTAAATGATTTTATGGTATTTCACTGATCCCCGTGGATGTCCTCTAAACCAGCCATTAAGTAATACTAATATATGTCTATTTAGAAGGGTTTAATTTTAAATTAGAACCTTTAAAATTTACGTTAACAAATTTAACAAATTTTTAAATGTTTTCTTTAATTTGATGTTTTTCAGGGAAAGTCGGCTGAATAACTCCTAATAAGATCATAACATAATTAATTTAAATATTAATTAACCCTTCACTAGGGCATCAAGCTGATGGAACCAATTTGAGGGATCAATTTAAACCAGTCCAGTGGATCAATCCAAAGGTTTTACTTAAGTAGCGTAACCATCTACCTGATCTAACTTATTATAAAATAAAATAAATGATTTTGAAGGATTAAAATGTCTAAAGTTAAATTTTTTTTAGTATTCTTCCTTTTAAATCCTTTTAAAGCTTTCCACTTTACCTTCGGTTCCAACGAGAACTTCATCAGCAAGCCCAGTGAAAATGCCGTTTTCAACAACCCCCGGAATTGAGTTGAGCTCAACTTCAAGGTCCCATGGGTTTCCTATTTCCTCAAATGCCACATCCAGCACGAAGTTTCCATTGTCTGTTACCACAGGCCCATCCTTGCGTTCAGCCATTCTGAGGCTGGGTGCGCCTTCCATTATTTCAATCCTGCGCTGAACAACCCTCAAAGCCTCTGGAAGGACCTCTACAGGTACTGGTATGCTTCCAAGCTGGTTTACCATCTTTGAAGAGTCCACGATCACAACAAAACGAGCTGCTGAGCCATCAACTATCTTCTCCATTGTGTGTGCTGCACCTCCACCTTTTATAAGGTTGAGGTCGGGATCAACCTCATCTGCACCGTCAACTGCTATGTCAACATCGTGTTCGTTTAGGGTTGTAATGGGAATTCCTGATTCATTGGCAAGGAAAAAAGATTGATATGAAGTTGGTATCCCCATAATTTCTATTTCCTCTTCTTTAACCCGTTCTCCCAGTTTTTTTATGAAATAGTGGGTTGTTGAACCGGTTCCAAGTCCAACCACGTCTCCATCCTGCACAAGTTTTGCAGCTTCATGTCCAACAATTCTTTTAAGTTCCATTTTTGTTTCCCCTTTAGATCAGTACCTCAAAAGTACTGTTGTTAGATCCAGACCCTTTGCACACCTGCCATTGATTTTCCTGATTTTTTTAACTATCCTGCATTTATCTTCCCTGTACAAACCTTCCGGGAAACATAAATCTCTCAGTGAACATTCTTCATCACATTCTGGTGGAGAAAATACGATGTTAGAACCTTCAAAAGCTTTTTTAGAGTCTACAGCCGCCTTTATGTATGCTTTGTCGACTTCAACCACCTTCACCTTGCCCCCCTCATGGATGGGGCAGGGATGTTCAGTATCCTTCACATCTTTTATGATGTACATTCTCCCGCTTTCAAGGGGATCTATGCAAGTACTTTTAAATCTACATTTTTCACATTCAGAAGAGGCACCGTAGTGCCTGAATATAAGTCCTTTATCTGCAAGATCTTTTCCAATAAGTGTTATCATATTATCACCCTAAAATAAAGGGATTTTAACCCTCTTTTAATTTAAATAAAACTGTTGAGTGTTGATAGAATGAATTCAGTGATTCATCAGGAACATCAAATTTACTATATATGTTTGATCATATAAATCTGATTTAAAATTCAGCTGAGAAATAGACCTAAAAAAGAAATTTTTTTCAGTTCAAAGATTATTTGGGTAACCATTCAAAAAAAGCTGGTTTTTACCTTTTCATCAATCTTAATGTGCCGATTTATCGAAAATAATGTGTTGGTTTATCAAAAATAATGTGTTGATTTATTGAAAAACTAAACTTTAGGTTAACACGCCAGCAACACGTGGATCAAAATTTATAACCTCATCAGGGTATTAATATCCATCAGAGTATTAACATCTCAGTGAATATATAACTATCCTAAACTCTTTTACAATGAATATTCAAATTATGCAGGAATGTTAAGGATTTAACATCAAAAACAAGCTTTAAATCCTTACAGTTTAATAAGATTACAGTTTATTAAGATCAATTCATTAAGGTCAATTTAGTAAGGCCTAAATGAGATGAAAAATTTAATTTTCTTGAAGTTTTCTTAAGTTTTTCTTAAAAAAAGGTGCTGGATCTTAAAAAAAGTACTGGAGAATTGGAAGTTTTTAATCCAAGATCCATGGATGGATCATATAACCCCTGTTATGGTTGCCAGTGCTTCTGCTGCTTCTTCTGTAAGACCGCGGTCTCCAAGAATGGTATACCTTTCTTTACGAATTTCATGGGCTTTTGTAAGTGCTTCTATGATATATTCTGGTTTAATTCCAATTTCACGTGCTGTTGTTGGGGCTTTAATGGTTTTTAAAGTATCCCTGATGAATTTCCAGTCTCCTCCATGGAGGTACATCATCAGTATGGTTCCAATGCCGCACTGTTCACCATGAAGTGCCGGTTTGGGTGCTACAATATCCAGCGCATGGCTGAATTTGTGTTCAGAGCCGCTTGCAGGTCTGCTTGTACCTGCTATGCTTATGGCTATCCCGCTGCTTATTAAAGCTTTCACAACCAGCCCTGCACTTTCTGGGAGTCCTTCCTTAATGGCATCTGCAGATTTCATGGTCATTTTAGCAGTCATGATGGATAAAGCTGATGCAGAATCACTGTAAGGTTCATTGAGAAGTCTGTGTGCAAGTTTCCAGTCCATTATTGCTGTATAATTTGATATTATATCACCGCATCCTGCTGCAAGCAGCCTGAAGGGAGCTCTGCTTATAATTGTTGTATCTGCAATAATTCCTATCGGTGCTTTTGCCTTCAGGGAAACGCTTCCCTTGTCATTTTTTATTGAAGCCCTTGGTGAAGCTATTCCATCATGGGATGCTGCTGTTGGCACGCTTATGAAATGAATTTCTGATCTGGTGGATGCAAGTTTTGCAACGTCTATGACCTTTCCTCCACCAACACCGAGAACGATTGAAACATTTTTAATTCCATCCTGAACTTCCATGATTGTATCTTTTGAGGCCTGTTTTATGGTTATGCTTTCAACCTCAAAATTTTCATCCTGAAGGCTTTTAATTGCTCTTTCACCCGCAATTTTGTTGGTTTTAGGTCCGGTTACAACCAGAGCTTTACCTTTAATTTTCAAGTCCTTGCAGATGGTACCAGTTTCATCGATCACTCCTTCACCGGTGTGAATCTCTCTTGGGAGCTGAATTTTTCTGAAATCCATGTTATCGTACCTTTTCATATCCTAATGTTTTTGGCATTGTGCAGTAAAATAGTTTTTGATTTTCTTCTTTAACGAAAGATTCTTTAATTCATTTAAATAGAAAGGGAGAGTTTAAAGCCTACAGAAAAATAGAAAACAATTTAATTGGATCAATAGTTGCAAGTTTGATCTTTATATCTTTGGTCTTCACACCCAACAAAGAGTGATATTCCTGGGTTTTAAGTTCAACTTTCTTTAAAAGATTACTTATCTTTACTTGTTTAAAAGATTATTTTTCTTTAAAAAGATTATTTTAGCAAATTTTGTTTAAAAAATTTAAAAGCTTCAATGGTTATATAAAAAAATATACAAATAATTACAAAGTTTCAGATAATTAAAGTTTAAAAATTATTTGGTAGATCTGATAGTATGTTGTAGACCTACTGAATTCAGGTAGATGTATCATAGGTTTGTTAAAGTGGTTAATCCATAACATTGCCTATCAAAATTTACCACCTAAACCTACCAAAATTTAAAAAATTTATTAATCGCGTTAAATAATAAATATGGTGAATAAATGTCAGATTTCAGCGAATGGTTCCATAATATTTTAGACGAAGCAAAAATAGTTGACACAAGGTATCCAATAAAGGGAATGCATGTTTGGCTCCCTCAGGGCTTTAAGATTAGGAAGTACACGCTTAAGATCCTGAAGGAAATACTCGATGAAGACCATGAAGAAGTGCTTTTTCCAATGTTAATACCTGAAGATGAGCTTGAAAAGGAAGCAATACATGTTAAAGGGTTTGAAAATGAGGTTTACTGGGTAACACACGGCGGACTCACAGAGCTCAACGAAAAACTGGCTTTAAGACCTACAAGCGAAACAGCAATGTACCCAATGTTCTCTTTATGGGTACGGTCGCACACAGACCTTCCAATGAAATTTTACCAGGTTGTTAACACTTTCCGGTATGAAACCAAACATACAAGACCCCTCATAAGGGTCAGGGAGATCACAACCTTTGAGGAGGCTCATACAGTCCATGAGTCCAGAGAAGATGCAGCAAAGCAGGTTGAAAAAGCTGTTGAGATTTACAGGCGGTTCCTGGACATGCTGGGAATACCATACCTCATAACCCAGAGACCTGAGTGGGACAAGTTCCCAGGTGCAGAGTACACGGTTGCCTTTGACACCCTGCTTCCAGACGGGAAAACCCTTCAAATTGCAACGGTGCATAATCTCGGCCAGACATTTGCAAAAACATTTGAAATAACCTATGAAACAGCTGAAGGTGACCATAAATACGTTTACCAAACATGTTACGGCCTTTCTGACAGGGTTATAGCTTCTATAATAGGTATACATGGTGATGAATCAGGTTTATGTCTTCCAACAGATGTTGCACCTTACCAGATCGTAATAGTTCCCATAATCTTTAAAAAGGGTAAAGAAGAGGTCCTTGAATTCTGCAGAAACGTTCAGGACTCTCTGAAAAATAAAGGAAATCTCAGGGTTCATCTGGATGATAGAGATATAAGGGCCGGTAAAAAATATTATGAATGGGAGATGAAGGGAATACCACTCAGAATAGAAATAGGACCAAGAGACATTGCAAATAAAAAGGTTGTAATCGTTAGAAGAGATAAACACGAGAAAAAAATCCTGGACTTCAACCCAGAAAGCTTTGTTGAGGATATTGAAGCAGTGATGCAGGACATAAATGAGAATATGAGGAGCAAGGCATGGGAAACCTTTAACAGTAAGGTTAGAACCGTTGAAAATGTAGAAGAAGCTTCAAAGGAGATCTCTGAAAATAAGGGCATTGTCTCATTTGGTTGGTGTGGTGAAGAATCTTGTGGAAAGGAACTTGAAGAAAAGGTAAATATGGACATCCTTGGAATCAGAGGGGATGTTGAAGATGATAAAAAATGTATAAACTGCGGCAAACCCGCAAAACACGTTGCATTCATGGCAAAAACATATTAAGATAAGAGGGGGATGAGATGAACTTCAGGGTAATTCTTCTTGTATTTGTAATATTCATCTTTGCAACGGGATTTGGATTTATGAGCTACTCTGAATCCCTGGGCTTACCTTTGAAACAGGCATATAATGAAGGTAAAGTGACTGTTGTGCAGAACACCACAGCAGGAACGGTTCCACATTTGATTACAATACATAACAATGGTACAAAACCTTTAAAAGTTCAAAAAGGGGATATACTTAAAAGTAACTCTTCTCAGGACGTTGTGGTTGCAGAAGATAAATCAGTGCCACAGAACTCCGTGACAAATGTTAACGTTTACTGCTTTGAACCAGCACAGAAGGCAGTTGCAGGGGCAAAACTCCAACCATTCTCAACAGCATCCAGCCAGATAAAGGAGATCATAGATGCATCAAACCCCTCTGATATCCAAAATGCAACCGCAGCCCAGCTTCAAATATGGGTCGTTGTATCCGGAGGAAATTTAAATATTTACAGTGGAGAGCCAGCTGCACTGGTTGACACTCAGGGAATAACCTTTTCAAAACTTCGACAGGGATTGTCAGATGCTAAATCATCTGCGATGGCCAAATTTAGCGTTACATCAGATGGACTGGAAAGTTTGGCAGGTAACAGCACAAGTTCAGGTGCGGATTTAAACATCCTGGACTGGTTAAAGAGTTCCTTTGGAATATGAAATAAAATAGAAATGATTTATCTTACTGAAGGCAGTAAAACAGTGTAAAACATGAAAATCAGGAATAAAAAGACAGAAGGTTCATAGACATGAAAACGTTTGCAATAATCCCAGTATCAAGGTTTTCAAACGCTAAAACAAGACTATCACCAACTTTAACCCCTTTGGAACGTGAAAATCTTTTAAAATCCATGTTGAAGGATGTTATAAAGGTTTTAAATCAAGTTGTCAGTGACGTAATTGTTGTAAGCTCTGATGAAAATGTTTTAACATTTGTAAAAGATGCTGGCGCCATACCACTTAAAGAAAAAGGTGCAACAGATTTAAATGGTGCTCTAATGCAGGCAATTAATCAGTGCTCCAGCTCCTGCGATCGGGTGCTTGTGGTACCGTCAGACGTGCCATTGATCCGAAAAAGTCACGTTGAAGAGATATTAGATATGGGTAAAGATTTTGATGTGGTTGTAGCACCCTCAAAGGGAGGAGGAACCAATGCACTCCTTTGTCCAACCTCAAATTTAGAGGTTAAATTTGGGGAGTGCAGCTTCTTCAGACATATGAAAGAAGCAGAGTTAAGGGGTTTGTCCTGGGGAATATACGATTCCTTTTACATGTCGCTGGATGTGAACACAGCAGAGGATCTTGGAGAGATAATGATACACGGCTCCAGAACGGAGACAAAGAAGTTTTTAAAGGAAACAGGGCTTGAAGTGATATCCAACCATGGCTCTGAAAGACTGCGAATAAAAAGGATAAAAAGATGAGCTTAAAAAATCCAATAGCAATGACAATAGCTGGTTTTGACCCATCAGGTGGTGCAGGAATTTTAAATGATATCAAAACATTCCATGCACTTGGAGTTTACGGTACAGCAGTTGTAACAGCTCTAACAGCCCAGAACGTTCAGAAGGTTAGTGGCGTGATGCCTATAGACATAGAATTCATTGAAGAACAGATGGACACGGTTCTGGAAGGGGAAACAATAGAATATGCAAAAACTGGGATGTTATTCTCAGATGAGATCGTTGAAACCGTGGCATGTAAGGTTAAAGAGCATGAACTGAAGGTTGTTGTTGACCCGGTGATGGTTGCAGGTTCTGGGGGATTTTTATCAGAAGAGGGATTTGCAAGATCCCTTAAAAAGCATTTACTGCCCGTTGCAATGCTTACCACCCCCAACATATCCGAGGCACAGGCAATTTCAGGCGTTGAAATTCAAGATGAAAGGGATGCAGTGAAAGCTGCACTTAAAATTGGAAAGCTCTGCAATGTTGTTGTAACAGGAGGACATCTTAAGGGCTCAGACGTGTTCTACAATGGTTCTATCAAGGTTTTTGAAGGCGAGCTTGTAGAAAGTGAAAACACCCATGGAACAGGCTGTACCTACTCCTCTGCAGTAACTGCCTGCCTTTCAAAGGGGTGCAACCTTCAGGAATCTGTTGAAAGAGCAGGAAAATTTGTAAAGGAAAGCATCAAATGGGGAGCACTGGGCACCTTGAATCAGTTCTGGAAATTTGATGGTCACATAATTTAAGAGATAGCTATAATTATATTAAGAGGAGAACGATCTTTTATGGTTTCAAATGAGGAAATCAAACGAATACTTAAGGCAAAGAGAAATGCAATAGATCTTAGGAAGGATGAAGTGGAGAGTGGAGAATTCAGGATCTGCCCGCACTGCAAAGCCAAAAACCCGGAAAAAGCCCTTTTCTGCATCAAATGCGGACATAAACTGGAAAAAATTAAGAAAAACGTTAGAATATGTCCAACTTGTGGTGCTGAAAACACACAGGAAGCCAGGTTCTGTATTAAATGTGGAGAAAGTCTGGAAGTGAAAAAGGAGAATCTTGGCTGTGAAATAAAATCCGAACCTGGAGAAGAAGTTAAACATGATACGGAAACTGGAACAGTCCCCAAGGAACCTGCCGAGGCTGAAACTTTAACAGATGAAACCCCACTTAAAGGTGAAA
>DAHH01000010.1:15065-31678 GCA_002498385.1 Methanobacterium sp. UBA410
AGGTGAAACCCCACTTAAAGGTGCTGAGAGTCATGAAGAAGCTGAAGATCTGCAGGATAAAAAGATCTGTCCATCATGTAAATCAAAAAACCTTAAAGATGCCAAATTCTGCATTGTCTGCGGTAAAACATTCAAAGAAATGGAAACCAAGGCATCAGATGAAGATATAAATTCCAGATCAAAAGTTCCAGAAAAGCCCTCAGTTGATCCGGTTGAAAAAATAAAAAAAGCTAAAGAACTTCTGGATCTTGGTGCAATAACCCAGGAAGAATTTGACGAAGTTAAAAGAAAATACCTTGAAGAGATTTAAGATGAAAATTTAACGCTTTTATTTTTTTTAATTAGTGCAAAAATATGCACTTTGATACAGACCGCCAGATTAAAACATGTATATATCTTAAATAATTTAGGTAGAGTCTTGTAATTATAAATTCAAGAATTTCAATCTATGCACAATAAAAAAGACATGAACAGAAGAGTATTTAAAAAAAGGGTAAGTTTAAACTTCTGCCATTCCAAAATTTATATACAATATATCCGATTGTACATCATAATTTGAAACCACTTTTAAAATTTCCAGTTTTCATATTAACGCACCCTTCTTTTTATTGGTTGTTCATATGTAGTTACAACCTTTATACATTTGTGGAACCCTTATTTATACATTTGTGGAACCCTTAATCACATCTATAATTATAACAAGATCATAGTTATCTGCTTTAATTGGGTGTTTATAATAAATTCGAAGCCTATTCTCCCTTTGCTTTAATACACCGGATATCTCACCCTCTAAAATACAATTATATATCCATTCTTTCCTTATGGTTTCTCTTTTTAGAGCATGAGGCAGTATATCTATCTGTTCTTGTGATACTCCCTCCAGATAAGATAAAGTCAATACCATAATTACCATTTATTAAAAATCATTATATAAATGATGTCAATGCATTAAGTTATCTAAATTTCAATCAAAGGGCATCTGCTGATCATGACCTTCTTAAAATTCTTAGATTCACACTTACACGGTTTTAACTTGAAAAGTCATTCCTTAACAGTTTATATTCATCAACTGTAATTTTTATGATACAAACACATTTAACGCAGTTGTAATTAACTGTATTCTAATGATTCATCTTTTACTTCATCTCCTACACTATTTGTATGGAATTTGAATTTATAAAATCAAGATGGAGTTATAGTTTCAATTCCAAAAAGAAAAAAACAATAAAATTAAAAGTATTTTATAAAAAGAATAGATTTTACATTAAATTTACAATATTAATGTTTTTGTCGATATTCATGCATCTTAGGTAAATCGCCTAAAATTTGGTTTAAAGATGGAAAAGAAAAGTAGGCAATAAAGCCATCCAAGAAGTAACAGCCGCAATAAATTATTATAAAACTGATAAAGATATGGTAATCACCACCAGTGAATATACTTCAGCCGTAAAAGACTTAGCCTCATCAAATAACATAAAATTAATTAACAGAGCCAAATTAAAAAATTAATCAACAAACACCTATCAAAAAAAGTGAATTACCCTAGATCCTAGTATTACTTTAAATGCAATAATATAATTAATACTAATTAATTAAATAATAATATAAACTATAAAATATGGTATATATGTAGATTTCAAGGTATCATAGTTAATATCTATGTAGATTTCAAGGTAATCATAGTTAATATCACAATAACATAAGTATAATGGACTTCTAGAAGTTATAAAAAGAAAAATGAATCCACCAAATGCAGCAATACTGTATGTCAAGTTCTGCTAGAAACCAGGTAATATTATTCAATAATGTCTGTATTATTATAGGGTCTGTATTATGTATAGGGTTTAAATGTTTTTAACTGAGAAGTTCTGGTTTCTTCAGAAGGTTGTCATCCATGAGTTCTATCTTTGGTTCAACCCTTAACTGTTTACCTAACTAAAAAAATAGTAAAGTTTCTCCTTCAAAGGGGAGATGTATTAAATGTTTTCAACCAGACATTTAAATATGGAATATTCAATAAGGTCCAGGTTTAGAGACTGTAAACCTCTTCAGGTGAAAGCATCGTAATTCCACCCTCTTCAAGGGCCTTTATACCTCCCTCAATGTCCTCTATGCGCACAACAACAATGGCTTTTTCACATTTTTTCTCTACAAAGGCGTAGATGTACTCCACATTGATGTCTGCTTTATTTAAAGCAGTTAACATGCTGTCCAGTCCGCCTGGTTTGTCTGAAACGCCCACTGCTATCACATCGTTTACCTTAACCACAAAGTCGTTTTCTTCAAGTATTTTCTTGGCTTCAGCTGGTTTTGGAACTATCATTCTCAGGATACCGAATTCGGATGTGTCTGCAATGGAAAGTGCCCTGATATTTATCTTGGCATTTGATAGAATGTTCAGTGCCTTCCACAATCTGCCTTTCTTGTTTTCCAGAAATATTGATATCTGTTTTAATTTCATCTCTTTTTCTTCCATTTTCAACCCTCATATATTCCTTTTATCAATAACCCTCACAGCCTTTCCTTCACTTCTTGGAAGACTTTTTGGTTCAACAAGGCTCACATTAACACGTAATCCAATTTCGCTGTGTATAACATCTGCAATGTTCTTTTTAACATCTTCAACATGTCTTACTTCATCTGAAAAGAGTGCAGGAGATGCTTCAACCTTAACTTCAAGTTCATCAAGCTGTTTTGGCCTTGTGACTATGATCTGGTAGTGTGGTTCAACTCCCTCTATTTTCAGGAGTGCCTTCTCAATCTGGGATGGGAACACAATCACTCCCCTCACCTTGAGCATATCATCTGAGCGTCCTGTGATCCTGTCCATTTTAACCTGTGTTCTTCCACAGGAACATTTTCCACGTCTGAGGGCTGTTATGTCCTTTGTACGAAACCTTATAACCGGCATTCCCTCACGTGTAAGGGTTGTGAGTACAAGTTCTCCTGTTTCTCCTTCAGGGAGTGTTTTGAGGGTTTTAGGGTCTATGATCTCGGGGTAGAAATGGTCCTCGAAGATGTGGAGTCCGTTTTTAGCCTCACACTCCATTGCAACGCCGGGCCCTATGATCTCTGTCAGACCGTAGATGTTCTGTGCTGATATGTGCAGGCGTTTTTCAAGTTCGCCCCTCATTTCCTCTGTCCACATCTCAGCTCCAAAGCATCCTCCCCTGAGTTTGAGCTTTTCTGTGTCTATACCCTCGTTTGCAGCCACCTCTGCAATGTAAAGTCCGTAGGAGGGCGTGCAGCTGATGATGTCTGTTCCGAAGTCCTGCATGATTTCAAGCTGTCTTCTGGTGTTGCCGGCAGATATTGGGATCATGGTTGCTCCAATTTTCTGTGCACCGTAATGAATTCCCAAGCCGCCTGTGAAAAGGCCGTAACCATAACTGTTCTGGATTTTATCCTTTTTATGTGCACCTAACATTGTGAGGGCTCTTGCTATAACCTCTCCCCAAAGATCAAGGTCGCCTCTTGTGTATCCTGAAACAGTTGGTTTTCCTGTGGTTCCAGACGTTGTGTGAACCTCAACGATCTCATCGATTGGAACGGCAAACATTCCAAAGGGATATGCAGCCCTTAAATCGGTTTTTGTGGTGAAAGGAAGTTTTTCAATATCTTCCAGAGTTTCAATATTCTCGGGTTTTATATTAAGTTCGTTGAATCGTTTTTTATAGTAGGGCACGTTTTCATAGGCCCGCTTTACAACTGTCTGTAATCTTTGAAGCTGCAGTTCTTTTATTTCTTCTGCAGACATACATTCTGCTTCCTCATTCCAGATCATGACTATCTCCTGTCTATAAAATCATTGATTAAATTTGATGTATCATTGTTTTATAAAAATCCAATTTATAACTTACTATATTTACCATATAATGATTGTAGTTCAAATTTATTTTTATCAGGTTTTTTATGAATTATGACTGCATAAAAAGTATGAGAACAGTTGAAAACTTATTATATATACATAAGAATAATTAAAACAGTTTAAATCTAATTTTAACTAGATTTACATCTAATTTAATAAATATTAGAAATATATAATATGTAATAATTACAATATATCTTTGTTACAAAATATTGAGGAATTTATATAATTATTAAAGAATTTTTCCAAATTACTCTGGTAATGATCATAAAATTGTTCATTAAAATAAAACTTTAAAAAGTGGGGGTAAATCATATGGATAAATATAAATGCAGTATATGTGGCTATACTTACGATCCCGAGGTTGGTGAACCCCGGAGAGGAATAAATGCCGGTACTCCATTTGAAGAACTGCCAGACAACTGGTCCTGTCCTCATTGTGGTGCTGGTAAAATTAGATTCAAAAAACCAAGCATATATGGGTAAAAACTGGTACAAGGAGAAGTAAAAACTGGTACAAGGAGAAAGGTTGTATTAAACATATTAATAAAAGATTTATTCGGTTAATTTCTCATTGAGTTTATTCACTTATTTTAAGGAAAATTTAGTAGAAAAGTTGTAGTTAAGGAAAATTTAGTAGAAAAAAATAAAAAATAGGGTTTAAAGTGGTGAGCTGAGCCATGTTTCAGCTCTTCTGTTCACTTCATCCCAGTTTACAAGGTTCCAGAAGGCATCCACGAATTCAGGTCGTCTGTTTTGATAATCGAGGTAGTATGCATGTTCCCAGACGTCAAGAACCATCATTATTCTGAATCCTGGTATCACGTTCACGTTGTGCTTTTCAATCTGCATTATGAATATCCTGTTCGTTCTCCTGCAGAGTGTAAGTGCAGCCCATCCAGAGCCTTCAACCCCAACTGCAGCCTGTGTAAATTCTTTTTTAAATCTTTCAAAGCTTCCGAAGTCTTTTTTTATGTAGTCGGCTATGGTTCCTGTGGGTTCGCCTCCACATTTTTCTGCAGGCCCCATGTTTTCCCAGAATAACTTGTGCAGTATGAAACCTCCAACGTGGAATGAAAGCTCTTTTGCAACTGCCTTTATATCAAATTCTGAATCTCTGGCGTCAAACTTTTTAAGCAGGGCATTTGCACCATCTACATATGCTTGGTGATGTTTGTCGTGGTGTATTTTCAGTTGTTCCTCTGAAATGTAGGGTTCCAGGTCTTTATAGTCATATGGAAGTGGCGGTAGTTCATAAAACATCTGCTCCATATTTTATTCCCCCTCCTTTTTTTTATTCATCTTCCATGAAAATTCCAAAAGAAATCATCTCATGATTTGGATTGTGCCTTGAAATCACCATTTAAAGTAGTTCCTGTAGCACAGCCACCAGTCAAAGTTTTTATATTTTAAAGGATTCTTTTTAGCGGTTTCAACATCAGCTGCAGGTGGAATTATAAGTCCTTTTCCTATTAATTCATTTTCAGGCCAGTTTGCAGGAATTGCAACTCCTTTCTCCTCAATCTGTTGGAATCCTTCTATCATGCGGATTATTTCGTCCATGTTTCTTCCAAGTTCCTGTGGATAGTAGAGCATGGCCCTTATAACTCCCTCTGGATCAACTATGAACACGGCTCGGACCGTGTTGGTTCCCTTGGATGGGTGTATGAGTCCAAGAGTTTTAGCTACCTTGCCTGTGTCGGCAATTACAGGGAATTCTATTTCAATGTCAAGGTTGTCCTTCATCCATTCTATCCATTTGAGGTGTGAGAAAACCTGGTCAACACTGAGTCCTATTAACTCACAGTTGAGCTCCTTAAATTTATCGTACCTTTTCTGGAATGCATAAAACTCCGTTGTGCAGACAGGTGTGAAATCAGCAGGGTGGCTGAAAAGTACAAACCATTTACCTTTAAATGCCTTTGGAAGTTTCATCATACCCTTAGTTGTTTGAACCTCCATTTTTGGGAATTCATCACCTATAAGAGGTATTCCCTTATCTTTCTTTTTTATTTTCCTTAGTTCGTATACCTTTTCTCCCATGAATTATCCTCCCTAGATCTAGAGTCATTACTGTATTATTAGAGGAGTCATGTTTATTATTTATTTCGATTTAATATTTTAGGGTAATTAACCATTGAAAAAAGGCGGTTTTTAGAGGGGAGGGCTTAAAATGATCTATCCGAACGTTTAAGAATTGATTACAAAGTTTTAGGATTAAAAATCTGTACAATTTAATCTCCTTACACAGCTTAATAAGATGATAGCTGTGTTTCCAGAATCTCTGTATCTTAAAGAACTGGTGATAAATTATAGAAAAATCTTTTAAAATGTAAAAAAAAGTGAACAAAAATAAAGGATGCTCCCTCGAGCTGGTTCATTAAAGATGAGCCGCATGATCATTTTTTAGTTTTTTATTCAAACCTGCACTGAGGCACGTGTTGATTGTGAACTTGGTGAATCCCTTCTCAACCAGCATTTCTGCAACTTCACGGTTGTACGCATCATGCTCTTTTTCCAGTCTTTTAGCTTCTACATGGTCTTCACTGCGTAAAATCCTCCGTTAAGTGTTGAAAGTTCTTTTTTCCTGCTGTCTGCAACCGTACATGTGAATCATCAATCATTCTGTGGGTAGCATAGTAATACCATATATTCACTAATTTTGTCTTCTCCAAAGCAATACTGAATAATCCAGCCACCCTGTTGAATGTGTCCACTCTGCCTTGTTTTTAAATCTTCTTCCGGCAATTTGATCTTCCAGTGGGCAAAACGCTTGTTGAAGGTATCTGCAATTTTCATTATCTATCACCTGAAGTGAATAGAAGCTTAAAAACCATTTTTTTAAATGGTTAAGGCATCTAAAAATTGTTTCATCAAAAAAAATATGTCTTCATAGATAAAATCTTCAAATAAAAAAAAATTCAAGGTAAAAAAAAGATAATCCTCTATTTTGTCTGGACTGGTGGTGTGAAAACCCTTTTTGCAAGCTCACTATCCAGCATGAATATTCCACCTGGAGCCTCACCCATTATTTTTATTTTCTGGAGAACTGCATTTGCTGATTCTTCTTCTTCCACCTGCTCTGCAACGAACCACTGAAGGAAGTTGTTGGTTGCATGGTCTGAAAGTGCAATGGCAAGGTTAACCAGCTGATTTATTAGGCTTGTAACATTTTGTTCATGTTCATACACATGTTTAAATACTACGAGTGGAGATTCCCAATCTGCTGGAGGTCCATTTACCTGTGAAAGCGTGATTTTTCCACCTCTCTGTATTATGTAGTCGTAAAATTTCATTGCATGGGCAAGCTCTTCCTGTGCCTGTACCCTCATCCAGTTTGCAAATCCACTAAGGTCCTTTGATTCGAAGTAGGATTCCATGGAAAGGTAGAGGTAGGCTGAATAAAGTTCTGCATTCAACTGGCCGTTAAGGGCATCCTGCATTTTTCCATCCATCATTTTATACCTCCTTCAACATTTAAAGGTTTTTTTAAAAATTAAAGATTTTTAAAAGCTTTTTTAGAAGATAAATTCAGATTTCATCTAAATTCAGATCTTATCCATTTTTTGACGCTCTCTGTCAGTCCATTTCTTTAAACTGAGCCTTTGGAACACCACACATAGGACAGCACCAATCATCAGGGAGTTCCTCAAATGGAGTTCCAGGCTCAATTCCAGAGTTTGGATCGCCTTCTTCAGGGTCGTAGATATATCCACAGGCTGTGCAAATGAATTTTTTCACGTTTCATCCTCCTTTAGTTTTTGAATGGATTGATCCGCTCAAACCACCAGAACTGCAGGTTCATGGTTTGCTTAAATTACAGGCCAGATTTCTATCCATTAACCTTGCAGTTATACCTTTTTTTATCAGGCTTAGATTTTCATCCATCTATCCTTAATTTATCCATCCTTAATAAACGCAGTTTTGAAGTTTGAAAATCCAGCCTTCACCCATTTTTTATATTTTTATCATTATATAACAATTTTGTAGTATACCCTTTTTAGATGTACTGATTCATGGTGTTTTTAAGGTAAGTAACTATTCAAGCCATCAAAATCAAGTAATTCAATAACACAATTCAGCAATGTGGTTAGTTAACTCAAAACAGGTTACATGATAAAAAAAGGTGTTTTTTGGCATTTTCAAAGCTGAACAGTTTTTGAACTGGGTGGTGATGTTAATGAACGACTCCCCATGGTTCCACATCACCTTCAACAATGCTAAAAACAGGGTTTGGTAAGGGAAAGGTTAACCCTTCAAGTTTTGAAGACCTTGAGCTATCTCTAAGCCTCAATTTCCTTCTCAGGTGTTCTAATTCATATGAGATCTGCCCATTAATCACTTTAATCGTTGATTTTGTAAATCTGTCCTCGATTTTATCTTTGTTAAACCTGTAACCCCTTGAACATGTTTCTTTGTAAACGTTCAAAAGGTAGGTGTCAATTGCAGCTACAGGATCCTCTGCTTTTTTAAACCTCTCAAGCTGGGATGGTTCCTGTAACCTGGTTTTATTCATGAGCACGGCTCTTGCAAGCAGTTCTTCTCTCCAGAGTGCAACAAGACCCTTTGAATCAAGGTACTTTGGGTGCAGACTCCGCACCTCGTGGTAAACATCAGCCTGTTCTTGATAAGTTAAGTACAGTTTTTGATCAGTTATCCATCGATACGTAGAGTAGTTTAGCATGATATAAATACAGTTTAACCTGAAGATTTTTAGGTCAATAAAAAATTATGTCAATAAAAAATATTACGAAATTTTGGTAGATGGCGAAGTATTGGACTGTGAACTTATTTTAAGAGCATCACTGGAATTTTAACACTTTTCAGCACGCTCTCGGCCACGCTCCCCATGATGAGTTTTACAAGGCCTGTTTTTCCGTGGGTGGCAATGACTATGACGTCGGCTTCTAATTTTTCCGATATTTTTTTCATGTCACGAGATGGATTACCAACTAGAAGAACTTCGTCAACTCTCACATCATTCTCTCTCCCCTTTTTCTGCACCCTATCCAGTATGGCATGCCCCTCCTCTTCCAGGGTTTCAAAGGGGTATATGAGTTTTTCATCGATTACATGAACTGCAACGATCTTCGAGTTGAACTTTTTTGCCATTTCAATTGCAACATCTTCAGCCTTATCTGCAAATTTTGAGCCATCTGTTGGAACCATTATTGTTTCAAACAATTTAATCACCACCTTTTGGATTAAATTTACCTTTTGGATTAAATTTACCTTTTGGATGAAATTTAGATTAAACCATTTTTTTGATAAAAATTTGATAAAATCTGGGATCAGATTACCAAAATCTCTTACTTATCACCAAATTTTCAATTGACCGTTAAATTGTTGGACAGTTTATTCAACCCTTTTCAAATGATCCCCAACAATGAAGCTCACACCCCCAAGGTGTAGAATCGGTTTCACATTTTCTGCGTCGAGAAGATCATCTTTTAAAGCTTCAGAGGATACATCTGCATGCACAACCTCACCAACCACCAGTTTGTGATCACCCATTTCCTGGATGGAGTGTACCTTACATTCAATGTGCGCAAAACATTCTCCTATTCTGGGTGGTGCAACTTTCAAGGATTCAAGTTGGGTTAAACCAGCTTTTTCTATTTCATTGACACCGTATGGAAATTTTTCCCCCGTAATCCACAATTTTTCCAGAATTGCCTCGCTTGGCATGTTCACAACAAATTCCCCGGTTTTTTCAATGTTTTTGCAGGTGTGGTGGCTTGGAGCCGATGCAAATGCAACCATTGGAGGTTTTGTGGAAACTGGCATTGTGAAAGAGAAGGGAGCTGCATTCACAGCACCTTCAGAGTTTTCAGTTGTTACTATTATGGCAGGTCTTGGTGCAAGCACCTTGTAAGCCTTTTCAACTTCCAGATCATCAAATTTCATTTAAACACCAGCCATCTGTTTTTTTAATTCATTAAAGTCTTTGAGGTAATCTGCGTGACATCTTTCAACAAAGGTGTTGCATAGCTTGTGTGGATCTCCATCCATGACAAGGTTTCCATCTTCCATCATTATAGCTCGGGTTGTAACTTCCTCGATGAAGTCAACGTGGTGGCTCACCATCAATATGGTTGTGTTGAACTTTTTGTTTATCTTTTTGAGTGAATTTGAAACTGTTCTGAGTGTTATTGGGTCCAGATCTCCGAAGGGTTCATCCAGTATCAAAATGTCTGGTTGAGATGCTAAAACCAATGCAATGGCTGTTCTGACCTTCTGACCTCCTGATAGTTCATAAGAACGTCTCTCAAGAATATCAAGTGGTAGATCCAGTGCTCCAAATACTTTTTCAGCGTACTCCTTAACCTCAGTGTCGGGAAAGCTTGGGAACAACTCGTCAAGAATGCTTGGTGAGAGTCCTATCTTCTCAAGCTGATGTTTCGCTTCAACTTCAGGAAGGTCTGTAAGCTGGTAAAGCATGTCCAGAACTTTATCACTTATTCCAAGTTCTTCAGCTCTTTTTTTAGCTTCTCCTACCACATTTTCTCCTTTAATACCAAGTCTTGAAGCTATCTGGCTTTTAATGGTTGCATGGTGTACGAGTGCGAACTCCTGGTGCATGAATCCCATTTTACGTCTCACATTCATCCTCTTGATTCCTGGCTGGTGCATGTCCACCCATTTGTCGTTGAATTTGAAGTAAACCTTCCCAGCATCGGGATAATCAATGCCTGCAACCATCCTTAAAAGGACAGTTTTCCCAGCACCGCTTGGCCCTATTAAGGATACTATTTCCCCTTCTTTAACATTGAAGTTGATGTCTTCAACCTCAAGAACCTTTCCTCCCTTGATGAGTACGAAGTTCTTTTCGAGGTTTTCTGTTTTTATCACAGGTTCTCCTACATTCAGTGGATCCCGGGATGGTTCTGGCGCATCCATATTCTTTACAAATTCCGCAATTATGGTCTCTGGGGAGCCCTCATCAATTATTTTCCCATTTTCCATGAGTATAAGTCTGTCTGAGAGGTACTCATGAATTTCTGGAAGGTGGGACACCACGATAACTGTAACCCCAAGTTTCTGGTTGATGTTTTTTATCGCGTCAAGCACTTCCTGTTTGGTTTTTGGACAGGACATTGTTGCGGGTTCATCAAGGAGCAGGACTTTCGGTTTTTTTGCAAGCTGTCTTGCCATTATGAGGCGCTGTTTTTCTCCACCACTTAAAACAGGGGCGAAGTGATAGGCCTTGTCATCGAGTCCAACCACCCTTAAAAGTTCCATTGCTTCATCTTCAAATTCATCAAAGGCGTATTTCATGTTGGTCTGTGTTTCATCGCTGTACTTTGTACCGTACAGTTTTCTTATGACATTTTCAATGGCTGTTTCGGGCCATAAACCAAAGGAACGCTGCAGGTGTATAGCGGTTGCATCACGGAGTTTGTGCATGTAATGGGCCGATGAGTCATGGGAAACCTTCACATCATCCATTGTTATGTCTCCGCTGTCAAAGGATTCCACACCCCTCAAGATTCGAAGCAGTGTACTCTTTCCAGAGCCGCTCATCCCGATTATTCCAACGATCTCCCCCTTTTCCACATTGAAACTTATATTATCCAGGGCCTTGATCTCTCCACCATCTTTCATTTTATAAATTTTAGACACGTTTTCAACATTAATCATTGAATATCACCGTTTGTCTTAAAAATATAAATTTTAAGCTTTTTTCTGCAATTTCTAGTTGAATTACTCTGATCCTTCTCAATATTTCGCTAATTGTTTAATAGTTTTTCTACGTTGATGTTAATAAAACATACTTTTTATGGAGAATTTATAGTAGACTAAATTCGTAAAAAGGGTGAACAAGATAATGGTGAATCTAAATTGGTTACAAATAGAAAAATAAGACTTAAACACTATTTTTTTAAAGTTCTATCCATTTTAAAGTAAAGTTCTATCCATTTTAAAGTTCTATCCATCCAGAGTTTATTTATAGATAAAGCGGAATCTTTTTTATTGAAAAAAGGGGGTGTTGAAGAAGTAAAATAAATTTTAAAAATTGAAAGATTTAATTATTAGGTTATAGTTAAGATTGATGTGAAAAAATGAGTATAATCCGAAACATAAGTGATTCTCTGCAGTATCCTATTAAAAATTGGGCAAAGCTGATTATACTGGGAGTAATCTTGGTAATTCCAGTTGTGAATTTTATTGGCTTAGGATACTATTTAAGGATCATGAAATCAACCTGGGCTGGTTTGGATGAGCTTCCAGACTTTAGAGGTGTTGGGGAACTATTTATTGATGGTTTAAAAGTTTTAATAGTCTGTATAATCTACGCAATTGTACCTTTAATCTTCTATGCACTCTCATTTGTCTTTGCAGGATCTGCAATATTTCTCGCAGCAGCTCTTATTTTTGCCATAATGATCAGCATGTTTGCATATATGGGTGTAGCTAACATGGCTTACTATGACAGCGAAATAGGTGCGGCACTGCAATATCGTGAAATATTTGCTAGAATTGCGGCAATTGGATGGGGAAATTATATCATTTGGTGGATAGTACTGACGTTAATTATGATAGTTGCAGGACTTATCATTGGTGTAGTTGGAGGAATTCTGTTATTTTTCATCCTAGGTTTCCTGGTCCTTTTATTGGGATACAGTTACCTAACAATATTCCAGGCAAGATCCATTGCACTGACATTTACAGTTAACAGGGGGACATTAAGATGTTAATGAACAACCATAGAGCTAAACCCACTTGGAATTTTACTCAATCCTACTCAATTCAATCCTACTCAATGATTTCCTTTTATCATGGGAGGGATTTAAATTAAATATAAAGGGATATCATTAGTTTTAATACTTGCCCTGTCACTGGGTTCAGTATGTGTATCTGCAGCAGGAAATTCAACCACTGCACAAACCAGTCCAAATTTTATTGTGGGTTACTATATAAACCCCAATGTCACACCCATATCAGAAATCAATTTCAACGACTTAAAAAGCGCAGGAATAACAGACATATACGTTCGGGTAACAAATGACAATTATTTACCTGTACTATCAGAAACCAAAGAAAAAGCTGACGCTGTGGGAATAAGAACCAACGCCTGGGTATTCCCAGGGTTCGCTCATGCCTCACAGGTCGCTCAGATGAAAATAGGAGTTCAATTAGATATGGAAACATATAATATGCCAGCACATCTTTTACAAATTTTGGACATGAGGCTGGCCACCCACGGCGTAACATTCTCACTTACTGTTAAACCCGACGGATGGGACGGAAACCAATATTATTACTTAATTGAACCTTTATGTAATTACATAGTTCCCCAGCTTTACATAGGAGAGTACGAATATGGAGTAACCAGTCTGACAAACAGGGTTAAAAAATATAACCAGATCTACAATGTTTACAACATCCTTTTCCCTGGAAAAATTGTGGCGGGACTTGAAACTTACCAATCCAATGAAAGTACAACTCCCAAAAACGCAAGTACACTATCAGCAGAAATCAAAGCTGTACAGCCATACACGCGTGGAGTAATCCTGTTCAGGTACGGACTATCCAACTTCAATGGCCTAGAATAGAGCCCAACAATTTACCAGTTCTGTTATAACAGTACTCCCTTGGCCCTAACTTTCCCAACCAATTTTTTTACAAACTCAGAATATGATACTTTTGTATAATTTTAATTTTTGAATGATTTAAGGTTAAATCCAGTGAAAACTGGGACTTGTTGATCTGATACAGTTTCAGTTATGTATTATCAAGAACAATTATGTACTATCAAGAACAATTATGTATTATCAAGAAAATTTCTTTTTTTATCTGGAATATAATTCATCAAAAGTAATTCAATTGATAATAAATTTAAACCATTAACCGTACGTTTTTGTCATAAAATTATAGAAATTTTCATCATATAATTTTACATCCCCATTCCTGTACGTAAAAAAAGAATTTAAATGGAAAAATAACCTTAAATTCAGGGAAAATAACTGAATTTAAATAGATATTTCCATATTTTCCAGTTACTTCCCCAAATAAAGTTATTCATCCCATAATATCTTTTATATCCTTTTCCGGATCACCGATTGGTTTTAAATCGTAGTTTTCCACCAGAACCTTGAGAATGTCATCGTTCACCCATCCGGGTATTATTGGGCCGAGGTAGATTCCCTTAATGCCCAGAGCGAGGAGGCTCCAGAGTATTGCCACTGCTTTTTGTTCCATCCAGCTTAAAACAAACGTAAGTGGCAGTTCATTTAGCTCCAATCCGAAAAGTTTTGAGAGGGCTGCTGCAATGTCTATCCCTACAATTGCATCGTTGCACTGGCCCAGATCTATGAGTCTTGGAACTCCCTCGATGTCTCCAAGTTCGAGATCGTTGAACCTGTACTTTCCGCATGCAAGCGTTAAAACAACTGTATCTTCGGGCAGTTTCTGCACAAATTCTCTGTAGTATTTGGCCTGGGGTTTTGGTGAGTCGCATCCCCCAACCAGGAAGAAACGTCTTATTTTACCAGATTCAACAAGTTCTTTTATTTTATCTGCAAGTGACAGAACTGTTGATGCTCCAAATCCTGTTGTAAGAACTGTTTCTCTTGGTTCATCTTCAAGCTCGGGTAGAGACTTGGCCTTTTCAATTACTGGTGTGAAGTCGTAGTCTTCTATGTGCTGAACTCCTGGAAGCTGTGCAACTCCTGATGTGAATATTCTGTCTTTGTAGTCCTCATTGGGAGTGAGTACGCAGTTTGAAGTTCCAAGTATTGCAACGGGATATTTTTTGAAAGTTACCCTCTGATCGAACCATGGTCCGCCAAGTTGTCCAACAAGGTGGTCGTATTTTTTGAGTTCCGGATATCCGTGGGCTGGGAGAAGTTCAGAGTGGGTGTAAACATTTATTCCAGTTCCTTCCGTTTGTTTTAGGAGTTCTTCAAGTGCCTTTAAGCTGTGGCCTGTTGCAACGATCCCTGGACCCTTAACTGATCCCACGGGGACTTGCGTTGGTGTTGGTTCACCGTACTTCTCGATGTGGGCCTTCTTTAAAAGCTGCATGGCTTTAATGTTCATCTGGCCTGCTTCCAGTGCCAGTTTCACAAATTCCTCTGCATTGAAGTTTACGTTGGTGAGGGTTGAATAGAATCCTCTTTCAAGGAAGGCATCTACCTCAGGGTCTGTGTATCCAAGTTCCCTTGCATGGTAAAGGTAGGCAGATATTCCCTTAATTGCAAAAAGCAGATTATCCTGAAGCCTTGCAACTGTGGGCTGTTTACCGCATACACCTATTGTATCACAGCCAGTTTCTCCTGCGGTTTGGGAGCACTGGTAACAGAACATGTTCAATTTTTCCTGCATGTTTATTCCTCCATACACTTTTTCTACAGTTCTTCAAATTCGTTTTTAATTGTTCGTTGAATAACGAATGTTTTATATTGAGCGAACAGTCCTATTTATAATTTGCGATTTTGTTCGATATATAACGAATGTTCAGTGTTATGCGAACATTATTTATGGATGAATTACAAAATCTTATTAAACTTAAAAACCCAGGCTACCATGAAGATCCATGATATCCCTGATAAAAGATAAAAAGCGGGATAATTAAAAGGATTTCTGGAATTAAAAGGATTTTAAAATAATAAAATATGAAACAATAAGCGAAAGGAAGCTACAAAACATTAAAGTAGATACATATTCCATATGTGGGATACAACTAAAAAAAAGGAACAATTATGAATCGTATGAACCCAAAATATCCTTACCAAGACAATAAAATTGAATTATTTGCCACACCTGAAGATGTGTATGCAATTGACAATCCGGTGAGGTTAAAAATATTATCAGTGCTCAGGGAAGGAGAACTGAGTTTTGACAGGATAGTTGAACTTTCTGGTAAGGCTAAATCCACAGTATCAGTACATCTCAAACGTATGGCTGATGAAAGAATAATAGGCTCAAAACAAGACCCCAAAGATGCACGCAAAAAGATATTTTTCTTAAAATCAGAATATTTAGGCAAGCTGTCCCGGGAAAAAATGCTTAAAGAGGACATGGAAAAATATCTGAAAAGCTACATAGAAAGTGAAGACAATCCATTTGAATTCTTCAGGATGATGTTTCAGACCATAAGGGTTTCACTCTTACGCCAGGGAGTGAACATTGACCCCATACTCTACGAAGCCGGAGAAAGGGTGGGTGAAGCAATTCATGAAAAGTTAGACCATGCCGATCTTACGGGATTCTTGAAAAATGTTGTTGAATTCTGGAAAACGCATGAGCTGGGACGCGTTGAAGTTGGAAGTTTAAAACCCCTGACAATCAATGTTTATGACTGCTTTGAATGCCAGGGCCTGCCCTACCTTGGAAGACCCGCATGTTCCTTCGATTCAGGAATACTTAAAACCATCTTTTCTGCCCATTTTCAGGATGAAAAGACTGTAGATGAGGTTAAATGTTATGCAATGGGTGATGATCACTGCTCCTTTGTAATTAAGGACTGCAAAAAAGGAAAAAGGGATAGATAAATTCAAAGAAAACTTATTAAGTTAATGAGTATCGCGTTAATGAGTCAAATGTTGGTAATGTTAACAGATTTATTAAATTTCATTAAAAAGTTGAATTACTAAGTTAAATTATAAAATTATTAAGTTAAATTATAATCTATTAAGGATTATAATCTAAATTAATGAGGTTAAAATTATAAAAACTATACTCATTAAGGATTTAAACAAGTTTTAATTTAATGAAACGTTACTTAAAAAGCTTAAAAAAA
>DAHH01000010.1:31822-42655 GCA_002498385.1 Methanobacterium sp. UBA410
AGCTTAAAAAAAGTTACTTAAAAGCTAATTAAAAAAGTTACTTAAAAGCTAATTAAAAAAAGTAACTTAAAAGCTAATTAAAAAAAGTAACTTAAAAAGCTTAAAAAAAAGTACTTAAAGGCTATTAAAAGTTATTTAAAATTAATAAAAAAATTTAAGATCATATTCAGGTGATTTAATGAGGGGTTTACTTGTTGGAAGGATGCAGCCAGTTCACAAAGGCCATATTGAAGTTATAAAAAGAATTTTACACGAAGTTGATGAGGTTGTAATAGGTGTAGGCAGTGCTCAGACGAGCCACACACTTAGGGATCCCTTCACAGCAGGTGAAAGGGTTATGATGCTTACAAAGGCCCTCAGTGAAAATGGAATTTCCCCATCAAGCTACTACATCATCCCAATACAGGATGTTGAATGCAACTCCGTGTGGATTGCCCACGTTAAAATGTTAACACCCCCATTCACACATGTTTATTCTGGAAACCCATTGGTTCAGAGGCTGTTCCTTGAAGGCGGGTATGAGGTTACAGTACCGCCACTGTTTAACCGCGAATTTTTCTCTGGAACAGAAGTGAGAAGAAGAATGCTCACTGGGGAAGACTGGAGATCTCTGGTTCCAGAGTCAGTTGTTGAAGTTGTGAAGGAAATAGATGGAGTTAACAGGCTTAAACATCTGTCTCAAAAAGAGATTGTGAAAAAAGATTGTGAATAAAAGGATAACCTGAAAAGATAACCTGTGGGTAGCAATGAAGTTTAATTCATTTAATTCATCATGGAATATTAAATTCATCACGGAATATAAAAATTTAATTTGCACGAAAATACAATGGTTTAGGTGAAGAAATATGATTGCCAGGATTTTAAAGAAGGGAGAAGAAAGCATAACCATAAACCAGCTTATGGATGAGGTTAAAAAGAGTCCAAGGATTGCAGAGTGCGGTGCATTATTCTCGTTTGAGGGCATTGTCAGGGAAAAAGAACCTGGTAAAAATACTGAAAAAATGGATCTCACAACCCCAGATATTAAAGAAACTGAATCAGAACTGGAAAAAATTATAAGGAATGTAAAGAACAAATATGGTGTAATTGAAGTGGCTGTAGTCCATTATGTAGGAAAATTTCAGCCTTCTGATCCCCTGTTCCTTGTGGTGGTTGCAGGATCCCACAGGCAGGAGACAAGAAGCGCACTGAATGAGGTTGTGGAAAAAGTAAAATATGAACTTGATTTCAAAAAAGAGGAACATACTGCTGACGGTACCAATATAATAATGTCCGGAGGGTAAATTTGAAGTTTATAAGGGACAGTCTTCATGGAAATCTCCAATTAGATGATTTTGAGGTTAGAATAGTTGACACGCCGCAGATACAAAGGTTGAGGCGTATAAAACAGTTGGGTTTCACTTACCTCGTGTACCCTGGTGCCAACCATACCAGATTTGAACATTCAATTGGAACAATGTCCCTTGCATCCAGACTTGCAGACAACCTCAACTTGGACGAGGAAAATAAAGAGATGCTGCGAATTTGTGGAGTACTCCACGATGCAGGTCACGGCCCATTCTCCCATGTGTCTGAAGGGGTTCTTGACACGTCACATGAGAAACTCACCTCAAAGTTGATAAAAGAATCTCAACTATCGGACATATTATCTGAAAGATTCAACATCCACAGAATAACAGAAACAATTGCAGGTAATGGTCCCCTGGGGTCTGCAATATCTGGTGAGCTTGATGTTGACAGAATGGACTATCTGTTAAGGGATTCATATTACACTGGAGTTGCATACGGAGTTATAGATGTTGAAAGACTCATTTACAACATGGAACTTCACGAAAACATAGTTTTAAGGCAGAAAGGTGTTCAGGCTGCAGAATCAATGCTCCTTGCAAGGTATTTCATGTACCCAAGCGTTTACCAGCATCATACCACAAGGATCATCAATTCCATGTTCAGGAAATGTCTTAAAAATCTGTTTGAAACAGGAAAAATAGATGCCAGAAACATTTACCAGTACGATGATTTAGATATCATAACAACTGCAAGGGCCCAAACAGGTTACATAAAAGACATGATCAATAAATTGGACAACAGGGAACTTTTTAAAACTGTTTTTTCACTGAAACTCACTGAACTTGAAGATCCAGATGCAGTGTTCAGGTTGGGGAACCAGAAAATAAAGAAGATTGAAAAGGAATTATCTGAGGATATGGATATCCCCGAAGGCTACGTTCTTGTTGATGTTCCTGAATATCCCTCATTTGATGAGATGAAAACACAGGTAGATGTAAATGGCAGTTTTATCAATTTGAGCGATTTATCCACAATAGTCCATGCCCTGAAGGACGCCAGGTTCAACTACGCTGATCTATGTATATACACTTCAGGGAAATATGTTAAAAAACTTTCAGGAGCCCCTTTCAGGGATTACATTGAACTGTAACATGGAATATTCCATCTAACAGGACCTTCTAAAAGATATGGAAGTAAAAATGAAAGAGTGTTTAAATTAAAAAAGAGTGTTTAAATAATTTATAGCTCATTAATATCAAACAGGATGGTACAATGATAGTTGTTGCAATTACCGGTGCAAGTGGTGTTATATATGGAGTAAAACTTCTTGAAGCTTTATCTGAAGCTGGAGAGGACACAGCCCTTGTTGTAACAGACCCTGCAAAGATAATCCTGAAATATGAACTTGGAATGGAAGAAAGTCAACTTAAAGGACTCGCAACCCAATATTATGATTCTAAGGATCTTACAGCATCAATAAACAGTGGATCATTCAGGTTCAACTCCATGGTAATTGTTCCATCCACCATGAAAACAGTAGCAGCAATAGCAAACGGCTATGCAAACAATGCAGTAACAAGGGCTGCTGACGTTACACTTAAAGAACGCAGAAAACTTGTGATCGTACCCAGGGAAACTCCCTTCAGATCTGTTCACCTTGAGAACATGCTTAAAATATCCAGGGAGGGAGGCATAATTCTCCCTGCAATGCCCGCATTTTACCACAGGCCCCAGAGCATTGATGAAATGGTAAACTTTATAACTGGAAAGATCCTTGATGTATTAGGAATAGACAACCATCTTTTCAGTCGATGGCACGGAGAAAAACCATGATATCCGATGATGAATTTATAAAAGATCCAGAAGTACCGGGCCCAACCAAGGAAGAAATTAGATGCATTGTAATGTGCAAGTCAAATGTGCTGAAAGGGGACGTGGTCGTGGATATAGGCTGCGGAACTGGTGGGCTGACGGTTGAATTTGCAAGAAGAGCTAAAGAAGTTTATTCTGTGGACAAAAATCCAGATGCACTGGAAGTCACACAAAAAAATCTTAAAAAACAGGGGCTTTTGATTAAAACCAACCTTGTGGAGGGGGACGCCCTAGAAGCTCTGGATGAAATTCCAGATTTCAACGTTCTCATGGTTGGAGGAAGCAGTGGAGAACTATCCTCCATACTTAAAAAGGGTTACAAAAAGCTCAAAAGTGGCGGAAGAATTGTGGTAACATCAATACTCCTTGAAACTCGTGTTGAAGCTGTTAAAGCCCTGCAGGAACTTGGCCTGACCCCTGAAGTTGTTGAGGTGTCCATTTCAAGGGGCAGGGTGATGAAAAGGGGCACAATGATGATTGCAAAGAATCCCGTTACAATCATATCTGCTACAAAGCCCTCCAAAGATTAACACATGGATCATAGACTGTATCGTCAACTTACCTTATTTTAGATTGTTGTTTATTTTTAATTTTTACCTCAGCATTGACACTGCATTTGTGCCTATTGAGGTTCTCCTCGTTGTGCTGGTTATAGAAACGACAATAAATGAAAAAAAATATAATGCTTGAAAAGTTTAACATAGTCATAGGAACCTTTTTTAGTGAAGTTGGAACAAGCTTTTAAAAGATATTTATTTCAGAGTTCGACTCAAAATCTGAAAAATTAACAGGACCCTTATTGTAAAGGATGATTGGTCTGAAGAAGATTTTATTGAAGCTAAAAACTGCATTAAAAATCAGACCAGGAAAAACTTTCCCCACCTATTCTCCCTCGCACTCAGAACCAACCCCTTCGATCCTGATGCGAGCGTTGAGATCTCAAATTAAACTACTTTTTTGGCTTGAACTATTTTTTAAAGAGAACTGTTTTTTAAAGAATTTAATTGCGATTATCAGGATAATTTAAAATTAAACTGGGATTTTAGGAGATTTAAGGAGAGTATGAAAGAATATCTAAAATTAGAAAAACAAAATACGCAATCTATTTAAGTGGGCGTTTTCATAGTCTAAAAACGGAGCTGTGGTTATGGAGAGATTAACTCTCAAGCAATACAGAACAATGGTTGAAAAGGTAATTGAGTTTGAAAAGTTAAATGGAGAAATGCCGAAATATACAGTTGTGGATGGCTGTAGAATAAGCAAAAGAAACTACATTGCAATGATAGAAGTGGTAAACAAGTTCCTCCTTGAAATGGGTCGAAATCCAGAGATCGTTGAAATTGAACCATTAAAGGGAACAGAACTCAAAGTGCAGTGAAATTTCGATCCATTAAAACCCTAAAACTTGAAAAACAAGGTATTTGGGTCTTATCTTTCATAGATTGGATAATCTCTCTTAATTAAAAATAACTGCTTTTAAATTGAGAACTTAACTTTTAAATTGAGAACTTAATTATTGTAGATTTATAACAGGTTGTAAATTATATAACAAGTTAAAGCTGTTTTTTGGTTTTTTTAAGTCCTTTTAGGTTTTTTTTAAGTCCTTTTATATTTGATCTTCTGCACTCTTTTAAAGTCCTTCCATACCTCAAGTCGTACATATTGGCTTTTTATTTAAACCTTAAAAGCCTCTTCAAAGTTGTTTTTATATATGTGGGCGCTTATGGAGTGTATTGTGATAGGCCCCATGATCACGTTAATTCTCTCTGCTACATGACCTGCAAGCCCTCTAAGTCCAAAGAAATTTGGTATCCATGCTCCATAAATATCATGGCTTCTCCATACTGCTGTTGTGTAAAGCCTGTTTTTCCTGATCTTGAAATCAACAAGGATCATGCAGGGTATTTCATCCTGATAATGGTCAATAGACGGGTCAAAAGCTGTCATTGTAGCTCTTCTTGTTGTTTTATTTTCTCTTAACCGTTTTATGACGGATTCAACCTGGTCTGTTTTAATGCGGTAAATATCTCTACCAACCTTGAATCCGAAGTGTTCCCTGAGTCTGTTGCCATAGGTGTATGCAAATCCCTGACTATCCGGGTCTAAAAACTGTTTTTGATATCTTTTAAGTTTTGCAGCAGTCCAGAAATACTTTTCAGGCGGTTTGGAGATTGCAGGTTCTCCAACAGTTACCATCAAATTTAAAAGCTCCTTTGTAACTGAACCACGCTCATCAGTTACCTGTGCTCCTTCTTTCATGATCTGCCTTACAATTATCTTCCAAGCATCCTCAACTTTGGCAGTTTTAACTGTAATCACTATTTTATCATCCCTTAAAGTTTAATTCAACTGTATAATGGTTTATTTCATCAACATTTTTATTGTTTACTATTAAAAGAAATTGAAAAGACTTATCTACTAAAACAGGAATTGGGCTGAAAACTGGGGCATCCCTGTAAATAAGGAATAAAAAAAAGGGATCTTTCACTTTTTGATGTCTTTTACTCTGTTTATATTTTGAAAACTTTTTCCATTTTCATCAAGAAGCTCAACATCAACAAATTTGACCTTAGATCTTTCAATTAAAGCTTTAACATTTCTTATATTATTTTTAAGAAGTTCTTTAATCTTTCCTGTGCTGTTCTTTTTGTAGATGGCGTGCAGTGGCTCCAGATCACCTGTGGGCCACTTTGGAACAACAGCATCAAGGTCACGCTCATAGAAACTGAATATCCTTAAGACAAAAGATTCCTTTATGAAAGGTGAATCACAAGGCAATATTAATGATTTATTCGATTTGGTATGGGTTAAACCCGTTAATATGCCTCCAAGCGGGCCCCGATCCTTCAGGATGTCTGTGCAGATCTCCAGATTCAGGTCTTTGCGGTCCCATCCCGCAGATTTTAAGAGCTTTCTGTAAATTTCGGCCTGTTTTTCATCCCTTAAAACAATTATGACCTCGTCTGCAATGTTTTCAATGGCTTCAAGAACATGGAGGATCATTGGTTTTCCATCAAGGAACATGGATCCCTTGTCCCTTCCCATTCGTCGGCTCATACCACCGCAGAGGATTATACATGACTTCATAGAAGTTCATCTCAAGTATTAAAAAAGAAAGAACTGAAGATGTAAATAAAAAAAAGAGAATCCAGTAATTACATTAAACGTGTTGTAGGATAGTTAGGACTCTCGTTGGTTATTGTGAGGTCGTGCGGATGGCTTTCTGTCATGCCGCTTGGTGTGATCCTCACGAACCTGGCTTTTTCCTGCATTCCCTTAATACCCTTTGCACCGCAGTATCCCATTGAAGCTTTAAGACCACCTATTAACTGGAATAAAACTTCATTTACAGGTCCCTTATAAGGTACAACTCCCTCAACTCCTTCAGGTACGAGCTTTGCATGTTTCATGGGTCCTTTGACTTCCTGGAAGTAGCGGTCTGTGCCTGCCCCCACTCCTCCTGTCATGGCTCCAAGGGATCCCATTCCTCTGTACTGTTTGAACTTGCGGCCGTTCATTATAACAACATCCCCCGGTGATTCGTGGGTTCCTGCAAGTAAGCTTCCAAGCATAACAGCATCGGCTCCAACACCTATGGCCTTTGCAATGTCACCTGAATATCTTAAACCGCCGTCTGCTATTACAGGAACATCATAGTCTTTTGCAACATCTGCCACATCTGATACTGCTGTAAGCTGTGGAACTCCCACACCTGCTATTATTCTAGTTGTGCAGATGGATCCAGGGCCTATTCCCACCTTGAAACCGTCCACTTCTGCTGCCATGAGGTCTTCTGCTGCCTGTTTGGTTGCTATGTTACCCATAAGAAGATCTGCATCTATATTTTCCTTAATTGTTTTTGTAAATTCAATGATTTCTGGTTTATGTGGGTGAGCACAGTCTATTGTGATTATGTCTGCTCCTGCTTCGTCAAGTGCTATGGCGCGTTCAAGATCAAAGGGTCCTGTTGCAGCTGCAACCAAAAATCTTCCTTTTTTATCTTTTGAAGCGTTTAAGAACTTTTTACGCTCAAGGATGTCCTTAATTGTCACAATGCCCATGATCTTACCGTTCTGGACCACAGGAAGTCTTTCAACCTTGTTTTCATAGGCCACGTCCAGAGCCTCTTCTGGACTGGTTGACTCTGAGATGGTCACGACATCTTCGGTCATTATGTCCCCTACCCTCTTTTGAGCGTCTGAATTTATGATTGGCTTTATATCTCTTCTGCTTATTATTCCAACCACAATTCCATCCTGGACCACAGGAAGTCCACTTATTTCTTCCTCATCCATTATGTCCTGAGCTTCTTTTATGGATTCTTCCGGGCTGATGGTTATAACATCCCTTACCGTGAGATCCCCTGACCGTTTAACCTTGTTTATCTCTTCTACCTGTTCGCTTATGGTCATGTTCCTGTGTATAATTCCAAGGCCACCCGCCTGGGCAAGTGCTATTGCCATCTCAGCTTCTGTAACCGTGTCCATTGCAGAGCTGACAATTGGAATGTTTATGTTGTAATTTCTTGAAACACGGGTTCGGGTCACAACATCCTTGGGTTCAACAGAGGATATTGAAGGCACCATCAAGAAATCATCAAATGTATAACCTTCTGGAGCGTTTTTTAATTTTTCCGAAAACATATAATTATACCTCCAACCTCAAAAAGGGGCTGATTAAAATAAAAAGTTATAAAGTACCTTAGAAAATGTACCATCTAAACTTCACAGTATAGATCTTCCTAAGGATAAGGTTTTGTAAATTTTTTAAATATTATACTTCGATCCATTAAAAGTTTTCTATCACTTTCTTCAATTTGCTGACAGCACTCCTGTGGATTTTACCTGTGTTTCTGTCACCACCAACACATGCAGCACCCCTGATACCCACGATGTCACATCCAATATTGTAGAGTGTTTCAAGCTGTTCTGCTTTCACAGAACCTGCAAGAGCTGTTTTAAGCCCATATTTATGGGTTTCATCTGTGAATCTGGCTTGAGCCTCCACATCCATGAAGTCGAACAATGTTTTGCCGTCTTTAACTGCCGTATCAACCATTGCAATGTCTGCACCTGCTTCGGCAGCAACCCTTGGTATTTCCATTGGATCAACTGCTCCTACCCTGTGTGCATCGGCATAACCTGCTGCAACAACCAGTGCATCCTCTTTAAGTTCTCTTACAGCTTTCACAACATTTTTCATAACTTCAAGTGCTTCATCATAATTTTTTGTTCCGTAGAGTCCCACTTTTATGTAGTCTGCACCTGAAACTGTTGCTCCTGCTGCTGCAAGGGAAACTGTTCCTGGTTTGTAAGGTACGTCCCCAATTGTTGCACTTACATGCATTCCCTCTGGAGTTAGTTTTCTAATGTTCCTGATTACCCATGGAAAATTTGCACCTAGCGAACCTTCCTTCGGATTTTTAACGTCAACTATGTCAGCACCGCCTTCTATGGCTTCAAGTGCTTCTTCGCTGTTTATTGGACTGATTAAGAGAAGCAAGTCATATACCTCCTGTTTTAAATTAAAACTATTTTTTATATAATTATCTCATGAGCCCATTAAAATATAATAAGTAAACTATGGAATCTGGATATATAAAGATATTCCTATTTAATCTAGGCTTCCAAAATGGAACTTTGATTGTGAAATACTGGATGAAATAATATTCATTCCCTATTGAAATGTAAATTATTGCATGACGTATCTATTGATTGTACTCAAGGGAATATAATCCTTTCTGTAAAAGGATTATTTTTCAGATGCTCATGCTAAAGCAATAATATGTCTTAAAATTTATAGTAACTTCAGAATTTAATAATCCATGAAATTAAGTGATCCATGAAAAATTTTGTAAGTTCACAAAATTGTAAGTTCATGTAAATCTTGCAGTTTGTAACTTCACAAATCAAGAAGAAAATCTTTTAATGAGAAGAACCCAATCTTAGGTTAAATAAAAAATGGAAGGCATAAAAATGGTTGAAAGAAAAAATAGTGAATGGGAAGAGATTAAAGACCCTGAAAATAATGTTTGGAGGCCCCAAGTTGCAGGTGACGAAATTATAGGAATTTACCTGCGTAAAGAGACTGATGTGGGAATGTACCACGGCAACAAGTACACACTGGAAACTGATGATGGAGAAATGGATGTTTTTGGATCAAAGGTACTGGACACTAAATTCAAGGAAGTACCCCTTGGATATGAAGTTAAAATAGTTTATCAAGGCGAAAAACCAAGTAAACCCCCAAGAAAACCATTTAAGTTATTTCAAGTGTTCAAACGACCCATTGAGGATTAGAAGGTAAAACAACCCTAAAATTCTCTCAGAAACTGACATAGACCCTAAACTAGATATTCCCATAGTTAATTAAAATATGCTAATTTTGCCAAGTTTGGTCAACTTTTATCAAATTTAAACCTTGTTTGGTGTGGGACTATATCTTAAATTATCACATAATTTATGATATTGAATGATGAGAAAAGTTGTGGTTGGTTAAGCCTTAAAAAGTTATATTTAACTTTATAAATATATTATTATATTGAATTCTAAGTGGGATTAACGGAAAGGTAAAGATAAATTTGATTCAAAGTTTTAATGGAGAATTATTACATGTTTAAACCGGTTTTTAGTTATACGGATCGTATTGTTGGGAATCTTACTTTTATTGCTGAATCTAAAGCCATTATAAAAAGTTCTCCATTAATACCTGAATGGGAGGTTTCTCTTAGAAAAGATGCTATTATCAGGAGTGCTCATTCATCCACAGCCATTGAAGGCAACCCTTTAACCTTGGAGGAGGTAAGTGCCTTAGCTAAGGGAAGGGAAGTAATGGCTCAAAGGAAAGATCGAGCAGAGGTTTTAAATTATCTTGAGGCCCTTGAAAAAGTTCCTGATTTTGCCTCTCGTAACCCATTCACATTAAAAGATTTACTGGAGATCCATAGAATTGTAACTAAAGACACATTAAAAAATCCTGATTTTGAGGGAGTTTTAAGACCTTTACAGGTTATTGTAGGTAACCCTACTACGGGAAAAGTTACTTTTAGACCTCCAAAAACAGAAGAAGTTCCAGGACTAATTGAAGACTTTTTAGAGTGGTTTAATTCATTCAAAGTTAATGAAATTGACCCTGTAATAACTGCAGGATTAACACATTATGAATTAGTACGTATACACCCATTCATTGATGGTAACGGTAGAACTGCTAGGATAATGGCCACAATTTTATTATACAAACGAGGTTTTGATTTAAAAAGATTTTTTGCACTAGATGACTACTACGACCACGACAGAAACAGTTACTATGCTGCACTGCAAACCGTTGACCCTGAAACTTTAGATGTGACAAAATGGTTAGAATACTTCACAGAAGGAGTAGCAGTTAGCATAAAAACCGTCAGAGAAAAAGTCATGGGATTGAGCAGGAATATTAAGGTTCTTAAAGAAGAAGGACAAGTAATTCTTAATAGTCGCCAAATGCAGATTGTGGAAAAAATAATTTCAGACGGTAAAGTAACTAATAAAGATATTCAAAAGATGTTTGGAATATCTAATGTGGCCGCTTATAAGGAACTCTCAAAACTATTGGAACTCGAAGTTTTATCTCAAAAGGGAAAAGGGCGAGCTACACGTTACATCCTTAAAACTTAATGATTAGGTTAATGATTAG
>DAHH01000010.1:42825-47213 GCA_002498385.1 Methanobacterium sp. UBA410
TGATTAGGTTAATGATTAGGTTAGGTTCATCTTATGGATGGGAATTAGTGTCTTTAAAAAATGATTCTAAAAATTCATAGGCAGTTTCTGTGGATTTTAATGCGGTCAATTTTTGCACGACTTTTGATAAGATGTTAAATGTTTATTTGTATTTGATCCTTGAAGAAAATTAATGAAAAAATAAAATTTGACTAATTGGAAATGAAGGTTGTTAATTCAGAGAAACGGCGACCCTTTTTTATGAACCCTTTCTGCAATCTTTGAATGCTCATCACAGAAAATTCCAGATTCAACAGATTCTTTCCTTAATTTTCCAATTAAATCGCTTGTTTTGATGTCAACTGGACAGTTTTCAGTGCAAAGGCCGCACTGAGCGCATCTGAAAAGCCCTGAATCAAAGCATACCTGTTTACCGCCCATAAAACGGCTCAAAACCACACCTCTACCTCCAAGATGCCGTTTGTATCCAAAATCGTATCCCACAGCGTTGTAGATCGGGCATGTGACAATGCAACTGCCGCAGCCTATGCACATCAAAGATTCTCTGGCCTCTTTAAGGGCCTGGCTTCTTCCATTATCAATAAATATAACCACAAGACGTTTTGCACCGTACATATCCTTCAGGAGCACCTGTTCGATGTCTGCAGTTTTTGATGGGCCCGATTCAACGTTTATGTAGGATGGAATTTTCTTACCGGTTGCATAAATTGTCTGAAGCTTCACAACCGACACAGCTTCCTCCAGGTTTTTAACAAGCTTTTCCATGCCCACGATGACGATGTGGGTGTCAAGCATTGAAACCATGCTTATGTTACCCTCGTTGTGGACCGTGACAATGGATCCATCCTCTGCTGCAACCGCATTTGCACCTGTTATCCCAACCCTGCAGCCTGAAATTCTATGGAGAACATCTGCCTTCACAATGTCAAGTATCTCTCGTGGTTCAGGTTTCACCTCGGTTTTAAACCTTTTTGAGGCCAGATCTGCTATTTGTTTCATGTTCAAATGGGAGGCGGGACCTATGGGATGTGATGGTTTGCTTTCGGGGTAAAACTGCATGATCCTGTCGCCGAGATCAGTTTCAAGAACTTCAAGTCCCTTGCTTTCAAGGAAATCCGTGACACCAACTTCGTCAACTGCATTTGACTTGGACTTTGCAACTATCGGCTCATCCTTAACGATGTCATAAACAGTTTTAAGGACATCTTCAGGGGTCCTGGCAAATACAACCTCCGCCCCATTTTCCTGAAGCCTCTGTGTTGCGGTTTCAAGCAGTTCATCAAGATTTGAAAGTGAGTATTCCCTTATATTTTTAACTCTATCCTTGAGTTTAAGGGTTTGTTCATTGTCTAAGATTCTGGACTTCCTATCATCCAGTATCCTGAAAGCCCTGTTCATTGATTTGATCTCTGATTCTCTCATTGTTCAAGCCCCATTAGCACGAGTTGGGAGATATCAAGGACATTTGAAATATTAAAACCTTCATCATCGTTTTTAGAGTTTCGAAGTGCATCCTTCAGGTTTAAAATGCAAAATGAACATGAACTTACAAGTAAACGGGACCCAGTTGCTTCTGCATCCTGAATTCTTGATTTTCCGGTTTTGATGGCTGTTTCAGGGTACGCTGATTTAACACCCCCACCTGCACCGCAGCAGCGCGATTCCTCAAGGTTTTTATCCATTTCAACCAGCTCTGCAGTCTGGTTTAAAACCTTCCTGGGCTCGCTGTAAACTCCGCAATGCCTTCCAAGATGGCAGGGGTCATGGTAGGTGACAGTCCAGGGCAGCTTTTTGAGTTTGAGCCTTCCCTCTTCAATTAATGTGTTGAAAAGCTGTGAAGTGTGAACAACGTCCAGGTCCACACCGAGCAATTCTTTATAATCGTTCTTCAGGGTTTTGTAGCACCCTGCACATGATACAAGTATTTTCTCACCTTCCAAATTTCTGGACGTTTTTTCCATGACCTCTAGGGCTTCATCCTGAAATCCTGTCCTGAGAAGTGGGGATCCGCAGCATCCCTCATTTTTAAGGATTTCATATTCTATTCCTGCGTTTTTGAGTATTTTTTCTGTGGCATCGGCAATTTCCGGGAGTTTTTTCCTGACAACACAGCCTGTGAAATATATCATCTTTTTGGCACCTTACTATTTTAGATTCCTAAAGCTAGGTTTTAGAATAAACATATTTTTTTCTGGATTAAATTAATGTCTTTTGTGGCTAATAATATTTTACATGTGAAGCTTATGAATAATGACGGTTATTCGGTCGCTTCCTTTTTATTGGGTATTCTTTGTTGACCATTTTTTTTTGGGGGGGGATCGAAATTCTTGAATTTAAATTACAAGATCCCATCAAAATATTTAAAGTTAAGATATCTTTTTGCTTTAAATCAAAGCAAGTTGCAATTAAATATATAGGTACATTTTTCCAGTCAATTAAAGGATAAAAGGATCTAAAACAGTTTACCCCTGCAATATCCAGGATTATTCTGGTATTGGGATATTTTTAAGTTTATCAGGGGCAGTGCAGCCCGGGGAGCATATCATGATTTTCATCACCCTTAAAATCATGTATAATGCAACAAATTGATTTATCAATAAGGTTGATAAAGTGTATTTGGGGATATTTTAATTTAAGGGTAAAATTCATGATTTATTAAGAGGTACATTCATGAGTAAGATTGACGTAATAATTGGGGTCCGAAACGAGGAAAAACACCTGGAAAGGTGTCTTACCAGTTTACAGAATCAAAATCTCGCTGATATACAGATTTTTGTCGTTGATGGGCGATCCCATGACCGAACACGTGATATTGTCCGGGAAAAAATGAAAAAAGATTCCCGCATAAAACTTTTTGATAACCCACAGAGGATAATTAGCTCGGCACGTAACATCGCAATTAAAGCATCAAAAGCAGAGTACGTAGCCTACCTTGATGGGCACTGTTACGTAAATGAGGACTGGTTAGAAAAATTACTGGAAACCTATGAAATTTATGAAAAGAAGTGTAAGGTTGGTGGTGTTGGTTCCACCTATGCCAGTCCTGATGACGATACCAGTTACGGGAAAGTAGTTGCCTCTGTTCTGCGTACACCTCTCGGAGGGATGGGAACTGCATACAGCAATGATAGAAAGATAGAAACCGTGGACTCCATTGCATTTGCCCTTTACAGACGTTCCACGCTCATAAAAGGTGGAATATTCTATGATGAATCCATGACTCAATGTGAGGATACAGATTTCAACTACAAACTGATAAAAAATGGTTATGTCCTATTAAAACACCCCCAAGCCTTTGTTTATCAGTATCGAAGGCCGAATACTTCGCAATTTTTCGGGCAAATGGTGAAGTACGGTGAGGGACGATGCAACTTTGCATTTAAGTACAGGGAAACTTTAAAGCTATTCCATTTAATTCCAGTTATATTTGTTATTTATCTTTTGATTGTCATTTTAAGCCTTTTAATATCCCTGTTTTCGGGTAACCCCGGCCTCTTTGTCATAGTTTCAATACCGCTTGTGATCTATTTTTTAATGGATATAACCTACACATTAATTATTGTATCACACAATGGTTTAAAAGGTGTTTACGCCCTTATCATATTCCCATCCATTCACATAGGGTATGGGATTGGTTTTTTAAAGAGGCTGTTAAATAAAGAAGGGGAAAGAAAGCATAACCATAAATAAGCTTTAAATGAAGGATTATTAAATGAAACAGGGAAAATGGTCATTTTTATGAAAAAAAATAATATTTTAATTGTCGTTGATACATTGAAGATTGGTGGGGGCTCTGATAAATTTGCAGCAATCCTTGGAAGCGAACTACATGAGCAAGGCTACAATATTTCCTATTTAACCCTGATGGATGGTAACCCCAAATACAGCTTCAAAGGAGATTATCACACCCTTAACGAGACCAATATTTATGGTAATAACCTTAAACGTGGACTGGATCTTTTACGATATCCACGCCAAATCAAAAGTATCTGTGAAGACCTTAAGGTGGATACCATAATTTCCGCGGGAGACCCAGCAAATTTCCAGGCAATCATGAGCAGATTTCTCTTCGGGAGTAGGGTTCGTCTCATTATAACACAGCATATGAACCCTGAGATATTTCTGGACAGTCCCCTGAAGTTCAGGTTAATAAAGTTCTTTTATCCGCGAGCTGATGAAGTTGTGTGTGTTTCCAGAGAAGTAGAAAGAATTTTTAATAGTGATTATGGTATTTCAAATACTCGAACCATCTACAACATGATGGACATTGAAAAAAACATTAAATTATCCTCCCAAGAGCTCCATGAGAATTATAAAGAGTTGTTTGAAGGAAATAACTTTAACTTCATTAACATGGGCAGATTGGACAGGCAGAAGGGCCAATGGTT
>DAHH01000010.1:47564-49832 GCA_002498385.1 Methanobacterium sp. UBA410
ATATCTGCAGACTGCAAAACCGGCCCCAGAGAAATATTATGTCCTGAACTAAATTTAGATGAGACAATTAATTATCCTTACCTAGGCGAACATGCAATCCTTACGGAACCCTTTCCCAATAAGATCATCTCCAAAACTCTTAATGAGGTTTCACTAATTGAACCTGAGCAAATACTGGCTGATATAATGATTGAAATGATTGAAGACCCAGATCTAAGAAAGAAGTATGCCCATGGACATTCAATCACCAGAAACTTCGCCAAAGAAAAAATTATAACTCAATGGAAGAAGTTACTAAAAAAATAAACAATTAACCGTTATTATCTTGAATTATTAAACAATCTAATTGACTAAGGATACTATTAATAAGCAGGTCTCGATAAGTGGTATTCTGATTTAAAAACAGATCATCCGAATATAATTTCTTAAAACCTTTTAAGAAAAGGTTAAGAAATTAGTTAGAAATCTATTCATTTTTTTGCATAGGTTGTTAAATGGTCCTCAAATTCAGTTGTAGCCGTATAACCTAATTTATTGAGTGCTTTTTCCAGCTGCATATATGTTTTTTTACCATCTAATATGTGATAGGACGCAATTGCTAGATTAACATGGTTATTTAACAGGGTTTTCTTTGATCCTCTTATTAGTTCAATTTCAGACCCTTCAACATCAGCCTTGATAAAATTTACTTTAGTCACTCCCAGATCACTTAACTCTTGATCTAAAGAAACAACTGGAACAGTTATTATAGAATCTGTTACATTTCCTTCAAATATTAATGATGAACCTTTATCGCCCTTTTTAAAATTTAATAGGGTTTTTTTGCTCCATAAGCCTTTGTTTATAGTTACGACATTGGAAATATTATTTTGTTTTAAATTAATTAATAATTTTTTATAATTTGCTGGATTGGGTTCAAATGATATTACCAAACCATTTTCACCCACTAATTGAGATGCTAAAATTGAAAAACTTCCCTGATAAGCACCACAATCTATCACTATGTCACCCTTTTTGATTGTGTACTTTCTTAAATATCCTTCCAAAATTTCATAAAAATCACTAGAGGGATAATCACAGAATTTGTAGATATTTTGGTGGTAATCTACAATGAAATCATTGTTTCTGTATGCGGTACTAAAATCACTGTTATTAAATAAATAATTATTGGCAATAAAGCATTTTATCATGTTTTTCATTTTCCCTTCAGGAAAGTAAGTGAAAAACAGTTCCCCCAAAATTTTATTAACCCTCTTTTTAATCATAAAATTGTTTATTATCCTCTTTTAATAAAAAGGTTTTTTGATTCTGGACTATCTTTGAAGGTTCTAAGCATATTCCTATGCACTTTACTAAAATTTGTTTCTAAATTTTCTCTAGAATGATTTATAATTTCATAAATCCAAGATTAAAGAAAAGATTTAATGTTAATGGCGATATAAGAAAAAAACATTCAATCACCAAAAGACTTGCCAAAGAAAAAATTGTAACTCAATGGAATAGTCACTAAAATAAGTTATCTGTTACTTGAATTATCAAAGAATAAATCTGTAAACAATTTAATATTATAATCCTCAAAATATCCTGTTAAAACAAATAAAAGAGTTGCAAAAATGAAAATTCTAATTTTAGTAGAATCACTCAAAGTGGGTGGAGGCTCTGAAAGATTCGCCGCAATACTGGGCACAGAATTATATAATCGCGGCTATGATGTTTTATATTTAACTTTAATGGATGAAAATCCAAAATTCAAGTTTTCAGGCGATTATTACACCCTCAATGAGGGTTATATTTATGGAAATCCTGTAAAAAGAGGGATTGATCTTTTTAGATATGCACCCAAAATTAAACAGGTCTGCGAAGATCTAAAAATAGAAACCATGATTTCAGTGTCTGAAGTTGCCAATTTCCATGCTGTTTTAAGCCGCTGGCTCTTTGGGAACAAGGTTCGAATAATTGCATCTCAACACATGAATCCCGAGATATTTTTAAACAGTCCCCTTAAGTATAGATTAATAAAGTTCTTTTATCCACGAGCTGATGAAGTTGTATGTGTCTCCAAAGAGGTGGAAAGAATCCTCAATGATACGTATGGTATTTCAAATACTCGAACCATTTACAATATGATGGATGTGGAAAGAAACGTTAAATCATCCCTTGAAGAACTTCCTGAAAACTATAAAGAGCTTTTTAAAGGAGAGATGAAAGAAAAGATTTTTAACTTCATCAACGTTGGTAGGTTGACCAGGCAGAAGGGCCAATGGTTTT
>DAHH01000010.1:50165-74418 GCA_002498385.1 Methanobacterium sp. UBA410
GTGATATCTGCAGACTGCAAAACAGGACCACGAGAGGTGTTATGTCCTGAATCTGATTTAGATAAATCGATTAATTATCCATATTTAGGCGAACACGCTATCCTTACAAAACCATTTCCAAATGAACTCTTATTTAAAAATTTAGAAGAATCACCATTAAATGAATCTGAAAAGATGTTCTCAAACATGATGATTAGAATTATTAAGGATCCTGCTTTCAGGGAAAAATATTCAAATACCCGTGAGCTGGCCAATAACTTTTCTTACAAAAAAATTGTTGGCGAATGGGATGATTTACTATTAAGTTAAATGTTCCAAAGAACTGCGAAAAAATGGCACTGTCAAAAACTTGGGGGTTTTTGAAATTTGTGATTTAATAAACAATTTTTGTTATTCCAGTTAAAAATGATTATTTTCAGAAATAGAAACATAAAAAGTTTTATAATAAGAGGAGCACAGTATTTTCTATGCTAAAAAGAAAAACACTTGCTCCAATTAATGGTTTGTTTGATCAGGGTTATAAACTTTCCTATTTTTGTGAAGATTTATCAAAATATGTTGAAAACCAATTAAAATCAGATGAAAAGAATTATAAGGTATCTAAAACGTTGAATAAGTGGTTTAAAAAGGATATTTTTCATGTTGAGATGTTTGAACCGTTTTGTCCGGAGTGTTTCAAGCATAATTTGTGGTTAAAAATGGAGTTAACGAAAGAACACTTTATTTTTATGATAAAGGAGTTGTAAAAACAGAAATCCAGACTTATAAATGTAAATAGATGTGGTAAAAAAGTTCAATACAGATATTTCCGAAATTGTTGAGGACAATAGTAATTTCACACGTGACTTTTAAGAGTAAATGCCTTGAATTAGTAGGGTTTATTCTTCGGATCAGTGCGTAATGTTGCCTATAAAGCTAAAAAAGACACAGGAATCAATATTTCACAACAAACAATTTGAAAAACTGGATACTTGAACATAAAAACCAAAATAAAAACTCCGAAAACCGTTATTCAGGATATTTACATTTTTGATGTCGAATGGATCAAAATCAAAGGCATATGAAATTTACAGATCCCACTTTTATTCAACAGTAAACAGAATATTATTGTTGCTGATGAAATATACTCTAAAGAGAATTCTAAGAACATAAAAGACTTTTTAGAGCAAAATACAATGAATAAAAACAAAATCAGCATAACCACAGATTTAGATGAAAAGTACAAACCAATAATTGAAAAATTAGGGTTTAAACACCAATGGTGCTACTTTCACGCGCTTAAAAAATTCAACAAAACCATAAACCGAATATATCCAAGAAAATAAACTAAATAAAAAGAGAAAAAAGAAAATAAAGATAGAAAAACTAGAATTATTCAGTTTATTTCAGAGTGAGTCATTTAAAAATGCTAAAAACAAATTAAACAAAATTCTAAATAAAATTAACGAATATTCAGAGGTTATTCAATCAATTATCCACAATTCTGTGATGCCTTACTTTAAAACCTTCTTTGCATTCTTAGAAGATGAAAATATATGAACGAACCTCAAATAAAATAGAGAATACCTTCCAAAAAACCTTCCCCAAAAGTGTTAAGAGGTTAATGAAGATTAAAACAGGTGTAACGTCACGAATAAACATCAGAAAAGAAATTCAAAACCAGAAAAAACTTTTTAACAACCAACCCCCAAGTTTTTGACAAAGCCGAAAAAAAGATGTTTAATAAGACAACGGCACCATAAATAAAGATAAAGGTTGTTACACTTATCAACTCATCAAAATTTCAATTACCCTACTTCCAAAAATCCAATTTCAAACTAAATTTTAAGCAAATCAAACTACCCCATCAACTGTTTCAAGAATTCTAAAATAGAAAAGGGATTAAAAAATTTTTTCACTTTTCATAATAAGAAATTTTTAATTAATTGGCTGATTATATAAAATTCTTCTGGGTTTTCCATTGTCAAAATTATTTTTCAGCCCATCAAGATAAGCAGATGTGAGAAATTTTATCCGTTTATATTTATGATCATCCAATAAGATAATGGCAGATGCGGAAACCAACCAGGAGAATAATAAAATTATCCATATGAACAGCGCGGGTTGCCTATACTTTTTCAGTAACCATGTATTATTCCGTACTGCGTAATAATTTAACCAGTAATTCTTGTATTTCGCCCTGTAAACTGTACGACCGAAAATAGATTTTTTCACGTATTTTGAAGCGTTAAAATTAGTTTGGTGCAAAATAACACTATCATTAATAAGTAATATTTCTCCCACACTTCTTAATCTTATGGAATACTCTGTATCATCGCCATGTATAAAAAATTCTTTTTTAGGGAAACCTATCTCTTTTATTGATGTTCTGTTAATCAAAACACCAACAAAAGATGCATCATCAATTTTTAAAACCTTGTTATTTTCAATTAATTCCGGGTCAACAGTTTTGCTAATATTAAAATTCCTTAGACTTTTAAAATCAAAGATTTTTCTATGTAATGGAACTATCCGATTGTCCACAGTTTTAACAACGCTGGCTAATGCTGATATGTTATCTTCACTAATATAATCTGTTAACCTTTCAAGTGAATCTTTAAGGGGCTCTGCATCATCATCCATCAACCATAACCAATCGTATCCATCTTCATAAGCCCCTTTAACACCTTCGTAGAATCCTCCAGCGCCACCCGTATTCTCGTTTAACTTGATATAACAAATGTTAATATCTTTATTGGTAGAGTTTTGAATAGTAGAGTACCTCTTCCAATCTTTGTTTGAATGATCTTTTGGTAATTCTTCAATGTACTCTTTTTTCAATAAAATTTCATTAGTTCCATCTGAAGATGCATTATCAACTATGTAAATAGCATCCAACGGTTTTGACTGATTTTTTAGAGCTTCTAAACATTCTAATAATAAATCTTTTCGATTATATGTAACTACAACTGCACAAATCTTCTTATCTGAATTCACATTATTCGCTCCTTAAATGTTGTCAGTACTGCTGCTATTATTTCATTTGAAGAAAAAATTTAATTCATCATCATGTTTTAGGGATTTTAGTATAACATTTAAATTCTTTGATCAAATTCTGTTCTAAATTTTTTTACTAAGGTTACTCGGTAATAACCGGTGCAAAAAACTTAAATCCTCTTGATATTAAATGTTTTTAACTCATTAAAATTTAATTTTTTATTTTTTTTGTTATTTATCTATATTTTGTTATTAGATTAAAGTATTAATTTGGCTAAAACTTTTAAAGCCTAGTTTAATTTAAATAAAATTAGATGCTACTATTATAAGTATCGTTTCAACACTTATCTGAATGGATGTGAAAAAATGAAAGTCTTACATATAGGATGGGGTTTCAGACCGTGGAGGGGAGGAGGTTTAATTGAATATACTGAGGATTTAATGGATATTCAAGCAAATAATGGTTGGGATGTCTATTATTTTTTCTCCTGTCGGCACTACCCATTTACTAAAACCTCCCTTAAAAAATGGAAAAACGATAACATAACTGTTTTTGAGGTTGTTAACTCTCCCATATTTCATTCAGGAGATCTTGGTACTTTATACCCTCAGTTGGAATTATCTGAGGAACACACAGAAAAGTTTTTTAGAGATGTATTAAACCAAATTAAGCCAGATATAATTCACATACAAGAATTAGCTGGATTACCTTCCTCTTTAATTGATATAATTAAAGATGAGTATAATATACCTTTGGTAATGACTTTGCATGACTTCTTTTTATTATGTCCCACACTCAATCTTTTTAATAGTAATTATGAAAATTGTTTTAAAAATCAAATAGGAAAAGAATGCGTTAAATGTTGTGTAAATGCTTATGGTTCAATTTTAAAATATCAAATTCATAGTTGGATCAACAATAAACTGTTAAAAAAACTCCATTTTGATCTATTTTCGAACTTTGAAGTTAAAAAGATTAGAAATAAATCGAACACATATAATAGTTTGATTAATAAAAGTTCACTGTATCAAAAAAGAAGGGATGTCAATATTAAAAGACTGGAAAAAATTGATTTATTAATTGCTCAGTCATATAGAGTTGAAGAAATTTACAGAAAATTTCTAAAAAGCGACAATTTAATTACTTTACATTCAACAGTTAAACATTTGGATTTAATCAATCCAAAAGAGTTAAAAGTTAAACATCCTATAAGATTTGCAACATTATCCGGTTGTTATTCCATTAAAAAAGGATCAAAATTGATTTTTGAAACAATCCAAATATTAAATAAACGGGGAATTAATAATCTATTCGAGTTACATATTTGGGGCGACTTGGATTATAACATTAAAAGCATAATGCATTTTTCAAATGTTTATTCTCATGGCAGTTATAACATTAACCAGTTAGATCAAATTTTAGAAAATGTAGATGTGGGTATTATCCCCTCCACATTAGAAGAGGCTTATGGATATACAGGCATTGAATTTCTTGCCAAAGGCATTCCAATTATCGGTAACAAAAAGGGAGGAATTGTTGATTACACCCACAATAATTCAACAGGGTGGGTAAATGAAACTGCCTCTGCTGAAGAACTGGCAGATCTGATTGAACATATCGTTAAAAATCCTGATGAAATAATAAAGTTAAATAAGAAAATATTAAACAATAAAGAATTAATTAAATCAATGGATGCTCATTTCAATGAAATTAAAGACATTTATAATCAAGTTATTAGTGAATAAAACGAAAAGATGTGGGAGAAAACATGGAACTCCTAAAAATTAACAAAAAATTAAATCATCTCATGAATTTTTTTCACTTATTATCTCCATATAAAAGATTTTTGGGTTTTTTATTATCAAAATTTCCTCTAAATCCATCAGAGTAAGCTTCTTTAATAAATTTTATTCTTTTAAACTTATGATCATCATAAATAAGTATCCCTGTTATAATGGCCAACAATTTAATTAAGACTTCATAATACAATCTAATCTTGTTTTGCCCATATTTAATACCAATCCAAAAAATATTCCGATTATAAAAATAAGTTAACCACAATGAATCATAAGGATGTCTTATAGATTTTCGGTTGAACTTTTCTTTTACTAAATAATTTTTTGATTGTTCATCTTTATGAATAATAATACTATCAGTAATTAGTAATATTTTGCCAGTGGTTCTTAATCTAATACAATACTCTAAATCATCAGCATGTATAAAGAAATCTTTATTAGGGAATCCTATAACTTCAATAGCGTTTCTAGGTACTAAAAGACCAACAAATGAACACATATCAATTTCTAGACAATTATTTTTCTCATAACTTTCTAAAGACACGGAATCTTGCATGGGGATGCCATTAAAATTAAAATAGCCTCTACTGACAGTAATTATTGAATTATTCACATCAAGAACTTTCGAACATAAACCGGATACATTTTCAACATCCATGTAATCCATTAAAGATAATAAACAATCTTCTAAAGGTTCTGAATCATCATCCATTAACCAAAACCAGTCATAACCTTTATTATAAGCCCTTTTCACTCCTTCATAAAAACCACCAGCACCCCCCATATTTTCGGACGTTCTAAGGTAATGAATAATTGTATTACCTTTTTGGATAGTCTTTTCAAAGTTTTCTTTTAATTCATTTGCAGGTAACTCTTCGAGATATTTATTTTCAAATAATAATTTCGGAGTACCATCAGTTGAAGCATTATCCACAATATAGATAGCATCAATGGGTCTTGTTTGGTTTTCAAGTGCTTCCAAGCAGGATATAAGTAGTTCTTTTCTGTTGTAGGTTACTACGACTGCACAAACTGTTTTATCTTTCATTTGTTACCCTCTTGAATTTACTGAGCGCTTCATTGGTTACGATGTCCATGTTGTAGTATTTGTATTCTGCGAGTCTTCCAACCAGGCTGAGATTGTTTATTTTTGATGCTTTTTCCAGGTATTTCTTGTAGAGTTGGTTGTATTCTTTTTTGGGTATGGGATAGTATGGTATGTCTTTGTTTTTGTTGTATGGTTTTGGGTATTCTCGTATTATGCTAGTTTTTTCGTGTTTTTGTCCTGTTAAGTGTTTGAATTCTGTTATTCGTGTGTAGTTGTAATTGTTTGGGTAGTTCACTGTACCGGTTTCTTGGAAATATTCTTTGTTCAGGGTTTCTGATTTAAATTTGAGGGATCTGTAGGGTAATTCTCCATATTCATAGTTGAATAGTTCGTCTATTTGTCCTGTGAATATTAGTTTGCCCTGGAATTTTTTGTTTTCAAAGTATATTTCGTTGTTCTCGACTTTTATAAGTTCTTTGAAGTTTGTGTTGAGCATTATTTTGATGTTGGGGTTTTCAAGCATTTTTTGGAACATCTGGTGGTAACCATGTAAGGGTAGGCCCTGGTATTTGTCCTGGAAGTACCTGTTGTCCTTTGAGATATAGATCGGAACTCTTTCTGTTACTGATGGATCCAGTTCTTCTGGTTTAACTCCCCATTGTTTCTTGGTATAGTTGAGGAACACTTTTTCATATATGAAGTCTGCGAGGAACTTCAAATCTTCATCTTCTGATTTTTTCAACTTTAGAATTGGGATTTTGGTGTTGAAACCGAATTTTTTGATTAATTTATCTTCTAAACTTCCAGCTAAATTTTCTGGTAGCAATTCATGCAATGTGTTTAAATTGAAGGGTATGGGTACTTTTTCACCGTCTATAAAACCTAAAACATGATGTTGATAGTTGTACCAGTCTGTGAATTGGGATAAGTATGTCCAAACGTTTTCTAGGTTTGTGTGGAAGATATGTGGTCCGTATTTGTGTACCAGTATCCCATTTTTGTCGTAGTAATCGTAACAGTTACCGCCGACGTGGTTGCGTTTTTCAATCAACAAAACCTTTTCATCTAAAACAGTAACTATTCTTTCCGCCATGACACATCCTGCTAATCCTGCACCAACTATTATGTAATTAAACATTTATTCTTCCCCTTTTTTTAAGATTTTAACTGCGACTTGTTCATCATAGCGGCAGTATCCTATGTATTCAAATTTAATGTTGTTGGATTGTATGAATTCCATGAATGCTTTATATTCCCCGTTTTTCCATCCGGGATAATTGAAAAATTCATCAAATATTATGATTGTACCTTTTTCTATTTTATTATTTAAATTTTTGAATATTGTTTTTGCAGAGGAATATAAATCACAGTCTATATGTATGAATGAACAGTTTTCTGTTTTTTGTGATATAAAATTTGGTAGACTATCCTCAAACCATCCCTTCACTAACTTTACATTTTCTTTAACTTCGGGAAATCCTTCTAATTTGAATGTGCCTTCTTCAAAGCCGTCTCTCCAGTTTTCAGGTAGTCCTTCAAAGGAATCAAATCCATAAACTGTTTTATCAACATTTGATGCAATGAAGTTTAAGGTTAATCCTTTATAAACTCCAAATTCCATAAATAATCCATTTTTGTTTGTTAAATTTAATGAATATTTGAGTAAAGAAAATTTATCAGGAAAAGATTTGGTTTGGGACATATTCTCTTCCACAAATTGGGCTGTTTGGTTTAATGCTCTTCTTTGAAGCTGTCTCTCAATATTATGGGCATCTTTGGTGTTATTATTATCAATTACTGTATCAATAACCTTTGAAATTTTTTTTAACATGTGTTCATCATCTCTTGATTTGCTTTTTTGTAAAGTTTCCAGAAGGATAGTGTTATTATAGTCTCAACGATTAAAAGTGATAAGGCTGTACCAACATCACTTAAATAGTATGCCATTGGTATTATTAAGATGGGATAACCTAAACCAATTATAAATTGCACCTTTGAGACCCATTGGGAGTATCCAAATGCAAATAAGAATAAAACTCCGAAAACATTACTCAAACCTATTATAAATGGTAAGAATGATAATATTTGAAGTAACTGGATAGAATGACTGAATTGGTCTCCTGCAAGAAGAGTTAAAACCGGTCCTGCAACTAAAAAAAGCAATACAGACACTATGAATGTGGATGAACCAATAATTAATGTTAATTTTTTGATAAAATTCACAGCAGCTTCTTTTGATTTTGTTGCAAGTGAACTTACATAAGGATAAATAGATTGAGATACTGGATTTAAAAGTCCAACAACCATTAACACTATTTTTTCAGCTACAGAATAATAACCGACAATTGTATTACTTGCAAAAAATCCTAAAATAAAAGTATTTGACGTTGTGTAAAAACTGATGGCCACCGTAGATACAAATATATGCCACCCTTCCTTCATTTGATATTTAATATCCTTTAAACTTGGAACAGCAAATTTTACATTAAAATCTCTATGTACAAGATTTAGAGCAATTATTCCTATAGTTATAGCACCAATGGAATTAATTAAAGGCACATATAAATAGTCTGATGGATGTCTGATAAATATGAAGATCAAAGCTGTGTAAATTAGCAGGGTCCCCATGTTAAGTAAGCTGATGTACTTCATTTTTTCCATTCCTTGGAAGAACCAGGTTGGTAAAAGTAGATTTCCAATTACCAATCCAAAAGTGAAAAAATAAAGAAGCCAATCACTTCTAAACTTACTAAAGCCAAAAACGATCACTGACATCAAAACAAAACTTAAAATCATTAATAGGAACTTGGTTGTCAAGACAGAACTGAACGTTTTAGAAACATGAACTTTATTCTCACGATTAATGGAAATTTCCCTTGTGGCTGAAAAATTAAACCCATAATCAGTTAATACCTGAAAATAACTAATAAAAGCCGTTGCAAAGGCTATTGCTCCATATTTATCAGGTCCCAAAACCCTAGTCAAATAAGGAAAAGTAACCAAAGGCAAAATATAATTCAAACCCTGTAAACTAAACAAAGAAAGTATGTTGCTCATTATTCTTTTGTAAGCAGCATTTTCCATTATATTATCTAAAAATCTCTTCATTTTGTTTATTTCCTAAATAATTAATAAATTAAAGCTGAAGTTAATTTTATTGAATAAAGTTAAGATAAATATAATTATTTTGGATAATAACACTTTTGGATAAGAATGATAAGAAACAACACCAAAAACTGAACTCCTTTATAAAAGTAACTTTGTGATTTACCAAATATAGGAGATTGCAATCATGGAAGATTTTTATCAGCAAAATAATAGTAAAATATCTGATACCAAATCCATTAGTAAATAATGAGAGTAAAATATAAATTTCTAAATCCAACATAATTAAGGTTAAAGATGTTTGAAGTGTCATACCACAAAGCACAGGGAAAAATATGCAAAAATTCAAGGATATTTTTGGAACCAGAAGCCATGAACTTAATCATGACCTTCGCAAATCTGAAAATGTAACCATCGGTGTGCAGTACAGAAGGCTGTCCAGGTATCCCATTATCGGTGATAATCCGACAATTCGCTCAAACTCTGTGATATACAATGATGTTGAGATTGGGGACAACTTTAAAACTGGCCACAACGTTTTGATACGCGAAAAAACCGTGGTCGGAGACAACGTGCTTGTTGGAACCAACTCGGTGGTTGAGGGACACTGCAGCATCGGAAGCAACGTCAGCATCCAGTCGAACGTGTACATACCCAAAAATACCATAATTGAAGACTACGTTTTCATTGGTCCATGTGTATGTTTCACCAACGACAGATACCCAATAAGAACTGATTACAAGCTTAAAGGTCCTAAAATAAGGAGGGGAGCATCAGTTGGGGCAAATTCCACTTTCCTCTCGGATGTGGAGGTTGGTGAGGGCGCAATGGTGGCTGCCGGGGCTATAGTGACAAGGGACGTGCCCCCATATTTCCTTGCAATAGGTGCACCTGCAAAGATAAAATCGCTGCCTCGACATTTAAGAACCTGTAACAAGATTTAAAATCACCTAAAAAAAAGATACAGTATAAGTACATTAACTAGAAACCCAATTAAGGTTTCTTATCATCACCTTTCTCATCTGGAACATTTAAATTCTCATTTTGAATTGCTATTTCCCTCACCAGGTCTGTAAGTTCTTCTTCAATGGTTTCAAGTTTGTTGTACACCTTGAAAATGAGGTAGTAACCTAGAAGGAGTCCTAATACCAGGGCTAAGTCCAATCCTCTTCCTATTCCTGTGAACTTGGCGATGAAAGAAGTTAGAGTAGGGTATATTGAAACTGCTATAACCACGATCCATATGAGGTTCCATAGAATCATCATTCCAGGGGACAGTTTACCCTTTTTGAACCTTAAAATCGTCCATATAATGGCAAGAAATCCAATAAAAATTCCGATTATTTGATATATCATCATTTTAAATGCACCTTAAATTGATTACTGAAATTAACTACTTCAAAATGTTCATTATCAGCTTGAAGAGTATTTTAAGCCCGACTTTTGTGTTGGTACCCTTGGACATGGAGTAATCTGTGTAAATAGTTTTCATGGGTACTTCTTCAAGTTTAAGGTCTTTGGTTTTGATTTCACCTATTATCTCGGATGAAACACCGTATTCCCTTGAGTTTATGTTTATCAACTCTGCAGCTTTCCTGCTAAAGGCTCTGAGGCCTGATTGAGAGTCATTAATTTTAACACCGTAAAAAATTCGGGTTATCAGGTTCATTATCTGGTTTCCAAGCTTTTTTGCAAGGGGCATGTCATCGAAATTCCTTTTTCCAATAACGATATCGGCTTCAGCATTCTTTATGGGCCTGCAAACATTTTTTATGTCTTCAGGATCGTGCTGTCCGTCTGCATCGAAGGTTACAATGATATCTGGATCATGCAGGAGGGCTGCAGTTATACCCGTCCTTAAAGATGCACCTAAACCTCTGTTCAAGAGGTGTTTGTAGATAAATCCTTTGCTCCCATTTTTATCAATGACACTCTTCGCCCTTTTGTATGTTTCGTCGATAGAGCCATCATCAACCACAACGAGGTTAAATCCCCTTTTAAAAAGTTCTTCCATTACTTTAACCACGGTTTTTTCCTCGTTGTAGGCTGGTACAACCACAAATACCCTCATACAATCCTCCTGATAATATTTGTATACATAACTTTCACGATATTAATATATAAACTGAATAAGAATAATATTGAACTGAACAACAAATAATTCAATTACCAACTATAATTTAATTATCAACTATATAAAGGTTGATTTCTTCTCCTTTCAGAAAAAGTTTCTCTTTTCCAGAAAAAAATAATTAAAAGTGAGCCAATTTAGGGGAGCTTGACTGAAACTAGTTTAACCTGCCAGTTTCATTGCAAGTTCTGCAACGCGTCTTCCAAGATTTCTGGATGTTTCAACACCCACAGCATCGGTTTTTGCATCACCTTTAACCTTTCCAACACCTGTTCCACCGTAGTGAGCCAGGGGTGCTCCATCTCCCACAACGATTGCATCCTGGATGAGAAAGAACTCGCGTATTGTGGATATTGTTGTTTCCTGTCCTCCGTTTCTGGAACCTCCCACAGCTATGGCACCTCCAACCTTGTCCCGGAGTTTGAAATTCATTCTCAGGGGTCTGGACCTGTCCATGAACATCTTAAGCTGGGATGTGACGCTTCCAAAGTACACAGGGCTTCCTATGATTATTCCATCTGCATCCTGAAGTTTTGCAATGATTACACGCATGTCGTCGTATATCCCGCATTCTCCAATATTCTTACATATATCACAGGCAATGCAAGGCTCTATGTTCATTGAAGCAATGTTTATGAGCTCTGTCTCTGCTCCTGCTTCTTCTGCAGATTTTAGGGCTGTTTTAACAAGATGTGCTGTGTTACCATCTTCTCTGGGACTTCCCATGATTCCAATTATCTTAACCAAATTGATACCTCCTGAAAAAAGTTCAATCCATTGAATTAGATTTATAAAAGGATTAAATTAAATTTTTTTATCAACCCACCAAAAACGTGCAAAACTTTATTTGAATCCTGATATCTGAGGTTGTGTAAATGTCTCAGAAATTTAAATATGTGAATTAAGCTTTTAAAAAAGGGAAAACTAGTAATATTCCGGATTAAACATTTTAGAAGATAAGATTTTTTAAATGCATTATTCCACTTTTTAAAATTGGAATCTAACTGAATATTATTTTTTATAGATTTAACCAAATTCAAATAGGATGAACCCAATTTTATATGTATGAACAGCAAAAACCGTTACAACACACTTACAGTCACAGAAAATGTCTTAGAAATCATTGAAAACTGGTTTAAGGCTGAAAAATTGGGAGACAAAAGTGCAAGAGCCCAGGCTGCACATGAACTAAGCAAATTTTTAATAGAAACTGGTGATGGAACCTATACTCTCAGATCCAATGAGTTAAATGGAAAATCTGAGACAATGCACACTTACCACGGTGCAGTGACTGAGTCACTTGAAAAATATGTTAAACCTTCAAAACTCAGGGAAAAAATGGATGCAGGCAAGAATTTACACGTGCTGGACATCTGCAGCGGTCTTGGATATCATTCAGCAGCATGTATCGAATTTTTAAATAATAGTTTAAATGATAAAAATTTAAACAATGAAAACAAATCTGAATATTCACCAGGTAAGGATCATCTGAAACCAACTGAGGATCATTTAAAAATTCATTGTCCACAGATCAGAATTGACATGGTTGAAATTTCAATAGAAACTATTGCAGCAGCTTTACTCATTCCAAATCCATTAAAATCATATGGAATCATTAAAAAAGCAGTAGAAGACAAGCTTTATGGTGAAGGGTTCCTTAAGTTCAGAGTTCAGGATGAATCCCAGTTTTTAGGTGACCAGTTTTCAGATGAATTTAGAAATCTAGGTGAACTTAAAAACTTAGGTGAATTTAAAAACGTAGATACTCTGGACAAAAATATTCCAGAAAATCTTAAACTAAGTGAAAATTCAGTTACAATCCATGGGAATCCTGAAATAAAAGAAACCCAGGATAAAATCTCTAAAAACCTGGACATAAACATATATTGTGAAGATGCACGAGATTTAATTAAAAAAATACTTAAAAGTCGGGATAAACCTGAAGATCAGGTTACGGAAGAGGATTACGGTGAAAATTATGATGCAATATTCCTGGCACCATTCAGTCCTTCTAAATCCCCAGAAGTTTGCACAGTCGAATTTTTCAAGGCCCTCAGAAGTATTCTGAAAGAAGATGGGATGATCTTAACGTACACATCTGCAGCACCTGTACGTTTCGCTCTCATAGAAGCAGGTTTTCATGTAGGGGAAGGGCCACGCTTCGGAAGAACTGGAGGTACGATTGCATCATCTTCACTCCAAAACATTGAAAAACCCTTATCAATGGAAGACGAACGCATGATCGCATTAAGTGATGCAGGCATACCTTTCAGGGACCATGAGTTAAATAGTTCAGGCTTTGAAATAGCTGAAAAACGTGCAAATAAACGAAAAAATGTGCGAGGTTCATCTAAATTTGCATCAAGTGTTAAAGCGCCCATATATTTAGGTAAAAGCCTGGAGGATATTGATGATCCTCGGTTAAAACGCAGGGTTCTTAAAAGCATTGAAAAACTTGGCTTTGAAGAGTTAAACTGTGAAAAATTAAAATATGTTGTCTGCCCCCAATTTGATAGTTGCATCTGCGGTTCTAACTGTCAAAAAATAGAAAATTCTCGTGATAGGATTAAAGAAATGGTAAAAAGGCTTTCTAAGCTTGTTAAATGATTTTTAGCATGTTTAACGGATAATTTTTATATTAATAAAAAAAATAACGATTTATAAAATTCATATTCATTATAAAAGGTGGAAAACTTGAATTTTGAGATAAAATACAAAGATGCAATGGGAAGAATTGGAATACTTAAAACTCCCCATGGAAATATTAAAACACCAGCCCTCATGCCTGTAATCCATCCAGGAAAACAGACCATGGATGTTAAAAAGTATGGGGCTGAAATAGTCATTACAAACGCTTACATAATGTACAAAAATGAAGATCTGAGGGAAAGGGTGCTCGAGGAAGGTGTTCACAGTTTCATAGACTTCCCAGGCCCCATTGTAACGGATTCAGGCTCTTTCCAGCTTTCTGTCTACGGGGACATTGACGTTACAAACAGGGAGATAATAGAGTTCCAGGAAGCCATCGGGACCGATGTGGGCACATCTCTTGACATACCCACACCTCCCTTCGTCAAGAGGGAACGGGCAGAAAAAGATCTTGAAATAACGCTTGAAAGGGCTAAAGAAGCTCTTAAAGTCAGGGACAAGCTCATGTTGAACTCGGTTGTGCAGGGGTCCACCTTCACTGATTTAAGGAGCAGATGCGCAGATGAAATAGGAGCTATGGGCTTTGATGTTTACCCAATAGGGGCAGTTGTCCCCTTGATGGAGTCTTACAAGTACTCGGAGCTTGTGGACGTTGTTATGGCATCTGTAACTCACCTACCTGATTCACAGCCAAGACACTTAATGGGTGCGGGTCATCCAATGGTTTTTGCACTTGCAGTTGCAATGGGCTGTGATCTTTTTGATTCAGCAGCTTACATTCTCTACGCTAAAAATGACAGGTTCATGATGCCCACAGGCACCTACAAACTGGAAAACCTCATTGAAATGCCATGCTCCTGTCCTGTATGTACCAGTTACACCCCAGAAGATCTGAGGAAGATGGAAAAAGATGAGAGAATGAAGTTAATAGCCCAGCATAACCTCCATGTGAGCTTTGCAGAGATAAGAAAGATAAAACAGGCCATAGTTGATGGCAGCCTCATGGAACTGGTTGAGCAGAGGTGCCGGGCCCACCCATACCTCCTTGACGGGCTTCGAAACCTGAAAAACTACACTTCAACCTTTGAAAAATATGATCCAGCATCAAAAAATTCTGCATTCTTCTATTCAGGACCCGAATCCCTTGCAAGACCTGAAATACAGAGACATCTTAAACGTATTGAAAGACTGCCCCAAAAAGAAAACCTTCTCATTCTTCCAAGGTCAAGGAAGCCCTATTCAAAAAATATCCACAGGGACCTTGGCAGTTTTTACATGAAGGTTCCAGGGGATGATGTTAACGTTTTAAGTAGTGATCTGAGTAGACCAGACCTGGAAGAAATCTTCAGGGATCTTCAGATAGTAGTTGTTGATGTGCCATTTGCAGTGATACCCCTTGAAATCGACGAGGTTTATCCTCTGGCTCAAAACGAGTCGCCCCTTAAAAATGATCTGGATGCACTGAAATTCGTGAGAGAAGCAGCAGAAAAGTACATGAAAGGATTTAAAAATGTTATAATCAACGAAAAGGTTTTAAAAACCTTTGGAGACTTTAAAACTGAATGGTGCAATCTTTGCGATTTTTATTCTGAGGTGAAGATAGGTCCAGATGATCTAAGGGTAAGTGATGAAGAAAGGATCAGGTACGTGGCAGATTACCAGTTTGGAGAGGGTTCAGGCAATGCCCTATTTGGAGATAAAAACCAGAAAAAAGGAATTAAAATCGTTAAAAGTAGAAAGACAGGAAAAATACGTCATGTTTACGATGGTGAAACACTTATTGCAACGCTACGTGCAAGCGACGGTGTTTTTGTCCTTGACAGGGAAGGTGCCAGGAGGCTGCATTCCCACCTTGAGTATCCCAAAAATAGGGTTGCTGTGAATGCCGATGCTGAACCATTTGCAAGGGAAGGAAAAAGTATATTTGCTAAATTTGTTATAGATTGTGATGTAGATATAAAATCTAATGAGGAAGTTTTGATAGTGAATCAAAATGATGACTTGATAGCCTTTGGTAAGGCAATTTTATGCGGTCATGAGATAATGAATTTTAACACAGGTCAAGCTGTAAAAACGAGGAAAGGAGGATTATGATGTTACCTGGTGCAGGTATGAACCCAAAACAGTTGAAACAGATGCAGAGATCCATGAAAAAAATGGGAATGGACATGAAGGACGTGAAGGGTGTTACGGAGGTTGTCCTAAAGTTCAAAAACAAGGAAATTTTGATCAAAAACCCTAAAGTAAACCTTATGGATTTCATGGGTCAAAAAACATACCAGATAAGCGGTAAAATAAAGGAAAGAAAGCTTGAAACCGAACTTGAGATCCCAGATGATGATGTTGAAATGGTGGCAAATCAAGCTGGTGTAACCAAGGAGGAGGCTCTGAAAGCTCTCAAGGACACTGGTGGTGACCTTGCAGAAGCCATAATGAGGTTAAATTAAAATGGTATTTATTGCCCATATATCTGATTTACACGTTGGTTCAGTTAATTTCAAGGAAGACCTTCTCATAAGTGCAATATACAAAGTTAACGATATGCATCCAGATGTAACAATTGTAACTGGAGATATAACTGAAAACGGTTATTACCCTGAGTTTGAAAAGGCAGCAAAATATCTGGGCATGATAAAATCTCCAATGATGGTTGTTCCTGGAAACCATGATGCAAGACACGTTGGAGATGAATGTTTTGAAGAACTTATAAAAGAGAGATATGGAGCACTTGATATTAAAAAACATGGTGTAAAGGTTATTGGACTTGACAGCAGTGAACCAGACCTTGATTATGGAAAAGTTGGAAGATCACAGCAGAAGTGGATGGAAGATCAGCTTCTTGAGGGAGAGAAAAACAATCTCTACAAGATAATAGCCCTGCACCACCATATAATACCTGTGCCAAAAACTGGTCGAGAACGGAACGTTTTGAGTGATGCTGGAGACATACTGCTATCTGTAATAAATGGAAATGCAGATCTTGTGCTTTCCGGCCACAAGCACATGCCCCACGTATGGAAAATGGAGGGAACTGTGTTTGCAACGGCAGGTACAGTTTCATCACTCAGACTGAGGGGAAAAGCACTTTCTTCATTCAACACAATAAATATAAATAACGATTTCATTGAGATAGTTTTGAATCGTGCTGATGGAACACACAGATGTCTTGCAAAATATGAAAACACTTGTAAGGTGATCGATTGAAAGTAATTGTTGATGCATCCAATGTAGCCCATTACGGGAAAGTTAAGGATGGAAAACCCATCCTGCAAAATATCTTAGAGGCAGTACAAGCCCTGGAAAAGTTGGGATACGAACCTGTTCTGATAGCAGATGCATCTCTCAGGCATGAGATAGATGAAAAAGAAGAGTTTAACAAGCTTCTTGAAAAAGAAGAGATTAAACAGGTACCTTCCGGCACAACAGCCGATCACTTCATACTGAAAATGGCTGAAGATGAGAATGGGAAGATACTGTCGAATGATGTTTTCAGGGATTACTTCGATGAATTCCAGGATATAAGCAGTCGAAGAATTCCGTATTCCTTTAAAAATGGAAAAATTTTGGTTGGAACATCTTCAAAACCTAAAAAGGTTAAGAACATACTGCAGAAGATATGCTCACAGGTACTGGTGGAATTTGAGAGAAAGGGATTTGATGCCTACAAACAGAAAGGCAACAAGAAACTCAGCGGTATTGCAGTTGCAAAGGAAGCCATAGACAGGATAACAATAGCTAATGATGAAAGCATTGATTCCAAGCTAGAAGACGTGTTCATGAAGATACCCCTCTTTGATAAATTCCTCAACCTGGTTGAAGAAGCCGAAAAAACCAGTGATTTTATCATATTTGTACTTGTCAGCCCAAGGGACTACCAGGGTGCGGTGAAAAATGCTGGAAATATAGCTGTAACTGTTGGGGACAGGTTAAAACTTGATCATGCCCCCCTTGTAGCTGTTAGGAATGATCTTTTCACCAAACCGCAGGCCTTTGAGCTTAACATTATTTACTCTGATGAAATACTTGAAGAATCTCCCTACAATGTTAACATAACAATAAACGACCATGACTACGCATTTGTAAAGAAAAACTCAAGAAACATCGCAAGCACGGTAGCTGCAAGACTTGGAACATGGAAGTTCCCAATAGTATCAGTTAAACCCAGCATGCTCATGGAAAAACCAGGACACTTCGACATAACGTTAGAGAAGGGAGGAGCAAAGTAAATGGTCATGGATTACATTTCAAGAGCCATCTTCGGATTTCTAGTAAAACACAGGGTTTTGAGCATAGGAACCAAGTATTATCCAACCAACGACATGGAGAGGGAGTACGTTGACATGATCAACTACACCAGAACCATGCTCCTTGAAATTGAACCAGCCCACATAACGACCCAGAACATCTTTCACAACCTTGTAAATGAGGTGGGAGAATGTAACTTCCCTGAAAACAGAAAGTTTATTGAGATAAAACCTGCTGAAAATGAGGTGAACGAGTACGCACTCCTGAGTAACATAATCATGGGAAGTGACAGGTACCTCTACGTGGAAGTGTTCGGACATAACAAAAAGATTGTAGATGAATTTGCCAGGATGATAGTGGCAGAAAAGGGTTCTATTGTGGAGCAGAGCAGCACTGAAATTGTTTCTCGTTTACCTTCCAAAAATGATGCCATAAGAATTGCAGTTGAAATGATATCCCTTGGTATGGAAAAAGGAATTGGTGTGAGGGCTGCTGCTGGAATGACGGGTGCTGCATCCATAGAGCGGTCCATAAATTTGAACAAGGAAATTGGAGAAACACCTGGTGTTGGCTTCACAAAACTCGGTGGAGAATATGCAGTCGTTTTCTCATCATCCTTTGGTAAGCTAAAGGGAAATCCAGCACCCAACGACAACTACATATTCATTGATGCGGTTGACTCCACACAGTTTATAGCAGAAAATGGTAGGAGCAAACTCGTTGATATAATGAGCGATGTAACAAGCTTCATAGAGAAGGAATGCAACGGAAAAATTGAGGGATACCGGGAAGGTGGAGATGATCTCATAGCTACCATGCCAACAAAGGACGTTGCATTGCGCGCTGGAATGGATTCTGCATGGCACGCACTCAACAGCGGATTAAGATTGAGGGTTGGTATCGGTAAAAGCAGACGTGAAGCAGGAGAAAGGGCTCAGATGGCCGATAACATTAAAATATGGAACAACAGTCCTGTAATGGTGTTTGATCTGGCCGACGGTATATACTCCTACTACATTCCATCGGAGTTTACACGGTCCATTCTGGAATTTTTAATAAACCAAAAGGCAAAGATGGCCATAATATTCATATTCGTGTTTGTTGTCACATTCATAGGCTGGAACGTTGGACATCCCGAATTTGGCATATTCTCAATAGTGCTTGCATTGATATATGCCCTTACAAATTGATGAATGAACTTATTTTTTATGGAACTTTCATAATTTCCATTCATCAGCACTTCCTTGTTCAAGTTAATTGGCCATTTGTCATCATATTCCAGTTAATGACCAGAATTAAAGACCAGATTCAAATGAAATTAGGGATTGTTACGATTTGGTCACATACCTGATAAAATCATTTAGCAAACCCAATTTAATAAAAGCTCAAGAAATCAAAATCCTAGCTGAACTATGATAAACTGAAGCTTTGGACTAAGAAATTGAAAAACGGAAATATCAAAATAACATCAAAGTTAAGGTGCAAAATGAAATGAAACCAGAACTTAAGGGACGAATTACAGTTGCACTCGTCATCTCTTTAATCGCATTTGGTTTTGGAACAGCTGCAGATATTTTTGTAGGTTCAAACAACAACACTTCCCAGACATTGAACCTAACTCAGCAACAGGAAGATCTTCCATCACTGCCTGCCTCAACCACAACGAGAAACGTCAGTCAAAATCAGAATGCACAGTACACTCCAAGTCAACAAGTTTATGTGGAAAATAACAACCAGAATTCGCAGACTAACTCAGCAAGTAACAATAACAATTTCAATAATAAAAATAATAAAAATAATAACAGTACCAATAAATAAGACCAACAAATGAGACATATATCAAATTGAAATTAGAGAGTACATAATTAACATTAGAGAGTACATAATTAACATTATAAAGTAAGTAAAACCCTAAAAAGTTGTCATTAATTTAATTCTGAAATATCTGGCAGTGCACTGAAAACTAGGGTGCAGGACACCAACAGATATTTTAAGGTCTAAAAAATTTGTTTAAAAAATTTATTAAATTTTAACATACAGATATTAAGTTAATATGATAATAAACAATAACCTGCTGATGTTAAAGTACGATACGAAAAAATAAATAAAAAAAGGAGCAATTTCCATGAAAATAATAGAAGGAGGAGTATGTGCTGTAGATGGAGTTATGGCTTCAGGAGCATGTGAAGGAGATTTTGGAGTCTCTTTAATAGTTAATAGGGACAGTGTTGCATCTGCAGTATTTACAACCAACAAGGTTGTTGCTGCTCCCGTGACTCTCACAAGAAAAGCCGTTTCAAACGGTAAAATATCAGCAATCGTTGCAAACAGCGGTAATGCGAACTGCTTCACAGGTTCTGAAGGCATAGAAAATGGGAAAAAAATGGCAGAAAAAGTTGCAAAATTCCTTGATCTTCAGTTAAGTGATGTTGCAGTTGCATCTACAGGAGTCATTGGTAGGAAATTGCCAATGCCCATCATAAACAGTTTAATAGATGAAGCATTACCCAGACTTAAAAACTCACAAAAATCCTCAAGAAATGCTGCGGAAGCCATAATGACCACTGACACCTTTCCAAAGGAATTTGCAGTGGAAACAACACTTAAAAATGGTGAAAAGGTAAGAATTGGAGGTATGGCCAAAGGATCAGGTATGATTGCACCTAACATGGCCACAATGTTGTGTTTTATAACAACAGATGTTGAAGCATCAGCTTCTGAACTTTATGATGCTCTGAAGCGGGCTGTTGACAAAACACTTAACATGGTTATTGTGGATGGAGATATGAGCACCAACGACATGGTTGTAATCATGGCGAACGGAAGATCGGGCCATATAGATGAAAATTTCCAGGAAGCCCTTGAATATCTGTGTGAAAACCTTTCAAAGATGATTGCAGTTGATGGAGAAGGAGCAACCAAGTTCATGGAGGTTGAAGTTAAAGGAGCAGCTTCAGTTCAGGATGCAAGGACAGCAGCCAGATCCATAGCATCATCACCCCTTATTAAAACTGCTTTATTCGGTGCAGACCCTAATTGGGGCCGTATAGTTACAGCTGTAGGTTACTCTGGTGCGGAAATGGATGAAAAAGTCATAACAGTAGTTCTTCAGTCTGAAGGTAAAACAGTTAAGATCGTTGAAAACGGTGATGTGAAAGCTTACGAAGGTTCAGAAGAACTTGTAACTGCCGAAGAAATAATGGAACAAAAGGAAATCAAAATAATGGTTGATATAAACCTTGGAAAACATTCTGCAAAAGCATACGGCTGCGATTTAAGCTATGATTACGTGAAGATAAACTCTGAGTACTCTACATAGAGAAATGGGTTTTGTGGTTTAGAGTGAGCTAAGTTAGATTTACATCCTAAGTTAGATTTACATCAAATCCAATCAGGTTTACATTAAATCCATAGGCATCCATATTAATTATATATCTTTTATATCATATCATCTTTAAATTTAACAGATAGTGGATCAGTAAAAGATAGTGGATCAGTAAAATAAATCAATAGTCATCTCAATTTAGGAGTTAAAACATTAAAACTTAATATTATTCAGTTTTTAATCTTTTGAGGGAATTTGAATGGAAACAGTCAATATTTTAATTGAAGCACTTCCTTACATAAAGAAGTTTCATAAGAAGAAAATTCTTATAAAGTACGGTGGACATGCCATGATAGACCAGAATGCCATGGAATCCACAGCACGCGACACAGTCCTTTTAAAGTACGTGGGTATGAAACCCATAGTTGTTCACGGTGGAGGCCCTGAGATATCACGTTCAATGACTAAACTTGGAAAAGAACCTAAATTTATAGGTGGACTTCGAATAACAGACCGGGAAACAATGGAAATTGTTAAGATGGTTCTTGTTGGAAAGATAAGCACGAATATAGTTTCAAAGGTGTGCCTGCACGGTGCAAAGGGAATTGGAATATCTGGAAAAGACAATCTATTCCTGAAGGCACGTAAAAGAGCACCACAGATAATAATGGACGATTCAACAGGTGAAGAAAGAACAGTTGACCTTGGACTTGTGGGTGAAATAGACTCTGTGAATCCAGAGGTAGTTGAGATGCTCACTTCAAATGACTACGTTCCAATAGTATCTCCAATCGGTGTTGATGATAAAGGAAACACTTTAAACCTGAACGCTGACACAGTTGCAGGAGATGTTGCATCCTCTGTGGGTGCTGAAAAATTGATAATTCTAACGGATGTTCCAGGCATACTTGAGGATCCAAAAGATCCAGACAGCCTGATAAAAAGGGTGAAGGTTGATGAAGTAATGGACCTCATTGACAGCGGAATTATCAGAGACGGCATGATCCCTAAAGTTGCAACCTGCGTTAACGCAGTTCAAAACGGGGTTTCTTCAGCTCATATAATTGATGGACGGATCAAGCATTCAGTGCTCCTTGAGATCTTCACAAAAAAAGGCATAGGAACCATGATAACCAAATGATAACATTTTTTTTATTCTTTAATTTTAATGCTTAAATTAAATGCTTAAACATTTAAAAATGATTTTAAAACTGATTAAATCCAAGGATTAAAAATGATTAAACTGAAGTTTAAAAACATTAAATTTAAGGATAAAAACATTAAATTTAAGGATTAAAGGTTATAAAAAGTTTTAAACCGGTTAAAACAGGATATTGAAAATAGTAAGACAGAATAAGTTTCCATTAACTTTAACAATTCTAATAATTATTTCATTCCTTTTATTTCATTCTTTTTTTTAGTATCTTTCAGGTGTTTCTATAAAAAAAGGATGGGTAAAATGCACGTATCTATGACTCGACCAGAAAACCGTGCATTTACCTATTTTCGCTAAAGATACCGCCTCTGTGTCCCAAGATTTTATTGGGACGTTTTTTGGACAATTATATGATCATTGGTCCATTACATATAAATTTTGTTATTTTATTCTTGAAAGCAATGTTTATAAAACTGTTTTTTTAGATTTAAAAGATTTTAAATGGGTATTGAAACCTGTAAATAAAGTTATATTACAGTATTGTGACCTTTTTAATAATTTAGTTTTATCTTGAGCTGTGTTTTTTAGAATTTAGCCTTTGTGAATCTGTCCTCTTGAGTGATCCACTGAAAATTCAGTTAAACACATTGTTATGGTTAAGTGACTCATCTACCACATTAAAAATTATTAGTAAAATAGAGCTAAATAGAAGTTTATATCCACTCAAACATTAAATCAAACATCAGAATTTTTGCAATGTTTTTTGCAATGATCTAAAACGTTTAATGATTTAAAAGTTTTAAAATGATTTAAAAAACAGATTTTTTCATACATTTTCTATCTGAATAAAAAAAATAAAAAAATAAAAAAATTACCTCATTAACTCCCTGTATATGCTGTTTATTATGGTTTGTATATCATCAGAGTAGACATATCTATATCCATTGTTTGCTAGATACTGGTCAGGATTTGCTAATCCCGTGAAACTTGCAGGGGAAAAGTTATCATCGTGAGCCCGCGGTAACCAGGCCAAACCAGTTATATCTGTTGCACGAGGTAAAAAGACTGTAAAAACATCTCTAGCTCCTTTGATACTTTTGTACCATTTTCCACCCATCTCATAGAGCGTTCCTGCACATGCACCGCCGTATAAGTTTACAACCAGTGCATTTTGGGGTACTGAACTACTCTGCAGCACGGTAATATGCTCATTTGAACCTACACCCCAGTTTGTTGCAGATACCCCCAATGCAGCCAATCCGTTTATTATCTGATTTATACGGTTGGTATCTGTTTGGAGGTTGTTTATATTATCACTGGCAATGTAAACCTGCGTTATCTTACTGCTTTTGCCTGTCCATGCACTTGTCACTGCATAATTTGGTAATCTTCCATTTGCTCCGTAGTAATTCAATATTCTTGAATAAATGTAAATTGCTGATTCGAACTGAATGTTCCCTAGATGACTTCTGACATAGTTTGGAGCTGCTCCATTGTTTTCTATGAAGGAGCTGATCCTTTGGGCCATGTCAAGGTACTCTGATTTGTAAATGTTTCCTGCTTGAACACTTTGTGTTGGATTTGGAGCTGCATTCACTGTTTCTAATTGAATGTTTCCAGTTTTTTTGCTGTTTATATTGAGTAGGTCTGTAACCATGAGTTGTAGGAATTGGGCCATTGTAACATAGGTTGAACCTATCTTCACGAATGCTGGCAGTGCCTTGTTTGATTCTATGTAACTTTTGACAGTTGCGGATGCATCGAGTATCTGATCGTTGGTGAATGTTGGCTGTAACACTGTTGTGTTGTTGTCGTTTACTG
>DAHH01000008.1:0-41681 GCA_002498385.1 Methanobacterium sp. UBA410
AATTCAGGGTCATCTACAACAATACCAATGCACTCGGGTTTAAAATAGACTGAATAGTTTGGAAATCCCATATTTCCAAACTATTCAGTCTATTTTAAACCGCGCCGATTTTTGCGCAAAATGTGAGTTAAAGGTTGTAAATTCCTCCTCCAGAATACCTCTGTAAGTCCACCCCTAATAATGTTGTTTCTTTATAAGGGCAGACTATAAAATAAGTTCAATTGGATTTTTTTCTATTCCAATCACGCGCATCTCAAGGTTATTTTTATCGGGAAGTTTGTAGATCATTATGGAATCCACTTCCTCATCTACAATTTCTTTTAAGCCAACTTCAATTTTCTTAAATTGAGAAATGGTAACTTCTCCTTCAAAAACAGAATTTTGCCTCCAATGGAGGTACATCTTCAAAAATTTGTTAACCTTATTCACACGGGTAACATCAATATCATAGACAACTATCAAGTACATTACCACCACATCTTAAAGCTTTTGTATTCTTTGTCCCCAAGAACATGTTTTATCAGTTTATATGCTTCTAAACGCATTAAATATTTATAAGAAACCTTTCTTCCAAGTTCAGGATGTTTAAATGTTGTACTAAGCTTTTTTTGATATTCTTCAAGGAAAATCCTTTTTCCTTTGTCTTTAAGGAATACCCCAACATCTCTGTCAAAATCCTTTTCAGATAACATATTATTGTTTACCAGCTTAAAAATTAACCTTTCAACTATTATGGGTTTGAATATATCTGCAATATCCAATGCAAGTGAAAATCTTCTCTCTGCAGGTTCATGGAGAAAACTGACAGAAGGATGAAGATACGTGTGGTATATCTCAGAGAGAGTAGTTGAATAAAGCAAAGAATTTCCAAACGACATCAAAGCATTCATTTCCGTTGTGGGAGGCCTTATTTCCCTATTTCCCATTTCAAATTTATTTAAAATCTCATTGAAACTTTTATAATATGCATGCCATATTCTTCCCTCATTACTCATTATCTGAGGTACATCTCCACCTATTTTCTCCTTTTTAACATCCTGAATAAATGTATCAACCTGCTTTCCCTTCTTTTTGTAATATTTAAGGGTCTGTAATACATTGTGCTTTATTCCTTCAACTATTTCACCTGCAATAACTGCCCTTTTTACAGGGTCAAGGTAATGTTCTGACTGTTTTACAACAACAAGACCGGAATTAAGTTTAATCCTAGGATAGAGGGATCCTTCATAATAACCGTACTTGTTGAAAAAATTTACTGGAATTCCATACTTCATGAGAAGAGATGAAGCCCCAGAACGCAATGAAACCTTACCATAGCAATGAATTTCATTTATACCATTTATAGGTAAAGCTTTTTTACCCTCCTCTTCATTCATGAAGTAAAGAGTATTCCCTTTTCTAACTAAAACACCATGAGACGTGATATAAAGCGGATCTTTCATTTTAACACCTAAACCATACATAACTCATAATAAGTACACCTTTTACAATAAGGCATGACCTTAACAGGAGGAGGTAAGGGCATAGAAACAATCTTCTTGATATCTTCAATTATCCATTCTATTCTGGCTTCTATTTCAGGAGTTAATTCCAGCTCTTCCCTCTTTTTCTCCTTAGGATAAACTATTACACCCTTCATTTCTTTTCCAAGCTGCTTCACATACCACAAATAATAATACAACTGATATCTTACAGGTTCCTCAAGCCTACTTGATTTTTTAACCTCAAAAATAGTTGAATTCTTTCCCTTTCTCACAAAATCAAAAGCAACTTCACCCAAATTCACGTCTTTAGACTCCCTAGAATAGCTCTTTTCATGTATAAGTTTTCCAATATTAATATCCTCATTATCATAGTTCATATTGATCTGATTAGCAAAAAACCAGAGCTCACGCTTACAAGCAACATAATATTGGATCATTACACCTGTTATGTTCATCAGGATCACCAAAACTCATTCACGAATTTTTTTAAGTTTCATATGTTCAAAAACTTTCTTTCATTTGCATTTTCAATTATTTTTAAACCGTATTCATAAGTATAATCCAAAAAAACTAAAAAGAACGGTTTTTCTCCTGTAACTTGACCTTTTTTCACTAAATCTTCGAAAAGCCATTTGTATATCCCAACAGTATTTTCATATTTCTCAAAATCAAAATCTTCACCTGTTTTCTCAGCCATAGCCTTTGGAATCACATCTCTTTTCTCAAATCGTTCATCTACATCCCTTAACTTCAGTATCTTAGTGATCTCATCATAATTATCTGTTGAAAACCGCAATGCATAAGGACTCCTCTTGATAATTTGATCATATTTCTTGAAACCATCACTAAATTTCTTTTTAAATTCGAATTGTATTTGATCCTCTTCCAAAAGTTTTTTGTAAAGATCTGAAACCCACTTAGAAAAATCTTTTAAAGATGGATTTCCTCCCTTTAAAATTTCCTTAGAATATGTTATTATCTCTTTTCGGTAAGGATATGACCATTTACCTACCTTATTCCTACAATCGATCTCTGTTTGGACAAATACTTGCCCTAAATTTTCAGGATCCTTCTTTCGGTTCACCCTACCGGTTCTTTGGACTATTGCATCTAAAGGCGCTAACTCTGTGAATAAAACATCAAAATCTATATCTAATGATATTTCAATTACTTGAGTGGCTACTAAAACCAAACCTTTACCTTTCCATTTATCCTTAAATTCAATTTCATTTTCTTTTGTCCGTCTATCCTTTTTTATAAATTGGGAATGATACAATATCAAATTAGATTCTTCAAAGTACTTTTCATTTGTTTTAAATTCTTCTGTTTCTTTGAGCAATTCATAAAGTTCTTTTGATTTTTCAATTGTATTTGCAACTACAAGCACTTTTTTATCCTGATGAAAATATTCAAGTATCTTATTTATGCATGAAGAAATTTCTGAATTGTCTTTAAAAACGGTAACAGGCCGAAACTCAAAAAGTTCATTTTGTGTCACAATTTTGTAATTTAATCCTTCTAAAACTCTTTTTTCAAGTGTTTCAGGAAATGTTGCACTCATTATTACAAACTGAGACTTCCTTTCCTTTAGTTCACTTAATATTCTTTTAAGAGCCCCTAACATCTGCCAATCATAGGAATGAATTTCATCAATTATTACCAAACAGTTTTCAATGTTTAACTGAGCAAATGGCCATTTGTTGACATTAAAAAAGGAGAGGATAAATGAATCAAGTGTTGCAACGGTTACAGGTTTTGAAAAAGTTTTGTTAATTGCTTTTTCTTTCCATATCTTATCTTGATCATTGTCATACTCTTCAGCGAGTACCAATGATGATGCACCATGTACAATACCTACATTATCATCTCCAAAATAGGTTTTAAGTCTTTTATACATGGCATTGCTTGTAACCTGTGTTGGCATTGTATAAATAATTTTAGTATATTTATTTTTAAGATTTTTAAGTGCCCATAATAAGGCAGCTTCAGTTTTACCTTCACCTGTTGGGATCTTGATTAACAAATTATCAGTTGAACTGGAAGATTGTTCTTGAAATTCTCTCAAACCTTTAAATTTAATATTTTTAGATTTCAATCTTCCTTCAATTCGTTCAATAAATGTTTCTTTGGTAATTTCTGGAAAATCTAAAACATATGATCCACTAGAAAGCCAATCTGCCCTTATTAAACTACCCGTTACAAAGCCATATATTTCTTTGATCTTTTTCTTGTTTGTATCAGCTGTAAGTTTCAAAAAATTGTTTAAGTTATCCATAAACCCTTTTTTATCCTCCCAACCAAAATCTTCTCTTAAAACTTTGTACGGGGGTTTTTTAGGAATTTCAAAGCTGAGTTCATATGGACAATTCTTTTTAAAAAAAAGTTTATAGTAATATTTATACTTTTCAGCAAAAGAAATAGTTTCATCAAAAAATACAGGTCGGGGGAGATCTTTGAATCTTTCTGAACCGTATAAATCTTCATGGAGGACCGTGTGGTGGCTTAAAATCGCAAGTGTCACATAATTTACACCATCAATTTTGGGTAGGTTCTCCTGATTAACCACAAAATAAATTGAGTATAAAGGATGGTATGATTTTTGAATTCCTAAAATTTTATCATTGTAAAATTCGTGAGTTCCTTTTCCCATATCATGAAAAAAAACTGAGAAAAATAATATATCCATTAAAATATTCTTTTTAATATGATTCCTACGGGAAAAATTTTCTAAAACTTGGGGATTTCCCTTAATGTACGCTTTCAGTTCTTTTAATGCACCTTCGGTATGGGATTTCAAAGTGTAAGAATTATTATTTTCTGCAGTTTTTATCTTTGCAAGCACATTTTTTTTAAAAAAAATCAAACTTTTGTGTTGTTCTTTGGATAACTCAATGAATCTCTGCTCGTTAGTTTTCACATAATCTTCAAGATTATTCATAAGATCTCAACATTGTAATTTTTTTCGTGATCAAAGTAAAACTCTTGAGGAGAACTTAATTCACAGTATAAACCTGCAAATTCAACTATTTGGATGAATTTTTCCGGTTTTCTCGGTATTTTTTTAACATTGAAATCTAAATTGATTGTGGTTATTCGGGGAGGAAAAATTTGCATTCCTTTAAACCCACCAAATTTCGGTATAAATTGCATTCCTTCCTCAAATTTAAATATACTATGAATCTTGTTATCTTCTGTTTTTTCCATTTCAATTTCGGTTAAATCTCTGATCAAGACCATCTCATCATCCATTCCTAAACTAGGGATCCTCAAGGGGTTTTTGATTGAATCATATATTTTAGCCCTTAAATCTTCTTCACATGCTATGTAAATGACATATCTTGTTTTGTAGAGTTTTTCCCGTTTTAGAATATCCCTACCTGAGCCTGATTCTTTCCATTTCCGGAATGTCCAAGCATCAGTAAATAAAGAGTCTATTTGTAAAGGTACTACACCTACCTTAATATTCTTAAGCAAATTATAATAGTAATCTTCTCCTTTACCCATAATGCTTGTAATCATCCCTACAATGTTGGTTTTTGTTGGAGCCAAATATGTTAATTGGTGTGCTGATGTTTGAGGTATTCGAAAGGAGTTGATGAGGCCTTCTGTTGTAAATCTTATGACCTTCATTTTATAGCTCCATATATATTAGTTCCATGATTTTATTTTGTTTAAAGCATCATTAACCGATGTTATTTTATCTCCGAAGTTATCTTTAATCTCTTTTTCATTTTTGAATATTCCAGATCTCAATCCAACACAGTAATCCTCTATTATGGTCTCAAATTCTTTTAAAATTTCATTGAGAAGTTCTAGGTTTATGTTTCCTTCTTCATCCACCTTGAGAGCATTTAAAAAGATTGGCGTTCCTGCTTTTTGTTTTGTGATTACCACAAACTTGGGCGTTAGATCATCCAACAATCTAGCTTTTTTTGCACCACCGTCAAGGTTTTTGATGGATTCCACTAAATAATTTATTCTTTTGGATTTATCTTCCTCATTTATTACAGGTTCTATTTCGTAGCTCATTTCATCAACACGAGATCCTATCATATCCATATCCATTACAATGGTTCCTCTCATAAAGTTAAAAGTGTTGATTTCAACTTTAACCAAATCACCCCCCTCTTGACCTTCTTTTTTCCTTGTTAACATGTCACTTTCGCCTTTCCAAGGATAAATACTGATCATTGGTGATACTTTTACAGGGGACCATCTTCTAAGAGCCATTTTTCCTGCACCTTTAACTGCTTCCATAAATCCTAAAAGATCCAGATCTGGATGCTCTTTTAAGATTTCTCCGTAGCGTTCTGTGGCCTCTTCACTTGAGGCTTCAATAATATATTCTCCACTTTTATCTAACTTTGTCAAAGGCATTCCAAGTTGGTTCATAGTTTCTTTTAGATAATATCTCAATGCTTGACCTGAAACGTATACATAGTAATTTCCTTTGCTGTCTTGAACTTTCTTTAAAACTATTAAGTTTCCAGGATTCTCACTACTGTTCAAATTATCTATATTTACTTTTGTTAGGTATCCCAAATTCACAAATTTTCTCATTTAATCACTTCCTTGACTTTTAGCATATTTAGTTGACAAATATTTTTGAACTGCATATATACCCAGATAATTTTTAGCAAAAGATGCATCTTTGTTGTTTTGGACATTAATTAGTAACTTATTGATAAAATTGGAGTAATTCTCTTCTTTTCCAATAGGTTTTGAGTTCCATGTTGCTCCTGCGTTTTCTTTTAATATTTCATATTCTAAATCTTTAAAAAATCCAATTAACCCTTCTAAATTCCCTATTTCTCTTAATTGGTAAAGTAAAGTTTTTTTGTTTGTATTTGCTGCAAAATATCCTATTCTATCTCCAATTATCCTACAAATTTCATGGAGTTCTTTTAAATCGACCATTTTTATCACCTCAAGGTATTTTTCTAAAAATTCATAAAGTAAATCAGGTTTAAGGCCTGAACCATCCTCAGATAAATTGTAATAAGATAAATCAAATATGGTTGAGTCTATAGGCATTCCATTAAGTATTTCATAGCAAAGCTGTTCTCTAGGCATGTTCTTAGTTTCAAATGTTGAAATATTTTTATAAAAAGCATAATTTATGAGTTTATGTAAAAACAGCTGCCCTGATGGTTTTATGATTATGTTTCTAGTTTCATCAAATAATAATGAAATATAAGCCATTTTATTGTATATTCTGAGGTCATCTATACTTCTACTCGTTACAATAAAGTAAAATAAAGATATTACATTAAATTCATCTTTAGAAAGTATTTTTGAGTACAATTTATAAAGCAAAGCCAAAAGTCTTGAATTGATTCCTGTTGCTGCAAATTCCCCTTTGTTAAGGAAATTAGTTTTAGAGTTATTTTCAACGGGTAAGTACTCATCCATATTGTTTATGTTTGGTATTTTCATCTTTATATTAAGTGAAAATCTTAAGGAAGGACTTGATATTAAAAAAACGTTTTTATCAACGAAATAATTCTTTAAAAGACCATAACGATAAATTATATCACACATAAAACAGATTGAAATGTCATTTTTTGTTCTAGAATCTCTAAACGAAGGTTTTGGATCACCCGTTCCAAAATCAAAGATTAAGTTAGTTGAAACTATAGAAAACCACTTCTTTTTTCCATTAGAATCCTTGTAACCGGTGTATTTTGATCCACAAAAAACACATTCATTTTTATTTATAAACTCTTTAATTCTTCCAGAAATATTTTCACCCAACTTTTCAGGTGATAAATATAAATTTACTTGTGATTTCTTTCCATATTGAAGTTTACCAGATATCTTACCGTCAAAATCTTTTTTAACATTTTCTTCTTCAATCTTTAATTCTTCAAGTTTCGTATCTGAAACAGTTCGTTTAGGTAGAAGATCCTTAGTTCTTTCAGATCGCTGCAAAAAGGGTTTCACATTTAAAACTGGTTTTATAACAATTTTATCCTTTTCGGGATCGTAATATGGTTTGTTATTATTTGTTTCTTCAAAGACTTTTGAATAGTAAATACTCCTTAAAATGAAGTAAATCTCTTTTATTTCTTCAAAATCCCCTGCAAATTGTAATTTTAAGTCATCTAACTGAACTTTAGAATTTTTATATTTAATTTTATATTTAGAAACTTTATCAAATCTTGAATCTTGCAAAAGTGTCAAAAAAATGTTTACTAAACCATTGTCATAGAGAAAATCTCTTTTTTCAAAATCTAAGATGGTTTCAACCATAAAATCACCCCACCGGATTAACCATTCCAAAGCCTAAGGAATTCTTTTCCCCAAGTCCACAGTCCATTATAAACCTGTAAAATTTTTTATTGTCCATGTTGAACTTTTCAAGGTTTTTCCATAATGTTCCGATCACTATAAACATTTTATCCTCCTTTTTAACCCTCACAGCCACTTCCCGACCATACTCAAACCTGTCGAAGATGTTACCTTCAAAATAGTAATTTTCACCGTAGTAACTATTGTACTTTTTAAGTGCATTTTCCTTAGTTCTTTCAAGGAAGAAAGAAAATTCGTTGCTATTTTTAAGTGAGTAATAACGATTATTCTCATTATTTTCAAACAAAACAATAGGAGTACTTGTGATAAGTCTTCCCTCAAGTTTTGGCTGGAAAACTTTAACTTGATTTATTTTCATTCGGTACTTGCCTAAATAGAAATGATCCTTACGTTTCAGTACTTTTGAAACCGTTCTGATAAAACCCTGTTTAGGGGATGAAATTATGATATTTTTAAATTCTCCTCTTTTAAAAGGGGAAACAGGGAAAATGTTGGAAAAAGTAAAATATTTAAAGCCTTTTGAGTCATGGCAATTTTCAAACGGAGTATCATTTAAAATAGAGTATATAAAGCCTTGGATTGTGTGTTTGTTAATGGAATCATATCCAAAATCATTTTCTGATCGGAATTTAAGTAGAATGCGCATTAGTTTCACTCGCTTTTGGATTATACATTCCTCAAACTTTAAGTAACACATCAATATCTTTTTTAAGAATTGTTATAAAAGAAGTTATGAATCAATACTATATAAAACTTTATGATTTATATTCACAGATTATGGAATTTTATGTTTTGTTAAATGTTTATCAAAGCTCATTTTTAACTTAACGAATACCCACAAATTTAGTTAATTGATCGCCAAGTAATAGAAAATTTTAATAAAAAATAGAAAAGATTCATTAATATTCCTGATTCATTAAAGTACCATCATCGTGCTTTGATCTTAAGAGATTCAATTATTAAATTTTAAATTAATTTTAAAATTATTCCCCATCCACCCTGTACCTGAACTTACAAAGGGGTGGCCTCAATCCCAGTCTGTAGTCGTGTTTCACTTCCCCATCAACACCTGTCCACATGAAGGAGAGTTCTGCCATGGCCTTGCACATGAGGCAGAATACCTTGTTGTCGATTGCCCTGGTTCCCCAGAAGCATTCCTGGATCCAGAATTCTTCGGGATGGGATTCGACCTTGTAGCCCATGTTTGAAAACACGTTGGCTATCCATTCAACGTAGTCCTGGAGGATATCTTCAGATTCAGGGTCCACCTCTTCATCGAACCTTGGCTTCATGTTGCTCTGGAAGAATCTGGCAAATTCTTTCAGGAAGCCTGCTGTGTCCTGTATGCGCATCCTGGATGTTAATGCCGGGGTTGAACTTAAAACGAAATCTGTAACTGCTTTTAAACGTTCCCTGTCAGCGTTGTTTTCCTCTTTTTCCTGGGATTCCTTGTTGTAGAGTGCAAGTTCCACGTTGAACTTCAGCTCAGTTTCCTCAAAGGGTTTTATAACGTAACCTGCAGGTTTGGTTACCTTGGCGCGTTTGAAGGTGTTTGCATCTGAATGTGCCGTCATGTATATTGCTGGAACATCCCTCTGCTTTGAAATCTTTTCAACTGTCTCTATTCCATCCATATTCCCTTTAAGTGTTATGTCAGTTAATATGAGATCTGGAAGTGTTTTATTGGCAATTTCAATGGCTTCTTTTCCAGAACTTGCAGTGCCAACAACCTCGTATCCCCATTTTTCCAGGTTAACCTGAATTTCCATTGCTGTTATGCTTTCATCTTCAACTATCAGAATTTTTGCCCCTGGCAATTAAAATCTCTCCAGTTATCTTTAGAAGTAGGTTTAGAAAATCCATGCTTATATATTTTCTTGAAAGCTCATCTTCCATGGAAATCCATGATTTTTCCACCAATTAATTATGGTACAACCCTTAATAAAAGTTTCCAGATGCTTTCTCCAAATTGACCCCGTTTTACGGGATTTTCACCCGGCATGAACAGGTTCTGTATGCAGAAGTTACATCTGCCTGTGCATGTTTTATGCTCACAGAATTGTCAAAATATATATAATACCAATTTCAAAATAAGTATTTACAGGGTATTACTCAACATGAGACGTGAAAACTGTTAAAAAGTTATCACAAGAAAACCACCCTCAAAATATATTGAGCTGGGAAAGAAGACACTTACACATCCAAGATTTAACAAAAGTATATTAAGGGGCTCACAACAACTTTTATTAGGGTAATGAGCATTGAAGCATCTTACATATGAGGGGAATTGATTAAAATTAAACTGAACATAAAAAAAGGAAGATGGTGGTATAAATGGCCGATTACACATTAATATCAACAATTTATTCAATAGAACCCGTTATGATATGCATAACCAGTTTCTCTCCAAAGAAGGTTGTTCTTTTAAAGGAAGAAGATGCACCCAAGGAAAAGCTCAAGGTTGAAAAAATACTCCAGGACACAGTTGGAAAGTTCATAGACATAGAGGACAAAATAACAAGTCTCTACGAGGTCGTGAAGATTGCAAGGGACACCGTGGATATTATTGAAGAAGAGTACTCCAAGGGGAGAAAGATAGTTGTGAACATAAGTGGAGGACGTAAACCCCAGGCACTCGGAGCTCTTTTCGGGTGTTACGCCAGAAACAACATGGTTGAAAGAATTGTTTACGTTACAGAGGAAAACAGTCAGATCCTGGACCTTCCAATACTGAACTTCGGAATATCTGAAACCAAGAGAATGGTGCTTGAGGAACTCAAGAAGGGAGAAACATCCGTTAAAAACCTTGCACTTAAAATAGGAATAAGCAGGGGAATGACCTACAACCACATAAGGGAACTCAGGGAAATGGGATTCATAGATCCGGACAAACTTGAAATCACAACTGCAGGAAAGCTTGCAGTCATCTAATTTTTTTGGGGATAAAAAACCCAGCGTTCCCATTTAAAAGGGAATTTAAAGGATAAGCCTTGAAGGGTTCTCAACACACATTCTATTTATATCTTTCTGCGAGAGTCCTTGCTCCCTCATTGATTTTACAAACATCTTCATGCCCTGAACTGGCCTGGGATTGTGCTGCTGCCCAAAGTCCGTGGCCATTATGCAGCTTCCAGAACCAACAAAAGTGATGGCATCTGCAATTACCTCGGGGTCAAGCCGGTCGTGGCCTGGCATGCATGCAACGTAGCAGTGCTCAAGGTAGGTATGACGGCTCATCTCCTTCTGTTCATCAAAACTTGCACCAACAACACGTGTTAAGGGATGGTTAACAAGCAGGCGCTTAACACCAGCACTTAGGGCCGCGTCAATGACCTTAAATATGTCCGGAGCCTTGAGGTGTCCGGTTGCAAGCACCATGTCGTGTTCTGATACTGCGTTCACCACTTCTTCAAGCTCCTCAACTTTAAATGCAGCAGGGTATGAAACTGTTGGAAGCCAGACAAAACGCCCACCAAGTCCCGCTGCAGCTTCAACAGCCCCAGCATTCAAACCTCCAACACTGCTGTTGAGGCACACACCACCAATTACCCTGAAACCTGTTAACTTTTCTGCAATCTGCGCCCTGCCAGATGTGGGCTCTGCATGGGATTTCAGGACCACTGCCTGCATTTTCTCTTTCCGGGCATCTTCTGCTACTTCAACATCGTTTAGAAGCCTTGGCTTCACATCAGGTGCAGTGTGGATGTGGGTGTCCACAAATCCCTCAAGTTTCATTTTGCTTCTTCAGGGACATTTATCCTTTCTTTAACCTTCGTGTAGAGGTTTCCGCCTTCAGAGTCCATTGTAACAAGCAGAGGTCCGAAGTCCCGGACTTCAAGCTCCCAAACTGCCTCTGGAACTCCAAGATCCTCCCAGTGCACGCTTTTAATCCTCAAAACAGATTTCACGTAGTGAGCTGCACATCCACCAACTGCCGTGAGATAAACTGCATTGTTCTCCTTTATTGCCTGGGCTGTGGCTTCGTCCATCCCTCCCTTACCTATTATGGCTTTCACTCCCATTTTTATAACTTCAGGTTCGTATGGGCTCATCCTCATGCTGGTTGTGGGGCCCACAGCAACCATTTCATGGCCAGAATCTGTTGATCTTATTATTGGACCTGCATGGAATATCACAGCATCTTTGAGGTCAACTGGGGCTCCATCTTCAACCATTCTTTTGTGTGCACTGTCCCTTGCAGTGTAGATGGTTCCTGATAGGTACACAATGTCTCCAATCCTTAATTTCCCCGTATCTTCACCTGACAGGGGCGTTTTAAGTTTTAAACTCATTAAAATCACCTTTTTTTGTTCAGTAAGAATAGCTACGCCCTTTTAAATTTGAGCTTGCATGAAAACTATGGATGGGTATAAATCCTAAGAATACAAATAATAGATATTTGATTTTATTATAGATAAATGGGAAAGTTTTACATTAGGACAGAAAAATTAAAGGAGAAAGGTTATGTCCATAGATGACAAGATAGTAGGTCTCAGCAAGTACATGATAAGCCTTCCATCAACCAAGGCTTCAGTTTTAAGCATGACATTTGTAAGTTTCATTTTAGGGTCCATTGTGTCCCTGATAGAGCCAGCAGCAAACAGATCAATACTTGACTCCTTTATATACGGAGGTTCTGCAGGTTTTCTCATGTTCGGACTCATGTCCATAATGGCAGGCGGAATAACCCAGCCCATGATAAACAGGCTTGAAGGAAGGCACATGAAGATGAAACAGTCCATGTTTCTCGCCTTCGTCTCCATGATGATGGTTGCTGTTATATACGGTGTTGGAAGCCTCATATCCACCTACACAATTTACAGTTACACCATAGATGCCCTTGTATTTGCATGTGCAGTTGTATTTGCCGTGAGGACCATAGTGCTGTGGAGCACGTCCAACATAAGCTTTTTAAAGTCAATACCTGCAGCCATAACCCAGCCGGTGCTCATAATAAGCATGGTAATAGTTCTGGTTTCCCTAACAAGTTTAACAACCAACATAGGTTATTTCAGCATCATTCCCCTGATCTTCAAGATAGTGATAGCATCCATAATACTGGTTGTGGCGATATACTCCTTTGTGGCTGTTCTTGAATCTCCAATGAAAAGGAACCTTGGAGTTGGAGGTCTGGAGCTTCTGAGCCTGTTTTTGGCCCATACAACTGAAGAATCAAAGGCACTTGAAGGGGTTTTTGAGGATATGGGTGAGGCCGTGGACACCCTTATAAGTGTGATAAGCTTCCGGAACGGTGCTGGTTTGAAGGCTCTTTTCCTGACACCCTGCGTCCATCCCGGGCCTGTTGGTAACATAGGTGGTGGAAACATGCCAACGCAGCTTGCAAATAAGTTTGATACAGTTACGATGGTATCACACGGCCCATCAACCCATGACTTCAACCCTGTATCCTCAAAGGAGGTTAAAAAGGTTGAGAACGTTGTCAGGGAAGCAATGAAAGACATGGATTACTCAAAAACTGCAAGCAAGTTCAGGACCATCAAAAATGGAAAAGCCAACCTTGGGGTTCAGTACTTTGGAAACAGCCTCTTAATGCTTGCAACCTTTTCACCGGAAGGCTCCGATGATATAGACTTTGGAATCGGACTTGCAGCTTCAAACCTTGCAAATGTAACCCACAAAACGGAAAATGCAGTGCTTGTGGACTGCCACAACTCCTTCAAAAGGGAGGGGGGCAGGATTCTCCCGGGAAACAGGGAAGTTTTCCAGCTTCTGGATGCAGTGAAGGAGATCCCAAAGATGGGAAGGGATAGCCTGCGTATGGGCTGTGCCCAGGACCCCATGGACCAGGTGAGCAAGGATGAAGGTGTGGGTCAAAGCGGTGTTAAGGTAATGGTTGTGGAGGTTTCCGGACAGAAAACAGCCTACATCCTTCTGGACTCCAACAACATGGTGATAGGCTTCAGGGAGAAGATAATTGAGACAGTTAAATCAATAACTGGCATTGACGAAGCTGAGGTCATGACAACTGACACCCACTTTGTGAACACCCTTGCTGGAGGCCACAACCCCGTGGGCATGAAGAAGCATGAGGAAATACTGGATGCAATCCTGGAGTGCACCAAAAAGGCAATGGCAGATCTTGAGGAAGTTGAAACAGCCTGCAAGACCTGCAGAATCAAGGATCTTAAAACACTCGGACCACTGCACGCCACTGAACTTGTAACAACCATAAGTTCAATTGTGGCTGTAAGCAGAATATTTGCACCCCTAGTATTCATAGTGGCCCTATTTTTTGTCTTCATATGGATATTCTACTGGGCACTTTAAGGTGGAGATCATTCCTTCATCTGCCTGTTCTCCATCCTTTCAGGTTTCTCTATCTTTTAGGTTTCTCCATTTTAAGGGTTTAATCATCTCCTCATTGATAAAAAAAGTTTTTCTTTGAGGAAAAAAGTTTTTATAAAGAAAAAAGCCCTTATTATGGAAAAAACTTTTTTTTAAAGTTTAAAGAAGTATAAATTCAAAATAATGGGAAAAAACTTAAAAAAATGCCCTTTTCGTAATGAGCAGGATTTACACCGGGAACTATTAATTATTGTATGCACAAATAATTATTGTATGTACAAATAAATTTTAAAGAGATCTAACTGAAAGGTTTTAAAAGAAATTTAATCTAAGATTTAATTTAAAGATTTAATCTAAAATGAGATTTATTCTATAAAAGATGTTTTAAAAGAGATCTAATTAAAAGAGTCTAAATTAGATTAGATTAATCTAAAATAACTAAAAAATAAAAGTTTATAAGTTTAAAAACTTCTTTAAAAAAACTTCTTAAAAATTTAAAAAAATCTTAAAAAACTTCTTAAAAAAATGTTCAAATAGAATGTTTAAAAAAAAATGTTTAGAAGTATATCTTAAAAATTTAAAACTTACCTTAAAAAACTTACCTTAAAAAATTTAAAACTCCTAAAAAAGTTAAAAAAGCTTTAAGTTAAACTTTTAAGGTTCAAATTGGCATGTTATAGAACATAACCCATACCATCAACCAGATGAAGAAGAATGGTACAATTCCGCTCCAAATCCAGCCATTGAAGCCTCCAACTGCTTCTTTCCCAAAGATCTTTTCGGATGCCTGGCCGCACACGTAAAGAATGATTAAACTCACGAACAATGCCATAACATCATTTTTTATTATTCCAGTTGAGAGTAAGTACGATAAGTAACCGGCGATTATACCAGCAACAGCATGTAAGGTTGTTACCTTTGCATCAACTTCCATAATCTTTTTCCTCCAATTCATGTTTATTATTTAGCTCGGACTATAAATATATTACAAGGTGTTTCAATGAAAGCTATGTCCAACGTTGATATTTACGCAATTTGCAATGAACTTAAAGAAATCCTGAAGGATGCACGAGTTGACAAGGCCTATCAGCCCACCAAAGACACCGTACTCATACGGTTCCATGTTCCTGGCAAGGGCCGGGTTGATGTTGTCTTCCAGGCCGGTTTAAGGGTTCACACAACCCAGTATCCACCTCAGAATCCTCAAACTCCACCATCATTTCCCATGCTCCTTCGAAAACATTTGAAAGGCGGCACAGTCACTGGTGTGGAGCAGCACAATTTCGACAGGATCATGAAGATCAACATCCAGAAGGAACACAAATATTCACTGGTTATAGAACTTTTCTCCAAGGGCAATATAATACTTTTGGATGAGGATGACAGGATCATACTGCCTTTAAAACGCAAACTCTGGCAGGACAGGAAGATATCATCCAAAGAAGACTACAAATACCCTCCAGAGCGTGGCATAAACCCCATGAAAGTTGAAAAAGAAGAGATAGCAGGTTTGTTCAAGGATTCTGACCGCGACATTATAAGGACCCTTGCAAAAAGCGGTCTTGGAGGCCTCTACGCCGAAGAAGTGGTGCTGAGATCTGGAGTTTTAAAAAACAAATTAGCGGAGGATGTCACAGCCGAGGACGTTGAAGTTATCTACAATGCAATTTTGGAGATTTTTAAGCCCCTTAAAGAGAACAACATTCACCCGCAGATAGTATCTGGAAAGAAGGATGATGTTTTACCTTTGGACCTTAGAAAGTACGATGATTATGAGAAGAAAACCTTTGAAAGTTTCAACCAGGCTGCAGATGAGTTCTACAGCAGCATAGTTGGGGAGGACATTAAAAAGGTTCAGGAGGATGTCTGGGCGGCTGAGATAGGCAAGTATGAGAAGAGGCTCAGGATCCAGATGGAGACACTTGAAAAATTCAAGAAAACAATTGAGGTATCAACCAAAAGGGGAGAGGCACTTTACTCAAACTACCAGGCAGTTCAGGACGTGGTTGACACCATAAACCATGCAAGGGAGAAGTACTCCTGGCTTGAAATTGCATCAACCGTGAAAAAGGCCAAAAAAAGTGGTGCAGAGGGACTTGACATCATCGAGTCCGTTGATAAAATGGGGGTTTTAACACTGAACCTTCAGGGCACACGTGTGAACGTGGACTCCAAGCTCAGCATCCCGGAAAATGCTGAGGTTTACTACAACAAGGGTAAAAAGGCGAAAAGGAAGATAACTGGTGTTAACATTGCAATGGAGAAAACCCGCAAGGAAATAGAGAAGGCCAAAAATAGGAGGGAGGTTGCAATGGACAAGGTGCTCGTACCCCAAAAGAGGGTTAGAAAGGAGCTTAAATGGTTTGAAAAGCTTCGATGGTTCCTATCATCAGACGGGCTTCTGGTCATTGCAGGCAGAGATGCAACAACCAACGAGATGGTTGTTAAAAAGCACATGGAAAACAGGGATATTTACTTCCACTCGGATATTCATGGGGCTGCATCCGTTGTTATTAAGGCCCTTGAAGATGAGGTTCCAGAGTCCACACTTAAAGAAGCAGCTTCCTTTGCAGCTTCCTTCTCAAGTGCATGGTCCCAGGGCTTTGGATCCGTTGACGTGTACTGGGTTCACCCGGACCAGGTCTCAAAAACCCCCCAATCAGGCGAATTTGTGCCTAAAGGAGCTTTCATAATTAGGGGTTCACGTAACTACGTGAGAAATGCTCCCCTCCTTGTTGCAGTTGGAATAGTGGACTACGAGGGCAAGAGAATAATGGCCGGCCCTCCAGAAGCTTTAGCCAGGCTTACAGATAATTATGTTATCGTGAAGCCGGGTTACACGAAAAAGGAGGAGATGGCCAGGCAGATACGGGGAAAGATCGACAAGGAGAAACTTCTCTCAATTGAGGACGTTGTGAGGGTTCTGCCTTCTGGTAAGTGCGACTTTGTGGATAAGAGAAGTTTGAAGAGGAGATAAACCTTTTTATAGGGCCTCCATCCTTCTTTTCATCGAAGTTCACAAGGAAAACTAATTCTTTTTTTATCAAAGGGCCCTTTATTGAAGAAAATCTATTGAAGAAATCATTGGATCTTTAAAACTAATCTTTTAAAGATCCTTAAAAATCATCTTGATCCTTTAAATTCTGCTTTTTATATCTTAAATTTCATTTTTAATTTCATTTTTAAATGGGCTTTTATTTTTTTTTTAAATCCTGTATTTTTAAACCCATTTTTTTTAACTTCATTACGATTAAATAAAAGTATTGAAACTCAACAGTAGAATGTTGTATCAAAACAGGATGTATATCAATTTTTTAAACCTTAGAATTAAATTAAAACCTAAAAAATCAAAGCAAAACCTAAAAAAATAAGTATAATACTTCTAAAACATTGAAAAATATTAAAAAAAACTTTTTTTGTGTTTTTTAGTAAAGGTTTAGCCCATAAAAACTGTTTACACTATAATAATTCATTAAAAGTGGATACCCGTGTAAGAATTGTATCAAAGCCAATGAAATCGATGCTTGTCATTTATCCCTTGGATTTGTCCTTATCTTTCATCTGTTTTTTAAGGAGGAAGTTGAGGTCTATTACGTACTTTCCTTCCTCGTCTGAGACTATTATTGAATCATCTTTCATGAGGGAAGGGAGGTTGAGCTCGTAGATCCCATTTTCCTTGACCATTATGGTTTCTACTGAATCTCCCTTCATTTCATGTATCTCCTTGACCTTACCCTCTTTGTGGTACTCAAAAAACTTACTTCCGCACTCCGGGCATCCCTTGAGAAGGATGTCCTTGTCGTCTTCAAATTCCCGTCCGCATCTAATGCAGCGATGCACCTGAATCACCAAGGTTAGCTATCATCGATAGGAAGTTGGATTTTTTCTTAACGGCCTGCATAACGTTTGCAGGTCCTATTATGGTTATTCCTATTGTCCTGCGCTTTGAAAGGCCGAAAAATGATTTTTCATCCTTTTCAAGGGTGTGTATGTCGATTCCAACGAAGTTCTCAACGTCTATTTCTCTCATGGTGGTTTCTATAAGCTCTGCCTCTTCCTCAGGGGTTAATCCTCCTTCAATAACAACAAGATCCCCCTCTTTAACCTTTCTCACTATCATGGATATTTTTTCCATGCTGGTGCTGGCTTTTATGGCATCTGAGGAGAGGAAGTCCATCTTAAGGGCGTTTGTCTTAACATCTTCCATTTGATCACCTTAATTAAACCTCTGAACCATTGCTTTGTAAAGATCCTCCATGTTCTCACCGTGCAGTGCAGATATGGGCACCACTGTGTGCTGCGGGAAAACAGAGAAAATTCTCTGTGCAGAAGCTTCTGGAAGGTCTATTTTGTTTGCAACCACCACAAAGGGTATCTTACGGGCCTCAAGGTTTCCCATGATGGTTATGTTGGCCTGGGTCAGGGGATCCTTGGTGGCATCTATAACCAGGAGAACCCCAGTAACATCATCCAACCATTTTATGGCCTCTATTATTCCTTTTGTTGCCTCTTTTGCCCTTTTTTTTGCCTCTGCCTCCGACAGTCCGAACTCAAGGAAGTTCTTGTAGTCTATCTTGGTTGCTATTCCCGGCGTGTCTATGATGTCAAAGTCCAGTTCCACACCATCGTTGGCTATTGTAACGTGCTCCTGTTTGTAAACCCTCCTTGTTTCATGGGGAACCTCTGAAACCAGGCCTATGGGTTTTCCTATCCAGTCGTTTGTCATTCTGTTGGCCAGGGTGGTTTTTCCAGAGTTTGGATGTCCATAAAATCCTATTTTCAGTTTTTTGTCCTTTCCAAGGAGCTTCTTAAAAATATCCCTAAATACGTTGTTTCTGAAAAATTTTCGCATACGCATCACTCTTATCCCTCTTGGTAGCTTTGACCTGGTTGGAGAGTAACAACCTTAACATGTGGATTTGAACGTCTGACCAAATCCTCAAACTCCAAGGGGTTCTGTTCAATTTCAGGGTACGTGTTGTAGTGCATTGGAATTATAACATCAGGGTTTATCCATTCTGCAGCTATTGCAGCTTCAAAGGGCCCCATTGTGAAACGGTCCCCTATGGGCAGCATTGCAATGTCAGGCCTGTATATGTCCCTTATCACAGTTTTCATGTCGCCAAATATTCCAGTGTCTCCTGCATGATATATCCTCCTGCCATTTTCAAGTTCTATTATGAAACCAGCTGCGCTTCCTCCTGCAGCCACCTCCTCTATGAAGTCCATGTCAGATGAGTGGGTTGAGTTGACCATGGTTATCTTAACTCCCTGGATCTTTATGCTTCCACCTATGTTCATCCCAATGGCTTCAAAGCCCTGTTTGGAGAGGTATACAGATTCTTCATGGTTGCAGACAACCACGGCTCCTGTTCTGTGGGCCAGTTCCATGGTGTCTCCGAAGTGGTCTGAATGGCCGTGTGTGACGCATATAACGTCAGGGCGCAGTTCTTCAACTGCCACGGAACATGAGGGGTTATTACTTATAAAGGGGTCTATGAGTATCTTCAAATTTTCATCCGTCACTATCCAGAATGCAGAATGTCCAAGCCATGTTATTACCATTGTTTTATCTCCAAGTTTACATCCTTTGAAATATTCCATGCATCTTCAAACAATTTCTCTATTTCCTCAATGGATTTTGGGTCCTTGTATACAACCCCAACCTCAAAGCTTTCATATATCGGGTCTGTGGATATTATAAGGCCGTTTTTGTTGTCAGCCACAACAGCAACCGTGTGCACACTGGGCATGGTCCTTATTCTAACGTTGTTGTCCATGAGAACTTTTATAAGCTCAACAGATGTTTCATCGTCAAGACTGGCTTCCTGTATTATCATCCGGCTTTCCGTGTCTATGAACTTCTTAAGAACGCTCACATCTATGTTCCGAATCCATGGGTACATCATAAGCACCCGGTTTTCAGCCTTGGATATTGTTTCTGTCAGTGTGTCCTTCACCTTTCCAGAATCAAATGACCAGATTATGCTGGGCTCCTGTGATTCAAATTTGAGCTTGTCAAGTGTTCCCTTAAATGAGTCCAGCCTCTCATCTATTATGTTCTCAATTTCCTTGCTGTTTTCAGTGTAATCCTTCATGCGCTCTAGCCTGTTTTTCACAAACTCCTCATCCTTGTCCTCATGGTGCCTGAACCTGTCCAGACCCATATGTTTTTTAGGCTTAGGTTTGGTGAGCACAGACTGCATTGGAGGTCTCTTGGTTTCTTTCTCATTCACTGGCTCTACTGTTGAGTTATTCACTGGCTCTACTGTTGAATTATTCACTGGCTCTACCTTGGAACTGCTCACGGGTTTTACTGCAGAATTGTTCACTGGTTTAACTCTGGAACCTTTCACAGGTTTTATGGTTGAACCTTCAGTTTTAGATTTTTTAATGGGTTTAATCTGCTTAGCTCTTGAACTGGATTTTTTAACAGGTTTAATAAGAGGTTTTACTGGTTTTGCAGTTTCTGGGTTATCAACAGATCTTACTGGGTTTTCAGGTTCTGGGTTACCAACAGGTTTCTCAGGCTTTGCAGATTTATCATGTTTATTTGCTAGCTTTGCAGGTTTAGGATTGACTATAGGAGCCTTAGGTTTAAGTTCAGGTTTTTTAACCATGGTCTCTGGATTTTCAGATCTATTTTCTGGATCTTTAGACTCTTTTTTAGCCTTCTGAGGTTTTACAGGGTTGATAGTTGGTGCCTGCCTTTTGGGTTTTGATGCGGGTTTCACTGCATCCCTGGTTTCAGCTGTACCTGAATTCTTTCGTGTCGGTGATATTTCAGGTTTTTTCCCTGTTTTTGATCTACCCTCTGATTTTACAGGTCGAATTTCAGGTATCTTACTTTCTGTTCTATGAACATCAGCCGCCTTTTTATCTGCAGAACTTTTCCCTTTCACAATTTTAGGTGTTGGTCTAATTGGTTTACCTATTTTTTCACTTTTAATTTCTTTTTTCAGTGCTTCCCGTGGTATTTCTTTTGTTTTGGGTGCCTGTGTCCCTTTCTTTGAAAAGTCTATTCTGCTGCCGAATATCACCACTAAAATGAGTCCAAAAACAGAAGAACAGATTCCAAGAGTGAAAAATAAAAAGTCTGGCGGCGTTGAAAATCCGAAAGACATGGAATAAAATCCGCCTATAATTAACAGTCCCCCAAAAACTGTAATGAGTAGATTGATCATCTGATACCTCCCAATATTTATGTTATGGGTTCTTTGAATTTATAAAGGTTGCTCCCAATCCTCTGCATATTTCAATATTAACTTCACTGCATCTTCTGTTCCACTGTACTTTGAAAACGCTTCCCTGACGACTTCTGCCCTTTGCTTCATTTCTTCATCATCAAAGATTCGATTTATGTCCCCTGCAATTTTACGGGGATCGAGTTTTTTTATGTTTTCAACTATGGATATTCCATAGTTTTTAACGTGCAGTGCATTTTTAAGCTGTTCTGGATGATTCTCTATTGGAACAATTATGTTCGGAATTCCCATGGCTGTTACCTCCATGGCAGTTGTGTGGCCGGCAAGTGTTACCACAACATCAGAAACTGCCATCCATTCCATCATGTTCTTTAAAAACTTCTTCTTCACTATCTTCCCAGAGTCTGGTATGAAGTCTGCATCTATCTGTGGACCTGTCACCATGATTATCCTGTCGCAGTCTATCATGTCAGAGGCACGGCACACTATCTCAAGAAGTCCCTTGCCAAAGTCGCTCCCACCAACAGTTACAAGAACCACCCGCTCTTCAGGCTTAAATCCCAGCTTCTTCCGAAGTTCAAGTTTACATGGCAAATCCTCAGGATGTTTTTTAAGGAATGGGCCAACGTATTTGATCAACCCATTTAAACGTGCAGGTACCTCAATGGACCTCTCAACATCAGGCACCAATATGGCCTTGCAGAGGTTGGAAACATCCTTGATGAACCTTCCTATCCCGTTTTCAAGGTACTCAACTGTCCTGTCATCAGGGTTCATGTCTGAAAAGTTGAAGGTCAACTCGTTCGTCACAAGGATGCAGGGTATCCCAAGGACCTTGGCTGTTATTGGAACTGAAAAATGAGAGTCTGCAACTATGATATCCGGTTTGAACTTCCTTATAACACGAGACTCATGAAACATGCTTTTAAGGAAGACCAGAGGCGTGTCAATGGATTTTTTCATGGTGTATCTTATGTCAAATTCACCTCCATCACCGTAGAACTTGAGTTCCGGCAGTTTCACAGCCCTGTAATTTTTGTACTCTTTAAGCATCTTGTAACCGGAACCGTAGCTTGCAAAGAGAACGTCCACTCCCTCTTCCTGAAGTTTCCCTGCAAGGGCTATGCACCTTGAAACATGTCCCATTCCTATCCCACAGGGGATAATAAGCACTTTCATAACTTGAACTCCATAAATAAAGGTTCTTTATAAACTGGATCCCAACTCCAACCATGATCCCAAACTTTGATCCAAAGATCAGACTAACCTGGATCATGATATAATAAAAATTCAGAGCAATATTAAAAACATTCTTGCTTTTAACTACTATATAAACCTATCATTTGCTGGGAGTGCTTATTTTAAATGAAATCCAAAGTTTTTTTTAGAAAAGGTTATATTAAAGCTTGTTGAAAAATGGTAATAACATGAACTGGGATTGGAATTATCCTAAAATTTAGAGGGGTTTGCATCATGAACTTTTTACTGGATGAAATGGGACAGGGGGCAGCAGAATATATTCTACTTTTTGGAGGGGTGATTATCATAGCCATATTATCGCTTTTGATCTACAAACAGTACTTCCCTGGAAATAAGGATCTTAACACTGGAAATGATATGGATCGCGTGAGGAAATGTACTCAAAGTTGAACTTAACCTGTCAACTTAAAAAAACAGATTTTTTTAGGGATTTCTATTTTTTTGTAAAGACAAGTTATAGGGGAAAAATATTATTTCTTGTGAATTTCTTGGAAATCCCCCTTTTTTATGAAGAGATTCCATTTTTTTTGTGATATTGCATTTATAATTAGATTATTCTTTTGTGAGATAATCTTTTGTGAAATAGCTTTCCCTTAAACATTTTTATTCAAAATGATTCTTTATTCAGCTTAAGAATACCTGCAAAAAATGCCAATTTCACATGTTGGACTGTACGTAAACTAAAATATTTTTAAACGTTTTATCTGACCCTTTTTCATTGCTCAAAGACCATGCAAGCTTTTTCAGGAGCATCCTCTTTTGATCCTCTTTCTGAGAGTCCATGTAGTAGATCATCCTGTTGAAGAGATCCTCCAGGCCCTTCAGGTTTACTGAATCATCCTTAACTTTGTTAACCCTCATTTTAAAGATGTTCTTCAGTTTGAGGGAAGCATCGTTCACCTCTGCAACATCACTGCTTTCAAGCTGTTTTATAAGTGCATTTATCTCAATGAAGTCCAGTTTAACCCTTCCAAAGATAAGCCCCTCGGTTTTTATGGACTGGATCCTTTTAACCCCATTGTAAACATTGAAGTCATAGCCTGTTATGTATATCTTACCGTCCTTTAAGAGGGCCATTAATGATTCATTGAGCGTTTTATCAGATGTTAAAACCTGAGATTCACTTCTAATTTCATTAAAAATCTCTTTTTTGGATAGTTCCTTCCCATCAAGTAATTCAAGTATCAATCCCTTAAAATTATAATTCTTTGGCATGTCCCACACTACACCTTTTTTTGTATGTGATAGTATGCACATAACAGTATATAAAAACTATATTATGTGATAAAAAAGTTGCATTTTGCAGACTGTGAAATAAAAGGAAACTACAAACTGAAGGTGGAGGTGGTGGAGAGCTGAAGCAGATTCTGTTGTGATATCCGGACTAAAACATAAAATTATAAATAGAAGTGGTAGTATAAGAAGAAATGTTGATAAAAAATAAGGTAATGGAGGTAAAAAAAACATGAATTTTCTAAAAGATGAAGGTGGACAAGGAGCAGCAGAGTACATTTTACTATTTGGTGGAGTAATCGTTATAGCAATAATCGCTCTGTCAATATACAAAAACTACATGAACAAATCTAACAATGATTTAAGCGCTGGCGGCGACATCAACAAGGTAAGAGATAATGTACAGTAATTATTAAGAAAAACCTGAGAAAATGTGGAACTACATATTAACTGATGAGAAAGCTCAGATAAGTGCTGAAATGATACTTATTCTGGGTGCTATCATGGTTATTGTCATAGTTGTGGGAAAATTTGTCTTCGACATGTCAAATTCTACTGCAGGCAACATAAGTGATGTTACAAACAATGCAAGAGATACAAGCATCGGCAAAATGTAGAGTTCCATATTTTTCTTACTTTTTAGGACTAAAAATAGAAATTTAGTGGGTCATAAACTTCTTTTTAAAACATGACTTATTAAACAGGTTCCCAAATTGTTGCATTCTTATTTTCATAAATCGATTTAAAAACTGTGGAATTGCTTCGTTCAAGCCACAACTTGGTGAACGTTGAATTCTCAAACTGTTTGTCAATAACAACAGACTGCATGTTATCCATAAGAAGAATAATGCAAAAATCACTGTTTTTATCAATGTAACGCTTTTCTACATTACCATTTGTAACATTGATAACACAATAAGGTGCTTCCCCATACCATGTTGCATTTCCTGTTTCTAAATTTATTTTTACGTTATTAGTGCTACTTAAACTGTTTTCATTAACCTTAATATTCCCATATGAGTAAGTGTAGTTTCCACCCTGCATTTTGTTGAAATCCCATGTTCCAAAATGGAAAATCGAATATGCACCTTTTACACCAGAAGTTAAAACCACAAAGTGACGGGGATTGGTTGGATGAGTGTATTGAAGTACGTCTTCAGCTGCAGTCTGATTCAAACCATAATTATCCACAAGTATCGTTTCTGCAGTTTCTCTGTTGACTCCCAGAATGTCATTCAATATACCAACGCTTCGCGCTGTGTTTCCAGTGTAATTATTCAAAGTTTTATAGCCTTTATCCCCACTTGTTGCCAGCATGCTGAAAATACCTAATGATAAACTTTCATTATTTGTTGCAAATGCTTTATCTATCCAATATATTCTAAACGAATTTAATCCACCATCAGCAGAAGTTGGACGATTTGAGATAGCAGGAATTAAATTTCCATAATCCCACTCTGCAATAACCACTGTATCATTAGGAGTATTATTATTTATCCAAACTGCAGAATTCCATAAATCATCATTTACAAGCGGTTTTAAATTTGAAAAATTATTATAAATATTTAAAATTCCCGGAATAACCACTAAAAGTAAAATTACAATTGAAACAATTTTAATTAAATTCTGATTGCTTTTGAAAATACCAAATCGGATATTCCGAAATATATCCAAATAACCAATACATATACCAACCATAATCCCAGAACTTACAATAAGTGGAGGTAATAAAATGAAAATAAATCTTACACCTTCCTTAAGAGAAAAAAACCCTATTAAAGTCCATATAATCAAAAATAAATAAAAAAACCACGTAATTTTATTTAAATATTTTTTTTTCAGGTCTTTATTTAACATGACTCGAAAAATCCATAAAAGTCCCATGATCCCTAAAAAAATTACCAAACCTGAACTTGAGATTAAATCTTCAATTGAAGGTTTTTGAAGTTCTGAAACAGAAACCCCAATATTTGGCCAGTAATTTGTAGCAATCATACCACTACCAGTATTTAAGAATTTTAAAGCCGTGCTAAACGATTCTAAGTCAAAAAGACCTGTTGGAACCAGGAATAGCAATGTAAAAAATGTAAAATATCCTAAAACTTCCCAAATGTGCTTTGTTTCAATACTCCTTATTTTACATACAACAATATAAGCCATTAGGGATATCATAACCACAGCAACTACATACATCCATCCATTCCAAGCATTTGCAAAAAGAAACGTTGAAAAAGCAGCTAAAAACGAAAATCCGAACATTTTTTTATTATTTTCTGCACAAATTGATTCATTGATAAACCACATGATCAATAAAGGAAACAGTAGATTGAACATATCAGTATCAAACCAACCGGGAATAGTCCTGAAAAAGTAAATAGGAACAGTAACTGTTAAAATGCCTGCAGCTAGTGCACCATACTCGTTTGTGAATCTTCTCAAAAATAGATATGTAACTACACCACTAAGTGGACCTATAAATGCAGGTAACCAGAAACAAGTTACAATTAAAGGCACTTTCACGAAAAAATTCACAAATTCATAAAATATTGCTGATATGTAAACTATTAATGGAGGATAATCAATCGGCGTTCCTGGTGGATAAGTCGAATGCAAATCCCAATTTTTACCATTAACCAGTGTATCACCTATATAACCATGATCAATATAATTTTTAGTTAATCTATAATTGTAATATGAATCAAATTCATAAGTATAAGGAAGCCCATTCTGATCCTCGTAATAAGCCTTTTCATCTGCGGGAATCCCTGTTAAATGAGTCGATTCTACCCTTAAAACAAAACCAACACTGAATATAATAAATATGATTGCAAAGGTTATTGCCAACTCTTTTTTTGATAACATTTTATCACACTAGTTAAGATGCTTCCCAAACAGCTGCATCACCATGACTGTAAACAAGTTTAAAACTGGTTGAATTAGCCCTCTCAAGCCACAACTTGGTGAATGTTGAATTCTCAAACTGCCTATCAATAACAACAGACTGCATGTTATCCATAAGAAGTACTATACAAATATTGCTGTTATTATCAATGTAATGTTTTTCTATTGTACCATTTGTAACTGTAATAAGACAATAAGGCGTTTCACCTTTCCATGTTACATTTCCTGTATCCAAATTCATGTTCACACCATCATGACTACTTAAAATATTATCGTTGATGTGGATTACACCATAGGAGTACGTGTAATTTCCACCCTGCATTTTGTTGAAATCCCAAGTTCCAAAATGGAAAATCCAATATACACCACTTAAGCCATTGGTCAAAACTACAAAATGGCGTGGATTGGTTGGATGGGTGTATTGAAGTACGTTTTCAGCTGCAGTCTGATTCAAACCATAGTTATCTGTGAGTATCATTTCTGCAGTTTCCCTGTTAACTCCCAGAATGTCATTCAATATTTCAACACTTCTTGTAGTGTTCTCCGTGTACTTATCAAGAGTTATATAACCCAGATCCCCACTTGTGGCTATCATATTAAAAATACCCAACGATAAACTTTCATTGTCCGTTGCAAAAGCTCTGTCAATCCAGTATTCCCGTGAAGTACTCGGAGATTGACTTCCAAATGGATAAGCATCATCAAACTGACGTGAAGGTAAAGTTTCAATGTAAGCTGTTCTGCCGTCAAAGGAAACTGGACGATCAGCAACAGCCGCTAAAAAATGTCCATAACTCCAATCAGAGATGATAACTGTATCTACAGGGGTGTTGTTGTTTATCCACAAAGATGCATCCTGAAGATCATCGTTTGTACCAGGTTTCAAATTAATAAAACTTTCACAAACAAGTAAAATTGAGCTAACAGATACTGCAAACAAAATTAGAATAGATATAAATTTGATTAAAGTTTCCTTATTTTTAAAGATATGAAGTTTATCACTTTTTTTAAGTAAAGCTAGATAATCAATTGTTAAACCAACCATAATCCCAGAACTTACTACCATTGGTGGTATGAGGAGCATTATAAATCTTGCACCTTCTTTAAGGGAAAAAAACCCTAATAAAGCCCAGAAAAGCAACAAGAAATAAAAAAACCAGGACATATTTTTTAGGTATTGTTCTTTAAATTTTCTATTTTTTATCAAAACCCAAAAACTGCATAGAAAACCTAAAATTCCTAAAAAGAAAGCAACCCCAACACCTTGCATCACTTCCCCTGGCGAAGGTATTCCGAGCTCTGAAACAGATACATAAATATCCGGCCATGGTGCCCATAGTCCCTAAGGATTGGTTAAACTGAAAAGTTCAAGAAGGCTGTTGAAAAGTTTCAACACGTTTAGGAAGCCCGTGAAAATTCCGATCAACAGTAAGGTAAATAAGGAAAATAGTGCAAGGACACAGGTAAGATTCTTAACTTCATGTCCCCCCAATTTTCTCCATAATATATAAAAAGCCATAAAGCCTACAAGTAAACAGAACTGGTACTGCCATCCGTTCCATGCGAGGACAAACAAAAACATGGAAAACGCTGCTAAAACCGATAGTATCATTTGATTTTTGATTTTTTTGGCTTGAACTGCCTCAACAAATATCCATGTAACCAGAAGTGGGAAAAATATGTTGAAAATGTCTGTGTCAAACCAGCCTGGAACTGACCTTGTAAAGTAAAAAGGTGCTGTAACTGTAAGGATACCTGCTGCAAAAGCCCCATATTTATTTGTAAACCTTCCCACAAAGAAGTATGCCACAATACCTGCAAGGGGCCCTATAAAAGCAGGTAACCAGAAACAAAGAGTTAACAAGGGTACATTTACAAAGAAGTTTACAAATTTGTATATCAAAGCTGTAAGATAAGTTATGAGTGGTGGATAGTCCATTGGAACTCCTGAAGGAGCGTAAGAGTGCATATCCCATTCTCTGCCATTTATTATTGTATCTCCCATATATCCATGGTCAAGGTAATTTCTGGTCAGGCGGTAGTTATAATAAGAGTCCAGCTCATACATGTATGGATTTCCGCTTTGATCCTCATAGTAAGCCTTTTCATCAGCGGGGATTCCTGGAATGGTGGTTGATTCCAGTCGGAGGACAAATCCAACCATGAATATAACCAGAATCAATGCTAATGTTATTGCTGCTTGCTTTCTTGACATTTGTGGCCTCGTTTAAGGATATGTTTAAGTTCTGGAGTATATTCTTAGTCCCTGTATATTACCATGGGTTATTTCCCTGTAATCCTCCAAATCTAAATTATTATTCTGATTATCCCAAACCAAGTAATAATTAATATTGTTATTCTCTAATTCTCTCTGCAGATCATTCGAATTTGTAGCGTTTTTAGTTATACCATAATATTTAGCATTCAAATAGTAAGAAATATGTAGTGTCTTTTCCCATTCATCATCTGAAGCAATGTTTCCATGCACTCCATAATCTACTTTTAAAGTTTGGCTTAAGTTATGAGTTCCTTCTCCCATATTCACAGTTTGAATTAAAGTAATTACTGGCATAATTATAAATGAAAATATTAAAAGAATTAATAAAACATTTCGCATTTTTATATTAATGATTTTCTGTTTAAACGAAATATTGAGCATATAAAAAGCCATTAAAAATAATAAAATACATATCAGATATAAATATCTCATTTCCACCAGAATTAAGGTATATCCTCCACAATAAAGTATCACGGTTATCAACAAGTACATCAATTTATCCCTTGAATCTTTAAAGGAAGGCTTAAAGATGAAAAATAAACTGAAAAGAATTATTAAAAGGGAAAGTAATGAGAAATATTCAAGATAATCAATTGTTGAGACTACGTTTTCGCCCATAATAAATATTTGATGTTTAAAGTAGCCTATTGATTTGAAAGGGCTCCATTTTTTCATTTGGAGGTTAGAGGGGTCTTCCCAAACACTGATTGCATTTTTATTTGAGGGCTTTAAAAGTCCCTGATAATACATAGGATGTCCCTGGGATTCAGGTCCAATCAAAGCTTGATTATACTCACCCGAGGTTCCAATGGTTAATTCACCATATTTATCACTTATCGCTCCTATCCAAACTCCACTTATAACAAGGAACACGGAAATTCCTAAAAGGAAATTTTTCGATATATTCCTCTTTTTATCCTTTGAACTACTCTTAGAATAGTAGACCAGATTAAAAAAAACAAAGTGAACAACAAAAAATGGCAACGCATAAGCTTTAGCCAAATAAGCAGCAGCTCCAATTACACCGCAGAATATGCCATTTGACAGTTTATTAGAATATTTCGAGTCGAAAATAATAACTAAATAAAAAACAAGTAAACAGGTAACGAGTAAATCCGGAGTAACAAATGTCAGTGCGAACGATAAAACAATTGGGATCATTGAAAACAACAGCACTACTCTGAAAACTCTCTCAATGCCCATTTTACGAGATAATCTTTCTACTCCAATTATAGTGAAAAAACCTACAATTAAAGACAATATCTTAGCCGAGAGTAATGCATAAAGTGCTGTTTTATTAAATAATAAAAATGGGATTAATAACCACGAAAACAGAGGGGCCCAATAGCCATTGATTGCATCAGACCAGTTCAGGGTTAAATAGTTCCGAGCAACTCCAATGTAAGAAATACCATCTGCGGTTATAACGTACCGATAAGAATTCAACAACAACACAGATAATATGGAATATAACGCTAAAATCAAGATTAAATCTTTATGGTGCATTAAAAACTTATTTTCCATTTTTTTGCCCCAAATTATTATCGTAACACACCAATATAATACACACGGCTAAACAAAGTATAATTTCATCTGTTCAATGGCATTAAATAAAAAAATCATATGTTATAGAACCTATTCCAATTAGATAATATGTAATCACGCTGTACTTTTCTAAACAGTCCATCATTTTTTCCAAGTTTTTCTCCAAAGCTTAACCTAAAATCCAAAAAAACCACCAAATTAAGTCTAGAATTTCTATTAACCTTCATTTATTGTTGATATTATGTTTGGAAATAGTTTTATGATAATTTATTAAAGACCCAATTGATTTATTAATGGCCAATAATTGCCTCAAACAAGGTTTTTATCTGTGATAACTAAATTATAACTTTTAATATTATCAAATTTTAGAGATTTTTAGAAATTCTTCTTAGTTTAAGATTTAACCTTCCGGTTTATAATATTAACACGTATCACATTACCATATTAATTTTCAGGAACGAATTTGACCTAATTTTTTTTTAGTTGAAAAGGGTGTCTCATGATTACTTTTGACCTGATAATTTTGCTTATTTTCAAGTTTTAAAACCTTATTTGTCCTTATTTTTTTTGCAAATTTTGAACTGTGAGACAGCCTCTTGAAAAAAATAAGAAATTTAAAAAAACTGATTATGAAAAAAATTCAACTCCATCCCTTTCACTTATCATCAATCACTTTTGAACAAAAATATTTCAAGGTCACATCTTTTAGCATTGCTTTTATATTCAACAATGAATTAATCGTCATATAACATTAAAATAGAAATTTCGAGATATAATTAAGAAAAATTGGGGAATAATGATTCATTTGTAACAACCATAAATCTTTATATAACTAGGTGAGTTCATGAAAAAGATTTTAATCATCTCATTTTTTTTTAATCAGGCAGAAGAAATTGGATCTATTCGTTTGCGAGGATTAGCAAAGTATCTACCCAAATTTGGATGGCAACCCACCATCCTCACCATTAACTCATCCAGTGATACTCATTTTAGAACTGTAGAAACTGGATATTTAGATCTTAAGGCTAACTGGAAAGCTAAAATTGGATTAAATCCCGAAAATACCGTTGAAAACCAGTTAAAAGTAGTGAAGGGGAAGAAATCTCTGGATTTTTTGCTTGGAGTGTGGGAGGAAATTTTTGCATATCCAGATGCACAAAAGAACTGGTACAGGCCAGCCATCGAAGCCGGCAGCGAATTGCTGGAACATGAACATTTTGATGCAATGTTAAGTTCTTCATCTCCAGTTACATGCCATTTGATCGCCAGTGAACTTAAAAAAAGGTATAATGTACCATGGACGGCTGATTTACGTGATTTATGGACTCAGAACCCTTACGTTAACCACACTCTCCTCAGAAAGATTCTTGAAAAGAGGTTGGAATTAAAAACTTTAAAAAATGCTGATGCCTTAACAACAACAACAGAATATTGTAAAAATGATTTAAAACAATTACACAAAAAAGACAATACATATGCAATTTTAAATGGCTTTGATCCGGTTCATGAAAGCCAGAATACTCCTTTAACAGAGAAATTTAACTTAGTTTACACTGGAAGGTTGTACTACGGTAAAAGGGATCCGGAACTCCTTTTTCAGGCTTTAACTGAATTGATAAACGAAGAAAAAATCAACGCCGAAAACATTAATGTTGATTTTTACGGTCCCAGTGAACCATGGCTTCTAAACAGTGTGAAAAAGCATCATCTGGAAAATGTGGTGAAAATTTGTGGAGTTTTACCTCGAAACAAAGTGCTTAAAAAGCAAAGAGAGTCCCAGGTACTGTTACTTCTAACATGGAAAAATTCAAAGGAGAAAGGAGTAATTCCCGGTAAAATTTTTGAGTATTTGGCTGCAAAAAGGCCTATACTATCTATAGGAAATTCGGATGGTCTGGTGAGGGGTTTAATTGAATCCACAAACACAGGTGTGGTTCCCTCAAGCGTTGAAGAAATCAAAAGCAGTATCTTGATGTTTTACAACGAATTCACATGTTCTGGAGAAGTCAAGTACAGGGGAATTCCCCATGAAATTGATAAGTACAGTCAGGTGAAGATGGCTGAAAAATTTTCGCATGTTTTAAACCAGGCCGTAAACGAGAAATCCAGTTAAACCCTCTCAATGGAATATCTGGTCCTTAATTCCCATGATAAAGCCATGAACAAATTTCTTCTCCTTCTTGGATAATGTCTTCAATGCAAGTACTGAAACTAAATAAATCGCTATTCCAACCACTACAGCTATTATTATGTTTAAAATGCCCTTCAATGGTAAAATTCCAATTACAATAACCATTAAAATGCTTGCGAGGACAATTTTAAAGAGGAAAACAAAATCAAATCTGTAATTAACCCTTTTTTTAGCCCAGATCAACACTATCAATGATAGTGCTGCGTAGGATACAATGGTTGAAATTGCAGCTCCCATGATGCCCATCCTTGGGATTAAAAGCATGTTCAGAACAATGTTGGTAACTGCGCTTAAACCAACAATGAAAGGCATGAACTTGGTTTTCTCAATTAAACAGATTATATAAAGGTTTATCTGATATATACCCAAAAAAAGGGTGCTCAATGCAATTAACAGGGTTAAAGTTCCTCCCCCCGCTAGAAACTCCGATGTTGTGAGAATCTGCAAAAGGGGTTTGGACAGAATATAAAGACCCGCTGAACCTGGAACTCCAAAAAACAGGAAGATTTTGGTTGAATATTCGAGGTACTTTTTTACACTTGGAACTTTACCCATCTCCCAGAAGCTGGATATAACCGGGAAGATCACAAAACTGATGGGAACGTAAAACATGGATACAAGGCTCCCAATACTGTATGATGCAGAATAGATACCTGTCTGTGACAGGCCAAGGTAACTGGTTGTGAAGTATCTGTCACTTGAATCAATTATCCAGAGAAGAGCTCCACTTGGAATCTGGGGGATGCTGAATGAGAGATACTTCTTTAAATTGGCTGTGCTGGGTTTTCTGAAACCTACTTTTTTGGTTATTGAACCGAACAACGATAAGATGAAGATGAATTCCACAGATATTTGGACAATGACTATGAACCATAGTGGGAAATGTAAAAATGCAAGGACCACGAGGGGTATGAATTTGAAGGAGTAACATAAAATGTTTATGAAGGAAAGTTCTTTTATTTTTCCTTTAGATCTTAGGTAGGCAATTAAAAATGCGAAAAGAGCACCTGTACCTGCCCATATGAATGTTAAAATAACGAAAACATCGTAAACATTACTTTTAAAGAGTAAAATTGACAGATCGTTTTTTAGTAAAAATGCAGCTGCAATGGTTATGAGGACTATTAACACGATTAACCAGAACATGTTGGAGAAGGCTTGGCTGAGCTTCTCTTTTCTATTCTCTGCAGATAAGTATCGCACCGTGGCCGTGCCTAAATGAAGCGTTAAAATAGGATTCAACAAGCCCACAGTTACTCCTATCTGAGCCCATAAACCGTACGTTTCTGCTCCAAAGTTCTTGGTTAACGCAGGGAGTGTGAAGAAGCCGAAAAGGTAGATAAGTATCTGTGACAAGCCCACCCACAATATGTCCTTTGTAAACTTGGTAGAACTGTCAGTTTTAGTTTCATGGGTCATTTTTAACTACCGGAACATTTGTACAGTACTATGATCCATCCTCCAGCTTTCTTCAAGGGTAAAACCTTTTTTAACAGGTTAATTCCTTTATTCTCCTTTTTTAGATGGGCAGATTTTGCTTCATACTCTGGAGAGTAACCGCACTGAGGACACAGTGCAGTTTGCGGAAATCTTTGGTTTATATTTAAAAACCTTTTTATCTTAAAAAACGTGCCCGCGAACATGAATTGTTCAGATGAATGGGTTTTAATCTTATGAATTTCAAAATCCTTGAACAAATTTCTTAACCTTTCTTCGTTGAAGGATCTCAGGTGTCTCCAAAGGTGGGATGAACATCCACACTCTGGACAGGTTATCATTTCCCTCTCTAAATTCTCATTGTTGGGAACTGAAATTAGAATGTATTTCTTTGAAACCCTTTCCATCTCTTTAACCGCTTTTTTGTAAACAGAGTAAGGTAAATGTTCCAGTACTTCACAACAGATAACAATGTCAAAGCTGTTATCTGCAAAGGGCAGGTTTTCTAAAGTGCCCTGGACCTTCGGTGTTTCAACATAATCAAGTGCTTTGTTACTGATATCCAGACCACAAATTTCTTCGTACTTCCCCTTTAAACGGTTTACTATCCTTCCATCACCACAACCCACTTCTAATAAGGATTCAACATCTTCAGGAATAAAGGCAATGGTATTTTTGATTCTACTTTCCTCTTTAGGGGTTAATTTCCTTTCCACCGAGTGAAGCTTCTCATAGTACTCCCTGTAAAAATCAGGTTCATTCATTAAAACACCTCAAGTTCATTAACTTAAACACCCACCCCGCGGAATAGGATTCCATTTTCCCTGAATTTATATGGATCTAAGATGGGTCTGGTGCAAACAAGAACGCCTTTTTTGATCATTTCCGGCGTTATTTTTTTGTACATATCGTGATCTGTTAATAAAACAACACAATCAGATTCAAGAACTTCTTCAAAGCTTGCAGGCTGCCCTTTTAATGATTTCATCATTTCAGGTGACACATAAGGATCGTGAATCAGTACTTTTGCTCCTTTTTGATTTAATGTTTCTATTAAAAGTTTTGCTGGTGTTTCACGGGCATCTGCCACATTTCCTTTGTATGCAACGCCGAGAATGCCTATTTTAGAATTTTTAACTGTTTTTCCCACTTCTTCTAAGGATTTTACAACAAGTTCTGCAACATGGAGTGGCATGGAATTGTTTATATCCCTGGCTGTTTTAATTAAAGGTGCATTAAAACCCCTTTTTTCAGCGGTTTCCACTATGAAATAGGGATCAATGGACAAACAGTGCCCTCCAACACCAGGCCCTGGTGTGTGGATGTTCACACGGGGATGATGGTTTGCTGCTTCAATAGCTTCCATGGCATTTATTCCGAGAGTTTCACAGACAAGTGCGAATTCATTGGCAAGGGCTATGTTTGCATCCCTAAAAGTGTTTTCCATTAATTTAACCATTTCTGCAGTTACCAAATTTTTCACTTTAATTATCTCGCCACTGGTGATCCTGCTGTAAAGATCAGCAGCTCTGTCGACACTTTTTTGGTCAATACCTCCAATAATCCTATCATTGTGCGTCATTTCATAAATAGTATTATTTGGAAGTGCTCTCTCAGGAGTGTAAGCCATCCCAAAATCTTTTCCAGCTTTTAAACCACTTTTTTCCAGTATAGGGATTACCAAATCTTCACATGTCTTAGGCGGTACTGTACTTTCCACAATGACCAAATTTTCTTTTTTTAACCCCTTTGAAATGGTTTCACTTGCTGCTTTAACTGCAGATAACTCTGAATTATTTGCACCATCTTTTGGAGTTGGTACAACTATAATCATGACCTTAGAAGCCTTAGATGCATCCACTCCATCCTTCGTCGCAATTAAATTCCCACTTTCTATGACACTGCTTACTAACTCCTCAAGACCAGGTTCTAAGATTGGGGAAGATCCATCGTTGATTATCTTCACCATGTCACCGTTTAATTCCACCCCAATTGTATTCAAACCATTTTTTGCAAAAAGCGCAGCAGTTGGAAGGCCTATGTGTCCCATTCCAAAAACTGAAATCACTGAATTTTCTTTGATCATTGTTTTACCCTTATAATTACGATTAAATTATTTCTCCAATTCATGAAAATTTTCTCCAATTCATGAAGATCTTTATTAATTCAATAAGTAAATACGGAAATTCAGACTGGCACCATTTTTTCCAGTCTTTGCTCAAATTTTCTAGTATTACCACGAAAAAATCATGAAATTCAAGCCTTAATCTAAGATTCCCTTTTCCAGTTTATAATTCTAACGTAAAATGCATTGATTTCCAGTAGTAAACTAAGTTTGAGAAGGAGAGATATTAAAGAATTAAATATGAAAAATTTCAAAAATGAATTTAAAAAAAAGTTCGGTTGATGTATAAACTTAAAATTAGTACAAATAAAACGATTTAACCCCTAAAATAAACCTTTTCATTAAGTCTAGGAATCATAGCAGTCAAAACACACTGTTCAGTATTCTCAGTCCGGTTAAGCAAACCTCGAGAGAGGTAGCTCACAGCCCCTGATTTTTCTCCAAGGTTGGAGATGCCTGTCACCTGGTCCATGACGTCCCCAACTTCAAAGCCCTTTAAAACCTTTTCAACAACACATGGCGGGTACTCGAATCCTGAACTCACACCAAGGGTTGTTCTGTTCCCGTCAAATACTGCACACCACTGCAGGTCCACGTAGCCTGTTAAGGAGTTGGGCACTTCCATGAGTCCGGATTCTATGCCAACTGAAAGGTCGAATCCTGGAGAATATGCGTTTTTTGCCCTGTTTATGGCTCCCTGTATGGTCTGGTCAAGGCCGAAAGGCTGGTCCGGTACCCCTGAGTCCACATTAAGGGGTAGAACTTCCAGGTCTTCATAGATCTTTTTTAGAATGTTTTCTGTGGCCTTAACCTTCACAGGGTTTCTGGATCCAACTACAACTTTCATAGGATTCCACCAGTTTCTAATGATGTTGGAAAAACAGGCTGAAAATATTCAAACACGTCCAAACAATCATTTGATGATAATGCCCTTCCTGTCTATCTCACCCTTCCTTATTCTGGTTGATGATATGGGTTTTCCATCTTCTGCAAGTACCATGCTTATGGTTATGATGTCCAGGGGCTTCATTCCTTTCTCCCTTCTTATATCGTTTATTTTGAAGGCTGTTGGTTCTGTTTCTTCGCTTACAACTATGGCGTCAATTTCCTCGTCTGATATGGTGATGCCGTAGGGGTCGTTGAGTTGTTTGATGTCGTAGCTTGTATGTTTGCCCTTAAGCAGCTTCATGAGGTTGGACATTCTAACGCTGCAGGGGTCAATTTTGCCCTTCAGTCCTCCAAATGCGTTCGAGGTAACACCTATAACAACGTAACTGCCCATCTTGAACGCAGTGTCAACGAGCTTGCTGTGACCCTTGTGGAATTTGTCGAATGTTCCCCCAACAGCCACTTTCCTGTATTCATTCTCTTTCATTTATCCTACCTTTTTTATTTGAATAAATTCATGAGTTTAAATTAATGTAACGAAATTTTAGATTTTATAAGATCAGAAAGGATCTGAAATTGTAATATCAACGAAATAGATTAAACATCAAATTTTATAAGATTAGATTAAACCATCTGAATATTATAAGATTAGATTAAACATCTGTATTATAAGATCACTGAAATTAGAGTTATTATAGGATCATCGAATTACAGTAAACATCGATATCTTGATTATGTTACAGGTTAGATTATATAATTATGCTCCGAGAACACAACGTTGTGGTGAAGAACCTTAAAGATGTGGATCTGAGATTTGCATCTTGCTACCCCAATCTCTACAGAAGTGCAATGTCATCCCTTGGCTTCCACATAATCTACGACTTTTTAAACAGCAGAGAAGACATCTACTGTGAGAGGGTTGTTTATCCATACGGTAAAAGCCTTGAAACAGGGACAAATCTCAGAGATTTTGATGTTGTGAGCTTCTCACTCCAGTACGAGCAGGACTACTTCAACGTGCTCGAGATGCTGAGGAAAGGTGGAATTCCTCCTCATAAGGAAGACAGAACATCCAGGGACCCTTTAGTAATAGCAGGCGGGCCCTGTGCAAGTTCAAATCCCCTTCCAATGAGCAGGTTCTTCGATCTATTTATAGTTGGGGAGGCAGAGGTCATACTGGACGATGTTCTGGATCTGTGCATGGAACTTGACAACCCGCGGGACGAGCTGGATGCCTTCATGGACATTGAAGGCGTTTACCTGCCGGACAATCCCACCAGGATACGTATCGTGAAGGACATGAAGGATGCATGGCAGCCTCTAAGGCAGGTGGTACCTGAAACAGATGATAAAGAGTTCATCCCAGCATTTGGAAGGTCATTTCTCCTTGAAGTTTCAAGGGGCTGTGTCAGGGGCTGCAGGTTCTGCATGGCGGGCTGTATCTACAGGCCCAGACGTGAAGTGCCCCTTAAAAAACTTCTTGAAACCGCTGAGAAGGGAAGGCAGGCCACAGGACTCAACAAAATTGCCCTCATAGGTGCAGCAGTTTCTGACCACTCACAGGTGGAAGATCTCTGCAGAGGACTTGATGAACGCGGTTTTCATGTTACAACACCTTCCTTAAGGATAGAATCAATCTCAGAGGAGCTTCTTGAGATACTGGGTAGAAGCGGACTTAAAACAGTTACAATAGCACCCGAATCCATATGGAAGGTTAGAAAAGCTATGAACAAACCCATACCCGATGAAAAGATTTTCAAAACCATCCAAACAGTTTTCAAACAGAAGATGAACGTCAAACTTTACTTCATGCTTGGACTGCCCCAGGAAACCATGAAAGATGTTGAATCACTGTCCCTGCTCATTAAGGACTTTGTTAAAATGGCAGACAGACGCGGTTCCATCAGGGTGAGTGCAAATCCCTTCATACCAAAACCACACACACCATTTCAGTGGCACAGATTCGACTTTGAGGATGTGAAATCCAAGATCAGGTACCTGAGCTCCCAGGTCAATTTAAGGTCCTTTAAAATCGGAAATCCAAAAAATGCACTGGTTCAGTACGCACTCTCAACTGGAGATGCTGGTCTGGGGGATCTGATTGAGGGAAAAAAGGTTTCAACTGCCCGGTGGAAGAAAATTGTGGAAGCAAGGAATCCAGAAGATCTTCCCTGGAAGAACATTGATGTGGGAGTTAGGGACGATTTTCTGAAGAAGGAGTATGAAAAGGCTTTAAAAGGTGATGTAACTCCGTGGTGTGAGACCTTTGGCTGTTACAACTGTGGTGCATGTAAATAACAGTCCCCAATCTTAGATCTTATAATTTTCAAATATAAAAAAAACCCTTTTAAATTAAGATCTAAGAATATTAAATCCTTCAAAATAGAAATGCCCACGATTTTAAATAAATAGACTTTATACAAAGGGCCTTAATTATTTCTAAATAAAAAAATTCTAAATAAAAAAAATTCTAAAAAAAATTCTAAAAAAACTTATAAAAAAGTCCACATCATCTCTAAATAAAAAAAACTTTATAAACGTTTTTATACACTTCTTATAAACCCCCTACAATTTTATACTCTTTTTAAAGCCTTATACTTTCCTAGAAAACATTTTTCTCCTCATTTTAACTAAAAATCCATAGAGATGCGTTAAAAAATGGGCCAGAGCCTTTTCTGGATGCATTACCCATGAAAACATGCCTTTTCTCAATACCATATCCCTTTTTACGGATTTAACTTCTTTTCTTGGAACGTACCTTAAGAATATGGGCACGCCCAGAGCTAGCAGTACTGCCCCTATCATTATCTGATTCAGAGCACACTGGGTCATCAGGTAAATACAGATGATGATGCCTGCAGCTGGTATTATCCAGGGAAGTCTTATTCCACCTTTAAACTTGTTTCTCAATGGGAAAACGGATATGCATGTTAAAAGATAGCAGAAAAGGAGTGTGAATACGGAAAGAACTATGAGTTGGTTTATGGTTCCGAATATGGAGGCTATCAGTGTTATTCCGTTCTGTACAAAGAGTGAAACGTAGGGTGTCCCATATTCAGGGTGCACTTTCGAGAACGTGCTAGGTAGGAGGCCATCTCCTGCCATTGCATAGGGTATCCTTGCAGAAGATAGTATTCCAGCTTCATCAGATCCTGAAACTGAGAAGAGAGCACCTAAAGTCAGTATAAGAGCCCCTACACTACCCATAACTGCATATCCTGCAAGTGCAAGTGGTGCTGATGATGCTGCAAGCTCCATCCATGGAACAGTGCCTATGATAACGAAGTTGGTCAGCACGTAAAAAAGGGTTACAATGCCCATTCCCATCAATATTGCCCGAGGAATGGTTGCTTTTGCATTTATTATCTCATCAGATGGAACTGTTACAAGTTCAAAGCCCACATAAGCCCAGAATATCAGTACAAGTGCACTTCCAAGACCTCCAAAACCAATTGGGGCTATGGGTGTGAAGTGAGATACAAGCTCTGAAGGCCGGATAACAAAAAGGAGTATTCCAATTATGGTTAATAGGAATATTGGGGCTATCTTTAAAACCGTGAGGATGTCATTAACCTTCCCTGCCTCTTTAACGCCCTTGTAGTTTACAATGGTTAAAAAAAGGACGAACAAGATTTTTATCACGATCTGCTCCCATACAGGCATGGCAGGATAGAAGTACTTGAGGTAGGCCACAAATGCCAGGGGAAATACTGCTATTGCACTCCATTCAGCTATTAAAAGGGACCATCCAACCAAAAATCCAACAAAATCTCCAAAAGCTTCCTTTGCATATGCATAGGGTCCTCCAACCCTTGGTACGAGTGATGAACATTCAGCAAAGCAGAGTGCTATGACCAGTGCCATTAAACCTGCAATTATCCAGGCAAAAATAGAGGATGGACCCAAAAATCCAGCTCCAAAAGATGCTGCAATGTAAATATCTGCCCCAACAATGGTTCCAACCACCAGGCTCACCACGTCAAAAAGGCCCAGTGAACGCTTCAGACCAGCAGGCATAATAATTCTTTAGGTATTCATGTGTTATAAAGTTCTCAAGCCAATTAAAAATTATGTCAAAGTTTTAAAGTTAATGGAGTTAAATTGGAAAAGTGCTTCTCATGCAGCGTATTCTTCCCATAAATCATCTGGTATCATCCCCTTGATTAGGGGCAATGTAATCATCAGGATGATGAGGTCGTCTGCAAAACCCAAACCTGGAATAAAATCTGGAACAAGATCCACTGGATTCAGTACGTAAGCCACAAGTAGAGGTCCTGCGATTCTGGCTTTTTTAGAACATCTCGGATCCTTCATTGTCATGGCCAGTATTTTCACTTCATTTTTCATCTTTTCGAGTTTTTCTGGTATCATTTGGATTTAAACCTCTTTTAAGATCAAAGGTAAGATCAAAACATGAGCACTAAACATTGGGACTTAAACGTTTCTTATTTAATATTTTTTCCAATTTAAACCTGATTTCTTTTATATACAACATTTGATAAAATAGGTGTATTTG
>DAHH01000008.1:41838-68653 GCA_002498385.1 Methanobacterium sp. UBA410
AAAATAGGTGTATTTGATAAAATTATAACGGTAATTTCTATGGAACCTTCAAAGAGAGTTAGATCTATAAGTCTTTCAGGAATAAGGAAAATGTTCGAACTTGTTGGGGAGGACTCAATAAACCTTGGCCTTGGAGAGCCTGACTTCGACACGCCCCAGCACATAAGGGATGCTGCTTCAGAGGCTTTAAAGGAGAGTTTCACACATTACACTGTAAACAAGGGCATGCCAGAGCTCAGGGAAGCCATATCCTTGAAGTTGAAGCGTGAAAATAAGATAGAAGCTGATCCAGAGTCTCTGATAGTGACCTGCGGTGCAAGTGAGGCGCTTTTCATGTGCATGCAGGCCCTTTTGAATGATGGAGACGAGGTTCTGGTACCCGATCCAGGTTTTGTATCCTACGATGCATGTGTGAAGCTTTCAGGCGGAATTTCTGTTCCCATAAAAGTTGAAGAGGAAAATGAATTCAGGGTCACCCCGGAAACTGTGCTTGAAAGCATCACAGACAAAACAAAGGCCATAATTTTGAATTCACCATCCAATCCAACGGGTGCAGTCATGACCCGGGACGATGTCAGGGGTGTGGCCGAGATTGCAGAAGACCACGACCTGGCCTTAATATCAGATGAGATATACGAGAAAATAATCTATGAGGGAAAGCATTACAGTCCTGGACGTTTCTGTGAAAACGCCGTTACAATAAACGGTTTTTCAAAAGCCTACGCAATGACTGGTTTCAGGATAGGGTACGTTGCAGCATGTCATGAACTAACAGAGGAAATGCTGAAGGTTCACCAGTACAACACGGCATGTGCAAGCTCCATATCCCAGAAGGCTGCACTTGAAGCACTTCAGGGCCCACAGGACAGTGTTGGTAAAATGGTTGCAGAGTTCAAAAAAAGACGCGACCTCCTGGTGGACATGCTGGCAGATATGGGAATACCATGCTCTGCACCCCACGGTGCATTTTACGTCTTCCCCAAGGTTCCAAATTCTCAAGAATTTGTTCTTGAAGCCTTAAAAAGGGGTGTTGTGACTGTTGATGGAAGTTCATTTGGAGAGTACGGCTCAAACCATGTGAGGTTCTCCTACGCCGCATCCTACGAAGATATAAAAAAAGCTATGGATAGATTGGAAGGTATGGAATTTTAACCAGTTAAATCCATTTAATCTTTAGTTAAATCCATTCCATCAATTTTACTTACGTCCATTCCATTCGATCTTTTACTTAAGTCCAATTTCCATCAATCTGTATTTAAGTCCACTTCCATTCAATCTTTTACTTAAGTATTTACTCATTTTAATGTTCAAGTTTTTATTCTGTCCTCCACCTCAACACTATTCAATTTTTCTAATATTAACACTAGTTTTAGTTTCACTCAATTCAATTGAAGGAAATAGAAGTAAATTCAGGTTTAACTACTTTATTTTCAATTATTAGGCTTCCCTAATGAACAAAAATCCAATTCTTTTTATAATTAAAAAAAGAAAGAATAAACTCCAAGTGATTGAATAAAATTCCAAAGACAAACTCCGGGGGCTGAAGCTTGGATGCACAAACCCGAAAGAAAATAGGTAAAAAAGCTGTTTCTGTGGCAATATCTGGAAACATCCTGCTTACAGTTCTAAACTTTGTGGTGGGAACGCTTTCTGGTAGTGTGGCACTTGTTGCAGAGGCATCACACACCCTCTCTGATGTTCTAACCTCCATAATAACGTCTGTGGGGTTCAGAATCGGGATGATGCCCCCGGACACGGAACACCCCTACGGCCACGGGCGTGCAGAACCCCTGGCAGGCCTTGTAATCGTTGTATTTCTATGTATCGTTGCATTTGAAATACTTTCAGAGGTTTACAGGAAGCTTTTTGCAGGAGGCACCTTAAACCCGCCGGATATTACTGCAGCGTTTATGGCTCTCGTTGGAATTGGTGCAAACCTTGCAATGACCACCTACATGATGCGCGCTGGGAAAAAAATAAAAAGCCCTGCCATAGTTACTGATGCACAGCACCAGAAAGTGGACATATTTTCATGCTCAGCCATACTCATAGGTGTGATTGGTTCAAGGCTGGGAATACCTGTTTTAGACCCCATAGTTGCGATTTTCATATCCTTAATAGTTTTGAAGACTGCATTTGATATAGGACGTGAAAATGTAAACAACATAATGGGTACAGTGCCCTCACACGATGTTCTGGTTGACATAAAAAGGGCAGCCCTATCAGTTGAAGGTGTTTTGGGAGTTCACGACGTGAAAATAAATTATGTAGGTCCCTACGCCTCCCTAGATCTTCATGTTGAAGTTACAGACGATCTAACCCTCAAAGAAGCTCATAAAATAGCACACGATGTTGAAAAGAAAGTTATCGAAGGGGTTGAGGTTGTAACCATGGTAAACGTTCATGTGTGTCCAAAGGGTGATGGGTTTTGTGTGGAATCTGTAAATAGAAGGTTTTAATCCCAGGAAAATTTTTAACCCCAAAAAAGATGCTTAATCCAAAAAGGTAAAGCCACTTAAGGATATCTGGAAAAAAGGTAAAACCACTCAATGATATCTGGAAAAAAGGTAAAACCACTTAATGATATCTGAAATAACATTAAAAAAGCCAGTGGTGGAAATTTATGGATGATCTGGATATTAAAAAGATTTCGGGACTCTCCCATGAAGAGGCATCCAGAAGGCTTCAGGAGTACGGTTACAATGAACTTCCATCAACTAAAAAGCGCAGTTTACTTGTTATAATGTTTGATGTTGTTCGAGAGCCCATGTTTATTCTTTTAATAGCTTGTGGAACCATTTACTTCCTGCTTGGTAACTTTAATGAAGCTTTGATGTTAATGGGTTTTGTTTTGGTTGTGATTGGGATCACCTTTTACCAGGAGCGGAAAACAGAGCGCACCCTTGAGGCACTGCGGGATCTTTCAAGTCCCAGGGCACAGGTAATTCGTGGAGGTTTGAAAAGAAGAATTCCCGGGCGTGAAGTGGTGAGGGATGATATCGTAGTTCTTGAAGAGGGTGACCGTGTGCCTGCAGATGCTGTTGTTCTATCGTGCAGCAACCTCCTAATTGACGAGTCCTTGCTTACAGGGGAGTCAGTTCCTGTGAGGAAGGTTTCATGTAACGGGGTCATGGACATGTATCCTCCTGGAGGAGATGGCCTGCCCTCAGTATATTCAGGGACCCTGATTGTTCAGGGGCTCGGTGTGGCTCAGACCACATCAACTGGTGCAGAAACTGAAATTGGCAGGATAGGCAAGAGACTTGAAACCCTTGAAACCGGGGACACGCCCCTTCAGAGGGAGAGCAGGGCATTTGTAAGAAACCTGGCATTGATTGGACTTTTCCTCTGCGCTGCCGTTGTGGTTGTATACGGTTTCACAAGGCTAGACTGGCTCAACGGATTCCTTGCAGGCATAACACTTGCAATGGCCATTCTACCAGAGGAAATACCTGTGGTGCTCACCATCTTTCTGGCCCTTGGTGCCTGGCGTATTTCTCGCAAAAAGGTTTTAACAAGACATTCACATGCCATACAGGCCATTGGCTCTGCAACAGTGCTCTGTGTTGACAAGACAGGTACCTTAACCATGAACCAGATGTCTGTAAGCCAGATATTTACAGACAACACATTTTACAGCATTCCCATGAGTGCTGAAAACCCAGAAGAACCCCTTCCAGAAACGTTCCACGAGCTTGTGGAGTTCAGCATACTTGCAAGTCAGAGGGACCCTTTCGATCCCATGGAAAAGTCTCTTAAAGAGTTCGGTAAGTTCAAACTTTCAAACACTGAACATCTCCACGATGACTGGATCCTTGTGAGGGAGTACCCTTTATCAGGAAAACTTCTGGCCATGTCGCATGTTTGGAAGTCACCTGAAGGACACGATTATGTTATAGCAGCCAAGGGTGCTCCTGAAGCTGTGATGGACCTCTGCCACCTGGACGATGTTGAAGTTAGTGAGATATCCAGAGAGGTGGCTTCCATGGCAGGTAAAGGCCTGAGGATAATTGCAGTGGCAAAGTCTGCCTTCAAATCAAGGGGTTTGCCCCTGAAACAGCATGATTTCAAGTTCAAATTTTTGGGGCTCATCGGATTTTTAGACCCTGTACGTCCAGGTGTTGCAGAAGCCATCAAGGAATGTTATAGTGCAGGGGTAAGGGTTGTGATGATAACAGGGGATTACAGGGAAACTGCAAGAAATATTGCAGGGAAAATTGGACTGAAACCCCGGGAAAATGTGATAACTGGACCTGAACTTGAAAGTATGAGTGATGATGAACTTCAAAGGAAAATAGGTTCTGTGAACATCTTTGCAAGGGTTGTGCCCGAGCAGAAGCTCCGCATTGTAAATGCACTTAAAGCCCGTGGAGAAATTGTTGCAATGACAGGTGACGGTGTTAACGATGCACCTGCCCTCAAATCTGCCCAAATAGGTGTGAGTATGGGAGGAAGAGGTACTGATGTTGCAAGGGAAGCTTCTGAACTGGTTCTTCTTGAAGATGATTTTTCATCCATAGTCTCAGCTGTTAAGATGGGCCGTAGAATCTTTGACAACCTTAAAAAGGCCACTGCATATATACTGGCCATCCACTTCCCCATCGTTGGCATGTCCCTGATTCCCGTGCTTTTCCAGTGGCCGCTGGTACTTCTGCCCGTCCACATCGTTTTTCTCGAGCTCATAATTGATCCCACCTGTTCTGTGGTTTTTGAGGCTGAGCCTGCAGAACATGGTATCATGAAACGGCCCCCACGTAGCCTGAAGGAACCACTTTTTGACAAGCGCACAATAGGTTTAAGTCTTCTTCAGGGTTTAATCGTGTTTTTAATTGTCTTAAGCGTCTTTGTTGCTGCACTTTACAGTGGGCAGGGTGCTCTGGATGCCCGTACCCTGAGCTTCACCACCCTGATAATCGCCAATTTGGGGCTGATATTAACCAATCGTTCATGGTCAAGCTCCATATTCAAAACACTCAGATCACCCAATTCTGCATTATGGTGGGTTTTAGGAGGTGCTTTGACTTTTCTGACCCTTGTACTTTACGTTGAGCCGCTTCGCAGCCTTTTCAGCTTCACAGTTCTGCACCCAAACGATCTTATCCTGTGCATCCTTGCCGGGCTCACAAGCATACTGTGGTTTGAAGGTCTTAAAGTATCTAAAAGGTTTAAACTGGTTGAATAAGGAGTCAAAAACGATTTTAAATGATTATTTAGTTATTTATTATTAATTATTATTCTAATTATTTATTATTCCATAATATTTATTATTCCATAAAATATTCTACGAAATGATTCAAAAAAAATATGAAGTTCACTTAAGTTCATTCAAGAGTCTAGTCGTTACGCTTTCAGAGTGTTTTTTTAGTCATCTTCAAATATAAAAACTTTTTTTTAAATATAAAACTAGTGAAACATTATATTCATTCCATGAGAGATTTTTAAAGGAGTAATATTGAAGTTAACATCTCAAGACTGAAATTTTCAAATTTAGATGACAAAAAAATGTTTGAAGAGCTTAAAATACATTTAGATGCACCTGAAAAAATGTTGTGCCACACCTGAAACTCTTGTTGATTGTGAGGATTGTCAAAAAATATGAAAAGCATTTTTAGTTTATTTTTCCTTTTATATCCCTTTTTTAGGCCCTTTAAAGAATTTCAACCTGTTTTTTCGATAGTTATTTATTTGTCGAAGAACATAAAGTATACAAGAAAATGGTTAAAAAAAAGTTGTTTAACTGTTTTTTTGTTTCTAGATAAATCTTTTTTGGTGGTGTTTATATTGATAAAAACTGTGATCATGGCTGGTGGAAAAGGTACCAGATTACGTCCTTTAACATTTACCAGACCAAAACCTATGATTCCACTTGTTAACAGACCCATAATGCAGTATACTGTTGAAAGATTGAAAAACTTCGGTTTCAGGGATATCGTAATGACCCTGAACTACATGTCAAACCGTGTGAAGAACTACTTCAAGGATGGTTCAAGCCTGGGTGTTAACATAGATTACTCTGTGGAGGATTCACCCTTAGGAACAGGGGGAAGTGTTAAAAAGGCAAAAAAGTACATAGATGACACTTTCATAGTTTTAAGCGGTGATGTAATTACAGATGTCAACATGACAGATGTGCTGAATTTCCACAGGGAAAAGGGGGCGCTTGCAACCCTTGTACTGACCCAGGTGGAGGACCCCACACACTTCGGAATAGCTGAAATAGACAGGGACCAAAAGATAACCAACTACCTTGAGAAGCCCTCCAGAGAGGAGATATTCAGCAACATTGCAAACACCGGGATATACGTCTTTGAACCTGAAATATTCGATTTCTTCGACAAAAGTAAGGAGGAAGTTGATTTTTCACACGAGATCTTTCCCAAACTGATTGAAGAGGATTCCAAAATGTACGGTTACCTGTTCAACGGTTACTGGAACGATGTTGGAAGACCTGAAACTTATCTTAAAGCAACTTATGACATTTTAAATCAGAAGATCAAACAGAAACTTTACAGATCCCGGATTCAAACGGGTATTGGAAAACTTGGAAACATCAGCGTTGGAAAAGGTATTCACATAGGTAACAGGGTAAGAATAGAAGGACCTGTGGTTATTGGGAATAACTGCACAATAGAAGATGGCTGTAAACTCTCAAAGGGTACAGTTATTGGAAACAACGTTTTTGTTGGGAGCAACACCAACATTGAAGGTGCTGTCATCCTATCAGAAAGTAGGATAGAAAAAAATTCATTTTTAAAGGGCTGTATAATTGATACAAAATGTCATATAAACAGGAACACCCTCATAGAAGAGGGGGTTGTTACAGGCAGTGCCTCAGAAATAGGTAAAAACTCTGTTGTAAGGTCATCAAGGCACATTAAAAACGATATGAAGATCCTTCCAAATTCTATTATTGACTCTGATTACTGATCAAGGGATACTGATCAAAGAGTAAAAAAAATTTTGAAGGGGCCTTCCATGACCACCAACGTTTTCCTACAAATTTACGAATTTGTAGTAAATTCTGTGGATCAAGCTTGTGAAGTGGACATGGTGGAGCGGTTTTAGTGAAATGGTTCCAATGAATGGGTTTCTAGTGAAATGGTTCCAATGAATAGTATCGCTGGTAAGTTGGGATATTTATGAGTAGAATTGAGAAGTATTGTTTAAGATGGTAACATGTCATTGTATATTAAAGAGATCAGAGGCGTGGTGAATTCAGAGATAAGTAATGAATTTACCTCAAACCTTGGAAATGTAATTGGAAATTTTTTAACCCCAGGCAAGGAAATTGTTGTTGGGAGAGATTCAAACAAACAGTCACAGATGATAAAGCGATCCATCACTGCGGGCATACTTGCAGCTGGAATAAACGTGATAGACTTTGGAGTAGCTCCAATACCTGCAGTGCACCATGGAGCCAAAAACATCTACAACGTGGATGTCATGGTAACTGTAAGTGCTTCGCACCTGCATGCAGACGAGGTTGCAATTAAAATATTCAGTGACTATGAGATATCCCTTGAAAGACATGCAGAAAAGGTTCCCTGGGACAGGATAGGGCAGACGTTGTACACACAGAACCACATGATGGACTACATAGATTCTGCCCTCAAGCACGTTGATACGGATGTTGTGAAAAATCTGGCACCAAAGATTGTTGTGGACTGTGCAAACGGTTCAACTGTGACCTTCCTTCCCAAGATACTTGGCAAGCTTGGATGTGAAACCATACTACTTGGATGCCAGCACACAGGAGCATCAGCAAGCAAATTTGCAGATCCAACACCACAGAGCGTTTCGCTGGTCTCTAACCTTGTAAAAGCTGTTGGTGCTGACATGGGAATTGCTCTGGACAACGATGGAGACAGAATTGTTTTCACGGATGAAAATGGAAAGATAATCAAGGATCAGACTGTTCTCGGGATATTTGCAAGGGAAGCCCTGCTTGAAAACCCCAAGGGGTACGTTGTATCCTCTGTTGTCACATCCATGTCAATGGATGAGGTTGTATCCAAGTACGGGGGTCGGATCATAAAAACACCAGTGGACTTTGTTTTAAAGGGAACAGTACAAAATAAAGCAGTTTTTGGTGGGGACGAACCTGGAATGTATGTATTTCCAGAGTTTCAGGAGTGTTTTGATGCCATATTTTCAGCTGTTAAGATGCTTGAGATCATGTGCCGCTACAACAAGCCCCTCTCAAAACTTGCAGAGGACCTTCCAGAGTACCCCAGGACCATGTTCTCTGTGAAATGCGAGCACGAAAGCAAAGAAAAAACCATCCAGGATCTGAAGGAAAAAATGGGCAGAATAGGCACTTTAAACACCGTTGACGGAGTAAGAATTGATATGGAAGATTCCTTCATACTTGTAAGGCCTTCAAGATTTGAACCACTTCTCAGAGTTTACATAGAAGCCAGATCGCCAGAAAAACTGCAGAAATTAAGGAGCATGATGGAGGAAATGTTGAGCAGCGTTTGAAATCATCATTTGATCCGGATTAGCATCCACTCGATCTAAAACATTGTTAGATCATTGAAAAAAATAGCTTAAAAATAGCTTAAAAAAATAAGTTTTAGAATTAAAACCTGAAAGAAGGTGTAAACATTCCAATCAAGGATCCATTGACCAGGATAAATAAATTTTTAGAGGATAAGCACCTCATCGTGGCATCAAATAGAGGTCCTGTTGAATTCCATAAAAGGGATGATGGAACCATAGAAACAAGGAGGGGAGCTGGAGGTCTGGTATCAACCCTGCTTCCAATTATGGAGACTGTTAACGGGACATGGATAGCCAGCGCCATGACAGAGGGAGACGCTGAAGTTGCAAAAAAATTTAAAGGGGGCCGGGTGCCCATTCCCCATGAAAATCCCAAGTTCTGGGTCCCTTTTGTTGTGGTTGATCCAGCAAGGTACGAGGATTACTACAGTGTTATAAGCAATCCCCTGCTCTGGTTTGTTCAACACTACATGTGGAACCCGCCTTACACTCCAGAAATTGATGATAAAATCCACAACGCATGGAAAAACGGTTACGTACATGTTAATAAAAAATTTGCAGACAAGATCATAGAAGAAGCAAATTCAAATAATAAAGAAGCCCTGATCATGCTACAGGACTACCATCTTTATCTGTGCCCTGCTTACATACGGGAAAAGCTGGGAGATATATTTTTAAGCCAGTTCATACACATACCATGGCCCCAACCAGAGTACTTCTGCATCCTGCCGGATTACATGGAGGAAGCAATAGTTAAGGGCCTCCTATCAAACGATATAATCGGTTTTCACATAGAGAAGTACGTGAAAAACTTCATGAGAACCTGCGAGCCCTACGTTGACAGCGTGGACTTTGAAAACAACACCATCGAATACAACGGCCGTAAGATTCTGGTGAAAGATTATCCAATCTCCGTTGATGATGAAGGGCTTAAAAAACTGTCAAAAACGCCTGAAGTCATGGAGAAGGAAAAAACTATCAAGGAGATCAAGGGAGACATGTTCTTGATCTACAGGACAGACCGGGCAGATCTCAGCAAAAATATAGTGAGGGGATTTCGGGCCTACGACCTTTTCCTTGAGAAACATCCAGAGTTCCACGGAAAGGTCAAATTTTTAACCACCGGAAAACCAACAAGACAGCAGATCAGGGAGTACAGACAGTACAGGATGGAGATCCATAAGATAGTTGGACATATCAATGCAAAATATTCAAGGGAAGGTTGGAGACCCATTGAAGAAATATTCAAGGCGGATTATCTCCTTGTAACTGCTGCCTTCAAACACTACGACTGCTTGATGGTAAATCCTATCTGCGACGGCATGAACATTGTATCAAAGGAAGGATCTGTCGTGAACGAGAATGGAGGTGTTCTTATCCTCTCAGAACATGCAGGATCCTATGAGGAGCTTAAGGATTACTCCATAAACGTTAACCCCTTCGATGTTACCCAGACAGCTGATGCAATATACCAGGCCGTTACCATGAAGAAGGAAGAACGGGAAAGACGCCTGAAAGGCCTGAAAAGGGTTATAAGCGAAAGGAACATATACCACTGGATCACAGAACAGTTCGATGACATTGAAAAGTATTACTCAAAGGGTAAGGGCTGGTAGAAAAAAGGGTTCAACCATTTTGAAGATCAAAATTAAACTTGAAGATCAGAATAAGGTTTTAAAATTTAAAGGGCCCCTTTTTTAAAGTTTACCTTTTTTTAATCGTTTTTTTTTTGAACCTAATTCTTCCTTATTCTTCCTGAACAGAACTTCCTTGAACAACCTTTTTGAAAACAGGAATTTTCCTTAAATTTATCTTTAAATTCCTATTTTAAAAGGTTAATCCATTATTTTTATTTATTAATAGGTGAATCACTCCACAAGCCATTTGAAAAATTTTTGAACTTCATCAACATTTTTAACAAAAAAAGATGCATTTTTTTTCAGGTAATCTGGAATTTCCCCAGAAAGCACGAGTATTGATTCTCCATCAAAGTCTTTTTCAGGTTCCTTAAGTACTGATTCGCCATCAACATGTTTAAGTTCCCTGATCTTGCAGAAGGCATCGTTGTCTGTTATGTCATCACCGAGGTAGAGAACCTTTTCAACATGGTTTTTCAGGACGATTTTTTCAAGGATTGTGCCCTTGTCATAGCCTGCTGGAGGTTTTATCTCCAGAACTTTACGTCCCTCTTTAATACTGAGTTTTTCAAGTCCTTCTTCATTGGCTGTTTTAACTGCACTTTCAATGGATTTTAACAGTTTTTTACGCGTTTTTTCCGGTTCACTGCACATCCTGTAATGCACACAGAAGCAGACACCTTTATCTTCAAGTAGAACTCCTTCCATGCTGCAGGATTTATCTTCCTTTAGAGTGCGGGCTGCCTTTTTTACAAGGGGGATGTAGCGCTCAACTTCGGGTTCAAACTGAATTTTATCATCCTTCATGTATTCAAGGCCGTGGTTTCCAACGTAAAGAACGTTGTCAAGATTCACCAGTTTCCTTACATCTTCTACAGATCTGCCGCTTACAACTGCAACCAGTTTGAATTTATCCACCAGTCGGGTTAAGATATTCCTCATTTCAGTTGTTACAACTGCTTCATCTGGTTTAGGAGCTATTCTACTTATTGTGCCATCTACATCAGTTATTATGGCAGTTTTTGAATCTTCTTTAAATTTTTCAAATTCTTCAAGGTGGGAAAAGATGTACTTTGCCATTAAACCGCTCCCTGGTTTCTGGTAAATTCATGTTTTAGGAGGATAAAGAAATTAATTCATTCAAACAAAGAAAATTAAGATTATCTGTAGACTGCCATTTGTTACTATGTTAGAACAAGTTCATAACTATTGTGATCAGGAAAAATGTGATATAATGTTCAAAAGTTTATCGATGTTACCCTCCCACGATCCCTCACTTCCGGGTTATTTTTAATTCAATCATCTCAAAGATTAGAGATGTTAACAGGAACAGTTACGGAGAAATAATCACATCAAAAACAGTGCAGTTGCATTAAAATAGTTTTAAAATTTGAGCGCCGGGGCCGGGATTTGAACCCGGGTGATCCAAGGGATCAGTGGCTTAGCAGGCCACCGCCGTACCAGGCTGGGCCACCCCGACTCTGCGTTTAGTTCAACCCTTTAAAATAGGGCTATTGAAAATGTTTATCAATCATAGCTTAAAAGTCTTTTGGAATGCTGTTTTTGTTGATTTGTTATTAAACCCTCAACTTTTGATCACATGAACCCTGATCACGTGAAAATTTTAGGGATTCCAGGAGATTTTTAATGAAGTGGGCACGTTCAGGAGTGGACAGACCTCCCAAGCACTGGTGATCCAGAACCCCAACTCCACCCCGTTGCTCCACAAGCATCAGCTGTCCATAGTAGAGCTGCTTCTTTCCAGACCTGACCCGTTCCCATGGTTGAGATAGTTAATTTTGGCCCTACAGCCAGAACCCTACCACCATTGATCCTGTGGGACGAGACTTCGACGTCAAAATCCTGGGCCAATACCCAGTCAATCTGCCGCCTCCTGAACTTCGACCACGCCGTATAGGGGATATGCGCTGACAGAGGACCCCTAACCCTCCAGTCTAGCCCAGTTAAACTTTGAGTTTAGTACTATTTTAAAGTTGCGGTGCACACACGATCCAGTTCAAAATCCAGCAGTTTTTAAATGAAAAAAAGTTAGTTTGAGTGAAAGGAGTTAATTTAAGTGAAGAAAGTTAATTTTAATGAAGAGAGTTAATTTAAGTGAAAACCTAACATAAAAAAAATCATCTTCAATCAAAAACTTACAGATTCATCCCATGGAAAATACTTCCAGTTCAAATGGGTTAGCAAAGAATATTTCAATTAATAGCTAAAAATAATGTACATGGAAATCTTTTTGATACTGGGTGTTGTGGCCGCTGTTTACATGGCATTCAACATAGCTGCCAACGACATTGGAAACTCCATGGGGACAGTTGTTGGAAGTGGAGCCCTTAAAATGAGACAGGCCCTCTTAATTGGGGCTTTATTTGAATTTATTGGGGCTTTGTTCCTTGGAAGTAACGTTATAAAGACGGTTGGAAGCGGTATTGTTCCTCCCGAGTTCATGTCAAGCCTTGGAGCTTTTATCATAACTGTGTCTGCAGGCATCTGGATAACCATAACAATCCTAAAGAAGATACCCATATCAGGTTCTGATGCAATTGTAAGCTCTGTTCTGGGCTATGGAATTGCATATGCTGGTATCAACCACCTGAACCTTGTTACAGCAGGTTACATAGCACTGAGCTGGGTCACCTCACCCTTAATAGGTCTTGCATCTGGTTTTGCTGTGTACTACGTGCTCCGGAAGGGTTTCTTAAAACAGAAAAGCCTTGCCTACAAGGACCGGCTTGAAAAAGTTTTTTCCTACCTTCAAATTGGAAGTTCATCCTTTGCAGCCCTGGGAGTTGGTGCAATAGATATAGCTGCAGCCACAGGCGCACTGTACGTAACTGTTGGAGCAACTGCTGGTATGAATATTAAAGTTTTAGGGGCTCTTGGACTTGTTTTTGGAATCTTAATTGCTGGAAATCGGATAACCGATACAATTGGAAGGAGGATAACAGAGCTGGTGCCAACAAGGGGCTTTTCAGCTCAGGTGTCAGCCGGAACCATCACGCTCCTTTTTGCATCCCTTGGAATGCCAATATCCCCAACACAAACACTTGTAGGTTCTGTGATTGGTGTTGGAATGGCACATGGAACCTCAACTATTAAAATAGACATTATAAAGCATATAGCAACCACATGGATCATTACAATTCCAGCATGCATCGCAATCTCTGCAACGCTTTACTTTTTGATTTCTTACATTATTTAAGGGTCAAATTAAATGTAAAATTAAATATTAAAGCACATAATAAGTTGAAGCCTTCTTTTTTAGACTAAAAATCAAGTTTTGAAAGTTTATCTCTAAATCCAAAAATTTTTATCTTCAAATCAGAAATTTAATGTATTTCAAAATGTGACACGTAAAATCTCATTTATAAAATTATAACGACTTTAAATCTACAAAACAGGATTAATTAAATATTAAACCCTTTGCAAGACCATTTAAATCCAGGAAATCATCTCAAATTATTTTTAAAGATAAAATTATATATGATTTTAAATAAACATAATACTAGTTTTATATTAAATTAAGGCCAAAGGAGGAAGAAAATGAAGGCAGATTCAATAAAAATCAATGATGGTGTGTACTGGGTTGGAGTGATGGATTGGGATCTGAGAGACTACCACGGATATACCCTGAACGGAACAACTTACAATGCTTACATCGTTTTTGGAGAGGAAAAGGTGGCCCTAATAGATAACTGCTACCCTGGACAGTCAGCTCAGCTCTGGGGCAGAATTGAAGATGCATTCAAAAAGGAGGGTAGGGACTTCAAGATCGACGTTGTAATTCAGAACCATGTAGAAGAGGATCACAGCGGTGCCCTGACTGAGGTATGTAAAAAATTCCCAGATGCACCTGTTTACTGCACACAGGTGGCAGTTAAAGGGTTAAAAAGACATTTCCCATCTCTTGAAGGAGTGAATTTTAAGGCAGTTAAAACTGGGGACGAGCTGGATCTTGGGGGCAAACATCTGAAGTTTTTAGAGGCCAAGATGCTCCACTGGCCTGACAGCATGTTCACCCTGCTCATGGAGGAGGGAATACTCTTCTCAAACGATGCCTTTGGCCAGCACCTCTGCTTTAAAAAGAGGTTGGACAGTGAAGTTCCAGAGTACCTTTTAATGGATGCTGCAGCCAAGTTTTATGCCAACTTACTAACTCCCTTCTCTGGACTTATACTCAGAAAATTCGATGAAATAAAGAAATTGGAATTACTCGATAAAATAAAGACAATTGCACCGGCACACGGCCAGATCTGGACAGACCCCATGAAGATAATAGATGCCTACACCAGATGGGCCACAGGAAAATGTGAGAACAGGGCAGTTATTGTCTACGACACCATGCATGGATCCACCCAGAAAATGGCCCATGCACTTGCAGAGGGGCTTATGGGTGAGGACATTGACGTATCAACCTACTTCATACATAAGGATGAACGTAGCGAAATGGTGAAGGACATTCTTGAGAGTAAAGCCGTTCTCTTCGGTGTTCCTACCATGTTCAACGAGCCGTACCCAAGCATAGGAGATCTGATCTTCTACCTGAGAGGTTTGAGCTTCAATAGAACCGGGTTAAAACGATTGGCAGTTACATTTGGTTCAATGGGCTGGGGTGGTCAGGCCGTTAAAAAGCTCGGAGACGAACTTGAAAAATGTGGATTTGAAGTGTACAAGGAGTACGAGTTAAATTACCGGCCAACAGAGGAAGAACTGGATAAATGCTACGAAATTGGAAGGGAACTTGCCCTAGAAATTAAGAAAAAATAGGGATCTGCAGGGAATCCACAAATAAATCTAATTTCAGAGTGGATGGATAGAATAAATTGAAAAAATAGAGTAACTTAAAAAAATAGAAGAGGTTTGAAGGGAGGTGAAAAAATAGAACAATTTGAATGAGTAAATCTAGGGGATGATAGAAATGAAAACCTTAAAATTTAAAAACCCCCCTGATTCCAAAAAAAAGTTGATGACCATTCTCTTTTGGACTTATCGTAAAACCACAAGAACTGAGGGTTGTGCACCGCTTTTCTTGAAGAAAGTTGTTACAAACGGGAAAACATACACTCCAAAGGGTAAAAAACTTCTTAAACTCACAGATGAGATCGTGACGGAAATCATTGAGGATGTAAATGGATCAAATCCTGTTAAATTTGAGATAAGTATGGGGGATGAATTTATAAAGGTTAAGCTTAAAGGAAATGTTTTTTCAGTGTCCACTGTGAAAAGCCGTGAAATTGAAGATGAGATCATTGAAAAACTTGATTTTGAGCTTCAAAAGAAGTATCCCAGTGTCTGTGATTCATTCAAACCAAGGGTGACTCACCGAAGTTGAATTTACAGCCAAAAGATGGGGGATATGTTTAAAACAGGTAAACATTTTAAACTTCAATTTTTTTTAAACTTTTTAAGATTTACTTTAAAGATTTACCTTAATTAAAGGTATTTCTGATTTTTATCGGTAAAAAAAAGCAGGAACAGATCATAACCAGCAGATACAGTCTAAAAAGGGATAAATTAAGAATTTATTAATTTTTATTCTTCTTTCAGAGCTTTTATTATATCCCCATCTGAGATTATACCTTCTATATCATAGTCTCCAATTACTACAAGCTGGTTTATTATATCTCCCTCTGAACCGTACTCGTTCATCTTCTTAACAGCAGTTAGAAGGTTGTCTTCAGGTTTTACATAGACAACATCAGTCACCATGACCTTTTCAACAATGGTTCCCAGTTCGTACTTGTCCAGTATGAGGTTATGTCCCAGATCTGTGGCCGTAACTATGCCCACAAGTTTGTCTCCATCAACAACAGGAAGAGAGCTTACTTTGTACTTCATAAGTTTTTCAAAGGCAAAAACAACGTCTTCACTCGGTGAAACGGTTATAACGTTCTTGGTCATTACGTCCTTAACTTTTAAATTTTCTAACATCTTCTTCACTTCCATAGGTCTTTGTAATATACTTCATCATTGAGTCTATTGTTGTTGTAACATCAATATTTTCAATTACAGGGATATGATTCTTATTTGCCTGACTTTCAAAATATTTGTGAGTTCGCCTGATAGCCCCAAAATAATTCATATAACGTTTAAGCGGCCTTCTCGCCCACATCTGCCTGCATCTTGAGTAAAATCTTCCCTTATGTACATCTTCATCCTGCAGGGTTAAAACAAACATGCAGACATTGTTCTTATCCACAAGGTCCTTCCTTATGAAGCCTGGAACTATGTGAACTCCTTCTATAACTATACTTATACCCTCTTTAAGGGCTCTTTCTATTACTGCTTCAACACCAACGCTTACAGTATCAACATGGTCTCGAAATCCAATTAAAACTTCGTCAAACTCTGGTGGTGAAGGTATTCTAAGGGATCTGTACGCTGTGTAACTTGATTCATAGAGTGTGGGTAAAAGTTCCTTTGACACGATTTTACGCATTACTTCCCGTATCATGTCTGTGCTTATCATGTTTCTTATTCCAAGTCGGTTTGCAAGTTCAAATGCAATGGAAGATGTTCCAACACCTGATGCCCCACCAATAAGGATTATTAAAGGTTCTTTACACTTTCTAACACTTTTCCACAGCCCGTACTTCTCTGCTATTTCTTCGTCCTCTTCCCTCAACTTTTCCCGGACTATTCTAATCAGTTCGTCAAGTTTTATGACTCCAACACCTTCTTTTTTGAGGTGAGCCTCTATCTGGGATGCAAATGTGTAAGCCCTGTTTGGATCCATCTCTGCTCTGGTTAAAGATCTGGCTAAAACGCCTTTTGAAAAGGGTTCCCTGTACCTTTTACCACTTACTTCTCCTTCGACCATTATTAATTTCAATTTTTCACCTCAAAATAGAATATTAGACATACTGTATATTACCAACCTTGAAATACAATTAATTATGTTAACATCATTTAAATTATTTTCTATGAATGTTTATTTTTAATCAAAACAGGAAAAAATGAAGATTACTTTCTGGAAGATTAAAAAGGTTTAAATGTTTATTATCTGAGAATTTACCTTTACATTATCCCCCTCAGAATCATTCACTTCCACCAAACAGGCAGAGCCCTTTGAAAGTTCACCAGGATTGATAACTGTGGTTTTGCCTATCTTATCCACTGCCTTTGCTTCATGTATATGGCCGCAGATATTTATGGACGGTTGAAACTCTTCTATTATCTTTCTTAAAGCTTTACTTCCCACATGATCCCCCGATGGAATTAAATCTGTTTTGGTTCCGGCTGGAGGGGCATGGGTTATGAATAAGGTTAGCTTCTGGTCCTTTATCTCTTCCATGGCTTTTCTGGCTTCATCATAGATTTGAACCTCTTCAAATTCGAGGGGAGTGTTAAATGGGGTTCTGTTTGATCCTCCAAAACCGCATATACCTATATTTTTAATTACAACACTTCTTCCATGGATGTTAATGGCATTTGAATTGTCTATTTTTCCGTAGATGTTTACTGGATCGCAGTTGCCAGGTATTGCAAGAACAGGTGCGTCAAATGAGCTTATCTCATTCAGTATTTCTTCTCCAAGTTCTGCAGGTCCAAAATCTGTTATGTCTCCAGTTAAGATCACAAGGTCAACATGGTTATTCTTCAGATAATCCAGTAATTTTTGGTATTTGCTGTGTATATCGCTCACTGCAAGAATTTTCATAATAAAACACGTCTTTTACTTCTAATTTTAAGATTAACCTATCATGATTAAACCTTATTAAGCCGATTAATTTTCAGGCTAGTTACTGATTATTAAAGTTTAGACCAAGATTTATAAAGGGGTAAGTTAATGGTAAAAGTTAGTTTATCTGCTCGTTGAAGAAGGGTGCTATCTCCTTCATGCTGGCTTTTATATTTCCTTCATCTCCATAGATTATCACAACTTCATCACTTTCAAATTCCATTATCACGTTGTGGTACTCCTCAATTTCCTGGAGTCTGTCCTCAGAAACGGGTTTTTTGAAGGTTATCCTCACCATTGAAAATCCTGCAGGGGCTCCTACAACGCATTTTGACCGTTCATCCGGCAGTTTGTATAATTTTTCGCCCCTTGATATCTTTTTAAGCTTTTCAACCCACTGATCCCTGTATTCACTGCCCTGTTTTTCTGCAAGGTCCATGAGGGCCACCTGTACCGAACTCATAAATTCATTTATACGTTTTATTTCCCTGTTACGCTCCGGATCAGTTGGATCCACTTTGTAAAAGTTTATGGTGGTCTTGGCCATTCTGATGTTTTCTACCACATCAGCCGGTATCTCAAAACCCCTCTTTTTAAGGTCAGTTAAAAGATCGACCAGCAGCATCCACTCTTGTTCCATTGGCAAATCATTCATAAATGTCCTTCCAATACCTTTTTGGTGTTGTAGTTCAGTTTAGCTTCAGCTTCTTTCAGCTCATCCTCTATTTCCTGGATGTTTTTATATGAATCCAGGAAGAGCACATGGTTGCTTTCTGTGCCGCTGATATTTAGGATTGCAATGTTATCATCCTCTTTAATAGTTCTCTTCTCGATTGAAGCTTTGTACTGTACAAATGGATTGTATTTTTCAGGAAGTTCTGCATATTTGAATATTCCAACAAGACTTGCAACAAACACCAAAAAACCCCTCCTCAAGTTAATTTTTAGTTAATAATAGTTTCAGCCCTTTGCGTTAATAATAGTTTAACAACATAATTAACGGTAGACAAGAGCCGGATTTTGTTGAATTAAATATTAAATGAAAATTAGATAAAATTTTAGTTTTTACAATTTATAATTTTTGTGTTATAATTTATCGTGAATTAAAATTTGGATTAAAAAAAAGAAGAAGGAGAGAATGTATTTATTCTCCGCCGGTTATTACGTCCAATTTTTTGATTACTGGGTCTGCACTTATCTGCTGAGCATCCATTGTCAGGTCGTCTTTATCCAATCCCATTGCAAGACCGTAGAGCTGTGCAAGGTGGAATACAGGTAGCTGGAAGTTTGTTCCGTATTTTTCGTTGACCTCTTTCTGTCCCACATCGAACTGAAGGTGGCAGAATGGGCAAATATCCACAATTGCGTCAACGCCTGCTTCTGTCATGTTTTCAAGTTTTTCCTTGGTGTAGTCAAGTGTAACGTCAAGGTCTCTTGATCTTAAACCTCCGCCTGCTCCGCAGCACATCATTTTTTCCTTGTATGGAACGGATTTTGCACCTGTTACCTCAACAAGTTCGTCTAGTATGGTTGGTTTGAATGGACTGTCTATGTCTATTTCTGCGCTTGGTTTGAGGAAGTGGCAGCCGTAGTGAACTGCAACTTTGAGGTTTAATGGTTTTGTTACGATTTCTGAGAGTTTGTCAAGTCCAACATCTTTGTAGAGTACCTCTGCAAGGTGTCTTACATTGACTTCTCCCTTGAACTCCCTTCCAACTTCACCGAGGATGTTGTTTATTTTTCCTTTGAATTCTTCATCTTCTTTTAGAAGTGCGTTTGAGTCACGTAATGAACCGAAACATCCGTTACATTCTGTTAAAACGTCTGCGCCCATGTCTTCAGCTATTGTGAGGTTTCTTGCTGCTATTGCAGCCCATGTGGTTTTATCGAATGATCCGAAAACACCTGGTGCTGGGCAGCATGATGCTCCCTCCATGTCGTCGAGTTCGATTCCAAGTTTTTCCATGAGGATCCTGGTTGCTTTCTCAATTCCAGGGTACCTGTTGTTCATTATACATCCTAAGAAATATGCAAATGCCATCTTGATTCCTCCTTATTCGAGTTCTCCGGTTTCCCAGTTGTATCCTATGAGTTTGTCGAATGCTGTTATTTTGGTTATTTTCTGGACTTCTTCCAGTGCCTCTGGGAACTCGTGGGTTGTTGGTGGTAGTTCACTTAAGCCTATTTTTTTCCTTAATTCACGGGTTGCTGGGTTTATTGGCACACCGTGTCCTGTTTTAAGAACGAATGATCCTGTTGCTTTGTGAGATGGTGCCATGTATCCTGCTTTAGCTGCCTCGTTTCTCACAGCTTTTACAACATCCACGATCTTTATGCCCCTTGGACATCTTTCCTGGCATTCGTAACAGGTTGTGCACATCCAGATGGTGTCATCAGATATTACATCTTCTTTTAATCCCATAACGGCTCTTCTTACAAGCTGTCTTATTTTGTATGGGGTTCTCCTTCCGGAAGGACATGCTCCTGAGCATGTACCGCACTGGAAACAGAGTGCAACTGATTCTGCACCTGCAGCCATTATGTCATTTTTGAAGTTCACATCTATATCGTCACGGGTTATAGTATCTTTTTCTCTTCCTTCAAGTAAAGTCATGTTACCACTCCTTTCGGTTTTGGGTTCATCAGATTTAGATTCATTTTGTTTTTCAGCCACTTCTTCCAGCTCTTCTGTTTCAACCTTTTCAGTCTCTGTTTTTGAGGTTTCTGGTTTTAATTCAGATTTTTCCTCAATTATTTCCTGTTTCTCTGTTTCAGCTGCTGGTTGAACTTCTGTTTCTGGTTCTTTGCTTTGTTGTGTGACCGATTCTGTGGTTTTGTGCGTTTTTTCAGCAGTTTCCTGCTTACCTTCCGCTGCTTCTTCTGTTTTCACTTCTGGCTCTGATTGTCCCACTGAATTCTCTGCTTCTGATTTTTCGGGTTCTTTATCCCCGGTTAACATCTTTTTTAAGCGTTTTAGGGTTTTCATTCTTTCTCACACCCTGGTTATCCTACGACTCTGTGTGAAAACTTTTAATTTTCATGTTCTAGGTGTGATGATCGCCCTATATATAAGTTGTGCAAAAAACGACAACTGTCACCTTTTTGATGACAGTCCCCTTGCCACCTGAAATTCCTGCTTCCATGATGCTAAAAAAAGTACTTAAAAAATTTTTGTATTTTATCTTCTAAAAACAAATCAGGATAGATCATAAGATCCGAGCAATGAATCGATGAATTGCTGTGCTGTACGCCCTGACATTCCACCATGACGCATTTCCCATTTACCTGCTGCCGATCTCAGTTCTTCATCTGTCAGTTTGATTTCAGGGTGTCGCCTTGCAAGAGTTGTGACGATGTTGAAATATTCTTCCCTCATAGGCTTGTAATAACCGATTGTCACGCCGAAGCGCTCCGCCAGGGATAGTTTTTCATTCACTGTATCCGAATGATGCAGTTCATCCTGAGACATATCCGAACGGTCACTCCATGTTTCCCGGACCAAATGGCGCCTGTTGGATGTTGCATAGATCAATACGTTTTCAGGTTTTGTCTCTAAACCACCCTCCATAACTGTCTTCAAATATTTATACTCGATTTCGAACTCTTCAAAAGACAAATCATCCATATAAATTATAAAACGATAGTTTCTGTTTTTTATCGCTGCGATGACCTCTGGCAGTTCCTTAAATTCATGTTTGTGGACTTCTATCATACGGAGACCGCGGCTGTAATACTGATTTAGAATTGCCTTTATACTTGCGGATTTGCCAGTGCCGGCATCACCATAGAGAAGAACATTGTTTGCCCTGCGCCCTTCAACAAACGCTTCTGTATTCTGCAGTAGTTCTTCCTTTTGAGATTCATAGCCAACCAAATCATCCAGCAGTATATCGCTGGTTGTTGTGATTGGGCAAAGGATTCCAGACTTATCATCGGTTGAAATACGAAAAGCTTTATTCAGTCCAATTTTTCCAACACCATATGTTTTGTAAAAGCCTGTAATGATCTGATATAGCTCAGTGTCATCTTTGGCCTGTTCAATAGCATGACTGAGTTGCTGAACCTTTTCACTCACGCTCTTGTTGAAAATCTGTTCACTTTTCACAACAGCATTATAATTCGTTATAACTGTAAAGCAGTCAATACCCAGTTCCTCTTCTATTTTAGAAAATTTATAGTCAAACAGTTGCTTGAAGATGCAGAAATCGTTCCGGGCAAATTTATTTACGGTACCTTCATTGGCTCCAACTTTTTCCGAAACAAGCGTAAAGGGGTTTTCAGTCATGGATAAAACAAAAGCCAGATAATTGTGCCACAGATTTTTGTCAAAACCATAAATCGTTGAAATATCAAGCAGACGATTGATCTCGATATAAATATCTGAAATCAGATCTTCTTTTACATAATCTCCTGCCTCAAGTTGCTGGCAGATATTAGATAATCTAAACAAGATGCTATCTTTGTTGATATTTTTGTAAATCACCAATTTGGATGTCAAATGATACAATTAATTATCCTCCTAATTCGTATAAACTTTTTAACAAACTAATTTCATGGGTGTAACCTATTACAATATCATAGCCCGCATCGAATAGCTGGCACGTATCAAGGCAAATACCCTGCTTTGTAACTCCATATCATGATTGCGCGAGTTCTTCAATTGCGGCTTATCCCTCTTCTTTTACTGGCCATTGTTTCTAAGAGCACTGCTGTGGATTGTTCGGGTTTTTATTACTTCATTCAACAATTTGAGTATACGCGATACCAGTTTCCACCCCTTCTTTACCTGGTTGCCGGGTGATGCATTCTTTATAGTGAACTTTCAAACTGTTGAAACTTGAATTTTTATCTTCAGAGGGAAAATGATCAACACATAGATTCTTAAAACTTAATGGTTGGTTAATGAATAAGTTAATGAATAGATTAAGTTCATTTTATAAATAAACTCAACACTTATTAAAACAAAACTAAAACTCTTTTTCAACAAAAAAAGTTTAAGGCCTTAAAAATTTATATTTCGTTTTAAATGTTAATTATGGATGGTGATAGCATGTTAAAAGTGCTAACACTTTAATGTCATATTTACTACCAATTTTTATGTTACAATTATTTAAAGAGTAATATTGAACTTAGGATAGAGTAAAAATCATAAGAAAAAGTTGTATAAAAATAAAACTGATTGTACAATAAAAGGATAAGCATAACCATCAAAACAACAACAAAATTCAACATTGACCTTTTATTTCTCCCAGCATATTCAACTCACTTTAACTCAATAAAATTCATCCTGGAAAAACAATGAAAATATATTACGATGTCCAAAACAAAAATTGTTTAAAGGAATAATCCAAAATTTGCACAGGAACCAAACTCATACACAAGTGGGTTAAATAAATTCTCAAAAAAAAGTAGAAAAAGTTTAGTAAATACAATCCTATCCAAACTAGAAGCAAATCAACTCATTTCTCCATTTTTAACATGATATCTTCTTTCCCTTTTTTTGGAAATTCCGCGTTTGGATCTAATTCTAGTGCTTTGTTTAAACATTTTAGTGCTTCTTCGTGTTTCCCAAGCATTTCAAGTGCCAAACCTTTACCAGACCAAGCATGAACGTTAGTAGGTTTTAAAACTGTGGCTTTTTCAAAACATTGAAGTGCTTCCTCATTTTTTTCAAGTCGCCCCAATAACATTGCTTTATAAGACCATACCTTAAAATATTCTGGATTCAATTCAATAGCTTTATTATAATACCTAAGAGATTCTTGATAATTTTTAAGGTTCATGAGAGAATAACCCTTGTTAGAAAGTGCTTTATAATTGTCAGCATTTAATTTTAAAGCCTCTTCCGAACTTTTTAAAGCTTCATGATAATTACCTAATTTATTGAGAAATTTTCCTTTGTCCTGCCATGCACTTATACTCTTAGGATTTATCTTTATGACATGTTCTAGACAATTTACTGCATCATCCAAATTATCCATAAGCATGAAAATAATACTTTTTAAGTACCACACCTCCTCATCATTTGGATCCAATTTTAGAACTTCATCCAGACATTGATTAGAATCCTCAAGTTTATTCTGCTTATATAATTTCATGCCTTTAATTAACAAACGTTTCCTTTTATAATCATCAAAAAATCTCATACATTACACCAATTTATCCCGAACAAAAATTAAAGGACGATAAATAACTTCCTTTTAAATCGTGCTTAAAACTTGTCTAAATTCCATAAAATCGTTCTTATCAGCTTTTAAGTACACTGTATTAATGTGTACTTTTTTTATCCAGCTTACTCCATTTATGAATGTGAACTGGAATAATTTGACGTATTATTGAAGGTATTTTTCTTTGAGATATACTCTATACTTTTTTTAGGTGGTGCAAAAAAATGTTACTATATCATTTACTTACAATTGGCTTTGATTTAAGGTGTGGAAATATCCTTAACTTCAACTAATATTTGATGGATCCTATAATTTAAGTCCAAGAATTTTGATCTGCAAAAAATGCATAACAAACGCAAATAGCGATGAAAAAAATAGTATCTAGTTAAATTCGTCTTTGGCCAGTTTTTCTTTAATTTCTTTTGCAGGTTCAAAATTGGGATCCACTTTTAAGGATTTATTTAAATATTTTAAAGCTTTTTCATGTTCTTTTAACTGTATAAAAACAGCTCCTTTACCATACCATGATTTGGTTTCGTTAGGATTTATTTCTAAAGCCTTATTAAAGCAATTTAAAGCCTTCTTGTTTTTATTGAGAGTCCCATAAATCGATCCCATGTTATTCCATGCACTTGAATTTTCAGGATTCAACTCTAAAACACAATTATAACACTCCAATGCCTCTTCATACTTCTTCAAGTCCATTAAAGTTATGGCTTTATTATATAGGGCATTTTCAAATTTATTATTTAACTCAACTGCCTTATCAAAACAATCAATTGCTTCGTTGTACTTACCTAATTTTCTAAGAGCATTTCCTTTATTGTACCAGGCCCGGGAAAAGTTGGGATTTAACTCCAAAGCCTTATTATAACAAGAGAGGGCTTGATCATTTTTATCCAGATCAATAAGAGCATTCCCCCTATTGTACCATACTTCCCACAAAGTTGAATCCAACTCCAAAGCTTTATCATAACAAACAATAGACTCCCCATATTTTCCAAACTTTTTAAAAATACTCCCTTTAAGGCTTAATGCTTTGGCATAATAAGGATCCATCTCTATAACATCATCAAGAAGTACTAAAGCCTCTTGATAATTACCCTGATCTCTACAATCAATAGCCTTTTTAAATAACCTTCTCTTCTTAAACTCACCAAACACCATTATAACCACCTAAAAACAATATATTATATTCTATTGAAAGGTTGTGTTATTAATATTATTTCCAGTTTTTTTAATTAGAATCTAACGCCTCAATAACTTCATATACCGGCCAAAAGACACCAGCTAAAATTGTACCTCCAGTTCCCATCAAAATATCCACTGTGCCTCCTTTAATATCTAAAGATTTCAACTTATTCCAACCATTATCAATTAAATCTCTACATGCCTCAAAGAATTTAAGCAATCTAGGATCCGGAGATCCACCCCCCGCATCAACATCACCAGAATTTTGTTCAGCAAGTTTGACAGCATTTTCAAAAATTTGGGGGTAATTTGAACTGCTTAAGGCATCATAAATATCTTCTTTATTATTTTCATATAACAATTGTAGCACAATAACAGATTTTTGGAAATCTATTTGCAATTTATCTGGTGTTAATGGGTTTCCATCACCATGCAACTCTGATTGAAGGATATAAATTGTTAATGGAGTTAATACGGGACAGGTTAATGTATTTTCTAATGTGTAAATGGTTTGAGGATATTCATTAGGATATTTCACTGTTAAATATAGTCCAACCAGAGACAGAACAATAGCTAAACCAACAACCCCTCCTTTTGTCCCAACATTTAACTCAATAGCCGCAAAATCAGTTACAAAAGCATCAATTACACCATCAGCAGCAGCCAAAACAGAATCAACCGTTGCTTGAACACCTTCACCAAGACTAATATCACCATACTTAGAGAGTAAACCAAGTAAGACAGGCCCTGAAACACGCAATCCATTGTAAGTTCCGTTTCCAGTGCCATCCACACCGTTAACCCGTATTCCTATATTACCATTATAATTCACATTATTGCCTGTAACATTACTATTTGCACCATTGACAATTATTCCAGAACCTACATTGTAAAGCACAGTATTCCCTGTGATTGTTGCACTATCACCATTTACACTAATTCCATTACCATTATTACCTCCTATTGTGTTTCCAGTTATACTGGCACTTGCACCGTTGACTGATATTCCATTACCACCATTATTAATTATAATATTCCCTGTAAGATGTGCATTAGTCCCCCTGACTGATATTCCATCCCTAACATTACTAGTTACATTATTTCCAGAAATGGTCGCATAATCACCTGTTACAGATAAACCAGATCCACCATTAATACTAATAATGTTGTTAAGAATGTACGTTCCATATCCACTCACATCCAATCCATCACCATTATTACCATAAATAACATTGTTACTCGTAACCGTAGCATCACCACTAACACTTACACCACTACCACCATTACCCGCAGCAATATTATTCGAAACAAGAGCACCTGAAGAAACCCCAGTACCAGCCTGCACCACAATACCAGTACCACCATTACCAGCCACAGTATTCCCAGTAACAGTTGGACTGCTTCCAGTAACTACAATCCCACTACCACCATTATTGTAAACATCAAAACCACTCAAAACTATATTATTCCCAGACACCCACAAACCTGTTCCATTATTATCATGAATAACGTTATCACCTGTGATGATTGCGTTATTACCATTCACATAAATACCTACACTCTTCTCACCAGTAGCAACGTTCCTTGAAAGAGTTACACCATTAGTATTGTAAATTATAATA
>DAHH01000008.1:68864-69167 GCA_002498385.1 Methanobacterium sp. UBA410
CCAGTACCAGACACATTATAAACCGTAAATCCATTGATTAGTACGTTGTTTCCATAGACAACAAGACCATCACCACCCTCATCATGAATAACATTATCATTAGTAATGATAACATTGTTACCATGTACTTCCAATCCTGTGCCTTTATTTCCAGTCACAGTGTTCCTTGAAACCGTGGAACCATCACCACTTGCATAGATACCGGTACCTTTCTCACCAGTAGCAGTGTTACCTGTAATCATTGAAACATTAGTATTGTAAATTATAATACCATTACCATTACCAGACACATTATTATCCGTA
>DAHH01000003.1:0-96737 GCA_002498385.1 Methanobacterium sp. UBA410
TTGTACAGGAATCTTCATTGGTTTTTCAAGGTACAACTTAATAAATAGAAATATTATAACAAATAACCAATTTGGAATTTACCCATATGGCTCTAATAATAATATTATAACCGAAAATATTATAAAAAACAACAGTAATTATGGAATATACCTTTACAACTCATCTGCCACCATCAATTTCAACATAATCTCTGGAAATGGCATAGCAGGACTTAATAACCAAGATAACGGTACTGTAAATGCTACAAACAATTGGTGGGGAACAAACACTCCAACAATATTATTAAACATTCCAAGTGATATTCATATAGTAAGCGGGACTGTGCGTTATGATCCTTGGCTTGTTCTTAATTTAAACTGTTCAAGTATTGGTGTAACACATGATAATTACACTTCTGATTTAACGGTTGATTTAACTCACAACAATTTGGGTGTTGACACTTCTTCAATAGGCAGGGTTCCAGATGGAATTGTTATAAATTTCATTACAACCTTAGGAACTATTAATGCTACAACAGTAACTACGGATGGTTTAGCATTGGTTACGCTCAATTCGAGTGTAACTTCGGGTTTGGCTAATGTTACTGCAACATTAGACAATCAAACAGTGTCTGTAGTTCCAAGAGTTTTTAGCACAATACAAGCTGCTATAAATGATAATTCAACTTATAATGGAGACAGCATTGAAATTGAAGATGGAACTTACACTGAAAACATTGTCTTAAATAAAGAAGTCACACTTGTACCTGTTAATAAAGGTACTGTAATTGTTGAACCATTGGATCCATCAAAACCTGTTATCAAAGTAACTTCTGGTGGAAGTGGATCTTTAATACAAGATCTAAATATTAATGGAGTTAACAGTGCGTATGCTATTTTCGTTGATTCTGCCCATAACTGCAGTATAATTGGAGATAATATAACAGGTAGCCAGTTTGGAATTTACTTCAATAATTCAACCAACAGTACAATATCTGAAAATAACATAGCAAACAATTATAATGGAGTCTACATTTTTAACTCCCCAAATATTACGATATCAAGTAGTACTGTATCAAACAATACTGGAAATGGAATATACCTTGATACTTCAAATAGCACGGAAATATCTGAAAACGCCATATTAAACAACAAACTCAACGGAATATGCACTAACAACTCTTTAAATACCACTATATTTGAAAATAACATTCTGAATAACGCTTTGGATGGTATTTACTTGAACAATTCCTCAGCTACCATTAATTTCAACAGAATAATTGGAAATGGAATGTACGGAACTGAAAATCAAGGAAATGAAACTGTAGATGCAACTAATAATTGGTGGGGTTCAAACAATGGTCCATCAGTTTCCTCACTTAAAAACGTAACCTGCAACACGTGGTTAATACTTAATATTAACAGCTCTTATGATCGTTCTAATAGTAGTGGAAGTTACTATAATAATTTAGTGAAGGCAGATTTAAACCACAACAATCAAGGAAATGACACATCTCCAGATGGTAAAATTCCAGATAATTTACCTTTATATTTCAACACAACTTTAGGAACTATTAACAGCACTGCATCAACTAAAAATGGTGAAGTTGTAGTAACACTTAATAATACAGTAGGTGGTACAGTTAATGTTTCAGCAACCTTAGATAATCAAACAGTTGCCACGTCCATAAATGTAACGAGTGTTAATAATTTAGGAATATACAATATTAGAACGGGTGAGGGTTTTAACACAATACAATCAGCTATAGACAGTCCTGACACTTTAAATGGTGACGTTATAACTCTTGCTGATGGTACTTACACTGAAAACGTGACGTTTAATAAAAAAGTTACCATAAAACCTGTTACAGGAGCTAATGTAACTGTTAAAGCAGCTGATACAAACACTAATGTTTTTACGATAACCAATACTGGAAGTGGTTCAACAATAACCGGATTAAACATAATTAATGGGTTAAATGGTATTTATTTAGATTCTGTTGATAACTGTAACATTACAGGAAATAATATCTCCAGTAATTCTTATGGAATTTATCTTAACAGTTCAAACAGTTCCAATATAACAGGAAATAACATAAAAAATAATTATTATGGAATTTTCGTATACAGCTCAAACAGTACAATATTAAATGGAAATAATATAACAAACAATTTTGAGGGAATATCTTTTAACACTTCGAATAATAGTAACATAACACGAAATATAGTAACAAGTAATTGGAATGGAATCTATCTCAGCAATTCTAACAGTACTTTAATCATTAACAACATTATTACAAATAATGGTGTTGGAATTGATTATATTAACTCAAATAGTACCATAATAGATGAAAGTAATAATGTAACAGGTAGTTGGATTGAAAACATTTTAGAGATAGATCCAACTGGAATTGTGATGTGGGATTTTATCTTTAATTGTGGTCCTGCGTCCCTTGCTACTGTTCTGCAAAGATTTGGTATCAATGTGTCACAGGAGGATCTTGCATTTTTTGCTGGGACTGATTTAACCGGGACTACGATGTATGGGCTTGTTCAGGCTGCGAAAGAGGAAGGTTTAACTGCGGAAGGTTTGAAATTAGCTGTGAATCAACTTGAACCGGGTAATATAGTATTTTTAACTATGAATGGTGAAGGTCATTTCAGTGTCATTACAAACATCACAGATACAATGGTCTACCTTGCAGATAGTGATCTTGGAAACATCAACATGACATTGGACAATTTCACAGTAGCTTACATTGTAGACGGACTTACAGGATACGCACTTATTGTAACCAATAATTCAAATGACACACAATTGGATATGGGTACAATATTAACAACCACAGAAATGCAAAACATTATCGGAACTGGCTGGCGTTGGCGTTGGCATTATATACTTACAAGATACGTGAAAGTATATACTAAACCTTATTATATAACATATCGAGGTCATAGAATCCTTATGCACCCTTATTACTGGAAAAAAATTTACAAAAAAGAAAAAATATGGTATTGGACACCTAGTAAAATAGATCGTGATGCATTTGAAGACGTTGCTATTCATTATGCACCAGAGGCTGCTGAATGGATAGGAACTGGCATATTTATTCTTGGTTATATAATTTATGGTGCAATAACTGGCAAATAAAATAATTAATAAAAGTGGTGAATTGAATGGAGTTAGGTTCAAAAGTTATTACTTTAGGTTGTTTTCTTTTAATTTTTGGTATATTTTATATTTATTACCTGAATGTATTAATGTTTTTACCTTCAATGTTAATAGGATTCTTACTTATTATAGGGGGGATATTTAGGAACAAAGGTTATTCTAATAAAACTTATTACTTGTCTTCTTTAAGTGTAGTTGCATTATGGGGGTTGGCTTTACTTTATATTTTCTTATTCATGTCTAAAGTGTATTTAACAAATAAATATTTATTCTACTTTAACATTATACTTCTTATTTGTTTCTTAAGTACTATTTGTAAAAACTATCTCCAGAGACATGAAAATCTTAAAATGCCTTGGAAAAATGAAGGGTGAAGTTATTTTTTTGTTTACGAGATTAATATTTTGTTCCAAGATAACCTCCAATTGCTGCAGGTAGAATTGTTATTAGGTGCATCGAATATATCTTTTTGTAATTATTGAAGTTTATTGTCCCAGGGGAATATATAAAAAGTATTATTGATGCGATTATTCCTGCAAAAACACCATAAATTATCTTTTTTTCTTTACAGAACCTAAAATTTTGGAAAGGATTTGACCAACACAAAAATTAGCGTAGTCAAATCAAAAACGTTTTAGCGTTACGAAAATTCAGAGCTATTAGATTGTCAAGTATTAATTGCCTTCTAAAAAGGTCGATAGTTGCTTCCTTTTCCCTTTTTCCTTGTTGAATTTATAAAGATTAATAGGTTTCTGGAGAAATTGTAGTAAATGAACCATTGGGTATGTAATATTTGAAATATGGTGGTTTTTGCTTACTTAAGGGGATTTTGTAAAAATAGCCCTTTGAAAGGAGAAAGATATTTTGTTGGTTTTTTTATTTTCTGTGTTCGTCTATGATTAGTCTTAGTGCTGTGCTTCTGCTGCCTGTTTTTTTCTTTTGCCTTGGCTTATTAATCCTTTTTCTTCTGCTATCTTGTCAAGGTAATGAATTTAGGATGGAGTTAAGTAATTTGTGGTTTGATTAGAGTTGTGTTATCGAATTGTTCCTCATATTTAACCAATAGCATTTGGGTTAACTGTATTTTTTCTTCAAGGTTTTTTGCATCAAATTCATCCAGTTCATTTATATTGATATTTTTTAGTTCTTCAAGCAATTAAAGTTTAGATCCTTGATGCGGATATTTTATTAAAACACATTAATGAAATTGGAAAGAAAATTAGAAGCTCTAAACTGCTACAACAAAGCATTAGAACTAGATCCTGATAATGAGGATGTTAAAAAATAGGGAACAACTCTTAACTAATATGAATGGATCAATTTCTGGCTAAACCAAGCATCATCATATCAAGCAGAACCCACGGAAACAGCTTACGATACCTTTTTAACGGCATTAATGGTTGATTACTACCATGACACGGTTGCAGACAACCTCACATCTGATTTAAATGTTAGATACTTCAATCTAAGAACCTAAAACAAAAAGATTTAAAATACTTCCATTAAAAAAAATAAAATTTTTTATTCAAGATCTTCCATCTTGCTCACCCTCTCGAACTTTTCTGGTTCTTTGAGGGACCGGGTTGCGTCCACACCAACCTTGGTTGTGGTTCCATCGGGCTGTGCGCATGGATCGAGGGAGGAACCCCTTGCCTTTGGAACTATGATGATGTCATCATCGCCTTTAACCCTGGTTGCAATTGCGTACTCAAGATCTTCGTTGTTGAAGATGTCTATATCATCGTCAACCACTATGCAGTGCTTGAGTGATGGGTGTGCTGCAAGTGCCGCCATTATAACGTTTTTACCATCACCTTCGGTCTGTTTCTCTATTGAGACAGCAGCATGAAGCCAGCAACATCCCCCTTCTGTTAAAACAACGTTTTTAACCGTTGGTATGGTGTTCTGCACGGCCCTGTATATTCTAGGTTCCTGTGGCAGGCCCTGTAGGAGTTTGTGCTCGTATCCTGCAGGCATTATTGCATGAAAGAGTGGGTTTTCCTTGTAGTACATTCTTTCAAGCTGGATAACTGGTTCCTGGCGCACAACATCGTAGGTGTCTGTCAGATCAACAAATGGTCCTTCAGCCTCCCTTTCGTGAGGCAGAATCTGTCCTTCGAGGAGTATCTCACAGTCCGGCACCTCCAGATCCACTGTTTCGCACTTAACCAGTTTCATGCTGCCGTTGTGAAAGGTGTTTGCAACTTCCAGCTCGTCTGCGGTTATTGGTATGGATGTGCATGATGCAAGGAGTGTTGCAGGGTGCATTCCAATTGCTATGGCAACTTCAAGGGGTTTGTCAAGCTTTTCTGCCTTTTTGTAGTAGGTGTAAAGGTTTCGCGGCACGATCCTGATTCCAAGCCTGTCTTTATCCTTCACAAGCATCCTGTGTATTGAGGCATTTCTCACGCCTGTTTCAGGGTCCTTTGCAACAACAACGCCCGCAGTGATGTAGGCCCCTCCATCTTTCCTGTAGTATGTTGGTACCGGAAGTTTACCTAGATTTGCCTCCCCTGAAACCTGGAAGTTTTCACCAACGGTTTCAACCCGCTTTATGGGTGTTGGCTTGTCTGTTGCCTGCATTATCTTTCCTGTTATCTCTGGCACAGTTGCAGAAATTGCCCTTGCTATTTTCTCCCTGGTGTTGCATATCCCCGACACTATGCGCATGTCGCTTTCTGTAACATTCTCGAAGATCAACACATCCCTGGGATGTTCCTTTATTATCCTAGAAACCTCGTACCTGGTTGATACTTCCTTTTCAATTCTTTTAACCTTGAATTCATCTTCAAGGATCTTTAAAAATTCCCTCATGGCATCACCTGCCTTCCTTTTAATTCAAACATCATTTAGATCTTGATTAATTCACTTGATCTGATTAATTCACTTGATGGTGGTTGCAACGAACATCACAAGGAGTATGACTGCTACACCCAGATATATGTAGCTTGCAGAACAACCACATCCATTCATGCTGCACTGATCCTTCTTATTCTCTGTTTCTTTTTTCATTCAAGGTCCTCCATTTTTAAATTTCAATTAAATTTATAAATTTCAATTAAAACCTAAAACTTTTTTTTTAACCTGATGGTTTGTTCTTGAACTTCAAAAGTTTGGATTCCACAGCTTTATTCCCAAGTCCCAGTACTTCAGCTGCAAACATGGCTGCATTCTCTCCTGAATTTACTCCGAGTGTTGCTGTTGGAACGCCTGGTGGCATGTTAACCATGGAAAGCAGTGAATCCAGTCCATTCATGATACCTGAACATGGAACCCCTACAACTGGTTTAGAGCTGCTTGCAACAACTGCACCTTCAAGGTGTGTGGATGGTCCTGAAACTGCTATGTAAAGTTTAGAACCCTTCATCTGTTCCATGTAACTTTTAAATTCTTCAGGATGTCTTATTGGTGATACAACTGCTGAATCATAGTTTATGTTCAGTTCATCCAGTAATTTTGTTGTTTTTTTCACAACTTCCATCTCAGAGTAGCTCTCGGAGATCACTGCCACGTCAATCTGATCTTCTAAAGGTTCTTCCACCTTCGAATCATCGGTTTCTGCATCCGGGGCTTTGAACTCTCTTCTGGAGTAATAGTTTCCATCGAGTTTTTCTACAAGTCCTGCTTCATCTTTTTTTATCTTGGATGAGAATCCTGCCCTCATACTTGAAACTTCGGACTTCATAGTCTCATCATGGGTCCCGATTATCTGGGCTGCAAGTATGGCTGCGTTGTCACCCCTATCTACTCCTACAGATGCAACAGGCACACCTCCTGGCATTTGAACCGTTGCAAAGAGTGCATCCAGCCCTCCAAACTTAACATCTACTGGGACACCAATCACGGGTCTGTGGGTATTTGCAGCTATTATTCCAGGCAGATGGGCTGAAAGCCCTGCTATTGCTATGAAAACCTCCACCCCACCTTCTGTAGATTCTTTAACTATTCTTTTAACCTTTTCTGGTGTTCTGTGGGCGGATGCAACCCTGACATCATAGGGCACCTTCAGTGCTTCCAGTTTTCTTATGGCCTTTTCAGCTATTGCAAAATCAGATGCACTTCCAAGTATTATCATTACTCTTGGTTCCATTCTAAGCCTCATTAAAGTTTTATAAGTCAGTATTAATTTAATTTCATTAAATAAACTTATTTTTAGAGTTTAAAAACATTTTACACTGAAATATATGTTTAAAGAAACTAAATAAAGTTTTGTACTCATGAAGTTATATAAAAGAGTGGGTTTCACAGGCAATATTTTTCATTGGTCCTTCGTCTATTTATCATTAACAAAAACATGTCATTGATAAATAACAAGAATTTAAATAATAAAAATGAGAGGATTGGTGGTGGGTTTTTTAGGATAAGTAATTGTTTAACTATTTAAATGATGTCCATCAATGAATATAAAAAGGAAACTTGAGGTGCAGACCCTTGCCATGGATTTTAGCAATGCTTTTTCTATTCATATCATCCCTCAGAACAGGTAAAAAACCAAAAAATATGACGGTATCCGTTATAATCCCGGCCTACAACGAATCAAAAACAGTTAAACATGTTGTGGACGTTGTAAAGTCCCTTGACTACATACTGGAAACCATAGTTGTGGACGATGGGTCAACGGATGGAACAGGCAGAATCGCTGAGGAAGCTGGTGCAAAGGTCATAAGACACCCAAAAAACAGGGGTAAGGGTGCAGCCATAAAAACGGGCTTTAAAAACTCCAAAGGAGACGTGGCTGTATTTTTAGATGCAGATCTTCACAACCTCACTGTTGACCAGGTTGAGAAGATCATAAAACCCATACTCGACGGCGAAGCTGACATAACCAAGACCAAATTTAAAAGGGAAGCAGGAAGGGTAACCCAACTTACAGCCAAACCCCTCCTGAACTTCTTCTTCCCTGAGGTCAAGTTTGACCAGCCCTTAAGCGGCCAGTTTGCAGCCAAACGATCCTTTTTAAACAGCATTAAACTTGAGGATGACTACGGTGTTGATGTTGGAATTGTCTTAGATGCTAACGTCCGTGGAATGAGGGTTAAAGAGGTTGACATTGGACATATAGACCATGTTCTCTCCACACTGAGCGACCTGAACTACATGGCAACCGAGGTCGTTAGAACCATCGTTGACAGGGCAATGGAATACGGAAGGGTTACCATGATGGACTCCCTTGGAAAATCCATCAGAATGGAGATACTCGGACTTTCCCTCATGACTCTGGGTATATTCTGCATCTTTTTCATCACATTCGTGCCCCTGAACTTTGGACTGGTAATTTCAGGAGCAGGCCTTGTAATCGCCCTGTTTTACATCGTGAGAATAGTGAGGATGTCCGTGAATGTTATCAGAAGGTCTGATACGCGATCCCAGACCATCAAGTCCTTCTTTTACATGCATTCACCCATCATAATTTCAGGTTTAATCCTTCTGGCCATGATAACAACGTTTTTAGGAGCCGTGCATGTGTACGACGGCAAAATGTCCATTGAACCAGCATCAAGAAACCTCATAATATGGAACGAGCCTGTTGAAAACAAAAGTGTGGATGTCAGGGGGCCGTACACAGTTCAAAGTGCACTGGAAAATGAGTCCACGATCTTAAGGATGACTCAAGAATCCATAGACACCTTGGAACTTGGTTACGGGGACTCAGTCTATATAGGGAACCAGACCTACACTCTGAACCAGTCCCTCCCAGGGGAGGGTAACACACTGAGGATACCGTCCAATGCAAGGAACCACCTTGAACTTAACATTGGGGATGTCATAAGGGACAGCGACCTTAGAAACGTCTTTAAAAATATTTACGCAGAAAAGACCCTTCCTGTGCAGAGCAGCAATTTAACAGTTAAAGAAGGAATGCTCATCGATACAAATACTGAAACTGGAAGACTGGTCAACGTATCCATTAACAACAACCTGGTTACAACAACCTCTGGAATATTCAAAAATGGTACATACGCAGTCTACGTTGACGGTGTGAAATATAAAACAATTAGAATCAACGTCAATGATCTACCTGCAACCTACTACGTGCATACTGGTGATTACACCATAAAAATAGACATAGGAAACACCACCAACTCAGATATGGAATTTGCAACTTCAAGCAATGGCAGATTCCTGAACTTCATTACCTGAAATTTATTACCTGAACTTGTTGGTTAATAAGCTTTTAATAAACTTTGAATTTAACGAACATCGAATATAAGATCACTGAAAATGTATAAGATCACTGAATCTACGAATAAAGGGGAATAATGAAAAAATTGAAGTTATGGCCATCAAAGAAATATTAAAAGAAATATTAAATTTAAGGAAATAATTAGTTAAGGAAATAAAGTAGTAATTAGATTAGATGAATTTAATGGAATTACGCTTAAGTTTAATAGTAAACCTTAACTGCTTCCTTCAAATCATCATAAAGACCCAGGGCTGCAAGAGCCCCTATTTTACCTTCTTTTCCTGTAACTTCAAAGAACTGGACTCCAACTTCTTTTCCAATTTTTTCAGCCTCTTCAAGGGTTTTCATGGACTTTTTAGCAGATACCCCATATTCTTTGAGTTTTTTTGGAACACCAATACCCTCAAAAACTGCAACCGCAGTTTTATCCGATAGAGTATTTTCCTTAAGGAGCTTGCATATGTTCTCCACAAGTTCATCCTTTTCACCGGGTTTCACAGCAAATACAAGAGCTATTGCAACGCAGTTCTGGGTTTTGTTCGGGTTGTGTGGGAAAAGCTGGCATGTGACATGATCCAGGTATTCAAAGCCCATCTGGTTGAGTTTCATGCCCACGTTGTTTGCAAGAGTCCATGTGGCTCCCAGCTCCTTGGTGTCTGTGTCGTCGATACCAACCACGACCTTCTGCATGCGAGGGGTTACAACAGCTGCCCTTCCAACCTTTGAACCACCTCCAACATCGTAGAGCTCCACTCTTTTCACTCCCTTGGCCATTCCCCTGCACATGGCTGCACCAACTCCTGCGCCCGCAAGGCCAGCGTGCACGACCTTGACCTCGTCTCCATCAACTGAAACTTCCTCGATTCCGGCTGCTGCAAAACTTGGTTTGAGTTTTAGATCGGTTTTTCCAATTTTAACCGTGTAAGTGTGCTTGTCACCGTCTTTCTTTGAATCCAAAACCAGGTCGCTTGTCCGTTTGTACTGGTAGATCATCCATTCAGACCCCGCTATACAGGGATGGTACTCAACAAGCTCCACCATATCCTCATCAACCATGGTGAGAACCTTCTTGTAAGGGGCCACCCATGGATCCTTGAATCTGTCTTTTAAATCATCGGGACTTAATATTTCCATTAATTTATTCTCCATAAACTTTTTAAATTTTAATCTAAACTTTTTAATCCAATTTTTTAGTCTTTATCATAATTGTGAACCTTAACATCAGTTGAGTTGGAAAATTGAATACACAACAATTTGAACCCTGTACTAACTAAGTTTAAAACTAGTTTTTAATTTTATATTTTTTTATGTATATTTTACGTATAAAAAAAAATTTTTTAATGTACAAAGTTCTTTTAATGTACAAAGATTTGGATGTATAAAAAAAAATTTCAATTAAAAAATTTCAATTAATATCTTAAATTAAAATTTTTGAGATCCAGACCTAAAAAATTGAAAAAAATTCAAATTTATTCAGAAGCCTACTTTAGACATTTAATAACCTATTTCAGACTAAAAATCTATTTTAAACGTTCACACATCTTAACTACGGCTTCTACTGCACGTTTTGCATAGTCAACACGCTGGTGTGCCTCGAGCCTTGTCATTTTAGGGCCTGATATTCCGAGTCCAACTGGTTTGTTGTAATCCAGTGCAAGGTCTGCTATTTTACGTGAAGCATGCTGTGCTACAATTTCATCATGTCCTGTTGCTCCCTCTATTACTGTACCAATGGTTACAACTGCATCAATGTCGTCCTTTTCAAGGAGTTTCTTTATTGCAAGGGGCATATCAAAGACACCAGGAACTGCTATCACCTCGGTTATTTCAGAGTCTAAAAATTTTGCATGTTCCTTTGCAAGTTCCAACATCATGTGAGTTATGTCATAGTTAAATTCTGATACTACTGCTCCTATTCTTACTTTTACCATTCATTAACCTCCAAAAATTGTAAAATAAGTTTAAATCTTTATCTGGATTAAGTTCATAATAATGGTTTGAAATTTTTGGTTTGAGATCTTAAACATCAGTTAAGAATTTGATCCAAGCCACAGTCAGGACTGAACCGGCATGTTCTCTCTTTAAACGAATGCTACGAAGGCAGCAACCGAACTACAAACCATTATAAGAATTATGAAGATTGCTATTATCTGTGCTTTTGTCATATTTTACGCCCCAAAAAACTGCGAAACCTCTTTAAGAGTCTCTCCCAATATCTGGACCTCCTCTTTGGTGTTGTAACAGTGAATTGAAGCCCTTACACTTCCCCCCAGTTCATAAGCGCCAGTATGTCTTATGGCAGGGATTGCACAGTGGTGGCCACTTCTAACACATATCCTCCTGAGTTCGTCCAGTATCTTGGCGACATCGTGTGGGTTTGCGCCATTTATATTGAAGGCCACTATCCCATAAATATCTTCTGGATTGCCGTAGACTGTTGTGTTTTCCACCTTACTCACCTCATCAAACATCAAACTGGTGAGCTCCCTGGAATGTTTTTCTATTTTTTCAAGCCCTATTCTGTTTATGTAATCAACTGCAGTCCCCAAACCTATGACACCTGCAATGTTCTGAGTACCTCCCTCAAACCTTGCATGGCCCTCCTCAAGTTTGAAATCCTTCTCAGTAACGTCAAAAACTGTTCCACCACCAAGGTTTTCTGGCTGAAGTTTGTCCATGCTTCCAGCATGACAGCAAAGAAATCCGGTTCCAACAGGGCCTAAAAGTCCTTTATGTCCAGGAAATGCCGTGAAGTCTGATTTAAGTTTTTTCACGTCGAGTTTCATGTGTCCTGCAGATTGTGCAGCATCCACAAGGTACAGCACGTTTTTCTCCTCAGTTATCTCACCAACCTCATAGACTGGCTGAACTGAGCCAATTGCATTTGAAACATGGGTCAGTGCAACGAGCTTTGTTGTATCGTCAATGGCATTTTCAAAGTCGCCTGCATCAACGACACCGTACTTATCTGCCTTAATTACCTTGAGGTTTACTCCCCTCTTTTTAAGGTTTAACCATGGTAAAAAGTTGGAGTGGTGTTCAATGTTGGAAACAACAACAGAATCGTCTTTTTTGAAGTCAAGACCGTGTGCAACCAGGTTTATGGCTTCTGTGGTGTTCTTCGTGAATATGATCTCCTCTGGTTTGGAGTTTATGAACCTGGCAACCTTGGATCTGGCCTTCTCAAATTCATTACCAGCTTTAACTGCTGTTCTATAGGCTCCCCTACCTATATTTGCATTGTAATTGTAATAATAATCACACATTGCCTCCACAACTGGTTTTGGAGTAGGCGTTGTGCTTGCAGCATCCATATAAATAATTTCATCAAGCATTGGTATGTCCTTTCTAATCTCAGTTATTTCCATGTTGGATCTCCTGAATTTATTATGACGTTAGAAAGTTTTACAATGGATCACATATAACTATTGTTATACACTTCACGCCTCATCACCATTTCATTGTAGATCTTTATCCATTAAAAAAAAACCAGTGATATTCAATAATTTCCATAAAAAAAGTTTTTAAAGTCTGTAAACTAAAAAATCCTGAAAAATAAAAGTAAAAATAAAAAAATAGTGATGCAAGGTTATTTAGAGTTCTCCAAGTTTTCTTGCAACTTCCTCTGCCATTTCCATGGTTGATGAACTGCCTCCAAGGTCGGATGTAACCACCTTACCCTCATCAATGGTATCAATAAGGGCTTTTTCAATTTTCCTGGCTTCATCCTGTTCTCCGAGGTATTCAAGCATTAAAACAGTGGATAGTATCATTGCAGATGGGTTTGCAATGCCTTTACCAGCAATATTCGGTGCAGAACCGTGCACTGGTTCGAATATTCCATTGTCATCCCCAATATTTGCTGATGGTAGAAGTCCAAGCCCTCCAACAATTCCTGCTCCCTCATCTGAAAGTATATCTCCAAAAAGATTGCTTGTAACTATTACATCAAAGTTTTGAGGCATTGTAACGAGGTACATGGCTGTTGCGTCAACGTAGAAATCGTTGGATTCAATATCCTTGTGGTTTTCAGCCGTTTGATAGAAAACTTCCTTAAACACACCATCAGTCTTTTTAAGCACATTTGCCTTGTGTACAGCTGTAACTTTACTTCTTCCAGTTTTCTTTGCGTAGTTAAATGCGAATTCACAGATTCTCCTGGTGGCTGCACGTGTTGTAATACGCAGAGCAGTTGCTCCCTCATCAGTGTACTCTTCATGACCTGAGTAGAGGCCTTCTGTGTTTTCACGGACTATGACAAAGTCCACATCCCCAAATCTACCTTTTTTACCGTAGGAATGTACTGGACGAAGGTTAACATATAAATCAAGTTCTCTTCTAAGTTTTACAATTACATCTGCAGCTGATTCACCAACAGCCCCAAATAAACATGCCTGTGACTTTTTAACCATGTCAAGTGTTTCCTGTGGAAGTGCAACACCCGTTTTTTCAAGCTGCTCATCCCCTGCATCTGCAAAGGTGTAATCAAAATCCACATTAGACGCATCCAAAACACGTAAAGCAGCCTCCATAACCTCCTTTCCAATTCCATCCCCTGGTATAACTGTTATCTTATATGTACTTCCACTACCTGTACCGCAGCAACATCCCACTGTATCAACTCCTGAATCTTATAAATATTCGTTTTATAAATAGCCTTTATTTTCTTTTCTTTATTTTTTTATTCTTTAAAAATAATTTAAATCTAATAATATTGAATTTAATTTATTAAAATACATACTTAATCTTATTTATGGCTTTAATCTATATTTTAATTAATATTTAATGTTTGATTGTCCAATAAATTAATTTAATGATTTTAATGGTTAAAAAATAATAAATTAGGGTTTGATAAATTAGGGTTTGATAAATTTAATTAATAGAAATGGGATTAACAGGAGAAAACCAATTTTTTTCTCCAAAATTCCCATTAATCTCCCTTTATCTCTGCAAGGTTTTCCTTGAGGTAGGGTATCAAACCACCGCTTTGCAGGATCTGGAGCATGAACTCAGGCAGACCCACAACTTCAAATTCTTCAGAGGTTGTGACATCCCTTAAAATTCCTTTATCCATGTCTATTTCAACTTCATCCCCCTGAGAGATCTTTGAAGTGTTTTTAGCCTCTATAAGTGGAAGTCCCACGTTTATGGAGTTTCTATAGAATATTCTTGCGAAGGACTCTGCAACCACTGCAGCCACTCCGGCACCCTTAAGGGCAATTGGTGCATGTTCCCTGGACGATCCACATCCGAAATTTTTACCTGCAACAATCATATCTCCCTTCTGAACTTTCTTAGAAAAATCAGGGTTGCTTCCCTCCATGACGTGTTCTGCAAGTTCTTTCTCACCTGTTAACACCAGGTACCTTCCAGGAATTATAACATCCGTATCAACGTCGTCTCCAAATTTCCAGACTTTTCCTTTCATTTTAACACCTTAAACTGTTTTTAATTTCCAATTTATTTTATACTTAAATTTAATGGATCCATGCTTTCAATGCACGTTTTTATAAATCCCTTGGATCCGTGACCTTTCCTTTAATTGCAGATGCTGCTGCAACTGCTGCTGAGCTGAGGTAAACTTCACCTTCAGGGCTTCCCTGCCTTCCCTTGAAGTTCCTGTTCGAGGTTGAAAGGCTCACCTCTCCAGGCCCTATGAGTCCAATGTGGCCTCCGAGACATGGTCCACAGCATGGGTTGCACACGAGGGCTCCTGAATCTACAAAGGTTCTGAGAAGTCCTTCATCCATTGCCTTCATGTAGATCTCCCTTGATGCTGGTATAACAAGCATCCTGGTGCTGTCTGAAACCTTCTTACCCTTGAGGATCTTTGCAGCCGATCTTAGGTCGTCAAGTCTGCCATTTGTGCATGATCCCAGGAAAACCTGGTCAATATCTGTTCCTTCAACCTCTGAAATCGGTTTGACGTTGTCAACATGATGTGGACATGCCACCTGAGGTTCCAGTTTGCTCACGTCAAAGTCCATGGCTTCAAGGGATTCTGCATCGAGGTCTGTTTTCATGACCTTGTAGGATTTAGTTGAGCGTCCCTTTATGTAATCAAAGGTCTTCTGGTCGGGTTCCACAAGACCTGTCTTTCCACCCATTTCAATGGCCATGTTGCACATGACCATCCTGTCAGAAACCGACATTTTCTGGGTTGTTTCGCCTCCAAATTCGCATGCTTTGTAGGTTGCACCGTCTGCACCTATGGTACCGATGATGTTCAGTACAACATCTTTTGCGTAAACATAGTCCTTTAAAGCTCCTGTTATGTTGAATTTTATGGTTTCAGGGACTTTAAACCAGAGTTTACCCGTTGCAAATACCATTGCCATATCTGTTGAGCCTATTCCTGTTGAAAATGCTCCTAATGCTCCATGGGTGCATGTGTGTGAGTCTGTTCCGACTACAACTTCTCCTGGAACAATGTGACCCTTTTCAGGCAGTACCTGGTGGCAAACTCCCTCTCTTACATCATAAAAATTGTTTATTCCCTGCTGCTTAACGAACTTACGCATGGTTATGTGGTTGGCTGCAGCCTCAAGCGAATCTGCAGGAACCTGGTGATCGAACATCACAACGATCTTCTCTGGATCCCAGACCTTTTCTACACCTATCTTCTCAAATGATTCCACAGATAATGGTCCTGTTAAATCATGAGTCATGGCAACATCTATGTTTGCCATTACTATTTCTCCAGCCCCCACTTCTTTCTTACCGGCGGCTTTTGCAAGTATCTTCTCTGCCATGGTCATTGACATGTGCATTCATCCTCCTATGTTATTAAAATGGATTTTCTCATTAAACGGATGATCATGTAAAATAATTATTTAGGTAATTATTTAGGTAATTATTTAGATTTTAGATTAAATTACCTAAATATTAAATTAGATTACTGAATCAATTTTTTTTATAATTTCAATGAAGTTATCAACCTCTTCAGGGTTTAAAACCTCTAAAATTTTATTAATCGTGTTTTTATGTACCTGTTCATGCAGTTTCATAATGTCTTTACCCTTTGGTGTAAGCTGTAGAAAATAAAAACGTTTATCATCATTTGATCGGACTTTAGTTACAATTCCCAATCTTATCAGCTGGTTAACAGCTATTGAAACCGTTGATTTTTTGACGTCCAGTGTTTTCGATAGTTCAGAAACGCTTATTCCTTCGTTCTTACTGATCAGCTCAATGTAATACAGTTGTCGTAGTGTGTATTTCTTTAAATCTCCACTGAGAAGCTGTGTCTGGAATTTTCTACTGAATTTACCCAAGTTATCCATTGATTCTACAAGTTCGAGCTCTTGATTCATGTTTGTCACTCCACAGGATATATAGTTTTATCTAACTAACTATTATAAAAACTTTGCCCAACAAGCAATCATTCTTAAAGTAAACTCCCGGCAAGCACTTATGGAAGATTCTTGTGGAATCCCCAAAACCAGGTTTATTATGAATATAACTAAAAATTATTATTTAATGGTTCTGCACCTAAATATATGAACAAGTTATTAGTATGATGGCTCCAAACATTGTAGCAGTTTTCCATATCAAATGCAACATGGTCTGGACTAAGTTCAAGATCTGTAAATATAATATCATGATAATATATTAGTAATTAATAATATATTAGTAATAATATATTTATATAAAGTAATACTAATTACTTCTCATGGGCTATCTATCAACTTATAGTCTAGCTTAGATAAAAAATATTTTAGTGAGGGAACCCAAATGAGTGGCGAAATTAAAGAAGAAATAAATAGGGAGTACGAAAAAATCAAAGACAAACTCCCCTACGAGGACTTCCTGAAAAAGATGGATGAAAGAAAAAAGGAGTACGCCGATGTGAGTTTCATGAACGACCTTGACATAGCAAGGACCATCACCGGCGAGTACATAAGCGAAGCAAACCAGCCTCTTTCAGAAAAAAACGAATCGAAAAAAATCGCAGAACTGACTGCAGGGGAGGAAAACGTCAGCATTACAGGACGTATCATGCACATCTCAAACGTTAAAAGATTCACCAGCAGAAAGGGAAAGGGCGGCAAACGTGCCAAAATGGTGATTGCTGATGAAAGTGGGCAGATAGGGGTTGCAATGTGGACAAACAACATCAAATCCCTTAAGAATATCGAGGAGAACGATGTTATTAAACTGAACCACGTGGACGTTAAACAGAGCTTCGGGGCAGAGGACACCAACGAAATTCAAATGGGTTGGGATTCAACAGTTGAAAAGCTACCTGAAAGCGATGATTTCAAAGCATTTCCCAAGTACGATGACAGCGTAACCAACATAGAAGACATCAAAGCCGACATGCAGGTCAATGTAATAGCAAGGATCATCAGAATACCAAGAATAAGAACCTTCAACAGACAGAACGGAAAAGAGGGACAGGTTGCTTCCTTGGAAATTCAGGACAAAACAGGGAAAATTCAGTACACCCTATGGAACAGTGACACCGATCTCATAAAAGATCTAAAACTCAAGGAAGGGGATTCTGTGAAGATACTTGCGGCTTTTGCACGTTCAAGAAACGGAGAACTCTCATTAAGCCATTCAAACATTGGAAATATGGTGAAAGGGGAATTTGATGTCCCAGATTACACTGAAAACGTTGTAAAACTCGGTGATGCCCATGAAATGAGGGACGTTACCATTATTGGAGTGGTGTCTCACAACTACGACAAAATAACCTTCCAAAGAAAGGACGGAAGCGAAGGACAGGTTAAATCCATTGAGATCCAGGATGAGACAGGAAGCATAAGGGTCACCCTCTGGAACGACGATGCAGATGAAACCAAGTTGAAGATCAACCAGAAGGATATAATCAAAATAATCGGGGGCAACATCGAATTCGATGAGTATTCAAGCACCGGTTACAGGGTTAACACTAACTGGAACACCAAAATAATCATAAACCCAGAAATAGATCCTAAATTGAGGAAAAACCTTGAAAAACTGGTTGAATATATCAAACCCGTCAAGGTAGCAGATTTAAATGACAGAGATGATGAAGGGGAAGATGTAGACCTAATAGGAAGAATTGTGAGTATTTACGATCTAAACGAATTCCAAAGAAATGACGGTACCACTGGAAATGTTAGAACGATTGAAATTGGAGACGATACAGGTGTGATTAGAACTTCTTTCTGGGATGAGAAGGCAGAAATGCCATTGAAGGAGGGAGATGCTGTAAAACTTGAGAACGCAAGAACCAGGTTTGGAAACTACAACATGGAATTAAGCGTTGGCAAGACTTCAAGGGTTTTAAAACCTGAGGCCGATGAACTTCTGGACATTCCAACCCTAACTGAAATTGAGGATATGTTGTACACAACCAAAAGGATTGACCAGCTTGCAGAGGGCGACAGCAACGTCAACCTGGTTGGAAGGGTAATAAATCTTTACGATCCAAACCAGTTCCAAAGAAGTGACGGCACTCCTGGAATGGTACGAACAGCCGAGTTAGCAGATAGTACTGGAGTTATAAGGGCTTCACTCTGGGACGAAAAGGCAGAAATGCCCTTAAGTGTTGGTGAAGCTGTAAAAATAAACAATCCACGGGTTAACTTTAGAAATGATAGAATAGAACTCAGTGTTGGGAGAAATACACTTGTTACTAAAGTAAATGAAGATGAAGCTAAGGATCTGCCTTCAGTAGACGAAATAGAGGATATGATCTATAAATCTAAAAATATAGGTGACATAGAAGAGGAAGATCGCAATATAAGGGTAAAAGGGGAAATTGTAGAGGCATACGGTAACAACATACTCTTTGAAATGTGCCCAAACTGTAACAAGAGGGTTACTTTATCATCTGATAATGTTTACGTGTGCGATATGTGTGGTGAAGAGATAGAAGAACCCAACTACCTCATGATAATTTCCTGCGTGATTGAGGATGAAACAGGGACCATGAGAGCTACCTTCTTCAGAAAATCCGCTGAAGATCTGATCAAAATGACAACAGCTCAAGTAAGGGATATCATCCAAAAAACAGGAGATGAAGGTTCGCTTGAGGGCAAAGTTGACGATCTGGTGGGTCATGAGATCACTGTAATTGCAGATGCAAATTTCAATGACTACGATGAGGAGATACGGTTAAACGTCAAAAAAGTGGAAGCCTTAAAACTTTGATCCAACTTTAAAATTTTAGAAAAGAACTTTAAATTCTTTAAAATACACTTTAAACATATAAAAAACATGATTACAAAGGAAGGAGATTTAAATGGTAGAACTGGAAGATTTACCAAATGTTGGGGAGAAAACTGCCCAAAAACTGAGAGATGCTGGCTTTGCAGATATGATGAGACTTGCAACAGCAACAGCCAAGGAACTGAGTGTTAAAGCTGAAATCGGTGAAGGCGTTGCTGAAAAGGTCATAGAAGCCGCTAGAAAAACCGAACAGATTGATTTTGAAACTGCAATGGATGTTATGGAGAGAAGAAAGGATGTGGGCAGGATAACCACTGGAAGCACAGGGCTCGACGAACTTATAGGTGGGGGTATTGAAACTCAATCCATGACAGAGGTATTTGGTGAGTTCGGTTCCGGTAAAAGTCAGATATCACACGAACTCGCTGTAACCTGCCAGTTACCTCCAGAAAAGGGCGGTTTAAGTGGAGAATGTGTTTTTATAGATACTGAGAACACTTTCCGTCCTGAAAGGATCAAGCAGATTGCAGAAGGGTTTGAAATGGACATTGATGAGGTTCTGCAGAGGATACACATTGCAAGGGCCTTCAACTCAAGCCACCAGATACTGATGGCAGACAAGATCAACGAGCTCATACAAAGCGGTGCAGACATCAAAGTGGTGATTGTGGATTCTTTAACATCACATTTCCGTGCAGAGTATGTTGGAAGAGAATCACTTGCAACAAGACAGCAAAAGTTGAACCAGCACCTCCACACCCTGCAAACAATTGCCAACACCTACAACGTTGCCATCTTCGTAACCAACCAGGTGCAGTCCAAACCAGACGCATTCTTCGGAAGTCCCACCAAGGCCATTGGAGGACACATTCTTGCACACGCCGCAACCTACAGGATATGGCTCAAGAAGGGTCTTGCAGGTAAGAGAATTGCCAGGCTTGTGGACAGTCCCCACCTCCCAGAGGGAGAAGCCGTGTTCAAAATAGTAACTGAGGGGGTTGTTGATTAATCCCACTCTTTTAAATTGGAATTAATTAAATTAGCCAGTTTAAAAACTGGTCTCGCCCAGACCATGCCAATTTTAATTGTTAACTTTTAGTTTGGTATGGATATCTCCTTTGATCCTTAACCCTTCACCTGGTTTTCTACTCATTTCGTTCCCATGGGAGCTTTTTTTATCTTTCTCAACGATTTCATAGTTTATTTCTCGATTCAACATTACATAAGAGTAGATTGCATTAAAAAAAAATTTTATCCATTAGAAATTTAACACATGCAAAGATTATTAACCCCAATGTTCAATATTGAACATGCACATTTTGATGTATTTTTGATGTAATTTTGATGTAATTCTGATGTAATTCTGATGATCTACTAACTGCAGATAAACAATTTATTGGATCATTTTTTTAGGTAAAGATTTTATTAGGTAGATTATTTAGGTAAATAATTTTTAAAACCCAGTTTAAATTTAAAACCCAGTTTAAACATCAAAATATGTTAAAAGCTTTATAGGATAAGAAAAGATTGAAATGAACTCCATAGAAACCATAATCTCAATAATCGTTCTTATAATCATAGGATACGTAACAAAACGTGTTGGACTTCTGAAGCCAGAGGATTCAGTTACCCTCAACAAGATCGTTCTTAACCTGGCACTGCCCTCCCTAATTTTCATGGCAATGTACACTGCAGACTTATCAAGTATAGGCAGCCTTGTGGAGATCACGGCTGTGTGCATTACTGTGGGAACCCTTGGAGGTTTGTTAGCCTACTTGTTTTCAAGAGTAAGGCACTATCCTGAAAAAACCAAGTGGAGTGTTACAGTATCAGCAGTGCTCTTCAACTCGGGTTTTCTCGGTTACCCCGTAGTTCTTGGTGTTTTTGGTGCTGAGGGACTTGTGAGGGCCATTTTTTACGATGCAGGTTCCACCATACTGTTCATATGCCTTGGAATCCTTCTTCTCATCATCTTTGGAGGGGAAAGATCTTCAATAGTTAAACGTACACTGCTGTTTCCTCCAGTATGGGCTTTGTTGTTGGGAGTGTCCATAAATCTCCTGCATTTAAATGTGGGCTCAATGGCCCCTGCAGTACTCAAGTACTTGAGTGGAGCCACCGTGCCCCTGATAATGATATCCCTGGGACTTTCACTGGAAATCAGCAGCCTGAAAAATTACATTGAGGAAGCTTTTGCAGTTTCAGGCATTAAACTGATTTTGGCTCCACTAATAGCCCTTTTAATGGTTACAGTTCTGGGAATAAACGGTCTTAACAGCCAGGTAACAATTGTGGAGGCAGCAATGCCATCAGCAATGCTTGGACTTGTCCTTGCCATCACCTACGATCTGGACGTGAAGGCTGCGGGTGCGTGCACATTTCTGAGCACGGTTATAAGCATGGTAACCCTTCCAATTATAATGGCCCTTGTTTAATTGGATTTAAACCAAATTTTTTGATAAATAAATCGGTTTTAATGGTTTTAATGAAATGGGTTACAAAACAGTCCTCTTTTGTATCATCCCTTTTTAAATATTTTTCTTTAGTAAATTTTTAGGGGTTAAATTTAGATATAGAGGATTTTATTGAATTATTCATTGAATTTAATATCAAAATCGTATTTTTTGTGGATTTAACCTGTTTTAACTTGAAAAAATTATTCTAGTATATAAACTTTGTATAAAAAAATAAATAGAAAACTTTATTTACCGAGGTGTTAGACGTTAGACCATAAAATAGTTTTACCATCACATATTATTTGGAATAGGTGATCTAATTGGCAGAAGAAAAAAAACAAGAAACAACCGAAGAACCTAAAATCGGAGTATACGTATGTCACTGTGGTATTAACATAGCCGGTGTCATTGACGTTGAAGCAGTGAAGGATTACGCAGCAACACTTCCAAATGTTGTTGTGGCTGAAGATTACAAGTACATGTGTTCAGACCCAGGACAGACTCTTATCCAGGATGCTATCAAAGAAAAAGGTCTTAACAGAGTAGTGGTGGCAGCATGTTCACCAAGACTCCACGAACCAACCTTCAGGAGAGCTGTAAGGGAAGCAGGACTCAACCAGTTCCTGTTTGAATTTGCAAACTTGAGGGAACATGATTCATGGGTTCACATGAACGAACCAGAGGCAGCAACCGAAAAGGCAAAAGATCTTGTAAGGATGGCTGTTGCAAAGGCAAGGTTACTTGAACCACTGGAAGCTGAAACGGTGTCTGTTACAGACAAAGCACTTGTCATAGGTGGTGGAGTTGCTGGAATTCAATCCGCACTCGATCTTGCAGACATGGGATTTAAAACCTACCTGGTTGAGAAAAACCCAACCATCGGTGGAAGAATGGCACAGCTGGACAAAACTTTCCCAACACTGGATTGTTCCATGTGTATTCTCGCACCTAAAATGGTGGATGTTGGAAAACACGAGAACATCGAACTTCTAACCTACTCAGAAGTCAAAGACGTTGACGGTTACATAGGTAACTTCAAGGTCACAGTGGAGAAAAAACCAAGGTACATAGACGAGTCCATCTGTACCGGATGCGGAAGCTGTACCGAAGTATGCCCAATAGAAATACCAAACTACTTCGACGAAGGAGTAGGTATGGTGAAAGCAGCATACATACCATTCCCACAGGCAGTACCACTATGCGCAACCATAGACAAGGATTACTGTATCGACTGCCACCTCTGCGACACCGCATGTGAAAGGGGAGCAATCAACCACAACCAGAAACCAGAGGAAATTGAACTCGAGGTTGGTACCATTATCGTTGCAACGGGTTACGATCCATACGATGCATCAGGTAAGAAAGAGTACATCTACGAAGATTCACAGAACGTTATAACAGGTCTTGAGCTTGAAAGATACATAAACGCATCAGGACCTACCCAGGGACACGTTATAGTACCTTCAAGCGGTGAAACACCAAAACGTGTTGCCTTCATACAGTGCGTTGGTTCAAGGGATGAACAGATCAACAAACCGTACTGTTCAAGGGTCTGCTGTATGTACGCAATGAAAAATGCTCAGCTTATCATAGACCACGAACCTGACACCGAGGTTGCAATCTACTACATGGATATAAGGGCATTCGGTAAAGGATTTGAAGAGTTCTACAAACGGTCACAGGAAAAATATGGTATCAAGTTCATCAGAGGTCGACCAGCATCTGTAATAGAGAACCCTGACAAAACCTTAACAGTAAGGGCAGAGGACAGCCTCCTGGGAAAGGTTACAGAGTACGACTACGACATGGTTGTTTTATCCGTTGGTCTAGAGCCACCAGCAAACTCAGAAACACTAAGACAGACCCTTGGTATTTCCAAGAGTGCCGATGGGTTCCTCATGGAAGCTCACCCAAAACTAAGGCCTGTTGATACATTAACAGACGGAATATACCTGGCAGGTGTCGCTCAGGGACCAAAAGATATTCCTGACGCAGTTGCACAGGCTTCAGGTGCAGCAGCAAGAGCAGCTATCCCAATGATCAAAGGTGAAGTGGAGATCGAACCAATCGTTGCAGCAGTGGATGAAGATGTTTGCGGTGGATGCGAAGTGTGTATAGAACTCTGCCCATTCGGTGCAATTGAAAAGGTAGATGGAAAAGCCCACATAAACATCGCACTATGTAAAGGTTGCGGAACATGTGTTGGAGCATGCCCATCAGGAGCACTCGACCAGCAGCACTTTAAAACATCCCAGATCATGGCTCAGATTGCAGCAGCAATGAACGAACCAGCAAAGTAGATCCAAGGATTAAGTAAAGGTCTTTAAGAGAGGTCCATGGGACTTCTCAAAAATCATTTTTTTTATAAACCATTTTTAATTATTTCTAAATTGAATTTCTGTTGAATTTCTGAATTGTTGATATAATTTCTGAATTGTTGATATTGTTTCCGCATTTTTTTTCTGAATTTTAAATTCTAAAATAAATTCTAAAAATTATTAATTTACTTTATTGATTTCTAAAAAAAAATTTGATATTGCTCCTATTGATGATATTGCTCCTATTTGATATTACCCTCGAATCTTTTTGATCTTTAAAATTTAAGAGTTAATTTAGGGGACGTGCCAAATTTAGACTGCCAATAAAGGTATGATAAATTTGATTAACCAAGTTTTGCTCTTTTTTAAATTTACCTGGAAAATCAGATGAATTTCAACTTATAAGGTACCAGAAGAAAATACAAATTTTTTTATCAAACTTAACCCAATGATAAAATGGAGGTTAACATGCACAGAGAACTTGGTGAAAAACTAAGGGAATTACTGAAGCTTGAAAGGGAACCTGTAACTATAAAATGGTCTGTAAGGGAACCAAGAGATATTAAAAAGGAAGAAGGAAAGTCAAGGTTCTGCAAAAAGAGCTTGAAAAAGCCAGGGAAGGGGAAACATTCTACTCAACCGTGGACGAGGAGGAATGTGAAGGAGGTCTTCGGTACTCTGGAATGAAGGATCCAGGGGAACCTGCACAGAACATGCAAAGCAGATCTTTCCGGGTAGTTGGGGGTTTTCAAGAACATGCCGGCTCTGCAGCGTTCAAGGTCAAATCTGACCCGAATAGTATCCAACATTGAGGAAATGAAAACTAAACGGATAGGGGAGATTGATCATCCCTCCTTTTTTAAGCCACATAACCCTTTAAGTCCACTTCAGAAAGTCTATTTCAAAAGAGAATGAAAATCAAACCAACTCGGTAAGTTACTTGATCATGACACTGTGGCTTTTTTGAAAGTATTTATATCCAGTGCATTTTATAGAATAGATCATGGAATCTACCTATCAAGATTAACCTTTTATTTGGAGGAGAATTAATTGTCTAAAAACGAAGAATATGCTCTTAAAATAAAGGATATTACAAAAGAGCATCATAAATGGATGGAAAATAGTATAAATCTCATAGCAAGTGAGAACATAACAAGTATGGATGTTAGAGAAGCTTTAGCTTCAGACCTTTCCCACAGGTATGCAGAAGGTACTTCCGGTTGCAGGCTCTACGAGGGCTGTAAGTACATAGATGAAATAGAGGACATTACAGTGGACCTCTCAAAAAAGATATTCCATGCTGAACACGCCAACGTGCAGCCAACATCTGGTGTGGTTGCAAACCTGGCATCATTCTTTGCCTTAACCAACTGCAATGACAGTATCATGGCACTGGAAGTTCCTGTAGGTGGCCATATAAGCCATGCAAGAGTTAGCGCAGCAGGTGTAAGGGGATTACATGTAATTCCACACCCCTTCGATCAGGACAGGATGAACATCGATGCTGACGCCATGCAGAAGGAGATCTTGACGAAAAAACCCAAAATAGTGCTTTTGGGTGGAAGCTTATTCCTTTTCCCACATCCAGTGAAGGAAGCAAGGGAAGCTGCAGACGAGGTGGGTGCAAAGGTCATGTACGATGGTGCCCACGTTCTTGGACTCATAGCAGGAGAAAAATTCCAGGACCCACTTAAGGAGGGTGCAGACGTCCTTGCAGGAAGTACCCACAAAACCTTCCCAGGTCCACAGGGAGGTATAATACTCTGCAAAGATGATATAAGCCATAAAATTGACGATGCAGTATTTCCTGGAGTTGTGAGCAACCATCACCTTCACCACCTGGCTGCACTTGGAATAGCAACTGCTGAAATGCTGGAATTTGGTAGTGCCTACGCAGGACAGACCATTAAAAACGCCAAAGCCCTTGCACAGAGCCTCCACGAGGAAGGATTCAACGTGCTCTGCGAGGATCTTGGATTCACAGAGAGCCACCAGGTTGCAATGGACGTTTCAAACCTTGGAGACGTTGCAAAACTTGCAAAATCCCTTGAAGCAAACAACATCATTTTGAACAAGAATTTGCTTCCATGGGATGATGTTAACCGCTCTGACGACCCTTCAGGTATTCGTATGGGAACTCAGGAATTAACAAGACGTGGATTGAAAGAATCAGAGATGGCAGAAGTTGCAGAGTTCATCAAAAAGGTTGCAGTAGACGGTGCAGACGTTAAAAGTGATGTCAGCGAATTTATGAGCCAGTACAACAAAGTTCACTACGCATTCAGTGAAGATGAAGCTTACAAGTACATAGAGTTCTAAAATTTCTTCCTTTTTTTAATTTCAGAACAGGGTTTTGGAAGAACAGTTTTTAACAGATCTTTAGCTTCAAACTTAAATTTTAGCTTTGTATTAATTTTTTATCGTATTATTTTTATCTTAAAATTCTATTCAGAGGGGGTAAACACATGAAGATAGCTTGGGGAATAACAGGAGCAGGCCACCTCCTAAAGGAAAGTGTTGATGTTTTAACCGAACTTGCACTAGAACATGAGGTTACTGTACTGCTTTCAGGGGCAGGCGAAGAGGTACTTAAGATGTACGGCCTCTTTGAACGTGTTGAAAGTGTTACAGGCGGATACTACAGGGAGCTCGTACGCGGGGACGATCAGAAATTCAGCTACCCCTTAACTGGAAGGTTCTCCCTTGGAAAGTACGATCTGCTCATTGTGTCTCCAACAACTGCCAATACCGCTGCTAAAATTGTTTCAGGAATAGCAGACACTCTAATAACCAACGCTGTTGCCCAGGCAGGAAAAGGAAGAATTAAAACCTATATAGTGCCAGTAGACGTTGAAGCTGGTGATGTTGAAACTGTGTTGCCATCCAAACTCGAGTTAACGCTCTGTCAAAAATGTGAAACCTGTAAGGCCGCTGCAGCCTGTCCTGCAAATGCTATAACTCCAGGTGTTGAAATAAACCTCCTCCAATGTGAGGGCTGTGGTGCCTGCCAGCTTGCATGTCCCTTCAACGCAGTTACAGGTGGGAAGAAGATCACCATCCACATGAGAGATGTGGACATTCAAAACACGAGAAAGCTCAGGGAATTCGAGGGTATCAGAGTTTTAAAACGTCCAGATGAAATTAACATCCATTAAAGGTTTCAAAACAACAGGCACTTATCTGCAAGCACTTATATAATCCAAACCCAAATATTTCCTTTTTTTTAGGGTTCATTTTTTAAAGGTCTAAAAAAACTCTTTTTCATGGCTTTACATTTTTTTTCATGGTTTTACATGATGCAGATCCATTGAATGAAAATCATTAAAACCTTACAAAAACAGATATATAGGCATGTGAACTCCTTTTAAAAAAACGTTTGGGGTATGTCCATGCCTGAAGAACACAAACAAATAGATTTTCTCATAGAAGAACTTCAAAATAGTAACTGGGCTGTTAGAGAAGATGCTGTGGAACTCCTTGCAGAGGTTGGAGATCCTGAAGCAGTGCAACCTTTAATAAGGACACTTAAAGATGAGGACTGGCATGTGAGGGAGGTTGCTGCTCTCGCACTCGGCACATTCCGCGATGAAAATGCAGTTGAACCCCTTATAAAGGTTTTGGAAGATGAAAATGAAGACGTGAGGTATGCTGGTGCCTTAAGCCTCTCTGCACTGGGAGATGAAAAGGCCTTGGAACCACTTCAAAAAGCCGCCCAGAAAAATGAAAATCCCGCCATGAAAAAGGTCCTGGAAATACTGGAGGAAAAGTTGGGAAGATGAACTAAACTTAAAAGGATTAAACTAGATAAATTAAGCTTAGATGTAAGCTAAGTGAATTAAGCTAGATAAAGTAGGACGTAGAAACCATTTCAAAGCTAGGATCTACCACTCCAGATCCTATCAATTTCTGTTTTTAAAGTTTTATAAACATTCTCAGCACCAATTATTGGTTTTCCATCGATATTCCACTTGGATGGATACATCAAAAATGGTCTGGACTGGTTACCTCCCATTCCACCATGGCTTCCTATGAGCTCCTCAAATGCAGCAACTTCCCCTGTTTTTGGGTCGTAGAAACTGTTCACAAGAATGTCTGGTACGTATTTGAAGCCGTCAGTTCGTTTCAGATGGCTTGCTGCGTTGGGTCCAAAGTTTTTAAGGGGATTTTCACCCTCAAATTCATCCCTGTCCAGGTAATATGTGCCTTTTGAACCAATGACAAGGGTTCCATGTTCCTCTGAGCGTACCATTATGAAACCTATGCCCCTGTGCTGAACAATACCTGGTATCAGGTTTGGAAATGCTTCGTTGAGTTCCTCATAGGTCATACGCCCACTCCACTCGTTGAAGTAGATAAGTCCAAGGTTTCCAGATGCCAGAACAACAGTTTGGGCTTCTTCAGGAGATACGTTGTTTGTTCTATCCATCTTAGATGGTTTGTTCATTGATTTAAACGTTCTCCTAATGAAGGGGTTCTCTGTGAATGATGCCATGATGCTTCTTCCAAATTCTTTACTGCTTTCAACTGTGTTTGCTGTTTTTTGATTGATAAACTCCTTACTCTCATTCAGGGGATATTTAACTGCCTGGCTGAAGTGGTCAACGTTGGTGTAGAGGTCACTGTGTATGGTTATATCCTCCGGAAGCAGTTCCCGAACCAGATCTTCCAGCGTGATGCCGTACCTCTGCTTGAAGGTTGCACCCCTGCTCTGCCCATGATCAGAGAGCACCACAAGATCGTAGGGTCGGGAATTATTTCTTTTCGCATTTTCAAGCCTTTTAAATTGTCTGTCAATCATTTTAAGAGAATAAAATGCATCAAAATCTTCAACACCTGAGTGGTGGGCTATTTCATCGTAGCCCATGTAGGTTGCATAGGCAGCGTCCACTTTGCCCTCTATCATGTCTCCAATCAGAGTGTAGGTGGTTACCTCTCGAAGGAACACATTTGCAGTTGCACGTACAACCATGTAGATCAAACTGCGTTTCATACGCGGTTTAACGTTTCTCAGAATTTGTCTGATGCGTGATGCAAGTTCCAGAAATATGTCCCCGACAAAGAGCACCATAGTGCGTGCGAAGTTGTAGGGATTGGAGTAAAAGAAGTACCATGCCCTGGTGGAAAAGTTCTTACTGAATTTGCTGTAGGTGAATATGGTGTTTCCAGCATCCCCAGAAAATAGATTGGACCTGCTGGCACCATTTTCTGAAAGTAAACCCTTTCCATTGGAAACACGTTCTTCAATTAGGGGAGCATCAAGTAAACCAGTTGAAACCCTGATTTTGTTGTTATTTTCCTTTTCAACCCATCTGAAAGCTGGTAGATCCCTGTTGTTCCCATGGAGGATTCCTGCCTGGGATGCACCTGTCTGGCTTGAAAGATCCGTTTCCCACCCCATGATCCTGTGAGTTCCAGCTTCAAGCCAGCCCTTAAGTGTGGGCATGTAACCCTGCTCTATGGCTTTTTTAAGGGTTGATTCTGCAAGACCATCAATTTCAAGGAATATAAATCCTTTTTTATTGTTATTAGGATTGGCTCGTCTTTTGAGGTTCCTCCGAAGCACCGCCCTGTAGTAGGAAGACTCTTCCTCTATGGACAGAACTCTCAAAACCACCAGGTTTATTGCTGCAATTCCAAGGGGTGTGATGATCAGGGCCCAACCTCCTATGCTAATCCCTGGAACAAAATGGCTTGCAAGCCATATTATAAAGCCATTCAGAAGAAGTGAACCCACACCAAACGTTAAAACAATTAATTTAAGGGTATAATAGGATAAAATAGGCCATAAAAATGCATTTAAAATTCCAATAACTGCAACGACGATCATGGCAGCTTCCCAGTTCTCTACAGTGAGCCCCGGTACGAACAGGGCCATTATCATGAAACCCACAACTTCGCTGGCCCAAAATGCAAATGTGCGTCCAATCCAGAGGAGATAATCCCTTCCATTCCTCTCCATTTTCAATCCCCTACCATGAATCCTTGAATCTATCCTGTGAATTATCCTAAAAATTATTCTAAGAATTATTTCAGCCTTAAAAAACTCTGAAATAAACTTTAAATTCAAATATTAAACTTTAGATTAAACTTTTAGATCTTAACCCTTAGATCTTGGCCCTCCCTGAAGTCTGAAAACCGTTATTTCAGGGGGACAGTTAATTCTCAGCCAGAAAACGTTGGTTCCAAGACCCCTGTTGGTGTACTGAAGCATGTTCCCCACCTTATACATTCCAATTGGATACTTCTTGGAATTGTGTCCCTTAAATGGGGTTCCAAGACCCGGAATAACCATTTGTCCACCGTGTGAGTGTCCTGAAAGTTGTAAGCTGAATCTCCCTGTTGCAGAACTTGTATCAGCAAAATCTGGTTCGTGCACAAGTAGTATGGCCGGGCCTTCACTTGGAAGCTTCTCAAGCACCAGGTCAAGATCCTGCTGGTTAAGTGTGACGCTGTCCACCCCTGCAATGTGCAACATGGCATCCCCGCGCTTGAGGGTGTAAACATCGTTGTTGAGGTTTATCACGTTGTTATCTTCCATAACTTCAAGGATCTTCTCCGCTCCAATGATATGATCGTGGTTTCCAAGCACTGAAACAGTTGCATCCCGTGGTTTTAAATTCCTGAGGGATCTCAACATTTCCATGATAGGTTCGTTTGCAACGTAAGAAACAGAATCCCCAGTTATGGCCACAAGATCGGGCTTTTGCTGGTTTACAAGTTTTACAACCCCTTCAATACGTCTTTTAGACATCCACTGACCCATGTGAATGTCGCTTATATGCACTATACGGTAGCCATTGAATCTGGGATCAAGGTCCGGGATGGTTACCCTGACTGGCACCACCTCAAAGTCTCCTGGGTTGAAATCATGCAACCCAATTTTATCCCGAAATCCTGACATTGCAAGCTGCATTTTCTGTCTTAAAATCAGCGCCCTTGGATTTGAATATGTTTTACTCATTTATGGTTTCTCATTTTCGTTTTATCACATGAAAGTTTCTCATTTCTGTTTTAGCCGATGCGGAATTATTATTGGATTTTATAGATTGTATTAAGTTACCTCATAGATTTGGAAAGTTTTAGATTATAAAATTTATTTTATAGATATTAATTTTGTAGAATTACCTTATAAAATCTAAAATTTTTATGCCTGGAATTTATAGAATTTTTATAAAATCTAAAATATGCCTAAGATCTTCAGAATTTAAAATAAAACAACAATTAAAAATTTTTTTATATATTTTCATAGATTATTTGATTTTTATTATATTTTTTATAATTTCTATAGATTTTTTAAGGTTTTTCCCATGCCCCTAGATTTTTCTCATTAAAAGTGTGAGTTTCCTTTTTTAATGATTTAAATGTGCATTCACCGTTTCATTCCTAAAAATATATTTTTATATTTGTTTTATTAAGAATATTGGGCCTTCTAAACCGTTAAATTTAAGTATTGATGCTTACATGTATTTATTTGGAGATAAAAATGAAGCACCATTTAAATTACAGTAAAAAAAGACCTGAATTACTATTTTGTTAGGAAAAATATTTAAAATTATCGGTTCTCACAACTATTCGCTGCGAGTTTGCCGAACAAGTTCAGCAATTCCAGAAAATCAAAGACCATAATAAAGCCTCAAAAAGGTATTAAAAACATTAATATGATGATTTTATCAATCAAAATCATTTGAACAGCCATATTATTTAATACGACCGTTAAACTTGTTGTTCAAGAATTAAAAAGAGATAAAAAGTTGCGAAAATTCTTCAAAATCAATGCGGTTCCAGAGATCCATTCAGATCTCAGAATTCTTATCACGATTTTTATCTTTATCATGATTTTATCAGGATTTAACTTTGATACGTACGTTAAAATCTTAAACAACATATTAATACAAATCAAACCACTTAAAAAGACATGGAAAACGGACATTTATTGTTGATACCACACCTATAAACTTATAATTTACAATGCTAACCGCAAACATCGTTCTAAAAAAGAGTTAGAAAAACAAAATTTAAAATGGAGTTACTCATCCTCTTATGGCTTTTATATAGGATTTAAAACAACTGTAGTCATTGAGCACCAATCTACAATGCCCGTTGCTATTATAATCCACTCTGGAGCACCCCCACACGATTCTAAAAAAATATTTTCAGGAAATCATGGAAAAACCTACGAAAACAGAGAATAATCCAAAAAAGAGCACACAAATAATACTCGACAAAGGATATATACAGCTACCAAAACTGCCAAATAGGCATTTCACGCCATAAAATCGTTCCTTTAATCCTTCCCAAAAGATAATTTCAAAATAAGAAAAAACTAAACAACAAATCAACCCACCCTCTACAAATATTTAAGGATAAAAAAAGACTGCAACACAAGCTAAAAAAAACTATACAACACATTAAAAAAGATATTACTCAAAAAAAAATACAGAACTGGCAACACTACAAACCAGTACCTGATAAAATCGAAGACTTCTTCAAAATTATACAAAACAGAACTAAACCTGAAAAAAAATACACCTAATAACACACCAGCATCAGCCGAAAAAACCACCATACTAAACTGTATTCTTAACAGAACTCATCACAACACAAAACTACAACTCCAAAACAGCCCCACAAAAGCTCTCAAAAACCTAAAAAAAACTAAAACCCTAAATTTTGTTTATAAAAAAAATTTGTGAGAAGTTACTTTCATGTAATCCTCAATCTTCAAGCAAACTTGTAAGGTAAACCATCATCTCGATCTCCTCACGTGCCACAAAATCATCGGGGTTGTTTTGAGCCTCTTCACTTCCAAATGGGAAATATTTCTTCTCAAAATAGTTTTTTATGTACAAATCCCCATTTTTTGAAGTTAATTCACCTTTTGCACGTTTTTCAAGCTTTTTTCGGGTTTCACTGTCAATTCCTGTCACCTTATAGGTAACGTAGTATCCTGATTTTGATGGACCATAATCAACCACATTTACCCTCATGGTTAAACCTCCATAGCCTAAAACTTATTTCCAGATCATTAATATTTCATTTCAGGATCATCAATACTTCAGATCAAGAGTCAGTTAAATTTTAACATCTGATCAAAGTTTAACTTGAACCAAGTTTAAGCATCAACCTAAACAGGTTCACACGTGAAGTCCAGTTCATCCCCTATCCCGGTGTTTGATGAGGTTACCGTGCCCTTCTCAAGTTCTATAACGTACCTTGCAGGGACCCTGGGTGTGTAGGTCTTCCATGGGTCTATTGAAATCACGTCAACCACCTTTTTATTGGCATCTGCAAAGATTATATCCAAGGGAATCTTCATGAAGAACATGTGAATGCCCGAGCCGTACCTGCTCCTATTTTTTGGAAGTTTTAGTATCAAACCCCTTTCCAGATTCCCCCTGAACATCAACCCCATGAACCTTGACATGAAGCTGGATGCAAGATCTGCAAGGCCCAGCTCTTTTCCCCTGGTTTTATTCACTATAAGGTAACTCATTTTAGAATCAGGCATATTATTTCTCCATTTTGTAGTTTACAGTTTTAATCAGCAAGCCAGATTAATATAAATGTATGAAACTATTATTTCATTATTATTTCATTAATTTTTCCAAACAAGGATCAATTTTTATATCATCAGTTTCAAAAGCCATGTTAGATTACCCAAACATAGAGTTATGTACTATTTTAGTGAAGGTACACTAAAACATGCATGTTTGCCAAAACGTAACTCATAATAACAATACACTAACTAAAAGTTTTGGAGGTTAGTTCATGAGAAATATCATAGTTAAAGAGCTTATCCAGAAACCAATTGAAGAACAAGAAGTAGAGATAGTAGAAAGGAAAGGTATTGGACACCCTGACAGTATAAGCGATGGAATAGCAGAATCTGTGAGCAGAGCCCTATGTAAGACTTACATGGAAAAATTTGACGGTCACATAATGCACCACAACACAGATGAAGTGCAGATCACTGCAGGAGAATCAGACCCCCATTTCGGTGGAGGAGAAATAATAAGACCAATAGAAATACTTCTGACAGGTAGGGGCGTTTCAGCGTATGATGGAACAAAAATAGGAATTGACAGAGTAGCCATAACCGCTGCCAAAGAATATTTGAAGGAAAATATCATAAACCTGGACGTTGAAACCTCCACAGTGGTGGAGTGCAAGATAGGTCATGGATCAGGCGACCTTGTCGACGTTTTTAAGAGAAAGGGAATGCCTTCATCAAACGACACATCCTTCGGTGTGGGATACGCACCGTTTTCCGAGACTGAAAACATTGTTATGAAGGCAGAAAACCTCTTAAACTCCAAAAACTTCAAAAAAAAATATCCACAGGTTGGAGAAGACATAAAGGTAATGGGTTTAAGGGAAAACGAAAAAATAACCTTGACAGTTGCCTGCGCAATGGTATCTAAGTACGTGGACGGTAAGGACACCTACCTGAACGTTAAAGATGAACTTAACGATATAATAACAGATCTTGCCCATAAAAACACCGAAAGGGAGATTCAAACCTTTATAAACACTGGAGACGACCCAACCTGCGATTCAGAGAAAGGATATTACCTCACTGTCACAGGAACCTCTGCAGAGATGGGAGACGACGGCTCCGTGGGTAGGGGAAACAGGGCAAACGGCCTTATAACACCTAACAGACCAATGTCAATGGAGGCAACCTCCGGTAAAAACCCAATAAACCACGTTGGTAAAATATACAACCTTTTATCAAACAAGATGGCAGCAAACATAGCCAAGGAAGTTGAAGGAGTAAAACAGGTCCATATAATGCTTCTAAGCCAGATAGGCAAACCTATAGATCAACCTAAGGCTGCAAGCGCCCAGCTCATCCTTGAAGACGGCTACAAAACGGAAACAGTCAACAGGGAAGTTGAAAGCGTCATGGATTCCTGGCTCCAGGATGTAGGTAAGATCACCGAAATGTTGGTTCAGGGAAAGATTGGAACTTTCTAATTTGATCCTTATTTTTAAGGTCAACCTTCTTTTTTAAGTTTTTAGAATTTAAGGATGGAATTTAAGGATAAAAGGGAATTTTCTTAATGGCTTCTTAATAGCTGTTTTAATAATAAACGTTTTAAAGGTTAAAAAGAAGTTTTATTTGTAAAAACCCTGAAAACCACTGAATTTTATTTTTTTTTAATGATCTTCATCTTTAACATCTTCCAATCCATCCAGATTAAATTGTTTTATACAGCAAAGAACAAAGCTTAGATATGAATTAACACCAACATAATGATCATAGGAGATTAAAAATGCCAATAGAAAAAGCTGAGGGGGCATATAAATCAAGGGACATCGAGGAAAAGATCCAGAAGTTCTGGAACAACGAGGAAATATACGAAAAAACCAAGAAAATGCGGGAGAAAAAGCCCAGATACTCATTCCTTGACGGTCCACCTTACTGCAGCGGAAAGATACACCTGGGAACGGCATGGAACAAGGTAATTAAAGACACTTATCTGCGTTACAAGAGCATGTCCGGTTTCAACATCAGAAGACAGGCCGGATGGGACACCCATGGACTCCCAATCGAACACAAGGTTGAGGGCCTGCTTGGACTCAAGAGTAAAAAGGAAATAGAAACACGTATAGGTATTGAAAACTTCGTATCCAAGTGTAAAGAGTTTGCAATTGAAAACAAAGGTTTAATGACAGACCAGTTTAAGATGCTCGGTATCTGGATGGACTGGGACAACCCATACGTAACCTACGACACCAAGTACATGGAATCATGCTGGTGGACCCTCAAAAGGGCACACGAACAGGATCTGCTTTTAAGGGACAAAAGAGTTATTACATGGTGTCCGCACTGCGAAACAGCCCTTGCAATGGCAGAGATAGACTACGACAACAAGGAAGACCCCTCAATCTACGTTAAGTTCCCACTGAAAAAACAGGTTGAGGGCTGCAGCAGCTACGTTCTGGTATGGACAACCACACCATGGACGCTTCCAGCCAACATGGCAATCTGTGTGCATCCAGAATTCGATTATGCCTACATAAAAGTCAAAGATGAAGTTTATCTAATGGCAGAAGCCCTTATTTCATCCATATTTGAGGATGATGAATACGAGATCCTCAAAATTGTTAAAGGATCAGAACTTGAAGGTCTGGAGTACAAACATCCACTTTTAGATGAAGTACCGGCTCAAAAAGAATTCAAACACGTTTTACTGCCAGGTGAACATGTAACCCTCACGGAGGGTACAGGCTGCGTTCACACAGCACCAGGACACGGTCCTGACGACTTTGAAATAGGTAAAAAGTACGATTTAAACGTTTTCTGCCCCGTGGATGAGGCAGGACTGTTCACTGATGAGGCAGGAAAGTACCTTGGTCAGTTCGTGAAATCTGCTGACCCCAACATAATCGAGGACCTGAAATCCCACGGCTTACTCTTCAAGGCCGGCACGATAAACCACCGCTACGGTTTCTGCTGGAGGTGTAAAAGTCCAATAATTTACCTTGCAACCAAACAGTGGTTTATAAAGGTTACAGCCATCAAGGATAAGATGCTTGAAGAGCTTGACAAGGTGGAGTGGATTCCATCCTGGGCCGGTGAAAGCCGTTTCCGAAATTGGATAGAAAACGCCAAGGACTGGACAATATCAAGACAGCGCTACTGGGGAATACCAATTCCAATCTGGGTCTGCCAGGACTGCGGTGAAATAACTGTGATTGGCTCCCTGGACGAACTTCGGGAACGTGCAGTTGACGGTGAACTCAAGGGAGATTTCATACACAGGCCCCATGTCGATGAAATAACGTTGAGGTGCAGTTGCGGTGGGGACATGAAACGAACTCCTGACGTTCTGGACGTCTGGATAGACTCCGGAGTTGCAGGATGGGCTGCACTTCACTACCCCCACGAGAAGGATGCTTTCAACGAATGGTACCCCTACGACTTCATAACAGAGGGGCACGATCAGACACGTGGATGGTTCTACTCACAACTCGGCTGCGGCGTGATATCCCATGGAAGCGTTCCCTACAAGAAGGTTTTGATGCACGGTTTCACCCTGGATGAGGAGGGGAAGAAGATGAGCAAATCCCTTGGCAACGTTGTCAGCCCAGAGGAAGTTGTTGAAAAATACGGAGCCGACGTCCTGAGGTTCTACCTGCTCTGGGGAAACAAACCATGGGAGGACCTTAAGTTCAACTGGGACGAGGTTAAAAATGTTAACAAGATGTTCAACATCTTATGGAACGTTTATGTCTTCACAACAACCTACATGTCAATAGACAACTTCAACCCAACGCTTTACAGGGAAGATGACCTTAAACTGCGTGAAGAGGACCGCTGGATAACCTCCCGTGCCAACTCTCTCGCAAAGGACGTTACAGAGGCACTTGATGCCCTCTACTTCCACAAGGCAACCAGGGCCATTAACAACTTCATACTCGAAGATCTGAGCCGGTGGTACGTGAGGCTCATAAGGAGCAGGACCTGGATTGAGAAGGATAATCCTGACAAACTTGGAGCATACTACACCCTTTACAACGCCATAAAAATGCTCATAAAGGTAATGGCACCTATAGCACCCCACATAAGTGAGGAAATCTACCAGAACATGGTCAAAGGTGTTGAAGAGGATGCACCGGAAAGCGTGCACATGATGGATTGGGGTTTCAACCCCGAGCTTGTGGATGAAGAACTTGAGTCCAACATGGATGTTGTGCGTGAGATCATTGAAGCCTGTGCAAGGGCACGTGACACTGCCCAATACAAGTTAAGGTGGCCCGTAAGTGATATAAAAATTGTCTCAGAGGATGAAAATGTCTTCAAAGCAGCCCAATCCCTCAGAGATGTTATAATGGATGAGGCCAACACCAAGGATCTCATCTTTTCACACGAATTTAAGGATGTGAAGATCAATGCAGCCCCCAACATGAAAACTCTGGGCCCAAGGCTGCGTGGAGACGTGCCAAAGGTTGCAGCAAAACTTGCAGAAGCTGATGGCGCAGTTATAATGGAAAAATTCGAATCCGAGGGAGTTTACAATGTGGAACTGGCCGATAAAACCATTGAAATTTCACCTGAAGATGTTGTGTTTGAAACAGAGCTTCCAGAAAATATTGAAAGTGCAGAATTCAATGGTGGAAACATATTCATAAACACGGAGCTTACAGAGGAAATACTCTCAGAGGCAATGGCCCGAGAACTCATAAGAAGGGTTCAGGACATGAGAAAAGACCTCGACCTTGACGTGGAAGCCAACATTGAGGTGGCTGTTGACTGCAGTCCCAAGTTCCGCGGTTTGATTGAAAACTTCGTGGAGTTCATCTCACACGAGGTGAGGGCAGATAAATTTGTATTTGGAATTGAAAACGAGGATTACACCAAAAAATGGAAGATAGAATCTGAAGATGTTACAGTGAACATCAAACAGTCCTAAAAATACCAATATAAAAGTTTTTAACCAACTTTAAACCCGTAAAACTAAACAAATTGTAGAATAATATTGTTATTAAAATTGCAGAGTTAAGTTGCAAACTTATTCCAGATCTTGCTGGACGATGGTGATAGAATGGCTTTAACAAACAAAGAACATGAATACGTTAAAAAGGAACTTGGAAGAGAGCCCAACTCCCTAGAATATGGGATGCTGGATATAATGTTCTCAGAACACTGCTCCTACAAGAGCAGTCGCCCAGTGCTTAGATTATTCCCAAATAAGGGAGAAAGGGTGATAATGGGGCCTGGAGATGATGCAGGAATTGTTGAACTTACAGATGAGCTTGCTCTGGTCATTGGAATGGAAAGTCACAACCATCCATCAGCAATCGAACCCTACGGTGGTGCAGGAACTGGAATCGGAGGAATCATCAGGGATATAATATCCATGGGTGCCAGACCAGTGGCTCTCCTTGATTCATTGAGCTTTGGACACCTTGAAGATCCAAAATCAAGGTACCTCTTTGAACACGTGGTTAAAGGAATATCAGATTATGGTAACAGGGTTGGAATACCAACGGTTGGTGGGGAAGTTGAATTCGATGAAAACTTCAAATCTAACCCACTTGTCAACGTAGTATGTATAGGATTGGTACCAAAAGATGCAATAGTCAAGGGGATAGCCCCAAATATTGGAGATATCTTCGTTTTAATGGGTGGAAGAACTGGACGTGATGGAATACATGGGGTTACATTTGCATCTGAAGAACTTACAACTGCATCCGAAATAGAGGACAGGCCAGCAGTCCAGGTTGGGGATCCCTTCACCAAGAAACAGGTCATGGAGGCCACCTTCGAGGCCCTCGAAAAGATAGACGTTCAGGGACTTAAAGACCTTGGAGGGGGAGGATTAACCTGTTGCATCTCAGAAATGGCTGCAAAAAGTGAAAACGGGGCAGAAGTTGAGATTACGAGTATACCTCTTCGTGAAGAAGGAATGACACCCTACGAGATAATGCTTTCAGAATCCCAGGAAAGAATGGTGTTCGTTGTCCACCCTGAAGATGTGGACCGCCTCATGGCCATATTTGAGAAGTACGAACTTCCTGCAGCCCCAGTTGGAAAGGTCACGGACACTGGAAGGTTTGTGATGATGCAGAACGGAGAGGTTATCTCGGATTTGCCATGCGAACTACTCTCAGATCCGCCTGTAATCGAAAGAGAAGCCAGAAAACCTGAAGAAACTCATGAACCTGTTGAATTTGAAGAGGTTGACCCAAAGGAGGCCCTCCTGAACTTACTTTCCTCACAGAACATTGCAAGCAAAAAATGGGTTTACAGTCAGTACGACCATGAGGTTCAGGTAAGAACCGTTGTTAAACCAGGAGATGACGCTGCAGTAATGCGTGTTGATGATGAGAAGGCATTTGCAGTCACATCAGACTGCAACAGCATACACACCAAGCTCGACCCCTACCATGGAGGTGCAGGCTCAGTTGCAGAGGCCATAAGAAACGTTGTAAGCATGGGAGCAGAGCCCATATGCATAGCAGACTGTCTTAACTTCGGAAACCCAGAAAAACCAGAGGTATTCTGGCAGTTTAAAGAGTGCATCAGGGGAATGTCCGACGTTGCCAAACGCTTCAACACCCCAGTTGTAAGTGGTAACGTAAGCTTTTACAACGAAACAGAAGGTGTAACAGTCAACCCTTCACCAGTTGTGGGCGTTGCAGGACTCATGGATTTAAAAGACATTAAAACATCAGATTTTAAGGATAAAGGTAATAAAATCGTGGTCATTGGAAAGACACGTCCTGAACTTGGTGGATCCGAGTATCAAAGGGCTGTTTATGATGTTGTACAGGGAAAACCACCAGAAGTTCTGTTAGATGAGGAGTACCAATCTGCAAAGGCAGTGCTTGAACTTATTAGGGGAGACTTTGGAGTAACAGCTGTTCATGACTGCTCTGCAGGAGGTCTGGGAGTTGCAATCTCTGAAATGGCAATTTCAGGGAACATTGGGGCTACCGTGGACCTTTCAAGGGTTCCATCCCCTGCTGGAATGACCCCATCTGAAATCCTATTTTCAGAATCCCATGGAAGGTACGTTCTAACTGTTCGAGAAGATGCTGCTGAGGAATTGCTCATGAAACTGAAGGGTGAAGTTCCTGCTGCAGTCGTTGGCAAAGTTGGTGGAGAATCCCTCATATTTAAAGATGCAGAAAAAGATGTCATGGCTCCGGAACTTGAAGCGATTGAAAAATCTTACTATGGAGTTATAGAAAAATTCATGGCATGATGTTATGAATAAAGAAGTATGGAGGCAGCTCATTCATGCATCGGGAGTTTTCATAGTTATCCTGGGAATGTTCATCAAACCAGAGACCTTAATACTCCTGTGCATTGGACTGGTGGTTTTTGCAGAGGCACTGTTTCGTGTTGACAAGCACCACCATGTACCCCTGCTTTCAACAATTTTAAGAACCTGTAAACGGGACGATGATGAAAAAGGTTTTATATACTTCTTTTTGGGGATTTTAGTAACCATTTACATCTTTAAATTCAACATGGCAATTGCAAATGCTGCAATACTTATCCTACTTTTTGGAGACTCAGTTTCAACTCTAGTTGGAAGGAGGTTCGGAAGACACACCCTCCCATTCCAGAATCAGAAGACATTTGAGGGGAGCCTTGCATTTCTTGTGGTTGGATTTCTAATGGCAGTTACACAGGTCCCAGTTGAAGCTGCACTGATCGGAACCTTCTTGGGCATGTTAACAGAGGCCTACAGTCCAATAGACGACAACATCCCGGTTCCAATTGTCTCTGCCACGGCAATAACTCTTCTTATGTACTGGATTTGATTATCAGCGCTGGACACTTCTACTTTTATTAATTATTAAAATTTTGATTAGAAATTGTGGAATTGTACCTATAAATTGTACTTTATCAAATTATTTAGCTAAAAAGATAAAGTGAGGATAAAAAATGGTCTTTTTTGAATGTTTTATAAAAAAACTCCTTATTTTCAAAAAAATAAAAAAAATATTTTGAAATTTTTTCCTCCAAAAAATTATTCCCTCAGAGTCTTATCGCCCTTTCATGTCGGAAGTACTTCAAGGTAACCAAAAATATGCAAAGAGAGAGAATTATTGTTGGAATTGATTCAACCAGCAAAACAGGGTTTAATTCGGGTGAAGATGCCAGTTTAACCATTAAAACTGTTGGTATGAAGTTTAAAATTCCCCCGAAATAGGGCACCTTTGTGAAGAGTGGCATGAAAAGCACGAAGGTTGCAAATACCAGCACGATGGTTATGGCAGAGTTTGCCTCCTTGGTGCTGTCAACCATCATGGATATGATAACTCCAATTCCTATAAAGCCCAGTCCAACGAAGAAAAGTATGAAAAGCAAGGCAAACATGTTGTATATTGGGACGCGGAGCAGGTCCAGCAGTAAGATCCAAACGAGGCTCTGAAGCATTGAAAAACCAAGTATTGGCAGTATCTTACCCACAACAACTGTTGAACTTGAAACTGGTGCCATTAAAAGTATTTCAAAGGTTTTTCTCTCCTTCTCCCCAACTATGCTGTCTGTTACTATGTTGCCTGCAAGGAAAAATGGCAGAAGCAGGATGAAGGGTACCACGAATCCGTACATGATCTCAACGAAATTGGGGCTTTCAAGGGCGATTCCAGAGGCATGACTTCCATCAACGTTCACAACCTTTAAAGTGACTAGGTTCTGCACCTTCTGAATTTCAGAATCATTAAAACCTGCAGAACCTAAGCTTTTTTCAATCTTAAACTCGTTAACAGCGTTGTTCACCTTGGTTGAAACCACTGGATAAAATATGTTGGAGTTGTCCATCTTCAATGTAACGTCCTGATTGGGGGATACCTCAACCACTGCAACGAAGTTTCTTCCAACAAGACTTTCAGCCTTGTTCATGTCCTTGCAGTAAACCAGGTTCAGATTCTGGGCTTTAAGATCCTCTGCAAGTGTAGAACCATTCAGATCCTGGGATATTCCAACTTTAAGGGCTGAATTCAGGCCATAATTATCTATTATGTTCGGATCCGTTGCAACTGAGCTTATAAATGCAAGTCCAAAGGCTCCAAGAATTATGAAGACCTGTACAAAAACCACCAGGATGTATATTCTGTTTCTCAGGATGTCCTGAGCTTCCTTTCCTGCAAGAGTCATTAACTTCATTCTACCTAAGTCCTAATATCTGAATCATTGAATTTTGAATCATTGAATCACAAATTCTGAAAGCATTGAATCACATTTTTATTTGATGTTTCAGTGCATCCAATACTTGGATCAATTTTAAGCCCATCTCCTTTTATGTGAAAGGATATTTTTTTTAAATGTTTTGTAAGGTAAGTAACTAAAACTTTAAAGAAACTAAGTCCTTTAAAAGCTTTAAAATTCCAGGTCGAGGCCCAAAACTCACATCTTCCCTCTGGAAAAGCTTCACAGCAATCCAGTAAGATAGCAAACCCACAATTACTATGCATAAAATTGCAGGCAGGTAATCAACTGGAGCCACTGGCTCACCTGAAAGGAGTCTCATAACCAGGGTCATTGAAGAGATGTTGGCTGCCATGGATTTTCTTGCAACATATGCAACTGCAGGGATGATTAAAAAGCCCACGATCCCAATGTAAATGAAACTTAAGACTATGCCTGCTTCCTTGTAGTTCTTTGCATATGCTGATACAGCGGATGTTATGCCCACCACAGGCAGGGATGTGAGCACCACCAGCGCGTAAACAAGAAACAGATTTTTTATCTGAAATCCTGCTATTAGAAGTATTAAGATCCAGAGTGCAACCTGTATTGCAATGGTTAAAACCACGGCCATTCCCTTACCCAGAACGACCTGGGCCTGGGATATTGGCATTGCAATGAGTATTTCCCCTGTTTTACGTTCCTTTTCACCCACAATACTGTCCACAAGCATGTTGCCAAAAAGGAAAAGTGGTAAGAAGAGCAGAATTGCAAGCATGACCCTGTCCATGACCTGGGCTGGCATTGCCCCTCCTGCCGATTTTTGACTGAATTCTGGCTCTGAATCGTTCTGAGGATTTAAAGATCCAACCCAAGACGCACTTATGGCATCCTGCATAGTTTTGGCTGTGGAGTTAACCTCATTTTCCACCAAACTGCGTTTAGGATCCGTGTAGTCCACATAAAGCACTAGATTCACGGGTTTCATTGTTCTTATATCATTTACAGTATCATCTGGAACCTGTAAGAATCCTGTGCTTTGACCCTGCTGCATCTTTTTAAGGGAGCTATTGTAGTTTGAGGATGTTACATCCAAAACCTGTGTGTTTATTCTCTTTTGAAACAGTCCAGAGCTGTCCTGAACATTAACAGATGCAAATCCTGAAAGGGACGGTGCTATGGACAGCCCCTGTTCTGACTCCATGTTTGCAACGAAGGAGTTGAACACAACTATCATTAAAAGCAGGATCGAAAGCTGTAGTATGAATATCATGACAGACTTTCTACTTGAAAGTGTGTCCTTAAACTCCCACTTGGTTATGGTTGTGAACTTCATATTATTGCCTTAATTGTTAAAAACCTTAGGATTTATTCATTAAACTAGTTTACCCATTAAATCCCGGGATAAATCTACGAATAAAATTCATACAGATTACGTTTTACTCTCATCCCACTGCATTTATAAACACGTCTTCAAGTGTGGGTTCCTCTGTGTTTACTGATACAAGGTTGCCTGCGAAGACATCAATTATATCTGGAATTTCAATTCTCGACTTCAAAGATACTGAAACTTCGTTTCCAACCATATTAACCCTTTCAACAGAGTTGAAATCTTGAACTTTGTTTAGATCAACGTTCAGATCCTTTACCTTTATTTTAAGTATGGTTTCACCGTGCACTTTGGATTTCAGGTAGTCTGGTTCCCCCACGTCCATGACGTTTCCCCTGTTCACGATTGCAACCCTGTCGCAGAGCTCATCTGCCTCTCGCATGTAGTGGGTGCAGAGGATGATGGTCTTGTCACCCTTGAGATTTCTTATGAAGCTTCGTATGTTGCTGGCTGTTGCAGGATCCAGGCCCATGGTGGGCTCATCAAATATGATGATGGGTGGATCATGTATCAGAGCCCTTGCAATTCCAATACGCTGGCGCAAACCCTTTGAAAAGGTGTTTATCCTGTCATCTGCCCTGTCTGACATGTTCACAAGTTCCAGAAGCTCATCTATCCTGGGATTTATCTCGGGTTTTGGAACTCCATAGAGCTCTGCAAAATATCTAAGTAAATCCCGGGCCTTGAAGCGTTCGTAAAGGTTGGGCTCTTCTGGAAGGTAACCTATCATGGATTTGATCTTTATCTGGTCCTCGTGTATGCTGTATCCTCCAACATGCACGTCACCTGAATCTGGTTTCAGTATGCAGCAGATTATCCGTATGGTGGTTGTTTTTCCTGCACCGTTTGGCCCTATAATTCCAAGAAGCTCACCTTTACCTATGTCAAGACTCAAATTGTTCAGGGCTTTTATCCTGCCAAAGGACTTTGTAATAGAATCTATACTTATCATGGCATCTGAAACCATCTGAAACCTCCAGATAACTTATTAAACAAATTCATGAACTTAATGCTCTTAAAATTTCTTTCTGTTGGAAGCCCAATGTAAATTTAACTGTTTTGTGCTACAGTCAAACAGTTTGAGATCTCGGCTCCCTGTTTGGTTGGGTATCAGGATTTTTAAATACCTGAGAAATAAAACAAAAACTCACCAGGATAAGTATCACAGCTAAAACTGTCATTGAATATTCTCCTGCACTTTTTTTATCCTCTTTAACCATTGCATAAGCATGGCTGACCGCTGAAATAGGAGAAAAAGAATGAGTACCGTTAAAAGGCCCGCCTCTGCATAGAAGTTCCAGCCAGCAAGGTAAGTAACCAGGGCCGTTACTGCAAGTGCAAGGTTGTCAAGGCCAAACTGCCTACTGTAAGCCATTTCCTCAGGATTTCCTGAGAGTTTTAAGGGGCTTTTTCCAAAAAGAATCATTCAATGCCTGTCAGTCCCGTCACAGATACAAGGACAAACACCGCAAATATGTTGAACTGCTCCACAGAGTGTCACCCCCATAAAAATGCAAAAAATACTCCTAAAAATACTCCAATTCATTTTAAAAACTCTAAAAGCCTGTTAACATTGACGTACATCTTTAAGCCCATTTTAAGTACCTTCCCATCCTAAAGGTCCGATGATCAACATAAACTCCAAATATTTTTTATTAACTCTATTTTTGGAAGTATTTAAGATTTTTCAGACCATGAGCACCAAACTAGTTAAGAAGGATGTGGAATAAAAAATAGAATAACTAAGATTTTGTATACAAAGTTGCATTAGAGGCCTGCTTGAACTGCTCAGACAGAGCCAAAATTAATTTCACAAGTTATAATCCTAAGACAATCATGAGATGAATAACATGTTCCTATCAGAGTTAATTCCAGAAGAAGAAGCACTGAAAATCATTAAGTCCACGCCGTTAAACCTGAAAGTTGAAGAGATTCCACTGGAGAAAGCCCACAGGCGAGTACTTGCAGAAGATGTTAAATCACTCCTTCCATCACCACCATTCGACAAATCAGCAATGGACGGTTATGCAATGCGGGCAGAAGACAGCTTTGGACATTCTCAAACAAAACCTGCACATTTAACCATTGAAGATCGTATAGGTGCCGGGGAACTGTCATCAAAAACCCTTAAAACAGGTAAAGCCATTAAAATCGCCACAGGAGCCCCAATACCAGAAGGTGCCGATGCCGTGGTTATGGAAGAGTACACCGTGGAAGATGGCGACAGCCTGGACGTTGAAACATCCCTCACACCGGGAGAAAACATAAATCCAAGGGGAGAAGATTTAAAAAAGGGAGATCTGGTTTTAAAGAGGGGAAAACTCTTGAAGCCAGCGGACCTTGCAATAATCGCATCTGCAGGGTACAGTACAGTTAAAGTCTTCAAGAAACCTGAAATTGGTGTTATAACTACTGGAAGCGAACTTGTAATGCCAAATCCAAACATCAGCGGCGCAGAGGTTATAAACTCCAACTACTACACTCTGAAGGCTTTGGTTGAAAGCACCCTTGCCCTGCCAGGGATCGTTCACTGCGTAGACAGTGCCAAGCTTGTTGAAGAGGAACTTGAAAAGATGCTTGAAACCTGTGATGCTGTTATAACAACTGGAGGGACGGCAATAAGCAAGGGCGATGTTGTCGTGGATGTTGCAGACAAGCTTGGAAAGGTTTTAATACATGGGGTTGGGATGAAACCTGGCAAACCCTTTGCCTTTGGAATGATCCATAAAAAACCGGTTTTCATGCTTTCAGGATATCCTGTAGCTGCAATGGTTCAGTTTGACATTTTTGTAAGGCAGGAACTTCTCAGGATGCAGGGAATTCAAAACGAGCCCTTGAGAGTTAGAAGAACTGCAACACGCAAGATAGCCTCAACACTGGGAAGAACAGAGTACATACGGGCAAAAGCAGACAATAAAACAGTCACGCCCCTTAAAATAAAGAGTTCAGGAGTTATAAGGTCAATGGTTGAATCAAACTGTTACGTTGTAATTGAAGAGAATCTGGAGGGTTTTGAAGAGGGGGAAGAATGTGAAGTTCTCCTTTACAATTCGCTGCAGATCTAAAAGCATTGGCTTAAATTTAAGTTGATTTAAACCTGAAATTTTTGATTTAAACCTATTAATTGATTTAAACTATTTTTTTTATGATTGTATTTTTTATGATTTGGCTGGAGGTTTTTATAAAAATTTCAATGGTATTTGGTGTAATACTGAAAACATTGGGAGCTTTTATAAGGATTACAAATTAAAAGTAATGGTACGAAATAAAGTCAGGGCTACCTAAAATAAAAAAAGCTCTAAATTGTTCTTTATCTAAAAGGTGATGTTTTGAACGCTTTATGGTACTATGCTATTGGATTCGTCCTTATATGGGTTTTGGCCCTTCTATTCAGAAAACAGCTGAAGATAGATGTTGAAGGGCCGCTCCTCATGCGAAAAACCAAGAAGCTGAGGGGTTTTATAGATTCCGTTGCAAACAAGAGCCCAAGATTCTGGCGCTGGACAATGAACCTTGGAATACCCGTGGCGGTATTCTTCATGGCTTTCATGGTCTACGGGATCATAGAATCGGTTAAGGTCATGTTCAACACTCCAACAGTGGCCATAGTACTTCCAGGCGTTGACATACCAGGTTCCCCACTTTTTATACCCTTCAGTTACGGTATAGCTGCAATGGCCATTCTTATGGTTGTGCACGAGTTCGGTCACGGTATCATTGCAAGGATGGAGGGAGTTAAAATAAAATCCATAGGTGTACTGCTCCTTGCCATACTTCCAGGAGCATTTGTGGAGCTTGACGAGGAAGACGTTGAAAAGAGCCGTGGAATTTCAAAGCTCAGAATATACGCAGCAGGTTCCATATTCAACCTTGGAACTGCAGCAATAGCAATGGGCCTTGTCTTTGTGATATCTTCCTTTTTCGTGCCCTATGCCTTCCACGACAACGGCCTGAAAATTTCAGGAGTAACACCCAGCAGCCCTGCAGACGGTGTTCTGAAGGAGGGAATGATAATACACAGCGTGAACGGTTACACAATAAACAACAAGACCGATTACACCACCGTGCTCCTCAACAAAACCAAACCCGGAGATAAACTGACCTACATAACGAACGAGGGAACTTTCACCATTACATCAGGAGGTCAACCAACCAACGCTTCAATTACATATCCAGGGACCAGGACAGACACCAACTTGGCAGTTAAGGACAACGTCGCCAAAACCTACGGAGAAATAATTCCATGGACAGTATACGATCTCAACACCCTCTTCTGGTGGATATTCCTATTAAATTTCCTTGTAGGAGCTTTTAACCTCCTTCCAATGAAACCTCTGGATGGAGGCCTGATATTTGAGGAACTTTTAAGATCCAGGGTGACTGAGGAACGTGTAAACTCCGCCTCAAGGTTCAAGGGACTGCTCAAAAAACTTTCCAGGTTCAGTATCCCTGAAAATCATGTGAACGCAGCTGTTTCCCTGATTTCATGGGTCTTTATAACCATACTGGTGATTTTAATAGTTTATGGAACTGTGCCAGGCATAATGAAGATGATACCCTAGATCTGAGATTTTGGTACCGTATAATATGAAACTTAAAAAAGGTAGTTGCGGATTAATTCCCTGTTTCTTATTCCTTATTTTCTTAATTTATTTTTCCATGTTTCCATTAAAAGTATTTTTCAACCAACTTGGATTTTAATCAAACTTGGAAGATAAAAAAAATTGAAAAAATTTTTCTGATTCTGAAATTGTGTCTGTGCCCACTGCCCTTTTTTACAAGCCCTTAGGGGCTCATTCCACTGTAAACTTCTATTGCCCCTTTTTCCATTCCATCACTTCTCCTGTTAGATCATCAATTAAATCAAGTATTTTATCATTTGAAAGTCTGTAGTGTATCCAGATGCCTTCCTTACGCCACTTTATAAATCTTGCTTTTCTTAAAACATTCAGATGGTGTGATATGGTTGATTGTGGTTTTTTAAGGGCGTATATTATTTCACAGACGCATAGCTCACCGTCCCTCAAAAGGTAAAGTATTTTGAGCCTTGTTGAGTCAGAGAGTGATTTGAAACGTTCTGCCTGAATTTGAAGCTGGTCTTCATCTGGAAGCTGGGCCATTGTTTCTTCCAATTTTTCTATCTGATCCTGGCCTGGTCTTTTTTCATTCCTAACTTCGCAGGTTTTCTGCATGTTATCCTCCTCAATTTACTTTCCTGCTTTAACCTGTATGCTGAGTACTTTACCTTCAAGCCTTGGATCCATGTTTGGTTCTGTGAAGTAATGTGCTCCAACGATCTCAACATCCCTGAAACCTGCTCTTTCAATTGTGTTGAGGTATTCCTGCTTTTCCATTGCCCCTGCAATGCAGTCTGCCCATGCTTTGAAGCTTTTTCGAATCTCTTCTGGTATGGGTCCGTCGGTAACCAGGTCCGAGACAAGTATTCTACCTCCTGGCTTTAGAATCCTGAAAGCCTCATTGTAGGCTGCAGATTTATCTGGTGTGAGGTTTATTACACAGTTACTGATTACAACATCGATCTTACTGTCTTCAATTGGAAGATCCTCTATTTCACCGAGTTTGAACTCCACATTCGTGTATCCGCCTTCTTCGGCGTTTTTAACCGCATTTTCAACCATTTTTGGGGTCATGTCAACGCCTATAACCCTTGCATTGTTCCCAACCTTCCTGGCTGCAAGGAAAACATCAATCCCTCCACCGGATCCAAGATCCAGAACTGTTTCTCCTTCTTTTATCTCTGCAAGGGCTGTTGGGTTGCCGCATCCAACCCCAAGTACTGCATCTGCAGGTACACTTTTTATCTCCTCCATGCTGTAACCTGCTTCCCTTGCCTGCTGGATTATGGAATCTCCCCCTCCACAGCAACAGGAACATGAGCTGCAAACTTCTTCTTTGACCGCTATTTTTGAGTATCTTTCCTTTATAAACGTTTTAATATCTTTTTTGTCTTCATTCAAAGAGATCAACCCCCAGTAATAAATCAGAACTGATTTTAACCATTTGTCAATGATCTCACAGTATAGTTCTATATATCTAAATCCATGGATATATAGTTTTGGAGGCTCACCTGGGATCCAAACTTTATACTGTTAGAGTTACAGAACTGATGATGTAAGTCTTTTGATGCAAAGGTGGAAAAAATAAATGAGAGTAGTTGTAATAGGTGGCGGGGCCGGTGGGCTTACCGCAGCCTCAAACATAAGAAAATACGACAAAAATGCAGAAATAACCGTTATAACAATGGATAGCCATGTAGCATATTCCCCATGTGCAATACCATACGTTCTGGGCGGTGAGATAGGATCCTTTGAAGACATCATAATGCATCAACCCGAAAATTACAAGGAAATGGGCATAAACATTTTAACAGAAGCAGAAGTTTACGAAGTCCTATCAGATGGGAACAAAGTTGAATATCGGACAAAAGATGGTGATGAAAAGGAGATAAACTACGATTATCTTGTAATGGCCACGGGAGGAACTCCCTTTATACCGCCTGTTGAGGGAACTGATCTCGAAGGGGTTTTCAAGGTCAGAACCATTGAAGACGGTGAAAAAATCAAAAAATGGGCCGAGAAAAGTAAAAAGGCTGTTATTATTGGAGCAGGAGCAATAGGTCTTGAAATAGGCTTTGAACTTAAAAATCTCGGGCTCGATGTCAGCGTGACAGAGATGCTGCCGCAGATACTTCCAAGATCCCTTGACCCTGATATGGCTGAGAAGGTCCAGGGTTACCTTGAAAGGGAAGGAATAAACGTTGTTCTTGGAAAACCAGTTGAAAAACTCGTTGGAGAAAAACGTGTCCAAAAGGCTGTTGTTGGAGATGAAACAATAGATGCAGACCTCGTGATAATGTCAACTGGGGTGAGGCCCCAGGTCAAACTCGCAGAACAGGCTGGCTGTAAGATTGGAAGGTGGGCAGTTCAGGTCAACGAGAAAATGCAAACCTCTGTACCAAACATATACGCTGTTGGAGACTGTGTGGAAGTCTTCGATGGAATAACCGGACAGAACACCCTATCACCCTTCGGAACAACAGCGGTACGCCAAGGAAAGGTTGCAGCCAAGAACATAACAGGTAAAGGCGGAGTGTTCCTACCAGTTTTAAACTCAACTGTTTCAAAGGTCGGAAAACTGGAAATTGGTGCTGTGGGCTTAACTGAAACTGCAGCAGATTTAAATGGAATCCACGTTTTCAGTGGAAGAAGTCACGCTCTTACAAGGGCCAGGTACTATCCAGGCTGCAAACCAATTGACATAAAACTTGTCTGCAACAGGGAAGGTAGAATTATCGGATCTCAGATAATTGCAAAGGAAACAGTTGCAGAGAGGGTGGACACAATGGCAGTGGCCATAGCAAAAGAGGTTAACTGCAAGGAACTGTCCAACATGGAGTTCTCATATGCCCCACCTGTTTCTATGGTCGTTGATCCTGTTGTGATTGCAGCAGAGGATGCCTGTGAAAAACTTAAAAACAGTTCAGGTTCCAAGGATTAAAAACATTGTCAAAAAATTTTTAGGGTTTTCTCCCTTTAAATTCTTCTTTAATTTTAAAATTCTTTTCAATTCCTATTTCTTTTCAATGAATCTCAAACTTTTTTTTAAAATTCGCTTTTTTATGTAAATTTTTGTAAAAAATTGAATTTTTGAATTTCGCTGGTTAACCATCACTGTGTGGTTAACCAAGTTGTAATTAAAACGAGAAAATCAAACCTTAAAAATTTTAAAAAGAAGGAAATAAAATGTTTAGGAATGCTTAGAAGTACCTTTCAAGAAGGCCTGCAAGCATTCTGGCGTGCCTTCCCTCATCCCTCGAGCTCTCGTCAAAGAAATCGTGTGCGGGGTCAAGTCCACATTCCTTTGCCTTGGTTGCAGCTGCTTTTTTCTCCTTGTTGGCCATCTGCTCACCTGAAAGCATCATTTCTAGGTTTTCCTTGAGGGATGTGGATATCACACCGTTCATCTCTGCGAAGTGGGATGCGTGTTCTGCTTCTTCAAATGCTATCCTCTTTAAGACTTCTCCAACCTCTGGAAGGCCGTTTCTCTGTGCCTGGCGGGCCATTGCAAGGTACATTCCAACCTCCTTGCATTCACCCTCGAAGTTTGCCTGAACTTCCTTTTCCACATCTGTTCCTTTACAGGTTCCTATTTCATGTTCATTTATCAAATCCATGTTCTTATCCTCCTTACTTATCTTTAAATCATTTTTTTGATTTTATTTTAAATTTAGACTTAAAATACTTGATTTGGTGATAAATCTAATATATACCTTTTATACACCTTTTTAAGATTTTAAACGGGAATTTATATACTCCACATTCATGGCCATGATCAACCTTTAAGGGATGCTGCAAGTTTTTTACCCAGCTGGTAGCAGTTTTCAAGTTCATCCTTGTCAGGGACGTAGTAAACCTCGTATGCATCTGAAACGTCAAATCCACATTCTTCAAGGTCTTCTTTGATTTTCTGTGGTGCTCCACCATTACCTCCCATGGAGCCGAAGGTTACTGCAGGTTTTTTGCCGCCTGTTCTGTTGAACTTCAACCCTCTGAGGTAGTAGATGATGTCCCCCATGCTTGGGTAGGGTTCGTCGTAGATGGTTGGGATTCCGAATGCAACGGCCTTGCTGTCCAGAATGTCCTTAACTATTTCACTGCGTTCGTCCTCATGGAGGAAGTACATTTTAACCTCAAAGCCTTCGCTTATGGCTCCTTCAGCAACTTCATGGGCCATTTTTTGGGTTGAGCCGTGCATTGTATCGTAGACTATGGTTAGTTTATCCTTGCATTCACCTGTGGCCCAGCCACTGTAGGCTCCTATGACCTTCATTGGATCCGTCCATATCTGGCCATGGGATGGTGCTATCATCTTCACCTTGTCCAGGAGTCCTAGATCCTCGATTTCCTTGAACTTTTTAAGCACCAGTTTTGAGAGTGGTGTTATGAGGTTGGCGTAGAACTTCTGGGCTGCGTCCATGAGCAAGTACTCTGGAATCTCGTTGTCGTACCTCTCAGTGAGGCACAGGTGCTGTCCAAAAGCATCATTTGGGAAGAGAATTCCTTCCTCAGCGTAGAGCGTGAACATGCTGTCGGGCCAGTGCAGCAGGAATGCCTCGAGAAATGCCAGGGTTTTTCCCCCAAGGTCCAGGCTGTCGCCCGTTTTAACAGTCTTGAAGTCTGCACCTTCAAGTGCAGGGAAGTGTTTTTTAAGGCCATCAACTGCTATCTTTGTGCAATAAATTGGTGCCTCTGGGAATTTTTTGTGTATTTCTGTTAGAGCTCCGCTGTGGTCTTTTTCAACGTGGTTCTGCACGATCACATCAATGTTAACTTCTTTTCCTTCCTTCTCGAACGCGTCTTCTATTCTTCCCCAGAGCTGGGCTGAGTGTCCTGGGTAACAGTTGTCTATTAAAGCAACTTTTTCGTCTCCAAACACCAGATATGCGTTGTAAGTTGTTCCATTTAATGTGTAACCGTGGTAGGTTCTTATGTCCCAGTCAAGAACCCCCACCCAGTACACTCCTTCCTTCATTTTTACTGCTTCTGCCTTCATTTTTCATCCTCCACTTTTTTATTAATCTTTTTTTATTAGTTATGTTCGGTTAACCAAACTTGATGAAATTTGGTTCGGGTCTTATCAAACTGTACGGTAATATACGAACTATCCTATATAAAGTTTACTGTTCGGATGGATACGAACCATTATATAGGGGGAGTAACAACGTAACCATGAGCAAGATGACCCAGATAGAACATGAAAAACCAGCTGCCAAAAAGTCCAGAAGGGGCAAGTGGGAGGGCAGCCAGATAAAGATCTTTGCAACACCGCAAGGTGTGAACGTTGTAGAAAGCCCAATAAAAGCTAAAATACTATCAATATTAAAAGATGGAGGTTTAAACGCTTCAAAAATTGTTTTTTTAACAGGTAAATCCAAATCAACCATTTCAGCTCACCTGAAGGATCTTATGGATGCCGGGATCGTCGATACAAAACCAGACCCAGAAGACGGTAGGCGGAAGATCTTTTTCATAAAATCCCGTTACCTTGGAGACCTGTCCCGCGAAAAAGAGTTCGAAAAGGAGATGGATGATTACATTGCAACAGGAGTTGTAAAATCTCAAGATCCGTTTAAATTTTTCAGATTCGTTTTCAGAACCATAAGAGTTGCACTGATGGAGGAAGGAATCAACATAGACCCAGTACTTCACAAGGCAGGTTACAGTGTTGGTGAAGCCTTCTACGAAAATCTGAAAAACCCAGAAACTGGAAAATTGCTGGAAAACATCCAGAAATTCTGGAAAAAAAACAGGCTCGGAAGGGTTGAAGTTGAAAAACTCGATCCACTGGTGGTGAGAAACTACGACTGCTTTGAATGTCAAGACCTGCCTAAGCTAGGCAGACCAGCATGCGCGTTTGATTCAGGAATGCTTGAGGCCATATTTTCGGCCCAGTTCCGAAACCAGGTTGATGTTGAAGAGGTCAGATGTTATGCAATGGGTGACGATTACTGTGAATTTGTTATAAGCCCCAAAGAAGTGCGAGAAAACTTGTAGATTGAGTAGTGATAAACTAACTCTTTTGTGTCCTAGAGTTCTATAACATCTCAACGTTACACTCCACTTCCTGCATCAAAATTATTTGTCGTTTTAGCAACTATTCATTGATATATTCTAAAGCTCTTCTCTAAATTCCAATTCACCTCCACACTGACATTTACTAAAATCATCGGGAGACTCACCTTCCTCTAGTTTATAATAGCCCCCACAGCTTTCGCAAACGAGATAACCATTATTTTCCGTGTTTCCTCCATAAACACCAATACCTTCTAAACGCTCGGGAATGGCCTTATACTCGGTTACATCCGTATTTATAAGTTTAAAAAAGGTTTTATAAGCCATAACCACGTCTTCTGCCTCAATTTCTAACCGACCCTCATTTACAGCACTGCAACCAGCAAGTGTCCGGATAAAAAGATCTTCTACAGCTTTATATTCTGAAAATTTGTTAATGCATTTAATTAGAATTATGTCTTGCATTAGCTCTGTTAAAGTTGTATAAACGTTTTTTACTTCTTTATTTTTCCATTTAACTTTTTTAAGGATCTGAAAATATTTGGATGTTGGTTCAGGAAGATCTTCCAAGTCTACCTCATCGAACTTGTTTAATGCAAAAACAATTCGCTCATCTAAACCACTAAAATAGATATTAAGAGAATCAATCCATTTCAATTTGCCTTTTTCAACATAATATATAGATTCTAAATAAACATGAACCAGTGCAATATCCCTAAGCGATATTAAAGAACTTGAAAATATATTTGTTAATAGGCCCCCAAATGGAAGAGTACCCTTAGCAGCTCTTAAAAGTCTAACTTTTGAGCCTTCCTCAAATGTGAACTTCCTATTTTCCTTAACGAGCCTGTTTGTAGTAACAGCTTTAATTAGCTCTTCATAAAACTTTGATCCTCTTAAACCATTTATTTCAATTAGTATTTCATTCAACCCGTCTATTTCAAAATTTTTTAAATAATTAAATAATCTTTCTATATCTATAATCCCTCTTTCCCGCTCTTTCTCAGTGGCCATTTCTTCAAGTTTTTCTGATATGCTCATTAGAACACCTCAATTAGCCCTTGATTAAACTGTTAAAAAGTTCTCAAGATCCTGTGGATTAGGAATATTCTTACTCAAAATACTGATTATAACATCTATAATAGAATGGACAGTTCCAAAAGGATCTTTGACGAATTCTCCAGTAGTTACTATATCCCCAAGAAGCTTAATTTCATTTGCAGAATTCGGGAAAAACTTAACCAAAGACTTCTCCAAAAGTTTTTCACCAAGATTAGAACCCAAAACATCCAAATTCCACTCAGGGATCACAACACTACCACTACTCACAGACCCTCTAACACCAGCAATATCCCGTGCCAACTGATTGGTTAGGTTGAGTTCTTCTGGTTTAGGGATTCCAGTTATAATAACCAGTCAATTTTGCCATAGTACCTTAGTTTGCCTCCACATTCGCAATCTTTGGTAAAATCGTCTGGTAATTCACCGAGTTGTAGTTGGTAATATCTTCTGCATTTTTTACATATCAAGTAACCTAGTTTTCCTGGTTCTACTCCTATTTCATCGATTAATTTGGGTATGTCAGTTTTCATCAGTTTAAGGTAAGTACCATAAGCAATCACCATGTCTTCTTTAGTTATCATGTCTCTATCATCATTCACAGCATTACATCCGGCCAGTAGCACATTAAAAAACATTTCTGTTCCTGTAAATCTCATTGGTAAAGATGAAAATACTGTTAAACTGATGTACATCATCACGTGGCGAATTTTCTTGAAAAAATTTTTTGATTCTTCACTTGCCCATTTTATTTGTTTGAGTTTTTGGATGTATTCCTTGGTGGGTTTTGGAACATCAGAGACTTCGTCAAATTTATCTAGAGCAGATATGATGCGTTCATCAAGTCTTGCAAAGTAAATTTTTTGGATGTCTTCAAGTTTTAGTTTTCTTTCGATGTTTATGTAGTAAAAACATTCAATAAAAAAGTAGATGGTTTTTAGTTCTTTGAAACTTATTAGATCTGTGAGAATCGGTATTTTGACGGTGGAATGACCTAAATTTTCATGTGCTAACCTTAATAATGGGACTTGGTGCATTTGTCCCCTGTTTAGGGATACAGAAGAATCATATCTCTCATCTTTACTGGCTTTAAGCAATTTTTCATAGTTTTCAAGATTTTTCAGGTTTTTTATCTCTCGGATCAATTCATCTAACCCTTCAACTTCTTCCTGCCCCAATTTCAGCATAGCATCCCTTAACCTCAATTCATTATGTTTGGAAGGAGGCATGGACCTTATCTCTTTCAGCGAAGGCAATTTCTTCATCTCCTCTAAAGATTACAATTAAAACTCATGAATAATTTCATTCCATTTTTTAAGTGGATTTGGATCCAATATAAAATCAGCTATGGAAACCCCTCTGAAAACAGCATGAATATACCCAATATATTCTGGGAACATGCTACTCAACGTTTCTTCAGCCACCATTTCATCCAAACCGGGGTTTAAAAGGCAAAGTAACTTTCCCCATCTTTCATAAGCAATTTCAGCAGCTCGAGAATTTAAAACATCCATAACAGTCGGTAATAAGACATCCCGGATAAATAAGCTTAATGAACCACTCAAATAGTTTGTGTAAGTCCATAAAGTTTCTAATGAGTTCATTATACCCATCCAGACTGACATTAAATATTCTGATATTGACGCCCGATATTTGTATACAACTATTATTAATGCAACAAATGAAGCTATGCTTGCATAAACCCACCAAGGAGTTTCTCCATTTTTCACCTCACCCTCCTTCTGAACCGGTTCAGAATTCCATTCAGGAATTGCAACACTGCCACTACTCACAGACCCTTTAACACCAGCAATATCCCAAAACACAATTGAATGGCGAAGATCACAGGCTTGTTTTATCCATAGAATCACTGAACCATTTTAACCATTATCAAGACTCTTCACATACCTCAATTCACCTCCACACTGGCATTTACTAAAATCATCGGGAGACTCACCTTTCTTTAACTTATAATAGCCCCCACAGCTTTCACAAACGAGATAACCCTTATCTTGATTTTTAGAAACAGGCCCTATCTGTTTTGTACCTATAACTCGAGCAATATTAAATAAAAATATCGACAAAAGCAGCAGAGTGAAAGCTTGAAGTATATAACCATTTAAATAGAGTATTATTGCCAAAATAATCATCAAAGTACTATAAAAAACATACACAACCCTATGAACCAAAACAAAAGACAGAATTCCTGCAAAAATAAGAAACAAACCACCCAAATAAACAGGGAAATAACCATAAAAAACAATTAAAACACCTAAAACCACAAAAAGCAAACCCCAAACCCGCAACCACAGATGTAACAAAACATCAGAACTTGCCAGCCTAAAAAACCTCTCAAAAAAGGAATTATCAGCAGAAACATCCAAATCCCCCATCCTCTCAACAGCCCTATAAACAGTCACATCAGTTTTCATAAGCTTAAAATAAGTCTTATAAGCCCTTACAACATCATCAACCAAAACCACAACCCTATCATCCGAAACAGCAGCACAAAAACAAAGAAACTCAACAAAAAGTTGTTCATAACTACCAAAAAGAGAATATCCACACAAAGCATCCCCTATACGACCCATTGTGCTATCTATCTTATGAAATAAATTTCTACTTGGTTTTTGCCATCGAACCCGCTTAAGTTTTTGAAAAAATTCTGTTTTGGAAGTAAGAGTCTTTTCAAAGTCATCAAAACAATCTAATAAAAGAAAAACTCTCTCGTCTAATCCACCAAAATAGATATTTCGCATATCTTCTGTGCTTAATGGTTTATTAGTATTCATATAATAAAAATATTCAAAAAAACGGTATTTATTAGGGAATTCATTAAAAACAACCCCTTTAAAAGGTGGAAACCTTACTATGAACACATTAGTTAACACTTGTTTAGCAGATCTTATCATAGGTGCCTTAAAAAAGTCTTCACGCCTAACTTCATTTTTATAAATTTTATTCTTTATCTTATAACTATTAATTAAGCTTTTATAAATATTTGACTCATTTAAACGTTTAATTTGACATATAATATCTTTCAAACCTTCAATTTCATTTACAATTCCTTCTAATCCAGCTATTTTATTTTCTAAATCCTTATCTGCGCTCTCTTGACTCCATCTCTTAAAAGTTTCACTCACCCCCATATTATTTCCTCCACTTCATTACATAATCCCATAATGCTTTAAATGTCAAAGCAGCAGCTACAACAGTCGCAACCATGCCCCATTCAGTTGGACCGGCATAGATTGCAAACATGCCAATCCACGTCCCTATGAGTCCCTCCAAGCTAGGCGCATTAAGCGTTAAAAGATACGAAATAATTGTAAAGGTAAATCCTTGAGCACTACTGGGTTCAAATATTATTTTAAACATAAAAGGCCATAGAAAATCCTCTACAAATGCGCTTAATCCCATATTACCATAGAACCAATTGGCTGCAGTTCTTATCGCTCCTAATGAATTTCCCATGGCATTTTGCACGGTTTGCAAGTACTCATTTTCCCCGAAATACATCGAAGCAGCACCAGTAACAGCCACACTGAGAACCAAAGCATAAACCCACCAAGGAGTTTCTCCATTTTTCATCTCATCCTCCTTCTGAACCGGTTCAGGATTCCATTCAGGAACTGCAACACTGCCACTACTCACAGACCCTTTAACACCAGCAATATCCCAAAACACGATCAAATGGCGAAGATCACAGGTTTGTTCTATCCATAGAATCACTAAACCATTTTAACCATTATCAAGACTCTTCACATACCTCAATTCACCTCCACACTGACATTTACTAAAATCATCGGGAGACTCACCTTCCTTTAGTCTGTAATATCCATTACATTTATCACAGACCAAATAGCCATGTGATACTCTTTGTTTGGAGTTTGTTCCATCAATTAATTTTGAAATATCCGTTCTAATAATTTTAAAAAATGTTTTATATGCTGTAAACACGTCACTTTCATCTATTTTCCATTTTTCTTCCTTTATAGCACTACAACCTGCTAAAAATAGGATAACTCGGGCCTGTCTTATATCGAACGAACACTCAGTGATTCTATAATGCTTAAAAACAAAAAATGTCATTATTTTATCTAATTCTGTGTAAATTTTCTTAGTTTTCCTATTTTCCCATTTTAATTTTTGAAGTTTCTGAAAAAATTCTGGTGTAACTTCAGGAGTTTTATCAATTTTATCAAAATTTAAAAGATTTAAGGCTATTTTTTCACCTACTCCACTAGAAAATAATCTTTCAACATCTTCAGGTCCTAATTGTCTTTCCAAATACATAGAATAGACCCACTCTAAAAATGGAAAGAAAAAAGAAAATGTGTCATAATCTATTAAATCAGATAAAAACTTAACTGGAATGTTTCTCAAAGTTTCATAGGCAAAAACTAAAAAATTGTTTTTCTCCGCGATTTTAGTACTTATATCACTTAGTAGAGGCACTGGTTCTTTCCAATCGGCATAAACTTTGAATAAACTGTCATAATAACCAAAATCTATTAAAAATTGTAAATCAACCATTAAATCATCTAATAACTCATTAGAATATTCTTTTTTCAATTTTTTTAAGCCATATTCTCCAAGATCATTACGCGAAGGCATAAATATCCCAACTAACTTAATTATTTGTTTAAAAGCTTTTTAAGCTTTTCTGAAAGTTCATAAGATGTAAGCTGATCTAAAACATCCATTGCAGGTGCAATAAGAGGATCAAGAACTGGAAATCTTTCATCCAGAAGCCGCAGCCCAAGTCCAATATAGGTAGCCACTCCTACACCATTAATTGGAGTAAAAATCAATTCTTGAATAGCAGCCGTAATATAACCCCCATATCGAACAAATATATCCAAGACCATAATTTCTAGGAATTCTATAAATGAAGACCCCAAATATGACAGATATAACCATAAACTACCTAAAGCATTTAGCATACCCCCCCCATAGTGTCATCAAATATTCAGATAAAGTGGATCTAAATTTATAAGCCAAACCCGCTGTAATAAGCCCCAGTATAGCCATCAAATAAACCCATATTGGTATCCCCTCATCCTTCTTTTCAGGTTCAGCACTCGAAGTTGGATTCCAACTAGGTATATTTCCATCAATATTACCACTACTCACAGACCCTCTAACACCAGCAATATCCCGTGCCAACTGATTGTCCGGCTGAACCAAAGAACCACCGGAATTTGTTGAACCTGAAACACCTTGGGAACCACCTGTTGAATCAGGAGTGTTAACATCCAGATCCATCAAATTTTTGATATTGTCTATTGGAGGCAGGCCCGCCGTATCGTTAAATGTTAAATTAGATGGTACATTAGGCATACCATCGGGATTAAGAATGTTGATGGTCAAGTTGGCATAATTGTTAGCCAGATCAGGGTCTGTCTCTGCGGCTGCAGCACTTCCAGTATTAACCAGGCTGCCGCTTCCAAGTACCTTGGCCTGAATTTCGAGCGCGGCAACTGTTCCCACTGCCACGTTACCTAAAGTCCATTTACCATTTGCAGGATCGTAACTGCTGTTTGAACTCTGATGCTCTAATCCGAAGGGCAGTTTGTAGTTTACTGTTACGTTTGTAGCATTTTCAGGACCGTTGTTTCCAACATTCAGTATAATTTTAATTGTATCACTCGTGCTGGGCGCGTAATTATCCGAATTGATGCTCAACACCAGATCGGACTGGTTGACAGGTTGAACCGGATTTTCTGGCAGTGGTGTCACTGTTAAATCATAGAGTACGGGTGAAACATTTCTTATTGTGCTGGTTAAGGTGGCTTTTACCTGCAGATATCTGCCTGCAGGTGTTAAATGTAATGGAGTACCGTTTGCAGCATCCTCCCAAGTGGACCAGTCCTGCTCGTCACTGGAACTGCGGACAACGACCCTTACCGATGTACCGGCAGGTTCGCTGCTAGTCCAGAATACTGTACCCCAAAGGGTGCTGTCGTTACCACTGTCCTGGATTACAGTCCAGGTGCCCTTCTGGTTGAAATTAATTGTTGACAAGTCACTGGTCATGGTACTGTAGCCTACGTGGGTTCCTGACACGATCCTCTTGGAGAGGTCCACCCCCTTAATTTCAGGGTTTATATGGTGAATATACTCATCACCCTGATCAACCGTCCAGATTTTGCCTTCGCCATCAATGGACAAGGCACTTGGACCATTTCCTGGGTATATGGTGGCTTTTAGGAGTCCATCATTTGAAAATCTTGTAACTGTGTTTGATTATAAATTAGCGGTCCAGACATCACCATCTTCTGTAACCACCGCTCCCCTGCAGCCGTATGAAGCGGTTTTTGTCCATTCAACCTGGCCTGTTAAGGTGTTGATCCTGGAGATGCGGGAACTTGAATATCCTGTGACAAAAAGATGGTTGTTACTATCAAGGGCAAGTCCGTAAGCCCATTGTGGAATGTTAATCCTGGTAAAAGAACCTGTTTTAGTATCAAGTCTGAGGACGTTTTTGTACTGGCCACCGGAAGACCATATAATTCCATTGTGATCTATCACTGCCCCATAGGGTGTATGTCCTACCGATGAAACGTCTGTTGTTTTCAGAATCTGGCCTGTGGCCCCATCGATACAGAAATATTTTTCAAGCCCGTAGCATCCAACCCACAGGTTGTCATTAGAATCCAGCACAACCGCCAGAGGTCCTGGATTTGCCCAATTATTGGCGTAGCCTCCAGTATATTTCCCGGGAGTGTAAGTTCCTTCATGTCCAGGTATTAAAACAACCTCATAGAGCACATTTCCATCTTTTACCCAGTCTAAAAGCTCATTGTCCGTTATCAGGCCGTTGTGATCCAGATCCTGGCTGGTCTGTGTACCGCTGTTAGAGCCTATTTTAATCAGAGTTCCAGTCTGGTAGTTGGCTACCCAGCAGTTGCCTTCAGAATCCACGGCTGTTCTGGAGGGGCAAGCAGAGCTCAGGGGCCCGGTCCTGTAACGGGCTACTTCTGCTCCAGTTTTTGAATTCACCTTGGAAACTGTGCCTTCATTGGTGTTGGGCACCCACATGAATTCGGGTTCGTCTGGAATGGAGGGTAACTGCAACTGGTCGTGCGCCGTCTGATGTTCAACTTCTGTAAGGTTTCCTTCATCAAAATTAAGGTCTGTAGTGTAATTCTGGCTGCTGTCTGCCGCACCTGCAGTTCCAAATAAAAGGAATGCCACTGCTACAACTAAAAAGATGAAAAGAGGTTTGTTTTTAGGGATGCCGTTTTTGTTGACGTATGCTCCACAGAAAACCAATATAATGGCCAGATTTGGGATATTCAAAGGTATACCCGTATCTTGCATTGGTACTGTGCCCTTGCTGTGTGAGTTGTAAAAATTAAGAAGGAGATCGGGAGGGTTTGACGAGTTGCCTGACAGGTTTTCAGCCCCAGGGGTTGTTGTTCTCCTTTGAGCGGTTAGGTTTAGAACCTGCCGGTTGTTCAGTTTGTTGGGATCGTGCTGCCTAGTTCGAACCTCGGCGTAACTTGTTATATTCCCTTCAGCAGCTACAAGATGTCCTAAAAGTAACATGGCAGATTCACCCGGGGCCAGATCACCTACAAACCACCAGTCCCCGTTGATGATTCCCTGGAAAGGTTTGCCCGGGATGAAACCTGTTGGTAATAACTTTTCCACCACCACGCTTCTGGCTGTGTCCGGTCCATGGTTTTGTACTGTAAGGTTGAGGAGAGCCACACCACCAACAGCCACAGGGTCACGGTAGGCTGTTTTCACGATCTCCAGATCTACCAACGGAACGTAGATGTTGTTTTCTACCTTTTTGACGGCTGTTGGGTCGTATTCCTGCTGTAAAATATTGATTGTGTTGGTTATGTTACCATGCGCCATTTCCTCCGTTACAACCCCAAGAGAGGTCATGGTGATCGTTGCCCCTGACTCTAAAAGTGGAATGACCCAGGTGCCATTCTGGTAGTTTCCAAGTGGTAAAGGGAGATTGATAAATCCTGATGGTGATGTTTCTTCTATTTGAAGACCACGTGCTGGATCTGGTCCATTGTTATGTATGGTGGTGGTGAAGACTGCGGTGTCCCCAACATTTAAGGTGTCTTTGTTGACTGTAGCGTTGACCTCCAAGTCGACCAGAGGCAGGTAAAAGCTCGCACCGCTGACATCGGGTGTAAGATCGTATTCATCCTGGCGTACTCTCTCTGCGGTGCAGTTCATAACCTGATGGGCCATGGCTGGTGTGACCATGCCCTGGATGGTTAAAAGTGCCGAGGCCCCTGAGGCCAGACTTTCAAGATACCAGATACCCTCTTGGTAGTATCCCTGACCTGGGGAACCGACATTAAAATTTGGAGGTAATGAGATTCCTATTTCTATTCCTGTAGCATCCCTAGGCCCATTGTTGGTGGCTTTGAGGGTGAAAGTAACGTTTTCTCCAGCGTGTGGCGTGGGCTGGTCCACTGTCATGTTTAATTCAACATCAGCTACCAGCGCAGTAACCCTGAGATCGTAAAGAACTGGTGACTGGTTTCCCCGGAGTCTCTGCAGAGTTGTCTCTATCTGGAGGTACCGACCTTTTAATATGGAGTTAAGGACAGATCCATTCACAGCATCCTCCCAAGTGGACCAGTCCTGCTCGTCATTGGAACTGCGGACCCTGACCCTAATCGACGTGTTTTCAGGTTCATAACCAGTCCAGGAGATAAAACCCCATGGCGTGTTATCCATCCGGCTATCGTGGATCACCGTCCATGTGCCTTTCATGGTAGTTATTGTGCTGGATACAACCCCAGTCATGTCACTGTACCCGTAATGCGTACCCCCAATGATTCTCTTAGAGAGTTCAACTCCATTAATTATGTTTCCTGAAGAATCTGTTTCGTTTCTTGTGGGGCTTATACGATGGATGTACTCGTCACCGTAATCAACCACCCATACCTTGCCGTAACTATCAACCGATACACCCGTGGGAGTATTGCCTGCTATTATGATGGCTTTAAAAATGCCATCATTTGAATATCGGGTTACTGTACCTGCTGCCGAATTAGCGATCCACACATCGCCATTATCGGTAACTGCAACTCCTCTGGACTGGTAGGGGCATGATTTGGTCCAATCCACGGTTCCAGTGATTATATTTATCCTGGAGAAACATGATGAATCCCAGCCTGCAACAAAGAGGTGATTGTTTCTGTCCAGTCCCAGCCCGTAAGCAAAGTGTTTCAGATTTATCCTTTTGAATGAGCCTGTTGATGGATCCAGGCGCAGCACATTATTGCCTCCAGCCCCAGAAGACCATAATATGCCGTTCTGGTCTATAACAGCACCGTAAGGTGTATGGTTTGCCGAGGATACATCCACAATTTGCATGATCTGGCCGCTTGACCCGTTGATGTGGTAATATTTCATGGTACCAAATGTGCCAATCCAAACGTTGTTTTTGGAGTCTACTGCTATTCCCCTGGGACCTGGATTGTTGTTGTCGTTTACGTAGGGTCCTGAATAGTTTCCAGGTGTGTAAGTTCCTTCATGTCCCGTTATCAGGACCACTTCGTAAAGCACACATTCATCCTGGCCCCATGGTAACATCTCGTCCAATGTGATCACACCGTTGCCGTCCAGGTCCCTGGAAGTTTCAATTATGCCGTCGTGATTACGGTCGATGTATCCTCCTTTTTCAAGAAGACCTATTTTAATTGCAGTACCTGTCTGGCGGTTCCCCAGCCAACAGTTGCCCTCCAAGTCCACCGTAGTTCTGGAGGGATTACCGTTGCCCTTTGGTCCTGTGCGGTAACGTGCCACTTCCATGCCCGTGCGTGTATCAACCTTGGAAACCGTGCCTTCGTTACTGTTAGGTACCCAGATGTAAGAGAAAGCTGATTGGGAACCGTTGGAAAGCTGCAGCTCATCCGGGGTGCTGTTATGTTCCAGGCCAATTAGGGCCCCATTATCAAAATCATTATCATAAGTATAATTTTTATCTATATCCTCAGCTGAACTAGTTCCACATATCGTCAGGACAAAGATAAATGCCATAATTGTTAAGAGCAGCCGCCCCTTCAAATTAACCCCTCAAAGTAATATAGTATTAATTAATATGATGCTGAGTATCACCTCATCATATATAAATGTTGTGAAAAAGTGGGTCAAAAAGAGGAATATAACGCTGTAAAACTCTTCAAAATAAGTTAATAAAATAAAGGATTAATTAAAATGAAATTTAAAATAAGAACTGTGCATAAAAGTGTTTACTATCCTTAAACTTATCCTACATTCATTTTATATGCTTAAATATCATTTAAACTTTTTATCCTAGTTTTATCTACTAAAAAAAGGATCATTCATGATCAAATTTAACAATTGTCGTTGAAAGATACTTTTTATCCTTTGAAAATCCTTCAAAAACTTTTTCATCTTTCATGCTGCAGTTTTGAACGGATATAACCTTTTTTTTACGTTTGTCCCGTCCAATTATCTTTTCAAGTTCTTCAGAGTGCCTTGAAGTTTTCATTATGACAAATGTGTCCCCATATGGTAGTATCTGTGCCAGACGCTCATCCACCTTGGGCACCACCACTATTATCTCGTCTTTATCTGCAAGCTGGATGTTTGAGGCTGCAGCACAGCTTGTAAATGATGTAACTCCCGGTGTGATTTCAACATCAAATCCCAGAGCATTTATCCTTTCTGAAACATAGGAAAAAGTGCTGTACACCGTTGGGTCCCCAAGGGTTATGAATGCTACACTGTTACCCTCTTCTAACCTCTCCACCAGAGCTGCTGCTGCCCCATCCCAGTAGGTTTCAAGGGCCTTTCTATCCTCAATCATTGGAAATAGTGGCTCTAACACCTCATATCCTTCTTCACGTTCATTAAGGACAGGTTGAACAATCGATAATGCCAAACTTGGCTTTGAACTTGCTGATCTTGGTGCGCAAACAACCTGCACACTGTTTAATGCTTTCAATGCTTTTATTGTTAAAAGTTCGGTGTCTCCTGGACCAACACCTATTCCAATCAATTTTCCTTTCTTCATACTCACAAACCCATTTTTTTGACTTTTGTAGGAAGTCCAGAAAAGAAAATCAAATCTTCCGGAATTCCCACTTAAAATCCTTTTTAAGTTTTCATCTATTTATACCATCAACCAAAATATAAGTACCTATGGAAGACGGTTTTTTCTGTGAGAAGTGTGGGATGATAAAAGCAAGGTGTAAATGCCCTAAAAACGGGAAAATCACCAAAAAGTCCCATGCAAAAAATAATATTTCAAATCTCAAAAGACTTTACCCAACTGTTGATGATGAAATAATCGAGAATTTCCCATTTTCAGAGCCGAGAAATGGGCAATTTGAAATAATATCCAAAATAACCGATGCAATAGACGAAGGTTACAGGTACATCATTCTGGAGGCGGGAACAGGTACTGGAAAGTCTGCAATTGCAACAACACTTGCGAATATATACCAGCCGGCCTACATCCTCACAATGACCAAACAGCTCCAGGCTCAGTACGCAGAGGAATTTGGGTATCCAATGGTCAAGGGAAGGGCCAACTTCAACTGCAAGGATGCCGGGCTTGAGGCCAGCTGCGATGCTGGAACCTGCCAGACCATACCAAGCTCCCAGAAGTTCAACTGTGAGTATGGGATAACCAAATCCCCATTCGATGGTGGTTCATTTGCATTCAACGATGCCTTCGGCAACCCCATGTACTTCCGATCTGGCGACGGCTGCAACTACTGGAGACAGAAGGCCAGGGCTGTTGAGAGTCCAATAACACTGATGAATTATGATTACGCCCTTCTTGAGCTTGCCTACGTGAAGCACTTTGGGAAAAGGAACCTCATGGTGATGGATGAAGCCCACAACATCGAGGGAAAGCTCATGAACCGGCTTGAGGTTAACATATTCAACAACAGGCTCAGGAAGGACATTAAAAAGACCATACCACGGGACCTCATGGGCTACGATGATCCCAAAGAATGGATACTCTTCCTCCAGTCCATTTACCAGGACTACAAGGATCTAAGCGTCAAGGAACTGCCAAAAAACAAGGCCGACAGGATCAAGCGAACCAAGTTCAGGCTGAGCGAGCTCACAAACAAGCTTGAGGAGCATCCTGACAATTGGGTGGTTGACACAACCCCTGGAAGCGCCTCGTTCAAGCCCCTGAAGGTTGATGTCTACGCAAAGGAGAGACTGTTCCAGTACGCAGACATCTGCCTCTTCATGAGTGCAACCATCCTGGACCACGAGCTCTTCTGCAGATGGCTTGGAATAGATCCAAAGGAGGTTTACTACCTTAATGTGAAAAGTAGCTTCGCTGCCTCATCAAGACCCATCCACATCAAAAGCGTTGGGCCCATGTCCCAGCGTGCAATAAGGCGCACTGCACCCAAGACCATTCCAATACTTGAGAAGATAATAGACCACCACAAACGTGAAAAGGGACTCATACACACCCACAACTACAAGTGCCAGCAGTACATTATGAAGAAGATCGCGAACAGGCGTCTCATGGATCACAACAGCAAGAACAGGGAGTACCAGCTCCAACAGTTCGAACGGAGCAAAGAACCTCTGGTACTTGTAAGCCCATCCATGAGCGAGGGTGTGGACCTGCCCTACGAGAAATGCCAGTTCCAGGTTATCTACAAGGTGCCCTTCCCCTATCTGGGAGACAGACAGATAAACAGGAGAAAATCCCAAGACCCCAGGTGGTACGCTTACAAAACAGTTATGACCCTCCTCCAGGCTTACGGCCGTGGAATGCGTGCTGAAGATGATTACTGCGAGACCTACATCCTCGATGGGAACATCAAAATGCTCTTCCGCAGTAAGCTCTACAAGTCCCTTGTACCAGAGTTCTTCAAAGAAGCTGTTGAGAGGGATTAAGATTGTTTCAACATCTGAAATTTAATGGTTAAATAAAAAAGGATGGTTAAAAAAATAGTTTAATCTATAAGTGGATCCTTCAGTTTTTTTAATGGGTTACTGAAGCTTGTTTATCTTCCACCCTGCAAATCCACCCAGAATGGTGTAAAGATCCACAAAACCCATATTTTCCATTAATCTGGCTGCCTTTACACTTCTAACACCAGATCCACAGTAAATCATGTATTTTTTTTCTTTATCAAGTTTTTCAAGCTGTTTTTCAAAGTCTTCAGCATAGTAATCCATGTTTTCTGCACCGTCAATGTGTTCTGTGGAGAATTCTTCAGGAGTTCTAAGATCGATTAAAGTAAAATCTTCATGACCTTTAATTAGCTTAAATGCAGTTTTTGGACTTATGGTTTTAATTTTATCTTCTTCCAGATCGGACATTTCTTTTATCCCCTTGCTTTAAAAGTTAAATTATAAAATTAAATCGATTGATCTTCCCATTTTTTGCGCCACTCCTTCTTTTCTTCAGGTGTCATCCAGTGTCTGCCGTCACAGAAAGGTTTGTTTTCTGATTTTCCACATTGACAGAGAGTGACCCTGTTTCTGACCTCGTAAAGGGTTTCATCGGCAGATTCTATTGGAATTCCACCCCTCACCCATATTGGGCCTTCACAGTCTTTTTGAGGATCGTGGACTATTGCAATGGATTGTTCAAATTCTGGCTCAATTGGTTCGCCAGTTTCCTTGTCCCATACAACCAGTCTACCGGAAGGACAGTTTTTAACCTGTTGAATGGCAATTTTTCTGGATTCATGATTGTCGGACTCTGCTATAAACTTTCTTACTCCTCCTGCCCTCATGCAGAAGCGTGAATGATCACAAAGCGTCCAGACGTCTGTTAACTCCAGTTCTGGGCCTTCTGTCCTCACGGCCTCGTCGAGGTGGTGTTTTTTGCTGGCTGTCTCGGTGCCATCAAAACCAACCTCTGCATGGGTGCCATCACAGAAGGGTTTATTCTTAGATTGTCCACACCTACAAAGGGTGTAGGTTCCACCACATGGTATTATCTCACCAGAACGCCATTTATAGGAATTTCCTTCTTCATCAGTACCTATCACCATTTTCATAAGTGGAACAGCACCAGAAACTATGTAAGGACCGTTTTTAACTATTTTAATCCTTCTTTCAGCTGCCATATTTAATCTCCATTTATTATGATCATTGGTTGATCAAATTAATCTACATTAATTATTCTGTTTACAGTTTGGAGTTGAAACAACTTAAATTTTGTGAAAAGATTGAATTAAGGATAAAAAATGGAAATCCATGTTTAAAACGTTTTAAAATAAGCTTAAATAATAATTTACAAAAAATTAAGAATAAAAAGCGGACCTGGGGGGATTTGAACCCCCGACCTTGGGATCCGAAGTCCCACGTCATGTTCCTGGCTAGACTACAGGCCCCAAAACTGATGTATATTCAGTTTGATGTTTACTCCATATATAAGTTGGTTACTCATAAAGTTTTTGGGGTGGGAAACCCTTCAGTTTCTGGAGTACCCGTGGAAGCAGGGTATGCAAACAAGCTTCCCATTTTCCACACGGGCCCTGTGTTCTGCAACCAGTTCTCCACAGCGTGAGCAACGCACTGAATTAAAGAGTCTTGCCTCCTCTGGAAACTCCATTTCCACGTTTTCCACCTTGAAAATGTCATCTGCCGGTGCGTGAAGTACCTTCTCTGAGAGATTGTTTTTAATGCGTTCAAACTCTTTTCTTTCCCCATCGGTGGCATTTTCGGAGAAAGCTTTTTCCCTCGCCTGGGCAAATTCTGGGTCTATAGATTCCATGCTGTTTTTTAGGGATATGCGAACTGCTTCTCCTGTTTTTCTGTTCATAAATGTGTAGGCCTGTTTACCGTAGTCCCTGAATATTAAATTGCCCTTGCCCATTGTACATCCTGTAACCACCTGAATTGCATCAACACTGCAGCTGTCGTTTTCAACTATTGCAACCAGTTCTTCATCCACCGCACGGGAAGATATAAGTTTTTCAATGGCTATCTCTGCAACACGGTAGCCTATGGCTGATCCCGGACAAACGTGTCCATGAAATTTTGTTACTTCTGAAAATGGGACTATCTGATCTTCCATATTTATCACCTTGTTCTTATTGTAAAACCAGGTTATAACTAGTTAACTAAACATGAAGATACTTTCGCATATCCAAAAGAATCTTCAGTTGTATTGTTTGATCTCTGCTACCAACTCGTCAATTTCATTTTTAACTGTATTTACTCCTAAAGATTGTCCCTGAAGATTTTCTTGGGCTATTACAGGTGAATATGGAAGAATTCCCTTAACTGTAATTCCATTTAGAGACAGTGTTTCCTCTAAAACAGGTTTTGTATCTTCATCAACTTTATTTAATACAGCCCCAAAGTTTTTATTTGCTTCTCTGGTTAATTTTGATGCCTTTTCTGTTAAGAGAACCGCGTCGTTTGAAGGATCCACAACCATAATTACTGCATCTGCACCATCCATTAGCCCTCGTCCGAAGTGCTCCACTCCAGCCTCAGTGTCCACCAGAACCCACTGTTTATCATCTAAAATCAGGGAAATCAAGAAATCCCTGGCAATGGCCCCCATAAGACATGCACAACCCTCTGAAGTGTGTTCGATCTTCCCTATCTGCATGAAAGCTCCGGATCCATTCCAGCTCACAAATTCTGGGGACAGATCATCCAATCCTTCATTTTTTGTGAAGAGCTCCACCCCCTCACCTTTTCCATCCCTGATCATAATCATTAACCTTTCCATTACAACTGGTTTGCCTCCAAGATGGTCCATGAGAGTTTTTTCAGGTTTTTTCATTCCCAGCATGGCCGCGAGTCCCATGTTGGATTCATCCGAGTCCACGACCAAAACTTCTTCTCCCTGTTCTTTGAAGCGTCTGACCAGAAGCGTTACAAGCGTGCTTTTTCCACTGCCTCCTCTGCCGCTGATGATGAGCTTGGGCATGTTTTCAGCCCTCCTCTTCGTACATCTTGCCCAGTGGGTCCTTGCCATCGTCGAACATGGCCCCGTAGGGTTCGAACCAGTCTATGTCCTTCACAGTGCAGAAGTGCATTCCTGTGTCAGATTCCGTCATCATCAGGGGTTTTGCTTTTTCAACATCCCATGAACCGTCTTCAGGGTTGTAGACGTCATCCCTGATCTCAAGGTGCACCACCTTGCCCAGAACCAGGGCATATGGAAAGTTTTGGTACTTTTCTTCGACGATCTTGTGGAGTTTGCACTCCATCCAGGCATAACATCCTTTTATACTCGGTGTTTTCAATTTATGGGATGGTTTTTCCTCCAGTTTTGCCAGTTCGAACTCGTTAACTTCTGGAGGCATGAATTTTGCCGTTGGTATAACTTTATCCGCCATTTCGGTTCCTGGCAGATTTACAACGAATTCTCCCTGGGATTTGATGTTGTCGAAGGTGTCCCTCATGACCCCTGCTGTGGCCACACATACAAGGTCGAATGGACGTAAAACTGGCATCAAACACGAATATGGTGCCACATTTCCAACTCCATCCTTGCTGACTGTTGAGATAAAGGTCACAGGCAGTGGAATTATCGATTCCCTTTTAAAATTTTTTAACTGCATTTTATCACCACCTAAGGAATGGTTCAAACCCACATATAAATCATATGGATTTTATTTTAAGTATTACTGAGATAGGTAGAACAGGAAGATTTTTATTACTATTCTATTTCCTTGTTGGACATTGCAAGGAGATCCCTAACTCTTGGATTTGCAGCCAATTTTAAAAAAAATATCTAAAAAAGTAAAATTTGAAGGGCGCAGTCAATGAAATAAAAACCTCTTTTTAGTGGATCAGAACTTACAATTATTCCCTGAATTGATACCCCATCTTGATACCCCATCTTAAATATGAATGTTTGATGGAGTCTCTCAGATTACCTTACCCCTGAATGGAGCTTACGATCTTCGAGTTGTAGTTTTTATCCTATCGACTATAAAGATTCTGATGGAATGGTTTAATAAAAGACCAGAAACAAAGTAAATTCAAAGGACATGTTTCAACACGAACCAGGACATAACATGTTGAACGACATTTTAAAGGCTTAAATTATAAAATAAAATGGGAGAATAAAGTTTGCTAGCAAAAAGGATCATACCATGCCTAGACTGTGATTTAAATGTGCCAAACGGTCGAGTGGTGAAGGGAGTGGAATTTAAACAGATAAGATATGCAGGGGAACCTGTGGAACTTGCAACCCGCTACTACGAAGATGGAGCCGATGAAATAGTATTTCTGGACATAACGGCATCACACGAACGCAGGGAAACAATGGCAGACGTTATAAAGGCAACCACAGAGAACGTGTTCGTGCCCATCTGCGTTGGAGGAGGCATCCGCAAGCCCGAGGACTACGTGAACATGCTCCGTGCGGGCGCAGACAAATGCTCAACCAACACGGCGGCCATAAAGAACCCTGACCTTATAAACCATGCTTCAAAAGTTGTGGGGAGTCAGGCCTGCGTGATAGGGATAGATGCCAAACGCCGTTATGTTGAAGACCCAAAGGAAAACGAAGACAAGATCCTAGTTGAGACAAATGAAGGTTACTGCTGGTTCGACTGCAGCATCTACGGTGGCAGAGAATTTACGGGCGTAGATGCAATAGCATGGGCAATGGAGTGCCAGGAAAGGGGAGCGGGGGAGATACTCCTCACCAGTATGGACAGGGATGGGACCAGGGACGGTTATGATCTGGATTTAACAAAAACAATGAGCGAAAATTTAGACATACCCGTGATCGCATCGGGCGGTGTAGGTAATCCAGAACATATCTACGAAGCATTCACCAAGGGTAAAGCAGATGCTGCGCTTGCTGCAAGCATATTCCACTTCAACGAATATCCCCTGCCTTTGGTGAAGGCGTACTTGAAGGAAAGGGGTGTTGAGGTTAGGGTTTGAATTTCTTTTAAGGGAGAACAATGTGAACAAAATTGAGGTTTATATAACTAAATAAACCACGAATTCCCCCAAAAAAAATTAGATATACACTAAAATTACCATTATCTAGATTTTAATTCTCTTCAACCTTTTTTTTGCCTTATGAGAAATACTTTTATCTTTGCCTAATCTTTTTCAAGTCAAACTCACCAACCTTATAAGCCTGGTAATCCAAAAAATAGTAAAAAGAGATCATTAGGGGAATGGATTTGAAAAAGCGAAAACATATTTTTCTGGACGATAAGGCTAAAATCGACAGAATGGCCAATAAACTCAAGAAATACGAGAAGTTCAAGCCTTACGACCAAAAAACTGCCGAGGAAGACTTCCGCCAGCAGGAAAAAATGGCCCAGTTAAGCATAGTGGCAAGTAACTTCATGATGACAGGCCACAGCCCTACCCTTGTTTTAACAAAAAGGGAGGAGGGAGACGAAGTTCAGCTACCTGTAGGTGGAGGCCAAAAGGATCGGGCCAGAGAAATAATATCCAAGGTTGATTTCAGGAAGCTCTACCGTGGAGGTAAAGGTAGAAAAGCGGACCCACTCATGATCATAACTGCCATTTGTATGTACGTTATGAGGCAGGATAATCCTAAAAGAGGAGATATAAAATATTCTAACGATTTTATTAGGAATGTTGGAGTAACCAAAGAAATTTATGGACACATCAGTGAAAAACTCGACTCCTGTCTGAAATCATGAGATCTGATAGGTAGCTCTATATAGTGATAGCAAAAATATCGACTATTTTTTCTGATTATTTTCATGAAATTATTTTAAAAACAGTGAATTTTATTTAATTTATCATCACAACTAAAAAATGCCCGGATCATTCTTAACGAATGGTTTCGGGCCTTTTTTATTAATAGGAGGTTTATTATTTAATTTAGCTTAATAATCAAAGAGTATAGTCTTTTTTAAACATCTATTTTGAATTTTAAGTTGAATTCAGCGATTTTACTACTTTAAATTATTCATAATCCTATTTTATAAGTAGGGAATCTAGAGTTCTAAAATCATGATTATTTTTACCAAGTATTAGGCCTTACCTAAAACAATTACAGACCCGATTAAATGCTTAGCGATGTTTATATTCCTGTTTTATATTTAGTGTGATTAATGATCATTGCTAATTAAAGAGGCCGAATAAAAATAAATTATATTCTTAAAAAATAAAATATTTAATTTAAGGAATTTGGAGGAATTGCAGTGAAAGTTAAAAATAGTGTAGTGGCCGTGGAAAATTTGGAAGAATCTGTCAGGTTTTATACGGATATCTTGGGAATGGAAGAAGTAAGGCGTTTTAGTCCGGTACCCGGTTTAACCATAGCCTTTGTTAAAGGTGAAGGAGAAGCCACAATGGAACTTATAGAAGGTGAAGAGGGTAAAAAAGGCCTTTACATGGTGGGTATGGAAATTGAGGACATGGATGAAGAAATTGCTAAGTTAAAAGCTAAAGGTGTTCAATTAACCCGAGGACCCATTGGTAAGCCTGGCGGTCCTAAAATAGCCTTTTTAAAGGGTCCTGATGGTGTGGAAATAGAATTAATTCAGTCTTAATACTATTTAAAAATTGGTCCAGTTTCAGAAGATCACTTGCCAATTGTCCATTGTTAATTCTTTTATTTTTTAATTAAATTGTAATATGCTGATTTTTATTTAAAAAAATAAAATATTAAGAATGATCTTCACTCCTTCTCAGATTCATTTTCTTCATCTGTGGTCATTAATAAAGCCAACCAACGGGTTTCATCAAAGCTTTCCAGATACTTGATAACTACCAGAGTTAGGGGTACAGCCAAGAACATTCCGGCCAATCCCATAATCCAACCCCAGATGAATAACGAGACAAATACCACATAAACAGACATCTGAAGTCCTTTACCTGTCAATTTAGGGAACACATAACTTTCCGCAATGGTGTTAACTACTACAAAAAGGATGGTTATGGCCAAGGCCCCCCAGATACCGTATTGAACCCATACTACCAGGATAGGTGGTATAGCGGCTATTATAATTCCAATATAGGGAATAAATCCCAGGACAAAGGTCAAGATTCCCCAAAGTATTGCGAAATTAATATCAAAGACCCAAAATATACCCACAAATCCTACGGCTGTTAAGAAGTTCACCTTTATTCTGATTACAAAATATTCAATAAACTCAGCAACCAGGTCAAAGGTATGTTTCAGGGCAGGACTTTCTGCACCCAAACCTTTTACTAATCTTAATTTTATGTAGGGTAACTCATAAATCAGGAACATGACCGCGAATATTATGAAGAACCCTACCTCTATGATCCCGGCAATATCTTCCAATGGTATATTGGAGAGAAGGAACTTGATAATTTGATTGGTATAAGTGGCCAGGAAAGAATTAGGTGCTATGGTTATAGTTGATGCTTCTGCTACCAGCTGACTTATACTCATAACCATGATTGCTAATAATCCCAATCCCAGAACAAAAGTTAATGCTAGGGTTATAAGAATAGATACATTGTAAGAAAATCCCTTCTTTTTAAGCCACATTAAAAATGGATAGATAAGTATGCTGATGAAAATAGAAATGAGTACCGGGCCTAAAATCGGAGCAGTATACTTCATTCCTATAAATGCCAGTAGAATAATGGATATGATAACAATTTGACGAAGAAAAGGTGGTATTTCATAATTTTCGCCCATATATTTTGTCCCTCCCCAACAGTCCTTTTCAAAGGTTCAGTTATTATATTATTTAACTTAAACCCACATAAATAGAGTATATTCGTTATTAACAACAAAATTTAGGGTTTTAGTTTTTTTTTAGGTTTTTGAGAGCTTTTGTGGGGCTGTTTTGGAGTTGTAGTTTTGTGTTGCGATGAGTTCTGTTAAAAATACAGTTTAGTATGGTGGCTCTTTTGGCTGAGGTTGTGTTGTTATGTGTATTTTTTTTCAGGTTTAGTTCTGTTTTGTATAATTTTGAAGAAGTCTTCGATTTTATCAGGTATGGGTTTGCCTATGTATTGGTTTGTAGTGTTGTCAGTTCTGTATTTTTTTTGAATAATATCTTTTTTAATGTGTTGTATAGTTTTTTTTAGCTTGTGTTGCAGTCTCTTTATCCTTAAATATTTGTAGAGGGTGGGTTGATTTGTTGTTTAGTTTTTTCTTATTTTGAAATTATCTTTTGGGAAGGATTAAAGGAACGATTTTATAGCGTGAAATGCCTATTTGGCAGTTTGGTAGCTGTAATATCTTTTATCGAATGTTATTGTGTGCTCTTTTTTGGATTATTCTCTGTTTTCGTAGGTTTTTCCATTATCTCATGTTAAATTGTGATAAAATCGTGATAAGAATTTTGAGACTTGAATGGACGTCTGGAATTTCATTGGAGATTTTTGAAGAATTTTCGCAACTTTTTATCTCTTTTTAATTCTTGAACAACAAGTTTAACGGTCGTATTAAATAATATGGCTGTTCAAATGATTTTGATTGATAAAATCATCATATTAATGTTTCTGGTACCTTTTTGAGGCTTAGTATGGTCTTGATTTTCTGGAATTGCTGAACTTGTTCGGCAAACTCACAGCGAATAGTTGTGAGAACCGATAATTTTAAATATTTTCCCTAACAAAATGGTAATTCAGGTCTTTTTTTACTGTAATTTAAATGATGCTTCATTTTTATCGCCAAATAAATATGTATAAGCATCAATACTTAAATTTAACGGTTTAGAAGACCCAATATTCTTATAAAACAAATATAAAAATATATTTTTAGAAATGAAACATTTTTAGAAATGAAACGGTGAATGCAAACGGTGAATGCACATTCAAAATTATTAAAAACAAAAAGAAACCCGTTCTTTTACTGAGAAAAATCTAAGGCCCTAAAGTATTTAGTTGGTCCGAGAAATTTCATTGGCATGGCTTCACAGAATGTAGCTGAAAGGGGTTTTCAAATATGTCAGAGAATTTTAACCTAAGATCAAAAGATTATTGGAAGCGTATGGGCTGGGGGCTGTTTTTAGGTCTTATCAGTGCTGTGGGAACATTTATATTCATCATGCTGACGAACCTTGGCCAAAGCCTGTTTTTTTCCAATTTGACAGGTAGCTGGACACCATTTTCAGGACCGTGGTGGATCGTAGTTGTAATGACTGTAGCTGGGTTGCTGGTGGGAATAATTCACCGTTATACACCAGCCCAACAACTGGATACATTTGAAGCAATGATTAGGGGGTATTTGGACCCTAAGCCTGTGCCTTCTTCTCTTCTTGCGTCGTTTATTTCTTTGATTGGTGGTTTTAGCCTGGGACCTGAAGTGCCCTCTGGGTTTCTGGCTGCGGGACTGGGAAGCTGGATATCCAAGAAACGTAAAATGGACCCTGGAATAACCCGAACTAACGTTCTGAGCAGTGTTTCCAGTGCGTTTGGAGGACTGTTTTCATCTCCCCTTGCCATGTTGATCATCCTGCTGGAAACCAATCACGAACAAAATGTAATTTACTATGGGACTCTGTTGATTGCAGGGCTTGCAGCAGTGATAGGTTTTGCCCTATTCTATTTATTTAATGGTTTTAATTATGGGTCACTTCTGGGGATTCTATCACCCCCTGCCTATGATTTACGGCTGTGGCAACTGGGGGCGAGTGTTTTAATGGGTATCCTGGCTGTTCCTTTTGCTCTAATATTTTTGATCTTTAATAAGATTTTCAGCCGCCTGGTGGAACCAATGAAAAGTAAACCCGTCTTGCGCAGTACTTTAGGGGGTTTTTCACTGGGTTTACTGGCAATTGTTATACCATCCAGTATTGGCCGGGGAACCACTGAAATGTCCATCGTAACCCAGCAGGCCCCCCAAATCGGAGTCCTGCTTCTTGTTGTATTTGCCTTGGTCAAGCTGTTGGCCCTGAGCGGGGCATTAAACTTCGGTTTCATCGGAGGTCCTATTTTCCCACTCCTTTTTGTGGGTTCCTGTCTGGGGGCTGCTATCAATCTGATTTTCCCTCAAATTCCAGTGGGTCTGGCCCTGGGCTGTATGATAGTTGCGGTGCCCGCAGCCATTGTACCCATTCCAATCGCACTGGGAACAATTGGAATTATTATCATTGGATTATCACCGACTAACTCCCTGCCAGTCTTCATTGCAGCATTGGTCTCCTTCTCCATAACCCACGGGCTTTTGGGCGGAAATCACAAAAAGGCATCAGATGAGGGTGTAGATGAAAGTTAGGCTGAACAGGTTGTGATCGCAAGATCCATTTATGTACGCATGACTCAAAGTAGTTCTGCTCTTATGAATTTTAGGATTCGATGAAATTACGTTAAATATTCTTTTATTTTTTATTTTTTAAGTGATGAACAGAATTATAATATTAAACCATTATATAAGGAAACTAGGATTAAAAAATGATAATTAGCTGTGCATGAATCAAAATCTGGGCGCCTGCACGAAATCGTGGAATCTGATAGGTAGCTCTATATAGTGATAGCAAAATAATATCGAATACAATTTTTTCTGATAATTTTCATGAAATTATTTTAAAAACAGTAAATTTTATTTTAAATTACCATTGTACTAACAACAGGCTCGGATCATTCTCAACGAATGGTTTTGGGCTTTTTTTATTATAGAAGGATTATTATTTATTCAGATTAGTTAATTTAGATTAATAATTGAGTGTATGGTCTTTTATAATCGAGTGTATGGTCTTTTTTTAAACATTTATTTTGAATTTTAAGTTGAATTCCTGATTATATTTTTTTTATTTTTTAAAAAATCTTAAATCTTCAGTTATTTTTGAATAATGTGTAGAAAACACATTCTCCTGATCATAACTACAACTTTTACATACGTTATGTTACATACGTTATGGGGATGAAAACCCATAAAATGAGAGTATAGGCTATTCTAACGATTTTATTAGGAACACTGGAGTAACCAAATAAATTTACAGACACATCAGTGAAAAACTGAGTTCTTACCTGAAATCGTGGAATCTGATAGGTAGCTCTATATATTGATAGCAAAAATATCGACTTATTCTATTTTGAATTTCACTTGATCAAATTACAATCACCAACGTGACATGGCCATCGTTCAATGAATGGTTTAGATTTTTTTTATTAAATAATTGAGTTAGTTTTAAGTCTTTTTATTAATAATCGAATGTAATTAATTTACTTGGAGTAGCAATTCAATCATTTTAATTTTTAGGAAGTTAGTTTAAAATTTTAGATTTTAGATTTTGAATTTCACTACTTCATTTAACTATTAAATATTCCTAAAATCAGATTTAGGAGCCTGTTTCTTCTTATTTTTAAAATCATGGATGGAAAACACTTTTTTATCTTTTCTGGTTAGAATTTAAAAGGAAAGAGGACAAAAAGTAGTTTCCACAGGAGTTTATGGATTGATAAGCCATCCATTGTATCTTGGTTGTATTCTAATGTTTTTAGGAGGGCTACTTCTAATGGGTTCCATCTACGGATTAATAATTGGCATATTCCTATCTCTATCGTTAGTTGTCCGTATCATGGGCAAGAAGAGATGTTGATGGAGGAATTAAAAGGGTATGCAGACTACAAAAAGAAAGTTAAACACAGGTTAATTCTCCATATCTGGTAAAGATATTTGGGATTTAACTACCTACGCTTGGAGATACCTAGTTTCAAATTAAGATCTGTAATAGAAGTTCTAAATGCAAGTCCTCATTTTTATTTGGTGGATTTCGGTACCTCTCGATACTTTTTGAAACCATAAAACCATCTTACCGACCAGACAAAATGGAAAGCTGTCCACCACAAAATTCCCAGGAAAATAAATTCAAGAGCTCCTAAAAAGATGTTAATGAGTGCAATTAATAAAAAAGTGATGGGATTTCTAATAAAAAATGAGACCGTTCCAATAAAACTCTGAATACCCGATGAGTAGATCAAAGTGGGAGGCACACCCAGAACTATCCATAAAAGCAGGGCGAAAAATCCAACAATTAATCTTAGAGCAGATTTTGTGGGAGATAATTGTTTTTCCATCTTCGAAGACAATTCATTCCCCTTTTCCAATTCCTCTGGATCTTTCTCCATCATGGCCCCCTGGTTAAAAAAATTGTTTGATGTATCATAGATCTTGTTTTTAAGGAGAAAAAGTATTATGATTGGGTGAATTTAGATGTATTTAAACCTGGTGAAACTGCATGGATCAAGGAAGTAACATCCAGATTTTCCCCATCCCATGAACCCTACTTCACAGTGCATAACCTTTTGTAGAGTTAGTGTAGAGAAAAAATAAGATCTACAGAAACTGTCCATGAACTAGATTACAATTAAATACACTTAGATCCTTATATCTGGTAGTAAAACAGTAGTATGAATTAACTGAAAAAGAAGGTTTATGGAAGGATATAATATGGAAAAAAACATAGTTCACATTTCAGATGTGCACTTTGGAGATCCAACCCATTCAGATGATCTGGTGTCCAAGTTAAAGTCCCAGGTTGAAGAGGAAAATCCAGATGTGATCATTCTTTCGGGGGACCTTACCTACAGTGGCTTCATAAACGAATATCTGGAGGCCAAAGAGTTTATTGAGGATCTGAAATCCGCTGCAGAAACCTATATAGTTCCAGGTAACCACGACGCTCGGAACGTTGGACTAGAGCACTTCAGGAATTTGATCGGAGACACAAACTTTGTTAAAATAGACAGATCATGTAAGTTAGCAGTTATTGGTCTTAACTCATCCCGGCCAGATGTTGATGATGGAAACATCGGAGCCTTCCAGCTGAAGTGGTTGAAGTCCAAACTTGAAAGAGTGCCCAAAAACTTTGGTACGATGGTTATCTTCCACCATCATCTAATTCCAATACCTCAAAGTGGCAGGGAAAGGAATATCCTGTTGGATTCTGGAGATCTGCTGCAGCTTTTAATAGATGAAGGTGTTGATATTGTGCTTGGCGGGCACAAACACGTCCCCAACGTGGTTACCTTGGAGGGAATGGCAGTCATAAATGCAGGTACTGCAACGACCCGGAGGTTGAGGGGCACAGGCCTGCCCTGCTACAATCAGCTGATCCTGAACGAGGTTGACATGGAGGCCAACCTTGTATTCACAGAATCAGGAATTAAAAGGAATGTTGCAAATTACACATTTGTTGAAACTGATTCTGGTGTTAAAATTCATTCATACAACCATAAAGCAGCCTTCAGGATGAAACCTTAATGTTAATTTAACTTTACTTACGATATCTAACCAGTGCAGAATTTTCACGTTCAAACCATGAAATCTGAAACTGATAATTTGTAGCCCACAAAATATATAAATGTTGAAAAAATAATAATAAAACTAGTTAAAGGTATTAGGTTTCTAAAAATAAGTGGAGGGTTACCATTTAAATCCATAGCTCTTACTGTGGAAGATGAAGAAACCAAATATGTTGAAATAAACCTTAAAGGAACTCAACTCCTGCAATCGGCACACCTGAACAAGGGCACTGCTTTCAGCCATGAAGAACGCAGAAAATTCTCTCTTAATGGCCTTCTACCTCCGGTTGTGGAAACATTGGAAGACCAGCTGCAAAGGGTTCGGCATCAGTACTCACTGCAGCAGGACGATCTTCAAAGGAACATATTTTTAAACAACCTTTACAACACCAACGAAACCCTTTTTTTCAAACTTATCTCAGAGCACATCCATGAGATGATGCCAATCATTTACACTCCAACTGCAGGGCTTGCAATCCAACATTACAGCAACGAATTTCGAAAACCCAGAGGTATATACATTTCCTACAGTGATCAGGACAACATCAATGAGATCCTGGACAATGTGACCAACAAGATCGACCTGATAGTTTTAACTGATTCTGAACAGATACTGGGAATAGGTGACCAGGGAGCCAATGGAATCGGTATTTCCGTGGCAAAAATTGTGATCTACACATTATGTGCTGGTATCAATCCTAAAAGAATGCTTCCTGTCATGATGGACGTTGGAACCAACAACGAAAAACTTTTGAAGGATCCCCTTTACATAGGCTGGCGACACTCAAGGATCAGGGGCAAAAAGTATCATAAATTTCTGGATAGGGTTGTTGAATCCATAAAAAGGAAATTTCCAGATGTTTTACTTCAGTGGGAAGATTTTGGAAAGAACAAGGCAAGGTGCAACCTTGACCAGTACCAAAACAACATATGCAACTTCAACGATGACATACAGGGCACTGGAGCCGTTGCAATGGCTGCAGTTCTAAACGCGTCCAAGCTCGTCAACAAAAGGTTATCAGAGCACAGGGTTTTGATATTCGGTGCTGGAACAGCAGGCTGCGGTATTGCAGACAGGATCCAGGAGTGGATGGTTATGGATGGTCTAAGCTCTGAAGAGGCCAGATCAAGGTTCTGGTTAATGGACAGCATGGGACTTGTAACAGATGCCAGGGAAGACCTTGAGTACTTTAAAGCCCCTTACGCCAGAGAAGATGAACTTGAAGCCAGAGATCTTCTGGAAGTTGTGAATAAAGTAAATCCAACCATTTTAATAGGTACCAGCACTGCAAAGGGTGCCTTCACTAAAGAGGTTGTTAAAACCATGGCCTCAAAGGTTGAGCATCCAATTATATTCCCAATTTCAAATCCTCCAAGTTTAGCAGAGGCCGATCCAGCTGACTTACTTAAATGGACTGATGGAAAGGCCCTTGTGGCCACTGGAAGTCCCTGCAAGGATATTGAGATAAATGGAAATAGGGTGTCGATAGCTCAGTGCAACAACGCCTTCATCTTTCCTGGACTTGGATTGGGTGTTATCTGTGCCCGGCCCAAACGTGTGACCCCCGCCATGATCAACGCAGCAGTTGAAAAACTCAGCCTCTCAGTTGAACTTGGGGATTTAAGCTCCAGACTGCTTCCAGAGGTCTCCAGGCTCAGGGAAGTGAGTAAGAACATTGCGGTGGCAGTGGTTCAGAGGGCGTTAGATGATGGAACAGCCAGAATCGACCCAGAAACAAATGCTGAAAAACTGGTTGAAGAAAACATCTGGAACCCTGTTTACAAACCCTACAAGAGTAAAGTTCCTGAAGAAAGTTCCAAATAAGGTTCAATTTAATTCTTTTAATTTCTTTTAATTTCCTTAAAGTTTGGCACTTCTAAAAATTACAATTTTTCTTAGTTTAAAAGAGGATTAAGGAAAGGAACACTCTCGATCACAGGTTTAGGTAAAGAATTTTTTGATTTTTTTTGGACCTATCATAGGGGTAATACAAAGCAAAGATATTAGTATCTGGAGTTTAGAATTGGTTAACCATGTCACTCGTAATAAACACAACAACACCAGAGGGAATTGTTCTTGCAGCAGACAGCAGACAGTCGTATCGAAACCCCAAGGGAATGGCCAGGGTTGGCAGTGAAAATGCCATGAAGCTTTTCCAGATAAACAAACGCATTGGCGTTGGTATAACGGGCCTTGCATTCCTTGAAGAGGGTGGAGTGCTCAAGAACATAAGTAAGTTCATTGAAGAATTCAAGAGGGGTTCCAAAGTTGAGAAGATGGAGGTAAACGACGTTGCAATAAAGCTGCACAGGCTCTTCAACCAGAAGTACAAGTGGGAGAGACAGCTGGATGCAGCCAGAGCCAACATAGAAAGGGATCTTCAGGCCAAGGGATGCCAGCTTCTGGAGATTGAAAAGGAAAAATACGTTTTGAAGTTCAAATTCAAAACTCCCAAGGGCACAATTGAGGAAGGTAGAGCAGGTGTGGATATGATAGAGCTCCTGGTTGCAGGTTACAACAAGGATGGATCCCATGAGGTTTACGGATGCCAGATACCAGGGGAGGTCCAGAAGAGAAGGGACAGCAAACAGCGGAACAATGAGTATGGAAGCTCGTGGATAGGACAGGGAGACGTTGTTTCAAGAATCGTTCTTGGATTTGACGGGAGAATAATGAACGTGAATTTTGCAAAGGAAGCTGCACTAACACAAGGCCAACCCAGGATATTTGAAGAGCTCAAGGGCCTTGAGTACGCAATTCAATGGGGAACCATGACGCTTCAGGATGCCGTGGACTTCTGCACCCTCATGATCCAGACAACTGCAGCCATGCAGCGGTATTCAGACGGAATAAACGCCGATCCCGGGGACATGCCTGGTGTTGGCGGACCAATAGACGTTGCAGTTATCACAGCTGACAGGGGCTTTGTTTGGGTGAGTAAAAAGAAGCTGAGCTTTGCCGGGAGTGAGGTTGACCTAGGTTAAGTTCCTGGAAACCTGTTTATTTAGATCTATACTCTTAAATCTTAACTCCAAATTTTTTAATTTTTAATTCTTTTTATTATAAAAGGCCAAAAGCAAAATGCCAAAACAATTAACGAATAAATGGCAGTGTTTCAATTGAAAAATTGGAATAAAAAAAGGCAGTTACAGATTCTTCCCATAAGTTACTATTCACTTGTTTCATTACCTGTAAAATTCCATGAATAGCCTATGAAAAAGTTGTTTATCAATGATCTATAAGAGATATTTTTATAATGGAGCTATTAAAATAATAAGAGAATTTACCTCTCATGGAAACGGTGATGTCTGGTTTGGTGTGGAAATTCATCCGTTTTTTAGGTTTAATTTTATATAAAAATAATATATGGGGGTATTTGATAGAAGTACAGTGATATGTTCTTGATATATTAAAAAAGGGCCTTAAAAATTGAAATATTTATTAATAATGGGATATAATATTTTATTGGCTGATAAAAATGAATATCCCGTTAAATCCTGATTCAAAAGACCCTATTCGGACCTTGTTTGGCAAAGTAAATTAAACTTATCAATGGCAGAGGTTTTCAGCAAGAACTGGCTCGAAACCGATTACAAAGTATAAAAAGATATCAAACTATACTAAAAATAGTTTTAATGGCCTCATATTTTTGATTTAGAAGTGTCACATGTTCATTCGGAGGTAAAAAACCAGGAAAAGCTTCGGAAGCTCTTAAATATTAACAACCTGGACATGAAAACAGGTGAGAGAGGTTTATTCACGAAAAAATGAACAAAAATACCTTGAAATCACGTTAAAAGTGTTAAAAGACAAAATAATCAACCCATTAAATTATCTTACCCATTAAATTATTTTAACTACAAAAATAAGTCCGGAACAGTATACAAGAAATTAAGAGAAACGATTATTCAAATTACTACCCAAACGGAAAGATTTTCGCTGAACAAGATGGAAAATCGAAAAAATATTCCAATTCCTCAAAAAAAACGTAGGTTTAGGACACATACACACATATACCAAACGATCAACCTATAAAAAAAGCTTATCTAAACATACTTTTACTAGAAACACCATTATCCAATGACCAAAACGAAATCCGAGAAATCTACACCATAAAAAAACTTCACCTAAAACAGACACCCTGTCATGGAAAATAAATTTTTCATAAAATAATAATGGAAACACTGAAATGAAAACTACCCTCCAAATCCAGCCAGAAGGCCCATTTAACCTTGATTTAACAATTAAGAGCGGGCAAACATCCCAGCCGCCATGGAAATTCAAAAGTGATAGGTTCTGGGAGTTAATCAAGGTAGATGGTAAACTGTGTCTTGTGGGTGTACATCAAAAACCTGGGGATCTCAATGGCCCCATCATGGTGGAAGCAGAATCAAAAGGGCCTGTAAAAAAAGATGTCTTAAGATCCAAACTACTTGAAATATTCAGTCTTGAAGATGATTTAAGTGAACTTTACAAGTTCCTGGAATCCGATGAGAAGCTCAAACCCACTGTTGATTTCTGCAGGGGTTTGAGAATTTTCAAAGCCCATGACCCATTCGAATGCATCATCTCATCAATATGCTCTGCCAACAACTCCATACTGCGGTGGAGTAGGTCAATCAGGAAGATAAAGGAAAACTGGGGTGAGAACTTCGATTTTAAGGGTGAGACGTTCCACACCTTTCCCTCCCCAGAAGTTCTGATGAAGGTTCCAGAACACGATGAGGAGATGGAACCATGCCAGGGCCAAACCTACAGCCTTAAAAGCTGTGGAGTTGGATATCGCTGCAGTTACATGAAAAAAGCTGCCAGAATGATCCATGAAGAGATAAACATCACCACGCTTGGAGAGATGAACTACCATGATGCCTTCAAAACTGTTTTAAGCATTCCCGGTGTGGGCCCCAAGGTTGCAGACTGCATACTGCTCTACGGCTACGGCATTGGCAGGGCCTTCCCTGTGGATGTGTGGATAGGCAGAATCCTGTCCCACCTATACTTTGAAGGGGAAGATTTGAAGCCCAGAAAAGTCAGAAACTTTGGCATGGAACACTTCGGAGAACATGCAGGGTACGTTCAGCTTTACCTTTTTCACTACGCCCGTAAATCCGGACTTCTTAAGACGCTTAAACCTAAAAAATAGAAATCATGGAACTGCAACATGGGCAGAATTTCCAGAGGCCTTTGAACTTGGAGTAAAGAAGGAACTCCTATCTAAGAATATTCCAGTAAAGTGTTTTGGTGTTTTGATGTTTTAGGGTTGTGGCAGCCAAAACGCTTGAAAAGAGTATGAAAACTGGTGTTCGAACTCCAAAGTTCCAAAAATTGATCATGTTAAAGTTCAAGAGGATATGTCCCATTTACAGATAGAGGAAGCTTTCTGCTTGTTGAAGAAAAACCCAATCCATTAAAGGGGATGGATCTGATTTTACTGCCAAGCTGCTGCCCACTACCGATCTTCTGGTTTTCCAAACTAAGCCCGGCTGGAATGCCCCTTAAACTGCTCAGGGTTACTAAAACCTTCGAAAAAAAGGGAGCTGAGCCATGTTAAAATAAAAGAAACCCTTGAAATACCCATTGAATCTAATTTTTGGGTTGTTATCAGGGTTATAAATGAAGATGAACCACTTTACATGATCTGGGACCAGGTGGTGTGTGATCACGCCTTGAAGTACACCATGTAGGTGGCTATCCACACTGCAAAGAAGAGCACCAACAGTACTCCATAAAATTTAGCATGTTTATCTGGCTTAAGTGCAAGGTACAATCCCAAAACAGGTGATAAAATACTTCCAAGGAACCCCACAAGGTAGCCCTTCAAAACTAGGTAAAATCCCAGAAAGAAGGACCCAAAACTCAGAAGGTAGCAGACGTTTATCTCCTTGTTGTACCTTCGCTCCTCCACGTTTTCATCCATGATTTCACATCCACAACATTGAAATTACAAACCAGTTACGTACACCACAATGGTTACCACTGCCCACACCGCTGCAAGTACTCCAAGTACGTAGCCCCATTTTCCATTTCCATCCCACTTTTTGTAGTTGTAAGCCCCAAATAGGGTTGCACCCACTGCAATTGCAAGTGTCAGGGACTTCATTCCAGGAGATAATATGTAACCTCCAAGAACAACTCCAACAAACATTAAAACAACATTAATGGATTTATAAGAATTTTTAAGAGTTTCATATTCTGATTCATTGTTTTCAACCATTTTTACCACACAAAAAATATCAGTGTTTGTTATGGTGCCTCCCAACTATAAATGTTATGAATTCACAGAGTATATACCAACATAATTTGGTGCTGTCTTAGGGTGATGGTATGGCCAGGAATAGAAGATCAAAATATGGGCTGGCTTCTGGAGAGAAGATAAAATCTGGGGAAATTGAATCCCTCAGGAGAGATGTGATAAAGGTTTTGGAAACAAGGGTTTTAGGGGATTCATCCCTGAAAACTGTTTCGGATCTTGTTATGAACAGGGCAAAGCAGGTTACAGGCAGTCAACACTGCTACATTGCCTACATCGACCATGAAAATAGTGACAGCGTTGGTATCTCCTTTTCGCACATGACTGGTGAATGTGATAGCTACGAAGAGATTGGAGAGGCCCGTTTCAAGGTCAAAAAAGATGGCAGCTACGGTGGACTCTTAGGTTACTCCCTTGACACTGGAGAATCATTCTACGTCCAAAAACCTGAAAACCATCCCTCTGCGCATGGAATTCCAGAGGGGCATGAACCTGTTTCGCAGTTTTTATCCGTGCCCGTAAAGTACGAAGGTAAGATCATGGGACAGATCGTGCTGGGAAACCCTGAAAGGGATTATAATTCACACAGCGTGGATCTGGCTGATGCTGTGGCTGACATCTATGCAAAAGCGCTTAAACGTTTGCTTTATTGATTCTGATTGCACTGGTCGGCAATAAACGTTGAAATTGCCGGGTTAAGAAAGGGTTATTCCAGGTCATCCTGTTCAGCCAACTCCAGGATGTAATCTATTTTTTCAATTAAATTTTTGGCCATTATCATTTTTCCTTTGTTGGATGCTCCAACGTACTCCTGGAGAGATTTCTTATCTATCTTCAAAGATGCAATAATTTTGGAGTTGGACTTTACTTTATCCCAGGACAGCTGATGTATTCTATCGTTTATCTCAAGAAGCAGCAGGTCGTCAGGAGTTTTTATTTCCATGTTCCATTCAAGTTTCATCATTAAATATTTCCTCCAAGTCTTGCTATCAAAATACTTCTGCTTATCAGAACTTATAGTTCAATATATAATCAGAACATTTGCATGTTCTACATTCTTTAAGTAATTGGATTAAATGTTAACTAAAATAATTTGTTTAAGATCTTTAATTGTTTAGAAAAAATTAAATAAAATAAATGATTAAACAGAAAATTAGTTAAAACTTAAATTAAGACTTATTGAAACATTGCATGAGAGATTTAAAACTCAAAACTTTGTTGAAACCTTAAATAAGATTTGAAACATGCATAAGGTTTATGAATTTAAGTGCAAATTTAAATGTAAAAGTAAGTGAAAAGTTGAAGCAATTTATATTTTATAATTCGTAATTTCCCACTGAGAAAGCATGAAATGAAAAAAAAGTAGAGGATTAAAATAAATTCACTCCTCAAACACCGTAACTTTGTTCATGACGTCACCCTGTTTTATTTTGTAGACCACATCCATGCCTTTTATCACCTTTCCAAATACTGTGTGAACTCCGTCAAGGTGTGGCTGTGGGCTGTGGGTTATGAAGAACTGACTTCCACCTGTGTCACGGCCAGCGTGGGCCATTGATAAAGCCCCTGTTCCATGTTTGTGCTCGTTTATCTCACACTTTATTGTATAACCTGGTCCTCCTGTTCCATCACCCTTTGGACAGCCCCCCTGGATCACGAAGTTTGGTATTACCCTGTGGAAGGTGAGTCCATTATAAAAGCCAGAGTTTGCAAGTTTTTCAAAGTTTGCAACCGTGTTTGGTGCTTCTTTATCAAATAAGGTGAGTTCTATGTTTCCTTTAGCTGTTTCTATCCTTGCCTTTTTCATTTACATCACCGTTAATGGTTTTTAAATAGTTCGTTGATCTTCTATTACTCCTCGTTAATCAACTATTCCCCTCTAAAACTTTTAATATAATATGAAAACCAAATTATGTAATGGATTTAGGGCTAATGAAAAAAGACTTCCTTCTTTTTAAAGGGACTTTTTAGAGCTTAAGAATATCTATTGAAATTAATTTAAGAAAATTTAATTTAAATCACGCGTTATAAGATCATGGAAAGGTGAACATATGAACACACAGGAAATTATGGATTTAGATAAGGAATACGTCATGCATACATACGGCCGTCAGCCTATAGCTCTTCAAAAAGGAAAAGGAGCTGTTGTCTGGGATGTTGAGGGTAAATCCTACATAGACTGTGTTGCAGGAATTGCAGTGAACAACGTTGGCCACGCCCACCCCAAGGTGGTGGAAGCCATCTGCAAACAGGCCAAAAATCTCATACACACGTCTAATCTTTACTACATAGAAAATCAGGCAGTTCTGGCCAGGAAGCTGGCCGAGGTTTCACCACACAACAAGGCCTTCTTCTGCAACAGCGGTGCAGAGGCCAATGAGGGTGCAATAAAGCTTGCAAGGAAGTACACAGGTAAAGGTGAGATAATAACCATGAAAAACTCGTTTCACGGCCGTACCATAACCACGCTAACTGCAACGGGCCAGGTCAAGTACCAGAAGGGTTTCGGACCAATGACACCAGGTTTCAAGTATGTGCCCTACTGCAATGTGAACGCTGTGGCAGATGCAATAACCGATGAAACAGCTGCTGTGCTTGTTGAACCTGTTCAGGGTGAAGGTGGGGTTATAGTACCTCCAGAAGGTTACCTTAAGGAACTCAAAAAGGTTTGCCATGAAAAAGACGTTCTCCTGATATTTGACGAGGTTCAGACAGGTTTTGGAAGAACAGGTCAGATGTTTGCATCCCAGACCTTCGATGTGACCCCAGACATCACCAGCCTTGCAAAGGCCATAGCTGGAGGCTTCCCAATGGGTGCAGTGCTTGCAGGTAAGGAGGTTGGAGAAACCTTCCAGCCAGGAGACCATGCAGCAACCTTTGGAGGAAGCCCACTGGCATGTGCAGCTGCAAACGCATCCATAAATACCATAATCGAGGAGAATCTCCCTGAAAAGTCCAGGGAAAACGGTGCATACTTCAAAAACAAACTTGAAACCCTTAAAAGTAAACATGATATCATCAAAGAAGTTAGGGGAGTTGGATTGATGATAGGTGTTGAGATGAACTTTGAGTGCGGTAGCCTGGTTGACGAGATGCGCGAGAATGGAATCATTGCAAACTGCACTGCAGGCAACGTTTTAAGGTTTGTACCACCTCTTGTAATAAGTAAAGAACAGATAGACACTGTTGTATCTGTTCTGGACGAAGTTCTAGGGGATCATTAACTTTTTTTATTAAAAACTCCCTCTGAATCTTTTTCATCTGTCTTTTTCATCACTTTCCAATTTTCATCACTTTCCAATTTTTTCCTCAACTTTCCTTTAAATTTGATTAAAGGATCGTTTTTAATCATTGAATGACTCTTTAAACCTGTTCATATTATTTCAGGACTTTAATAGAATGAAAATTTGATCAAATTAAAATTAAGTAACATAGATCAAATTAAAAAAATTGAAAAAGCATGAATTGAGGAATGTGAAAAAGATCCAAAAAAAGAAATAAGTTGAAAAAGGCCAATAATGTAAATTTAAGATGTAAATTTAGGCCTTTTTACATGTTTCATACGTTTTTACCTCCCATTACCACCCAGTATGTGATTTACGGCACCAGAAACCCTTTTTTCAAGTGAAACTGTTTTTTTAAGGGCAAGATCCTCGTAGTGCATCATGGTTTGTTTCCTGTTTTTCATACCTGTAAGGGACAACAGGGCCATTACAATGCTTAAAATGGCGCAGAATATCATCACACGGCGTATTCCCTCTGTTAGGGCTATGGCTGCTGTTCCAAATATCTGGTCTGGGATCATCATCTGGGCTGGTATGGCTGAGTGTATAAGTAATCCTCCGTAGCATACTGCAAATACCATTCCCATGTCTCTTATAGTTGCAATTACCCCTGATGCCATTCCAACATTTTCTTCTGGCAGGGCCGACATGAGAGTTTTGTTTGCAGGTGAAAGGAAGAGTGCTGTTCCAAGGCCGAACACCGCAAGGTTGCAGAATATGGTGAGGGGCGTTGAGGTGGTTGTAAGGCTCGTCATGGAAAGAAGTGCAGCTGCACACACAAGCGAGCCTGCAAAGACAGGGATCCTCGAACCCACCCTGTCGGATATAAAACCACTTATAGGTGCCATAACCATCATAACAATGGGTGAGGCCGTTAGTATCAAACCTGATGTGCCTGTGCCCACATGCAGAACCTTTTGAAGGTAAAAAGGAAGTGCAAAGAGAAGCATATACACGCATATGTAGTTAAAGTGCAGACTAACGTTGAAAGCAGAGAAAATCTTATTTTTAAAGAACTTAAGTTCTATCATCGGACTCTCTGCCTTGAGTTCAGTTCGGATGAATAAAGCAAAGAGAAGCACCGCAAGCACTCCAGCTCCAAGTGTTCCAGGGTAATCTGACTGTTCAACACTGTTTAAAGCAAAAATAATCAGGAAAAGGTAGCTGAACTGCAGCACCGTACCCGGTAAGTCCCATTTAACCTCAGAAGACTCTCCTCTATCAAATGTGATGTAGGACATGGAGAGGGCAAGAATTCCCAGGGGCACGTTAACCAGGAATATAGATCTCCATCCAAAGAAACTGTTCATAACCCCTCCTATGGCAGGTCCAACTGCCAGACCCGCACCTATCGCCAAATAGTAAATTCCAAAGGCCTTGCCAAGGTAACGTGTTGGGAAGGATTTCTCCACCAGAACCATGGAAACAGAAAGCATCATGGAACCTGCAATTCCCTGAAGTGCCCTGAACAGGATCAAAGCACCAATTGAGGGGGATAAACTGCACAAAACGGATGAAATCATGAACCCAACCAAACCTATCATGAACAAACGCTCATGACCGAAGAAATCTCCGAATCTGGCGAAGAAAAGCACGAGCCCTATGAACGTGATGAAGTAACCCGTTAAAACCCACTCCACCACGGATAAACTGACCCCGAAAAATCCTGCTATGTTTGGGAGAGAAATGTTGATTATGCTGGCGTTCAACGGAACCATCATTGCCCCAATTGAAACTGCAAGAAGGATTCGCCATTTTTTAGCGTAATCATCCATAATGGGACCTTCCAGCCTGACTTAAAAAACAGAATTTGAAATCCGTGGTGTGTGAACCCTGCTTTCTTCCATTAAAAAAGCTGTTGTAAATTTTTAAAGTATTTTTTTGTATTTTAAGAATTAAATAAGACATATATTTATTAAAACTCAATTTTAATAGCACCTTCTAACTTAAAACCGATTTTTTCATGTTTAATCCTTTATTTCCATGTGGATTAAATAGATCTCTTCTTATAAGCTCCATACTATATAAAGTTTTCGAGTTACATGATTGTGGTAGCCTGAAAAATGGTTTTTATAATGTTAAATCATGTTAAAATACGTTCAAACGCCAATTCATATTTAAAAAAAGAATTAAAGTTTTTTAAGGCGTTATTCCCTGCAAAATGTTTGTTTCTCCATTTAAGGTAAAAAGATGTTGGTTTGATATAGTTTAGATAAACTTTCTAATTTCTTAAGTTACAGTTTGCTTCGAGAGGTTTACATTTTTAACCAAAAAATCTTTAAAAAAATTCCATTTCTAAGATTTAATCCATTATCATTTCAGCAACTTCCTTTTTAATTCTCTGAGTTCCCATTCCTAAAATGGAAAGCATTGCCATTGAAAAGCTCAGTACAGCTGCGAAGGTAACAACGAAGTGCATTCCAAGGGTGAAGTTGTAGGCATCCAGGCTGAAGAGCTGGTGCATCTTGAGTATCTCGGGCGAAATGGTTGTTGAAAGCAGTATTCCAGCATAACAGACCGCAAAAACCATTCCAAGGTTCCTCATGGTTACAAGAATGCCAGATGCTAATCCTGCCTGGCCCATGGGCACCCTGGCCATTATTGCCCTGTTGGTTGGAGACTGAAAGATTGCCGTTCCCACACCAAAGATTGCCAGACGTACAAACACATCAAGTGCCGAGGAGGATGTTGTGAGCTGGGTCATGGAGTAAAGGGCCAAGGCACAGATCAGGGCCCCAATAAAGGAGAGTAACCTTGAACCAAATCTGTCGGAGAGTGCACCACTTACAGGTGCCAAAACCATCATTATCAGGGGAGCCCCTGTTAAAACCAGCCCGGTTGTGTTGGCCGAAAGATGCAGGACCTTCTGCAGGTAGAATGGCATTACAAATATGATCATATACATGCAGATGTAGTTGAAGTGCAGACTTAAGTTGTAGGCAGAAAAGCTGACGTTTTTAAAGAGGGAAAGATTAAGCATGGGATCTTCAACCCGGTTCTCCCTCCTGATAAAGAGTAAAAACGTTGCCAGCACAAAAACCGTTAAAATAATTTTAGTACTTAAAGAGATTAGAGTTACGTAATTTAGAAGGTAAACCATCGCGAAAAGGCATGAAAACTCCAGTAACATCCCGGGAAAGTCCCATTTAACCTTGCTGGTTTCTCCCATTTTAAGCACTCGATAGCAGAGCAGGAAGCTCAAAAAACCAGCCGGAACGTTCACGAGAAAAATGGCCCTCCATCCAAGCGCAGCATCGATAACACCTCCAATTGCAGGGCCAAGGGCCATGCCGGCCGCCACTGCCACTGCATAAATTCCTAGGGCTCTCCCAAGTGTGTAAGTTGGAAACGACTTTTTAATTATTCCCATGGAAACTGAAAGCATCATAGCAGCTACAAATCCCTGCAAACCTCTAAAAAGAATTAAAAACTGGATTGACGGTGCAAAACTGCATAAAATGGAAACAAATACGAAACCCACCAGCCCAGCTAAGTAAAGTCGTTCATGACCCCAAAAATCACCTAAACGGCCGAAAAACAGAACAAATCCCAATAACGTGATTAAATAGCTTGTTAAAACCCATTGTGAGAGAAGGAGAGTTGTGTTGAAGAATTCTGTAATTGTTGGTAAGGAAACATTGACCAAACTGGCATTTATAGGCACCATAGTGCTTCCAAGGGCTATTGCAAACAAAATCTGCCAGCTTTTCCTGTACGGATCGTTCAAATTTATCCATCCATTTGAATCTGAAGTTTTTACAAATTCAGATAGACTTTAAACATTTGAAACAAATTTATTTAAAATTCAGCGATTCACAGCCAGTTACCCATATTTAAAATATTTTTGATTTTCTGTTACCTAACTATTTGAAGTGTATACCATAAATAGAATGTGCAGGTCCATGGTGACTTTGTCAGAAAGTTGGGGGGTTAGTTGTTAAAGAGTTTTTTTCTGGTTTTGAATTTCTTTTCTGATGTTTATTTGTGGTGTTACGCCTGTTTTGATCTTCATTAACTTTTTAATGCTTTTGGGAAGTTTTTTTTCTGGAAGGCGTTTTTTTTTATTTTGTTTGTGAGGTTTGTTCATATATATTTTTCATCTTCTATAGAATGTGAAGAAGGGTTTTAAAGTACGGAATCAAAGAATAATGGATAATTGGATGTTTAAACCCTAATTTTTTCTATAATTGGTTTGAATTTTTCATCTAAATCGCGGGTTATGGCAATTTTGTTTTTATTTCCTATATTTTTTGCTCTAAAAACTTTTACATGTTTTTTAGAATTTTCTTTTGAGTATATTTATATCAGCAACTATGATATTTTGTTTTGCTGTCGAATGATGTGAATCTGTAATTCTATATGTCTTTGATTTTAATTTGCTCGACATTGAAAATGTAATAATCCTGAATAATGGTTTTTTTAGAGTTGTTGTTTTGGTTTTTTTTTATGTTCATAGTATTCCAGTTTTTCAAATTGTTTGTTGTGAGATATATGATTCATGCGTCTTTTTTTTAGCTTTTATAAGCAACATTGCGCAGTGATCTGAAGAATAAGCCTAATTCAAGGACATTTACTCTTAAAATTCACGTGAAATTGCTATTATCATCAACAATTCTGGAAAATATCTGTATCCGAACTTTTTATCACATTTCTTACATTTGTAACTTTGGATTTCTGTTTTCAGAACTCCTTTATCATGAAAATAAAAGCGTTCTTATCTTTAACTCCCATTTTTAACCACAAATTTAACTGAAACACTCCAGACAAAAAGGTTCAAACATTTCAATATGAAAAAAATATCCTTTTTAAACCACTTATTCAAACATTTTAGATAACCTATACTCTTTTTTGGCTGATTTTTGGCTGATTTTAATTGATTTTCAACATATTTCGATAAATCTTCACGAAAAAATAGGAAAATTTATAACCCTGATCAAACAAACTATCAACTAGATCAAGTGTTTTTTCTTTTTAGCATACAAAATACTGTGCTCCTTCTTATTATAAAAGTTTTCAGGTTTACATTCCAAAAAATAATCATTTTTAACTGGAATAAAAAAAAAATTATTTTATCAAAACAACAATCTCAAA
>DAHH01000003.1:96806-111170 GCA_002498385.1 Methanobacterium sp. UBA410
ATCAAAACAACAATCTCAAAAAAACCCCCAAGTTTTTAACAGTGCCCAGGTTTTTGACAGTGCCTCCATGGTATGTAAACTACAACTTTTCCAGTTTCAACAAATTTTTATATGGTGAGGATTAGAAATTGAACATTAACTTTATTTTCCTGTTTTTTGGAGGCTAATTTAATGGATTTTGATTTAAAAACAAATGAAAAGGGAAATCTAAGTATTGGAGGGGCGGATGCATTAGAACTTGCAGACAAATATAAAACTCCTCTTTACGTCATTGATGAAACAAGAATAAGAGAGAACTACAGAAGGCTTCATGAAGCCTTTTCACAACATTATGATAACTTCAAAATGTATTATGCATGCAAGGCCAACACCAACCTTGCTGTCATGAGGATCCTTGAAGAAGAAGGAAGTGGTATAGATGCTGTATCCCCTGGAGAAGTTTACACGTCTTTACTTGCTGGATTTGATCCTTCAAGGATACTTTTTACTGGAAACAACGTTAAAAATGAAGAGCTTGAATATGTGGTAGCTTCAGGGGTCACTGTAAACGTTGACTCAATTTCGCAGCTTAAAAGATTATCAAAACTGCCAGGAACCAATGGAATGAAAATATCCATCAGAGTCAACCCCAACGTTGGAGCTGGACATCACGAACACTGCATAACCGGCGGCCCCCTGAGTAAATTTGGAATTATGGAAGAAGAAGCAGTAGAAGTCTACAAACTGGCCCAAGAACTTGGCTTCAAGCCTGTTGGGATCCACAGCCACATAGGATCTGGAATACTTGACCCCGAACCATTTAAACTGGCTGTTGAGAGTCTTATGGATATTGCAGGGGCTGTGCACCAGGATGCTGGTGTTGAATTCGACTTCATAGACTTTGGAGGAGGTATAGGAATACCTTACACTCCAGAAGAGAAAAAACTTGACATCAACCTGTTTGCTGAGAAGATCGTGGGGCTTTTCAAGGAAAAGTTAGGGGAGTACAAGCTTAGAAACCCTACAATGTGCATAGAACCAGGCCGTTATATAATTGGAGATACATCAGTACTTTTAACAAGAGTTAACACCATAAAACAGAGTTACAGGAAATTTGCAGGTGTTGACGCTGGATTCAACACCCTGCTCAGGCCGACCATGTACGGATCCTACCACCACGTGGTAGTTGCAGACAAGCCCAATGCAGAGCCAACCCAGAAATTGGACATTGCTGGAGACGTTTGTGAGTCAGGAGACCTTTTTGCAAGGGACAGACCCATGCCAGATGTTGAAGAGGGAGACCTTTTTGCAATACTGAACGCTGGTGCCTACGGATTCACAATGTCTTCACAGTACAACAGCAGACCAAAACCTGCAGAGCTACTTGTAAAGAATGGAAAAACGGAAGTTGTGAGGGAAAGGGAAACCTTCGCAGATTTACTTACAAAACAAAATGTACCAGTGAGGCTGCTAAAATGAAAAACACATTGTTAACCTTCTCAAAGATGCATGGACTTGGAAACGACTACGTTGTAATCGATGAAAGCAAAAAAGAGATCATTCCAGAGCACAGAAAACCCGCAATTGTTAGAGAACTGTGCAGGCGGGGTTTCTCAATAGGGGCAGACGGCGTTATCTTCGTTGAGCCACCAACTCTAGATGAAACAGACATAAGATTTCGGATCTTCAACTCAGACGGCAGTGAAGCTGAAATGTGTGGAAATGGAATAAGATGCTTCGCCAAATTTGTATACGAAAACGATATCGTGTCCCAGGATGAAATAGTGGTTGAAACACTCGGAGGAATTAAGTACATGAACCTCACCATTATTGGGGAGGAGGTGGTATCTTCAACAGTTGACATGGGCGAGGCAAAGTTCCAACCAGATAAAATACCAATGCTAAGTCCTAAACCAGATTTAGAAGAGTTTTTGGATGGAGAACTGGTTGTGGATGGTAAAACTTTGAAGGTGAGTGCTGTGAATGTTGGAAATCCACACGCAGTTGTTTTCACAGATAAACTTGAAGACGTTGACCTAAACCACCTCGGCCCATTGATGGAAAATCATGAGGCCTTCCCTGAGAAAACCAACGTGCACTTCGTGAAGGTTGTTAACAGGGGCGAGATAGAGATGCTCACATGGGAGAGGGGTGCTGGATTCACCTACGCATGCGGTACAGGTGCAACAGCATGTTCCATAGTTGGTTACAAACTTGGAAAACTCGATGAAAATGTTTTAGTGCATCTTCCAGGTGGAGAACTATTCATAAATGTTTATCCAAGAAATGGAAACCTTGGAGCATTCATGGAGGGAGACGCCGTCCTTGCATTTGACGGTGTTGTTGAAATCGATGTTTAAATGTCCTGAAATAATTTCCAAGGCATGATTTTTCCTTTAATTTTTGTATTTTTTTATAATTATATGTCAGCGCAAGTTTCAAGACTTTAATTCTTTTTATTGATTTTTCTATTGGTTTTAAGCTCTTTTAAAATCATTTATATTCTATTTTAAATCCTTAAATAATCATTTTTAATATTTTTTAACTGCATTTAACCCCAGATCATCTTAATTTTATAAGTTCATTCTTTTTAATTTCATGACCCCCCCCCTTATTATAGATCTTATCTTAAGTTTTAAATCCAATTTTTTCTATAAATCTTCTTTTAAGCTTTAAATTCTATTTATAATATTTAAACTTGTTTAACAACTCTTTTAAGATTTTTTTGAAAGGTTTTAAATTCGTTGTGAACAAGGCCCTGCCAATGTTTAAAATCGATTCTGAAATCAGAGCAATTTTTTATATGTTTGATCCTAGATATAGAAAGCCATGGAACAATGGATACAGCATCCTCTCATAAAGCCTGAAAAAATTGAATCAAGACTTTACCAGCAGATTCTGGCAGCAAGGGTGCTTAAAAATGGGAACACAATGATCGTGGCCCCAACAGCCCTTGGAAAAACTGTGGTGGCTGCACTTGTGGCTGCAGATAGGCTCAAAAAATTTCCAGATTCCAAGGTGCTGGTTCTGGCACCAAGCAAGCCCCTTGCAGTTCAGCACGAGGAGAGCTTCAGGGATTTTTTAAAGACAAGCACAACATCAATCACAGGAGCCATAACCCCGAAAAAAAGGGCTAAAAAGTGGGTAGAATCCCAGATAATCTGCGCAACACCCCAAACAGTTGAAGCTGATATCATATCTGGTAAGTACTCCCTTGAAGATGTTTCGCTTGTGGTGTTTGATGAGTGCCATCGAGGAGTGGGATCCTACTCCTACGTTTACCTGGCAGCCAAGTACACTGCAGAGGCAAAAAATCCATTGGTACTTGGATTAACAGCTTCTCCCGGCTGGGAAGACGAAAAAATAGAAGAAGTCTGTGAAAACCTCTACATAAAAGATGTTGTGGTTAAAAGTGAGGACGACGCCGATGTTGCGCCCTACTTCAACCCTGTTGAAGTGAAGTGGGTTAAGGTGGAATTGAAACCAGAACTTAAAACCATTAAGTCCCACATGGAAAAAGCCTTGAAGGCCCGTCTCAAAACATTGAAGAGAATGGGGGTTTTGAGGTCCATTTCAAGTGTAAGTAAAAAGGAAGTGCTCATTGCAAAGGGGAAAGCCCAGAGACAAATAGGTGAAAGTGCAGTTCCTGATAGGAAACATTTTCTATCAATTTCTCTTTTAACGGCTGTTATAAACATTCAGCATTCCCTCGAACTTTTGGAGACCCAGGGCGTGAGCAACCTGCACAATTACTTTGAAAAACTTCGCAAGAAAAAAACTAAAGCATCAAAAAGCTTATTAAACGATCCTGAATTTTATACCGCGGTTCAGCTTACTGATAAGGCTTATAAAAAGGGTGTTGAACATCCCAAACTTGAAAAGCTCATGAAGATCCTTAAAAAGGAGCTTAAAGAATCAAACTCAAGGGTGATCGTTTTCACACAGTTTAGGGACACCGTGAACAAGATCCATGAAAAGTGTGTTGAAAATGATATAAATGCTGTGAAGTTCTTTGGCCAAGCATCAAGAGATGGTGAAAAGGGATTAACCCAGAAAAAACAGAAAAAAATAATTAAGGAATTCAGGAAGGGTATTTACGATGTTTTGATATCAACGAGTGTTGCAGAGGAAGGTATTGACATTCCCTCCGTGGACCTTGTGGTGCTCTACGAACCAGTACCCTCGGAGATAAGGATGATACAACGCAGGGGAAGGACTGGAAGGAAAAATAAGGGTAGGATGATCGTTCTCATAACCAAAGGTACCAGGGATGAATCTTACTACTGGACCAGCAGAAACAAGGAAAAAAGGATGAAAAAAGAGCTGTCCCATGGCTACAAAAAGCAAGTCCACCTTAATACCAAAGATCTTGAAAAGGATCCTGAAAGAAAGGACAAATCAACCGTTGAAAGTTCCAGTGAAGAGCTGCCTGGGAAATTTAAACCTTTGATCTACGCAGATTCCAGGGAAGGAACCTCCGTGCTCAGGGAACTTGAAAAACTGGACGTTGACGTTGAAGTCAAGGGACTTGCAGTTGCAGACTACCAGATCAGCGATGAGGTTGCAATCGAGAGAAAAACGAGCCAGGATTTCATAAACTCGATTATGGATAAGAGGCTCCACAAGCAGGCAAAGGAATTGGTTGAAAACTTCAAAAAACCCGTGATCATCCTGGAAGGAAATGGCCTTTACGCCAGTTTCATCCATCCGAACGCTGTGAGGGGGGCCCTTGCATCTGTGGCCGTGGACTTTGGAATCCCAATAATACCAACAAGGTCCGAGGTTGATACAGCTGCAATGATAGCAAGAATTGCCTTTAGAGAGCAGAAAAATGAACGAACCGAAATATCAAGGAGAACTGAGAAGAAACCCTTAACTTCATGGGAGCAGCAGCTTTACATAGTAGAGTCACTGCCGAATATTGGGCCGGTCACTGCAAGAAAGCTTTTAGAAGAGTTTGGGAATGTTAAAGGTGTTATAAACGCTTCAGAGAATGAACTCAAAAAGGTTGAGGGAATAGGGAATAAGATAGCCCAAAGAATTAGAGAAGTTGTTGACTCTCAGTTTAAAGCTGGTGATGGAAGAATTAACCTAGGTGAATCAGAGAAAGTTGGAAGCTTAAAAAAACCAGTGAAGAAGTACAAATTAATTTAAACCGGTTAATTTTACTTAAACTCAAAATTTGGTTATTTGATCTGAAGACAGAAGTGTTTCCATTGCTGCTTAAAAAAATTATTTGAACTAATTAAAATTATTTGAACTAATTAAAATTGGATTTACAAGAGAATTTGAAATGATAAAAATTGAAAAATGGAGTGATATTTTTGCGCGTTCTCATTGATGAAAGGGAAAAAAAGTACATGGTGGGGGATGAAGAGTTCCACACAGACTTTGGATTCATAAAAAAGGAAGACATAATCAACAGTAAAGCAGGGGACATTCTCAAAACCCATCTGGGCCGGGAATTCCGTGTTGTGGAACCCAATGTCAACGATTACATCGATCTCATGGAAAGAAAGTGTTCCATAATTCTCCCAAAGGACCTTGGAATTGTAACAGCCTACACTGGACTTGGAGCAGGAAAAAGGGTTGTTGATGCAGGCACCGGAGCTGGAGCAACTGCAATACACTTTGCAAACGTGGTTGGACCCTCTGGAGAGGTTCACACCTATGAGATCCGTGAAGACTTTGCAGAGATTGCAGAGCGCAACGTGAAGGGTTTTGGCCTTGAAAATGTTCAGGTGAAATGCAAAGACATAACAGAAGGTATAGATGAGGAAAACCTTGACATGGTATTTTTAGACCTTCCAAAGCCATGGGAAGTTGCTGAAGATGCAAAAAAAGCCCTTAAAATAGGTGGATACATTGCAAGTTACACTCCATTCGTGGAACAGGTACAGATACTTCAAAGGGTGCTTAAAAAGGTGGGTTTCTCCAAGGTTGAAAGTTTTGAGTGTATACTCAGGGGTATCGAAGTGAAAAGTAGGGGTACAAGGCCAAAAACCAGGATGGCCGGACACACAGGTTACCTTACATTTGCAAGGCACCTCTAAAAAATATCTAAAAAATACGTTAAGTACTCAAAGGAAACAGTAATGAATTAAAATAATTCAATGCAAAAGAATGCAAAAAAGAATACAATGTATAAAAAAATGATTAAAAAATAAAATTAAAAAATAAAATTAGAAAAAAATGCACGATCTTTTTATCATTACAATAAATAAAGGACGTAAAAGTAATGAGTAATGGAGTAATGATATTGAAATAAAAAGGTGGGATATATGGTCGTTAATCATCAGAAAGACATTATTTCAATAAAGGATTTGAGCAAAAAAGATATTGATTATATTTTAAAGGTTGCAGAGAAAATGGAACCCATTGCTAGATCCAAAAAACGATCAACAGTTCTTGGGGGAAAAATGCTTGGAATGCTTTTCTACGAGCCATCAACAAGAACCAGGATCTCATTTGAAACAGCAATGAAAAGGCTCGGCGGTAGTACAATTGGATTTTTAGAGGCTGGTGTTAGTTCCGCAACAAAGGGTGAGAACCTGCATGATACAGCTAAAATAATAAGTGAATATGCCGATGCAATTGTTATAAGGCACAACATGGAAGGTGCAGCCCGCTACGTTGCCGACTCTGTGGACGTGCCCGTTATAAATGCAGGGGATGGTGCAGGTCAGCATCCAACCCAAACGCTTTTAGACCTTTACACCATGAAAAGGATAGTTGGAAAGACGAAAGATCTGCATGTTTCACTTGTAGGGGACCTTAAGTATGGAAGAACAGTCCATTCATTGGCCTACGCACTTGCAATGTTTGGAGTTGATATGAGCTTCATTTCCCCAAGGGAACTGAGAATGCCAAAGGATGTATTACATGATTTAAGCAAATTAGGAGTTTCAGTTGAAGAAACAGAGAACATAAACAGTGTTTTGGATAAATCAGATGTTTTGTACGTTACAAGAATCCAGAAGGAAAGATTTCCTGACCCTGAAGAGTACTCCAAGATCAAGGATGCTTACATGATAGATCTCAAACTCCTTAAGGGTACAGACCTTATAGTTATGCACCCACTGCCAAGGGTGAATGAGATAGCCTACGAAGTGGACAACACACCCTATGGAAGGTACTTTGAACAGGCATTTTATGGAGTGCCCGTGCGCATGGCCATTCTGGATCTCCTGATAAAAAATTCAGAAGAAATTTAATCTCTTTTTCCGAATTTTAGAACTTTAACTTCTTTTTTGAATTTTTTGTTGTAACATCAAATCCTATAAAAAAAACACTGAATCCTATAAAAAATTTTTAGATAAATTTTCCTTTAAGTACAATATCTTTTTAAAAGTCTAAGTTTTAAAAGTTTAAGTTTTTAAAAGTCTAAGAGAAAAAAAAGCTTCAAAAAATTTTTAAAATCTTTAAAGAGTAATTAATTTTAAAAGGGTAATAATTAATAAAATTAAATTTTAATGAAATATATAATAATTCAAAATAAGAAATCTAGAGAATTAAAAATTAAGATAAAATAAAATTAGAAGATCCAGGTTTTACCCAAAAAAAGTGTAAATCAAAAAAAAGAGTTGAATAAGGTTTAACCCCAGATTGCATCTTCAATTAGAGACATTTCACATTGAAGGTCTATGATATTTGTTCTTCCCTTTCCTCTACCCCTTGAAACTGTTTTTGTTGATATCAACCCCAACATTTCCAGTTCATTTATAAAGTCAAATATTCTCCTGTATGAAACTGAGTCTCCCTTGGATATTTCTTTATAGACAGAGTAAAGCCTTCCAGATGTTATTTCTTCTTTTCTCTTTGTTAAATAAATTATGGACTCCAAAACCTTCTGCTGCTGACTTGGGAGTGTCATCACAATATCTGTAATCTTATTGTGTTCTATATAATCCTTAGCTTCTCTAACATAGGTTTCCTGAACTATTTCGGAGCCTTTTTCATCTGCAAGTTCACCTGAAGTTCTTAAAAGGTCTAATGCGTATCTTGCATCACCTTCTTCTTTAGCTGCAAGCGCAGCGCAGAGAGGTATCACATCTTCGTGTAAAACACCATCTTTAAAGGAGAGTTTGGATCTTTCATTTAAAATGTCAATGAGCTGCTGTGCATTGTATGGTGGAAACACGATCTCACGGTCCCTCAGGCTGCTTCTAACCCTGGGCTTTATAAACTGTTTAAAATCAACGAAGTTACTTATGGATGCAATTGAAACATTATCAGTACGTGTTAGGGTGTAAAGAAGACCATCACCATCGTTTTTTAGGAGAATGTCAACTTCATCCAGGATCACTATGAGAATTAAGTCGCTTCCAAAGACGTTCTTTTTAAAAAGGCCCCGGAATGCGTTGATAATTTCCGCCTTTGTCCAGCCTCTATAGGGAACATCGCGCCCCATTTGTTGGCAGAGACGGGCAATAACTTGATATTCTGTTGTGTAATCAGTACATCGTATGTACTCTACCCTAATGTTGATATTTTTATCTCTTGATATTTGTTCCAGCTGTTTCCTTGCAAATTTTGCAACTGCGGTCTTTCCAGTACCAGTTTTACCGTATATAGTAACATCAGGAGGTGTTACACCTCCAAGAGCTTCTACCCAGTATTTTGCTACTGATTTTATTTGTTCTTCTCTGTGAGGTAATTTGTCAGGTAGAAACCTGTGATCTAAAAATTTTTTGCACTTAAAAACCGTCTTTTTTTCGCCTAATTCTTCAAAAATATTCATAAAGACCACTTTTTATAGTAAATAATTTGGATTTATAGATAAATCAAAGTTCTGAATGAAAGCTGTTAGAGAATTTGTTTTTATAATAATTTGTAATTGTTTGTAAGTTGTAGGGATTATTTTGATATCTATAATGGTAGTTCATTAATACTTTTTGAGTAATTTCCCTTTTTGAAACAATCTTGAAAAACTTAAAGGTATCTAAAAAAATAATTTTCCATTCAGTTTCAATAAGTTTTGAGGTGTATTTCAAGTGTAATATTTCTCAAAGATGTTGGATCGCAGAGAGTAAGAGATGCATTTCAAATGTAAAACATATGTTGTATCCAGTTTTCAGTGATAGAGAGATGCATTTCAAGTGTAAACAATGAAACCATGATCGAATTAACAGTTGAGAGAGATGCATTTCAAGTGTAATATCCTATTCAGTTTGTGAGGTTTATAGTTTTCGTATTGTTTTTCATAGTGTATTATGTCCAACATAAGAGCTTGATTCTTTTTCATACTTAAATTTTGAAAATATAATTTTGAAAAATAAAATTTTAGAAATGCATAAGAAATGTAATTAATAAAGATTTAGTTAGATATAAATATTTTGTAGGGTATGATAGTTAAAAAGAAGTATGAAAAGCATGAATTAAACTTGATTGAAAATTTAAGGAATTTTGAAAAGGAGATTTTATTAAAATAAACAAAAAATCAATTTTTTTTTAAAAAGGATCCTATTCTTCCTTCTGTAAAAATTTTAGATTAAATTTATATTTAATATATAATTAATTTTAAATTTTATACTGAAACTTATTCTAATTTTACTATATATAAAGTTATTTATTACTCATTAATAAAGTTATTAATAAATATATAATAGCATTATAATAAAAACATAATAAAGAGCAAGAAAATTTAAAAAATGGAAATTTTATACATTTTTATACATTTTCATTTTAATAAATTTTAAAAGTCACTATATTTTTTTAATGTAATTTCTAATGTAACATTTATTAAACAAACAGAAACATTTTCTTTTTTAAATAATCAACATAAATTAATTATGAGCTTACATCAAAAGATTATGATCTCAAATGATATCTTAATGTTTTATATTTTACACTTGAAATGTACCTCACTAATTTTCGTTTTATTTTCCCTTTACTTAACAAACTTAACAATATTCATCCATTTTTTAATAAAAATTATTTTTACACTTGAAATGTACCTCTCCACCATTTCTTTTGCTTCCTGATCATTAACTTACACTTGAAATTGATCTCTCATACACCCCCACCATTTAAAAAAATAAATTTACACTTGAAATCCATCCCTTTTTTCTTCCTTCAAAACGAAAAAGACCTCCTTTTAAACCTTTAAATTGTGTAATTATCTTAAATTTTTTTATAACTTTAATTTCTATTTAGATCCTCATTTATTTTTACATTAAAATGAATTTAAATGCATATTTATTCATTAATTTTCGTATTTAATCTTCAAAAATATTTAATATTCAAAAATTTATTTAAAAAATGTAACTTCATTTTTTTACTGATGGTTTATGGTTTCTACCAAGAGTAGAAACTTTTATATAATATAAATAAGTTAGGTATACCTAACAAAAGTTAGGCTAACCTAATAAATAGGACCTGAAACCAACAAACCATTTCACATAAAATTGGTTTTTCAATGGTTTCCAGGACACGCTCCCATCATGGAGGTATCAATTTGGTAAAATCATCAAACCTGAAAAAACATTACAATAATTGTTTAAATCACTACAAATACAAAACTGAAGAAATTGTAACCAAAAAAAATGCTAAAAAACATCTTAAACGAATGCATAGAAAACGGCATAAATTATCTTTTTTTATTCAAAGTTTGTTGAACTTTAATGGACGTAACAATGGCTCTGATACTTGTTCTGCTGATACTCTTTCCAATGATCTTTCACCCTGCTCTGATCACATTCCAAAGAGGTGTACCAACTGCGCCCTTGGTTGTGAAGAAGTTGGAAAGCTTGAAGACAATTTAATCCCCATAATAAAACTTGAAGAACACCAGAAAGCCAAAGTCCGTTTCATAAAAGGGGATTACAAAGTTATAAGAAGACTGCTTGATATGGGGATCACAACAGATGCCACCATCAGTCTCATAAAATCAGCACCCCTAAACGGTCCTGTGGAGATTGCAGTAAGGGGATCAAAACTGGCTCTTGGACGTGAAATAGCTTCCAATATCTTCGTTGAACTTAGCGATCAAAAAATGAAGGTAAAAAACTGATTTAAGGAAAAGACCTAGATGAACGAAGTTGCAGACGAGCCAGTAAACCTGACAATAGCACTTGCAGGAAATTCCAACGTGGGTAAAAGTGTGGTATTCAATGAACTTACAGGCTCAAACCAGATCATTGGAAACTGGCCTGGAAAAACCATTGAAAGGGCAGAAGGTAAACTCCATTTTGAGGGCAGGGACATAACTGTAATAGATCTGCCTGGAATCTACTCATTTTCAACGTTTTCCATGGAAGAAATTGTTTCCAGAGAATACATGGCAAATGAAAAGCCAGATGCTGTGATAAATGTTGTTGATGCATCTGTCCTGGAAAGAAACCTGTTTTTTACCCTTCAGTTAAAGGAAATGGAAGTCCCCATGGTATTATGTGTTAACCAGGTGGATGTGGCTAAACAGAAGGGAATAATGATCGACACGGAAAAACTTCAGGACATGCTTGGAGTTCCAGTTGTATCTGCAGTTGCTGTTAGGGGTGAGGGGCTCCATGAATTAATGGAAAAAACTCTGGACGTTGCCCAAAAAAAGCCCCAAGTAAAGGTGGTGCCATATGGTGCAGAGGTTGAAAAACGGATAAAAATCTTGACAGATATTGTTGAAAGTGAAAATTTAAATTTAAACTATCCTTCCCGGTGGGTTTCAATAAAGTTGCTTGAAAACGATCCCGAAATTGAGAAGATGGTTGGATCCAGATCAGAGTCCATCCTTGATCTGGTGCAGAGCCTGGCCCATGAAATAGAGGAAATTCACAATGAGCCTGTTTTTTCAGTGATAGCATCAGAGAGGTACTCACTTGCAAATCAGATCGTAAAAAACACTCAGATACAGAGCGAGACCAAACTCACTTTCTCTGAGAAATTGGACATGATCTTCACCCACAAGGTGTGGGGTTACGTGATGGCAGCCATAGTGGTTGGTGGATTGCTTCTTTGGACCTTTGTGGTTGGAAGCTTCTTCTCTGGTTTGCTTTCAAATGCCTTCAGCTTCTTCCAACCTACGGATCCTAAAGTTTCTGGCTCGATGACAGCCATACTCTGGAATGGAGCATTTGGCGGTATTGTGGCTGGCGTTACCCTTGTAATTCCATTTGTAATTCCATTTTACCTCATGCTGAGTGCAATTGAAAACTCAGGAGTGCTCACAAGGGTGGCCTTCATGTTGGACAGTTTCATGCACAAGATAGGGCTTCATGGAAAGGCTATAATCCCAATGATCCTTGGTTACGGATGCAACGTTCCTGCAATTGACAGCACACGTATACTAGAAACCAAACGTGAAAGATTACTTGCATCCTTTGCAATTACCTTCACACCATGTGCAGCAAGAACCATCATTATTCTGGGTCTTGTGGCAGCCTTTGTAAACATATGGTGGGCACTTGCACTTTACGCAGTTGACCTTCTGGTGATACTTGTGGCCGGTAGAATGGCATCAAAAGTTGTGCCTGGAGAATCAACAGGACTGATAATGGAGTTAAGCTCATTTAAAGTTCCATCTTTAACAGCAATGCTTAAACAAACATGGGCAAGGACTAAATCATTGATATATTTAGTATTTCCACTTTACATAATTGGAAGTGCAGGTATCCAGGCCCTGTACGCTATGGGTGTGCTTGAACCTGTGAGCAATGCTCTGGCACCTCTAACAGTTGGATGGTTGGGTCTCCCAGCATTTGCAGGCATACTCCTCATATTTGGAGTTGTTAGGAAGGAGTTTACACTTCTCATGCTTGTTACGTTGGTTGGCACGAACTTCGCAGCATTTCTAACCCCTGTTCAGATGATAGTGCTTGCACTCTTCAGCATGCTCTTCCTTCCATGTATATCCACAATTGCAATATTGGCCCGTGAATTTGGATGGAAATCCACGGGATATGTATCACTGGCCAACTTCGCATTCGCCCTTGTTATAGGTGGAATAGCTTTCAGGGTGCTTACACCATTCTTTTAATTTTTCACCCTTTCAACATGAAATTAAGCCTTTTTCAAATTTTTTCATGTTTAATCTCTTAATTTAGGTTTAACTTAGATTAGAAACTGTTTTTTTAATTTTTCATTTATTTTTAAGATTATTTTTAAGATTACAATAATTGGAATGAAATAAGGGATGAATATCATTTTTGAAATACATTCTTGAAACTTAACTGTCTTGAAACTTAACTGTGAACCAACTAAGCGCCAAGATTTTGATTAATTAAAAGGATCAGGATCAAAAAGGGTCAACTTAATTTGAATTAATAAAAGGATCAATTAAATAATAAAAGAAAAGGTATAAAATAAAATAAAAAGTTTAAAAAGGTTTTTTTAATGGATGCATCGATTGTTCTGATTGTTTTAATTGCACTTGTAATAGATCTGGTCCTTGGTGAATTACCTCCAAGTGTTCACCCTGTAGTTCTGATGGGTAAATTCATAGATTTCTCTAAAAATTTTAAGGATAAACATCCAAGCTTGGACACCCGTCTCTACGGAACTGCATCTGCAATTTTGATCATAGCCGTGTTCACAACTCTGTTTACACTTGCAATCTACCTCACAAATTTCAACGCCCCTATCTTCATTTTGGTTTCATCCATCTTACTTTCAACAACCTTTGCAGTGAAGGTGCTCCTGGATTCTGCAGAGAAAATGAGGAAATATCTTGATGAAGATCTGGATTTAGCAAGAAGATCAGTTTCTTATCTTGTGAGCAGGGATACATCTGAACTTTCAGTTGAAGAGGTTGTCTCTGCAACCATTGAAACCCTTACAGAAAATATAGCAGACTCGGTTGTATCACCCCTATTCTATGCATTTATCTTTGGAGTTCCTGGAGCTGTTGCTTATAGGGCTGTGAACACGATGGATGCCATGCTGGGATACAAAGATCCTGAAACCCTTAAAATAGGCTGGTTCCCTGCAAAGCTAGATGATTTTTTGAACTACATACCTGCACGCCTCACAGGGATTCTTGTTACACTTGCAGCACTCCTCATGGGTCTTAACTGGAGAAATGCCTACTCTATCATGATGAGGGATGCCAGAAAAACACCGAGCCCCAACTCAGGCTATCCAATGGCAGCAGCTGCAGGAGCCCTTGAAGTTAAACTCAAAAAAATAGGATGTTACGAGCTTGGAGATGATCTAAAACCCCTTGATTCTGGTAAGATAAATGAAGCTCTGGTTCTCACCAAGATCACGCTCTTACTTTTTGTGCTGCTGTCTGTGACAGTCTTTGGGATTTTTCTTGCAATTTTTTAAGCCCATATTATATGGATTGATCCAGACAGTTGGCAGAACACATAAATTGATCTGGATAATGAATGGAAATTTTAACGTATACTTTATCCTTCAGTTGTTAGAATTAGATTAGTACTCATTAGTTAG
>DAHH01000003.1:111316-146579 GCA_002498385.1 Methanobacterium sp. UBA410
ATTAGTACTCATTAGTTAGATTAATACTCATTAATTAGATTAATACTTAGCTAGATTAGTACCCATTAAAATATTTATTAAAACAAATAGATTTCGTGTCATTTGTCCATGTTGCATTGAACATGGGCTATAACAAAGGTGGTTCCATGAAGCTTGCTATAATTACAATAACCCCAAGAGCCCAGAAACTTGCAGAAAAAATTGTCGACGAACTTGCTGACGATCCAACCGTGATCAGGGTTGATATATTCAATAAAAATGTTAAACAAACCCTAAAAAACATATTCAATTCTTATGACTGCATCGTTGGTATAATGGCAACAGGTATAATGGTTAGAAACATTTGTGGTCTCCTCAAACATAAAATAAAGGATCCCGCAGTCCTGGTTGCTGATGAAACTGGTGAACATGTTCTGAGTCTTGTTTCAGGACATCTGGGTGGTGGGAATGATTTTGCAGTGAAAATAGCAAATTTAATTGGGGCAGATCCCATTATAACCACATCAACGGATCTTAACCATAAACTGGGTGTTGACACGCTTGCAAGAAGGTACCTCCTAAGTATGGATGATCCATCCAAAATAAAAACCATAAATACAGCCCTCATCAACAATGAAAGGGTTGAACTTGGTGTAACCCCCGATTTTGATTTCTTGCTGGAAAACACTGAGGTTAAGGAGTCCTACAATGGATTTATTTCATCTTCAAATGAGATTGAAGCATCCTATGGTAACACTGAACTCTTCTTAAAACCTAAAAAGCTTGTGGCTGGCATCGGCGCTAAAAAGGGTGTTTCAGGAGAAACTGTCATACATGCCGTTGAAAAGGCCATGAAAATACTTGGTTTACCTTTAAGAAGGTTGAACTGGATTGCAACAGGTGAAATGAAAAAAAATGAACCTGGAATAATTGATCTATCCTTAAAACTCAGGCTTCCACTTGAAATAATTTCAAAGGATGTTTTGAAGAATTTTAAACATCCGGACTGCTCTAAATCAGACTTTGTAATGCAAAAATTTGGAATATTCGGTGTGTGCGAGCCCTCAGCATTTATAGCTGCAGGGCAAGGTTCCGAACTCATATTCAAAAAAACAGCTTTTCATGGTGTTACAGTTGCACTGGCAGTTTCAAAGAACTGATTGCAGTCTAAATTTCACTTTTTAACCTAATTTGATCTTTGACCAAAACTTTTTTACATCATGAAACATAGAAAATTTTAGATATAACTTCTTATAATTTTTAATTCAAAATATGGAGGCCAACTTATGAATCAAGATGCATTTGATAGGTGTAATCAAATTTTACAGCACATAACTGAAGATACAAGTGTTCCAAGAAATATTAGACGGGCTGCAGAGGAATCAAAAAATATATTGTTGAAGGAAGAGGAAGAACCGACCATACGTGCAAGTAACGTGATTTCAATACTCGATGAAATCAGCAACGATCCCAACATCCCTATACATGCAAGAACCCTTATATGGAATGTTTTAAGTGAGCTTGAGTCTGTTCATGACTGAGTAGCCTGGATACAAACTGTATTTTGGCCGTCTCTTCCACAAATCCTGCAAGGAGGGAGGCGGTATCTAAATTGTCACCACAGGCAACAACCCCATGCTTTTTTAAAAGGACAATATCCTCATTTTTAAGGGCATTTGAAACGCTCTGGGCAAGTTCCGCTGTGCCAGGGGCATAGTACTCCACCATTGGGATAAATGGATTTTCAATGGGTCCAAAACCCTCAAGTCTTTTAATTTTTTCACCAGCAAATGCAAATCCAGTTGCAACTGCAGAGTGTGTATGAACAACAGCGTTGACATCTTTTCTTTGTTCGTAAATCTTGAGGTGCATTAAAAACTCTGAGGAAGGCTTTTCATCACCTTCTAACTTTTCACCATCAGCGCCAACGATCACCATGTTTTTTTCATTTACGTCCCTGAGGGAAACTCCGCTTGGGGTGATTGCAATTTTTTCCACTCCCTCTTCAAAGAATCTGCAGCTTACATTTCCAGAGTTGCCTGAAACAAGGCCATTCTTGTAGAGGTAACTCGATACTTCAGCAATTTTTCTTAAAATTTTTTTCTGATTTATTTAAGACCCTCCTAAAAAATTTAAACCTAAAAATTAGAAAGAACGATCTTTTTTAAGATCCAATGATTTACAAATTAATTTGACACCAAAATATTTTTTTAACAATTTAAAATTTACTTAAAATTTAATATAAAAAATATAAAATATTTCTGACAAACCTTTTTTTATAAAAAATCTTTTTTTCTAATGAACTTTTTTAATAAATCTTTAAAAAATAAATTTAAAAAAATATAAAATATTTCATAATCTTAAAAAGCACATTTTAACTCATCATTTTAACCTAGCTAGTTGAACTTGAGGAGTTTCATGTTACCCCTGTTAAGTACTGGAACCTCTGCACAGGTTGGTACGATGTTGTAGATCTTCTGGAACTCTGTCTGGGACTGGAAGGTTCCTGAGTTTATCATGTGAACGCCCTTGTACTTTTTGTAGGCATTTATGTGCACGTGTCCAGTGTGGAAAACGTCTGGAATTTCTTCTATAACCAGATGATCCTCGTATTCCGATGCAAGGGGTGTTCTCTCACCGTATATTGGTGCAAGATGCCTTTTTTCCAGGAGTTCCTTCATTATGAGATCTGTTCTCTCGTGGGACATCCCCTTGATGGTCATTGCAAAGTCGTCGAAGCTTCTTCCATGGTATATTAAAGTGTTGATTCCGTCAAGGCTCACAACCGATGGGTTGCTTACAAATTCAGCGTTTTTTATCTTGTAAAGATCTGGTGCGTAGTGCTCTGGCAGTGCTGGTTGAGGCTCAGCCAGACGGCATGCGTCGTGGTTTCCAGGGGATATTACCATTTTAACATCATTTATATCTCCAAGCAACCGTGCAGCTTCCTCGTATTGACCATAAATATCTTTTATGGTGAGTTCCTCTTCTTGGTGGGGGTAAACACCGATTCCATCCACTATGTCCCCTGCAATAACAAGGTAGCGCACGTCGTTTGCAATTTCCCTCTGCTCCTCGTCTCCATAGTCACCATTTATCCAGCTTGTAAACCTTTTAAATGCATCTTCAAGGAAGGTTGAGCTTCCTATGTGTATATCTGAGATGAAAACAGCTGAAAAGTCCATTTCTTTGTCTTCCTTCCTTGGAACTCCTGGATTGATGATTTCAGATGCTATTACAAGGTTGCCCTTCCTGACTCCAACAATACCAATTACCTCGTCGTTAACTATCTTTTCAGACATTTTGAAGAGTTTTTCATTGTCCTTGTGGATCAGCACAGTTGCCACTCCTGTGTCGTCTTCAACCTCCATGATCCTGTGGTTGTTTTTGGTGGTTCTGATGCTGTTTACCATGCCTATTATTTTAAGATCATTTTCCAGGTTTGGGACATCTTTTATTGGGGATGCATTCCTCAACACAGGGTTCTTTTCGAGAAGACCACTTAACTTCTGGTACCTGCTGTTGAAGTAAGCTGAAAAATCCTTTATATCCCCGCTGGTGTAAGATTTCTTACTTGCATCCTTTAAAACGTGGAAATCAAATGGAAAATCCATGAGCTTGCTCTGGGGTGTTTGAATGGAACTTACACCTGTTTCACTTGATGTTTCGTTCAGTTTGATGCGTTTGAAGTATTGATCCACAAGATCCTCTGTTAGTATGAAAGTATCCCTTTTTGATAGATCGTCTATTAAGGATTCTGTAAGTTTCAGTGGATTTTTTTGATGTTTAAGCTTATTGTAAGCCTTATCATCAAGGAGAATGTCTGCATCTGTGAATTTTAGAATGATATCGTCCATTGTGAGAACTCCGTGGAAAGATTTTAGTATAGTATATTTATAATCTTAACTATAATACTTAATCTAATTTATAAAATGAAAGGTGATATTTTGTCCAGAATTTTAAAGGTAATACTGTTCATCATATTTTTTGGAATATTCTTCGAGGCTGGCCTTATAAGCGCATACACCATTGTGACGTCCCAGCCTCCAGACGTGAACAAACTCATAAACATGCAGGTGGATGAAGTGTCCTCACTTTTAAACCTGGGTTCAAAGAATGTTTTGAGCAACCAAAACACAGTAACGGTTCTTAACCCTGACGACGTTGCAAATGCACTTAAAACCCAGGCTGCTGTTGATGGAGTTAACATACAGAGTATAACTGCAACGACATCTGGTAATGTGAAAAAAGATGATGTTCTAACTGTGAACATCACTGCAACAGGCTACAAGGATACAATGACCGGTGGAAACAGTAGTCAGATAACCATATCTGCAAATCAGACCTACAGCATTGTTGCAACGGCCACAACAAAATCAGCAAGTACAAAAGGAGTTACCATTGATGTTAACACCATTCAGGTAACTTCAATTAAGCAGATATACGGAAATGGATAAACCAGTGTATTGGATTGCATTGGATAAAATATGCAATTGGATGATGTGATTTATTAAGGAAGAATTCAGAAGGTTTTGAAAGTATCAATGAAGCAGTTCGTTGATCTTTCTTACTTGATCAGGGAGTGAAGCAATGATAAGCATTATAGGTATTGGACCATCCCGTGAGAACATGAGTCTGAAGGCAGTGAATGCAATAAAAGCTGCAGACGTTATAATCACCTACAAAAAGTATATAAAAAACATAGAAGACCTTGTAAATGGAAAGGAGATCATACTTAAAGGCATGGGTGATGAGATAAAAAGAGCGGAACTTGCAGTGTCCAAATCCCAAGAAGGAAAGAATGTTGCACTTGTGAGTTCTGGAGACCCCGGAGTTTTTGGAATGGCAAATGTTTTTTTCCAGATAATTGGAAAGTACGACCATGTTGATGTTGAGGTCGTACCTGGCGTAACTGCAGCAACCTTTGCAGCGTCCATGCTTGGAGCACCGCTTCACGACTTTGCGGTTATAAGTTTAAGTGATATCTTAACGCCTCTTTCTGAGATAAAGAGGAAGATCAAAGCTGCAGCAGACGGGGACTTTGTAATTGCTATATACAACCCCCTGAGCAAAACAAGAACAAGGCCCTTTGAAGAAGCCCACAGACTACTTCTTGAATCAAGGAATCCAGAAACTCCAGTTGGGGTTGTGAGAAGCAGTGAGGATAGAGTTGCAGTTACCATCACCAACCTCAAAAATCTCACAGATCACGAGATAAACATGTCCACAACCCTTATCATTGGAAATTCCATGACCTATGTGAATGAAGGCCGCATGATAACACCCCGCGGTTACAGGGTTCCCTACAAAACCCACCCACTTGCAGTGGATTTCTATGAGAAGTACCTTAAAGGTGAGGGCAACCAAGGCCCCAACATGGAATGTGAATTTTATCCCTGCCACGGTCATCAACAAAACTGTACCTTCTGTTACTGTCCATTTTATCCATGCGGGGACTGTTCAACTGGAGGTAGATGGATAAAAAATAAGGGTGTCTGGAGCTGTGAGGACTGTGAATGGATACACCGCAACAAAACTGTTGAGTGCATACAGGGCAAGCTCCCGGAAATACTCCATGAAGTTGATGACCTTAAGAATAAGAAGAAAGATCTTTTAAAATTAAGAAGAGAATGTATTTATCTTACCAGATAATTAAGGATTTCAATAATTATTTGATAAGAATTTTTTTTCACTTATTTTCTTCCCCATTATTTCAAGTTCAATAATTTTCAAGTTATAGTTGATTACCAAAGGTTTTATACTAATTTTTTTCCAAAATCATGGAAAATTAGTTTTTGAATTTTTGATCAAGGTTATCTGTTTGATCAAGGTTATCTGTGTGGTTTACATAATTCTAAAAGTTTAATAAGTTACGTTCTTAACTATAATTTTATAATTTTATCTTGACTTTTTTTTATTTCAACTGCTTTGTTGGAAGAAATCTTAGTTCTTCTACCTTTTTTTAATCCATTTAAATTTTGGGCTTGAAAACAGTTTATCCTATTTAATTTTACCTTATTTAAAGCGGTAAAAAAATCATTTGGGTGTTCTACTTTTATCAATGATTTTGTTGATTGCAGATGCCACTTCCTTGCGGAAATTCACGTTTTCATCCTTCAGGGAAGCTATCAGCGCGTTTAATGCCTTTTTGTCTCCGATTCTACCTAGAACTCTTGCAGCCTCCATACGGATATCAAGATCATCATTCTCCAGAGCTTTTATAAGGGGTTCTAGGGCCGGTTCTCCAATTTTAACCAGAATATCTGCTATATAATTTCGCACGTCCCAGTCTGGATCATTTAAATTTTCAATAAGGCCATTAACATCTTTTTGTCAATATCCATGCTACCACTAAGCATCTCTTATGAGCTTTTTAGTTTATCTACTTGTTGAACATGAAACCTTGATACCAAAAGACTGGTACCAAGCCATGGTGAAGATCATATGGAAAAGTAATAAAATCTTGAACAACATATACATTGACAATAGATTGTTTCGTGGTTACAATGACACCCCCAAAAAAAGATCCTGGTATCTCAAGCAGGGACATTGCCGAGAGGTCCATAGGTGAACTCAGGTTGCAGTATCATGTTGACGGCCTCGATGCCCTGATTTCTGAGTTAAAGGCTTTGAAAAAATCTGGGATATATGAAAAATTTTTCGATGCATACAAGAATTGGGAAGAACCAGCCGAAAGGTCAAATGACAAAGGAGAAATAGAATCTCCACTTTTAAATCTTGCCTACGAGAACTTAGATCCTCACTCTGGCTCGATGGTGGATTATTTCAATTTTTGCTGGCTTTACCCGTTTCTCGAGCTTTTTTACTCCAGGGATATTGGTAGAAACTTGTATTTAAAGGATTTGGAGGTTCTTTACTCCAGCAGAATAGATGAACGTGTTGTTCTTGCATTTGATAGGTTCGATGAAGTTGATCCTGAACCAGTACCTGATTTCTTTTATAAACTGAGCAGTGTTGAATGGGAAAGCAGGAAAACCAAACAATTTTTTGAGAAGTTGAAGAAGATAAGACATTTTTTACGGTACGAAATTGTTGGTTACCTTGAGGATGTGGCCTTCCAGGATGGTGAAGATGCTTTCATTCTTCTAGTTACATGCTGCAGCGCTGCAACCCAGGGAAGGAACATCAACGATCAGGACGTTGTAAGGGCCTTCATGACCTACTTCAAACTCCTCAAAACTGACATATCCTTGCTAGTTAACCGTTTGATGGAAGAGAATTCCCATAAAACGGGTTACCTTGTCTGTGAAAGATGTAATGGATACTACAAGCTCGGTCCTGGAGAATCACCAGACGACTTCTCCCTGTGCCAGTGCCATGGAAAGTTAAGTTATTATGAGAGTATCAACTGGCTTTTAAATGGAAATAAAGTCGATTAAAAAAAAAATTAAAAAACAACTCTTAAAAAAAAGAATTGGATGAATTCAACATCTATTTACTAATTATTTAACCAGTCATTTATCTACTAATCAAATTTTATACTATTCATCACAATTTATACCTATTCAAATTCGATCAGCTTCTGAAAGTCGTTGAACACAACATCCATACCGCACATGTTGGGCACGTAGTTTGCTGCCTTGGCAGAATCAACTCCAACAACATCAAATCCAAGTTCTTCAATGGGTGCAACCACCATACAGGTGTCGCACACGATTTTGCCCCCAGCATTTTCTATAACCTGGGTGTAGCCCATTCTGTCCGCTGCGGCCTTGACAGATATGGACGTGCAGACCCAAAGCTGGTTTTTAATTTTCTTGTCTACCACAAACTCGGCTATCTTTCTTAGATCCTCGAGGGATGAGTGTGGACATCCAAGACACACAAGATCCGGTTTTTTATCTGTTGTTGAAAGTTTTTGACGTGCCTCATCAATTTCAGATCTTTCAATGGACACATGTTCAACTTCGCCATTTAAGGCAGTTCTATATTCTGGGGTGACTCCCTCAACGTGGTAAAGTGCAACTGCCCCTGAGGATGCCAGTGCAGCCCCAAGCCATTTGAGTTCGTCTGTTGACGGCAAGTTCTGAAGTTTGAAGTAGGGAACCCCATCTCCAACTTTGCGTCCAACCAGGTATCCCAGGGCTCCGTAGTCCGAATTTTTAATGTCAGCGTCAACCTCAACCAGGAGACAGGCTTTTCTGGCCTCGTCCAGATGGTAACCATATTCTGCAGTTTTTCCGCAGATTGCTGCTGCAAGTGCTCCTGGTCCGCCTTCGCGATTGGTTCTTGCGCCTAAAACTGAATTTGCATAGCAAACTGCTGAAGACTCTGACCAGGCAATGTGGGATCCGAATACTGGAACGTTGCCAACGAGGTAGGGCGTGCACGTGCAGGTGGTTGAAATTCCCATTTTCTGGTAGGCTTCAACGATCTTGAGCTGTTTTCTGGTGAATTCCTCAGAAAATCCCAGCTCCCTCCAGGTTTTAAGGTCAACACCTGCCGGATTCAGGGTGGAGGGCACCCTTACATGGGCATCCCTTGCAAGTTCCTCAACAAATTCAAGACCAGCGTCCCCTATTGTTTTGTATGAAACACCAGATATTTGGGCTGAAGTTATATCAACAAGCTTTTCTACCTTGTATATGTTTCCAAGGGCCACGAGTATTTCCATGCATTTTGCAACGGCAGGGCCTTCCTCCCCATCGTACATTTTTTCTTCTTCTTTTGTAAGGTACATGAGAATCACGAGTTATGAATTGCATTTTTTAGCTGTGTATCTTTAAAATAGATTCCTAATTTATAATAGATCATTGGTAAATTGATAAAATATAGTTGCTGTTTACAGAATTTAGAACCTGAATAAATAACTTTTATCATTTTCAAGGATCTGAGTCAGGGATTCTAGATCTTCAGTTTAACCTTGATTAAAAAAAATTTAATTCTTAGCACTGCCTGATACAAATTTAATTTTCGACCAGGTTCTAATTCCCAACCAAGTTCCTAAAAAAAATTAGTTTTAAAAAAAATTTAACCTGTCTGGGTTTCAACTATGTCGTCAACCAGGTGCAGGAAGTTTTCCATGCTCTTGTAGGGAACAACGGCACCTGCTGCAATGTTGTGTCCTCCGCCTGTTCCTCCGAAGCTTTTTGATGCAGCTTCAAGTGCAGATCCAAGGTTCACACCTTTTCCAGTTACTTTCTGGGTGGTTCTTCCGGAGATCTTAACCAGGTTGTCCATGCGTGAAAGTGCAATTACAGGCTTTTCAGGATCTAAAAGGCCAAGTTCCAGCCCTATACTTGAAATTGTGCCCATAACACGTTTTCTTTTTTTATCAGCGGTGTAGATGTACTGGATGTTCCTCAAGCTGGTGGAACCTTCTTTCTTTATCCACCCAATTCCCTTGGCAAGGTTGTCCTGGTACCTCTCGAGGAGAGCTTCAGCCTCTTCAAGGGATTTTTCACGGTCTCCTAGACAGATGCTCAATCCAACTCCGTGTTTTTTGTTTTTACCGCATGCATCCACCAGTTTTGAGTAATCTTCAATATTTCGGAGCTGTGGAACTTCCTTTGGAATGGAGTAGACATTGCCAAACACATTGGGGTTTATCTTAATGAGCTCATCCTTAAGAATGTCTTTCTCCTCATTTCCAAGTTCCCTGAATTTCACTCCATAAGAAATTCCGAGTTTTTCAAGGAAGGCCCTTGATCCCTCTTCATCTGCTGATATACCTGGAATGGCTGGGTTGAATGTGTGTGAAATTGCCCTGTAGAGGGGTTCCTGGGACATCCTGGCCAACTTTAGATCTTCTCTAACCTCAACAGTCCCGGCTTCAAGTCCATCTTTTAGTATGGTTTTGTTGATGCCCTGCATTCCGCCAACGCATTGCATGTCTCCAAAGGCACCTACAAGTGCCAGACCTGCAAGTTCAGGGTAGTTCATCGGCCTTGAAATGAGGTAAGAAACTCCAGAGGCACTGACATCCCGTGTACCATCCAGTCCATGGAGGTGGGGGTTCACGTGCACCATGTTTTCCCTGGACTTGGCTTCTTTGTCAATGGTCTGGTGGTGGTCCGCCACTATTACATCGCCCTTGAGCCTTCCAAGTTCTGTTAGGCTTGCACTTCCCATGTCGCAGAAAACGAAAAGCTTGTACTTCTCCTTCCTTATCCTGGATATAACACTTTCTTTGAGTCTTGGAACTATTGTAACATGGAATTTTCCCTTCTGCCGGGAGATTGCATTGCAGATAACCCCGGCAGCAGAGATTCCATCGGCATCGTTGTGGGAGATCACCCTCACAACGTGGTCCGATTCAAGGTGTTTGCGAAGTAAATCGCAGGCTTCTTCGGCCTTATTTAACAAGGAGTGCTGCTGTTTTTGGATCATATCTCCAGCCTTCAGGAAGCACACCTTCCCTTGTGTAGTACTTGACCAATCTTCTTATCCTTGACTCAATGATCCTTAAACCCCTCTTGGTGTGGAGGTCCTTTGGATTTTCATCAAGGTGTTCCCTCACGTTAACAGCCTTTCTTATGAGGTTCATCAGATCCTCAGGGTAGTCGAGGCCGTGGTCGTGTTTTTCAAGTATCTTTGTTATTTTCTGTCCTGTTACAGCTTTAACACTAGGAATTCCATACTGGTCACGCAGTATGATTCCTATCATACTTGTGGAATTTCCTTCCTTGTTGAGCTTCAGGATCAGTTCTTCTATCTCTTCTGTTGAGTATTCAACCCATTCTGGTTTTCTTGCCATTAAATCACCTATTAAAAAAAATTTACTTCTAGTCATTAAACTAGGTCTAATATGTTAGTTTGCATTTAATTTGAAATTCACGAGAAATTCATGCTTTATTATTACCATTAGTCAGCCAGTAATATAATTGTGGCATGTAACACACGCTTTATTGTTTGAATTTCTTGTACCAGGCTGCAAACTGCTCGAGTGATCGTCTGCGATGGGAAAATTCATTTTTTTCCTCAGTGGTTAACTCTCCAAAGCTTTCATCGTAGCCTTCTGGATAGAAAATGGGATCGTAGGCAAAGCCGTGGTTTCCCTTTTCTTCGTAACCAATGCGTCCTTTGACAGTGCCTAAAAAAGTCTTGGGCTCGGACTTGGGGGTGCAGTATCCAATAACCGACCTGAACTCGGCATATCTGTCTTCAACATCACTCATAAGCTTTAATATTCCCTTATTCCCAAGCGTTTCCTGAATGTAGGATGAATAAGCTCCTGGGAACCATTTAAGGGACTTTATAAAAATTCCAGCGTCTTCAACAATCACAGGTTGTCCAAGCCGCCCTGCAGCATCCTTTGCACCGTACCTTGCCACATCCACCAGATTTCCCTGGACTTCTGGGTAGCCGAGGTTAGCATGCTCCAGTTCGATGCCAAACTTATCGAAGATTCCTTTGGCTTCTATTACTTTGTGTTGGTTACCAGTTATAAATGTTACCTTCATCGAAAACACCTGTACTTCATGACCCCTATCTTAACCTTCATGACCATTATCTTAAGATATTTTTTTTAGATTCCATTATACTCATCTTTTTAATATATACTCACTTTTTAAGCACGTATACGCTGTTTAAGCATATATCTTCTTTAGATTTTATGCGTAATTTTTGTTACGTACTTTTAGAACTTATGCATGATCATTTAAAAATATTTTTCTGGAACTATTTTTAATGATGTTCCAGTACAGAATAACTTGAAATTCAGGATCATCATTCAGGTAATTAAACAAAAAGTAACCCTTAAAATAATTTAATTTTTATCATTGTTATTGGTATAACGACCCCGTCCTTCAATCTCCTGGATCTTATCCACGATCTCATCGTAGTCATCAGCTATCATGTATCCTTGGAGAATGGAATCGAAACATTTCCCTGCAATCTCATGGTGGATGCCTGAAATTGCCCTTTTAAAGACCAGGAGGTCCACCCCCTTGTCCTCAACCAAGTCAGAAATTTTTCCAAGGCCAAAATCTATAAAAATGATTTTATCATCTTTAAGTATCATATTACTTGTTGTTAGGTCTCCATGGATTATTCCACAGTTGTGGAGCTTTGCAATGTTCTCTCCGATCCTTCTGCAGACATCCATCTCTCCTCCAAGTTTCAGTTCATTGAAAGCATCCTTAACGGTTTTTCCAGGGACCTTCTCCATTACAATGGTTTTTTCTTTTTTATCAACATCGTAAACAAGTGGTGTTATAACTCCGCACTGTTTTGCCTTACTTAAAAGTTTGGCCTCTCTTTTTGTCCGTTTTTTCCGCAGGTGGTGGTCTATCTCCCTCACACGGTAACCTTTGGGGATCCGTTTTTTCAGGAGAACCTCATGGCCCATCCAGTTTCCAGGGTAAATGTTGGCTTCTGCACCCTTCTCAAGTATTTCTTCAGGAAGTTTCAGGTGTTTTTGGGAGCTTTTCATCCAGGGAACATCAACTTCATCTGTTCTGTAGCGCTGAACAACCTCTGTATCCTCAATACCCTTAACAAGGCCGTATTTGTGCATTAACTGGCCCATCCATGCAATCATGGCCCCGTTGTCACCGCAGAACTTCATTGGGGGCATGTGAAACTCTGCGTAGTGGTCTTCAGCCATGGATTGGAGCATCCTTCTGAGCCTGGTGTTTGCTGCCACTCCCCCGCAGAGCATCACTTCCCTCTTCTTGGTGTGGGCCAGGGCTCTCTCTGTAACTTCGACCAGCATGGAAAATACAGTTTCCTGAAGGCTGTAGCAAACGTCCTCTAAGGGTGTTCCCGACTCGTATTTGCGCACGGCAGCAGTTAATAACCCTGAGAAGGATAAGTCCATGCCTTTAACTGTGTAAGGTAACTTCACATATTTTCCCTTCAGTGCCAGCTTCTCGACCCTTGGTCCTCCTGGATGTCCCAATCCCACGGAACGTGAAAACTGGTCTATACAGTTTCCAGCTGCAATATCAAGGGTTTCACCAAAGACTCTGTAACGTCCTGCATCGAAGGCAATTACCTGGGTGTTTCCACCACTTACGTAGAGAGTTACTGGATCTTCTGCTCCTGTTGTGAGCTTCCCTATTTCAACGTGGCCTATGCAGTGGTTGACCCCTACAATTGGAATTTTCAGTGAAAGTGCAAGGGTTCTTGCAGCAGTGGCAACCGTTCTGAGGGCAGGACCAAGACCAGGACCCCTTGAAAAGGCCACAAGATCAATATCACCAAGGCCCAGGCCAGATTCGTGAAGTGAAGCTTTAATAAGAGGCACTATGTTGGCTGCATGGTGTTCAGCTGCCTCTCTTGGATGTATTCCCCCGCTTTCAGGAATTAAAGGGTTGCCCTGGGATGCGAGGATCTCACCCTCAGAGTCCACAATTCCAACACCTGTTTTTTCTGCAGTTCCTTCTATTCCTATGCATATCAATTTTATCACTTTGAATGTATATTCCCTTGTCTTTAAATTGTTATTTTCTATTGTTAGCTTGTTATTCTCGCCTTTTTGCATGAAAAACTTTTTTTGAGATAAAGAAATAATTGAATCTGGATCTTATAGCATTTAATTTTTATTTCCTTAATCTGGCTTGATAGTTTATTCAAAGGAAAGCAAAACCTTACAAATAGTAGAGTGTAACCCATTAATTAAGAAAGTGTAGTCATTAATAGAGTGTAATCATTAATTATATTTACCTACCTCAATATTTGTATTTTAATCTTATGTTTAATCAAGGTGTAAACAATGAAGGATGTTATAAGTTACGGATCATCAAAGGTACTCGAGAAAATTAGAAATACGAACCCCCTGTTTGTTTGCGTGATTGCAACCACAAAAACGTCAAGGATTCCAGGAATAACAGGTGCAGGAGCAAGCCCTGAGCTTACAGATTACACCCCTGCAGCTGATGTTGAACTGGTGATGTGTGGGAAAACCATGTGCATGCCTGAGATACCACAAACTATGGTTGGAAGTGCAGCAACCCCAACACCGGCTGTGATAACCAAGGCAGCATTAGATCTTGCTGAAATTCCATTCATGGTTGCAGATGCAGGTGCAGCTGTGAAACCTAACCTGCCATACGTCAATGTGAATGAAAAACCAGGAGAGGACATAAGAACTGGTAAAGCAGTTTTAGGGAGTGAAGAAATATTTAGAAAGGGAAAACTCCTTGGTCAGACACTTTCAAGACTCACAGACCACCTTGTAATTGGAGAGAGCACTCCTGCAGGCACAACAACGGCTTTTGGAGTTTTAACAGCCATGGGTTACGATGTTAAGGGTAAAATCAGTGGAAGCACCCCAGAAAATCCTAAAAAACTTAAACGTCAGGTTGTGAATGAAGGCCTTGCTGCTGCAGGATTCAGTGATGGAGATCTATCGTCTGAGCCATTCAAGGCCGTGGATGCAGTTGGAGATCCCATGATACCGGCGGTTGCAGGAATTGCGGCTGGGAGTAGTGTGCCTGTAACCCTTGCAGGGGGAACTCAGATGATGGCAGTCTGTGCAGTTCTTAAAGAGGCGGTTCCAGAATTTAACTTTGAAAATCTTCCAATTGCAACCACAATATTCGTTGCAGAGGATAAAACTGCAGATATAAACTACATTTCCAATCAGATTCCAGGAACAAACGTGTTTGCAGTGGATCCCGAGTTTGAAAGATCGGAAAGCGGGCTTAAAAACTACACAAACGGAGCTGTAAAGGAGGGGGTCGGTGCTGGTGGAGCCATGATGGCAGCGATACTTAAAGGGGTTGCTGTTGCAGATATAAGAAGGAGAATAGAGGAGAGTATCTGATTTTTTTCCTTTTTTCAGTTTTCAGGCCCAAAAAAGATTTTTTTAATTCTTTCATAGATTTTTTGTTGATTTTACAGATTTTACAGGTTTCATTGATTTTACAGCTTAATTTTTTAATATTTTAGTAAATTTACTTTTTTTAGTAATAATTTTTAGTAAAAGACAATTTTTAATGAAATAATTTTAGATAAAGGATAAAAAAGCGATAAAAAAAATGTTTTGAAAAAGAAAAGGTTTTGAAGAGGGCATGTTTTGAAAAAAATAGAAGGACTTCATGAAACTTAAAAATTTAAAATAAAAAAAATTGAAGTCAAATAAATTAAGTTCAGTCCTTGAAGACCCGTTAGTTTCAAACCTTTGATGATTTTTAAGTTAAAAGCTTTTTACAAAACCTTTACAGTATCTCCATTAAATATGCAGCACCATTGCAATGATTATGGACGCTGCTCCAACGATCCAGCAGTAGTATGCAAATATGTTCAGGCTCCAATCCTTTATTATTTTTAGGAGGAGTTTGATTGCGAGGTAACCGAACACAACCGCTGCAAGAAAACCTGCTACAAATGCTATGAGGCTCATGTTAAGGGCTGTTATGTCATTAACCTGTACAAGGGCAGCTCCGAGAATTGCGGGTATGGAGAGCAGGAAGCTGTACCTTGCTGCAAGTTCCCTGTTGAGTCCTGAGAAGAGTCCAGCTGCTATGGTTGAACCCGACCTGGATATACCTGGTGCTATTGCAAATCCCTGAAATATTCCAATTGCAAGGGCATTTTTGAATGAAACTTCTTTAACTTGTTTCTTTCCCTGTTTGTAATGTTCTGACATCCACAGTAATACACCAGTTATGAGCAGGAAAAATCCAACTGCAAGGATCGAGTTGAAGAGGGCTTCGAACTCACTTTTAAATGCTATTCCCATAACACCTGCCGGGATTGTACCCACAACAAGGAGCCATACCAGACGTTTGTAAACATCTTCTTTCACACCTTCCATGAACTTTCCTCTGAATAGGTCGAGAATGCTTGATATCAACGCCTTTATCATGGACACTATGTCCTTCCAGAAGAATGAAACAACTGCAACCAGTGTTCCAATGTGGAGAACAGTGTCAAATGCAACGCTTGACTTTGTTCCTAGGATGTATGGAAAGAATATCAGGTGTGCTGAACTGCTCACAGGCAGAAACTCCGTTAAACCCTGGACTATTCCCAAAATTATAGCTTGAATTACGTCCATTTTTTTATCACCTTGATCTAGTTACATGACTAGACTTGATCGATTTCTTTATTAAACCTGTTCAAAAAAAGAATTATAACTTATAACTTTTAAGGTTTAAGTTATAACTTATAATAACCTAAAGGAAATAACCCTCAGTCCAGGAAGGTCAACCAACTGTGTTCATCTTCACATTTGGCGTTAACAACATCAAAGAACTTATCCTGAATTTTTTTAGTTACATCTCCCCTTTTACCAGCACCAACCGTGATCCTGTCAACGGATCTGACTGGTGAAACCTCTGCAGCTGTACCTGTTAGGAAGGCTTCATCTGCTATGTAAAGCATCTCACGGGGCATCTGTTTCTCTTTAACTTCCATTCCCATGTCCCTGGCCATCTGTATTATGGAATTCCTTGTGATTCCACTGAGCAGGGATGAGGATACTGGAGGCGTGTAGATGGTACCGTCTTTAACTACGAATATGTTTTCACCACTCCCCTCTCCAACAAAGCCATGATAGTCCAGCATTATGGCCTCATCGTAGCCATTCATCACTGATTCCATCTTTGCAAGCTGAGAATTCATGTAATTTGAACCGGCCTTTGCCATGTTGGGCATGGTGTCGGGAGCCATACGTCTCCAGGTTGAAACACCAATATCAACGCCCTGCTCAAGGGCTTCCGCTCCAAGGTACTGTCCCCAGCCCCAGGCTGCTATCACAGTTTCCATTGGGCAGTTCATGGGATAAACTCCCAGTTCCTTGTAACCCCTGAATGCTATGGGTCTTATGTAACATTCTTTGAGGCTATTCGCCTTCACAGTTTCAATTATTGCGTCTGAAAGTTCGTCAACGTTGTATGGAATTTCCATCCTGTAAATCTTACCTGAATTAATGAGTCTTTGAGCATGCTCACGCAATCTAAAGATCGCAGGACCCTTTTCGGTGTTGTAGCATCTTAGTCCTTCAAAAACGCTTGATCCGTAGTGAACAACATGAGATAGAACGTGTATTTTTGCATCTTTCCAGTCAACTAATTCTCCATTAAACCATATTTTCCCTGATTCATCGAATGCCATTGTTATCCCTCTAACTTCTATTCAAACATATTTTGGGCATGCTTCAATAAATAGTTTGTAAAACACGCAGCATGTTAAGCGTTCAAGTTAAAGAAAGTGGGTACCTTGGAATCTTAAAAATAGAATTTAACTATTGCGTAGGGCTTGATTGATTTGAAAAATTTCTTGAAAATTTAATGTGGCACCCCAAGAAAAGAATGAACCTATAACTGCGGATTTTTGATCTTTGGATCTTCAGGGACATTTTTTTCTTAAGATCCCAAACCGTGGAAAAAGTTTATATAGAGAACTGACCATACATGGAAGAGTAGGGCCGGTGGTCTAGGGGTATGATACCTCGCTTACAACGAGGTGATCAGGAGTTCGAATCTCCTTCGGCCCATTCAGACATATTTTTTGTATACAGAGTACTAAAATTAGTTCAGCGCTGGTTTTATTAAGTTTAATTGTTCCAGTAGGGCCGGTGGTCTAGGGGTATGATACCTCGCTCACACCGAGGTGATCAGGAGTTCGAATCTCCTCCGGCCCATTTAAACATATCTATTTTAAACATATTTTTCAAGTTCTAACAGTCTATTAACCTGGCCTATTAAAATACTGGTTCATTAAAAGATTTTCTTCGTTAAAAAATAGATATTCATGATCTATTCTCTCCTTTTTAAACCTTTTTTACAGCACTTTTTTTAAGGATCTGCTAATTATAAAAAGACATTCATTTTTTAAGAGGATTAAAGGATTAAAGGATTATCTCAAACCTATTTCAATCCTTAAAGCAGCACCACAAGCATGGCGTATATGATCATGGATGCGAAGAAAACGGTTGTTCCCTTTACAAGCATGATAGTTCCATTCTTTTCAACACCCAAAACAATTCCATATGAAAGTATTGCAGCAACCAGTATTTTCGAGACTCCAAGCATGGCCGTGTTCTTAGTTCCAAAGCTTATTAAGTAAGCTGCAAAGGATGAGAGAAGTAAAACAAAAATGATGAGAACCACGGTGTTTTCCAGGAGCATTTTAATTTTAGGCAGGATCCTGGGAAGAACTGCCTCCCCTTGAACTTTTCTCAGTTTTTTACCGCTTCTAAGGGATGTTACAAAATTTGGACTGGATTTACCTCTTCTACGGGATGATACAAGGCCTGAACCGGATGAGGGGGTGTAATCTTCGAAACCATCATCTTCATAGGTATCAACTTCTTCTTCAGCTGCCACATTTTTGGAGAATTTTTTGGCTAGGTTAATTATTCCCTCCTTGTCTATGAGTTTTATATTCCTTCTAGCTGCGTAGTTTGTAGCGTTGTCCGTGAAATGGGAGGTTGTGACAACAACGATCTTGGATGCTTTTAGAAGTTTTCCAATCATTTCCATTTCTTTAACGACATCAATACCAACATCCCATTTTTCATCGTAGTTTTTACAGGCCACTACAACCCCCATATCCCCTAAAATCGTGGGTAAAACTCCATAAATATCTATGATGTGTCTTGAGGTTTCGAAGTTTTTGTAAACTTTAAATCCAGACTCTTCCATTACCTTTGCAACGAAGCTCATCAACCTACTTTTTTCCAACGCCACCACCTTGATACATTACAGGTGAACAAACCTAACTCTCACCATGGCCATCCTTATTACTATTTTTAAGTTTATATTTAAAACTCTTTACACTTGTATCTTTCCGCGTAAACTTTTTCAAGGTTGAGATGTATAAGCAAGTCCATGCAAATTCTCATAACCAACGACGATGGCGTCAACTCTTCCGGGATCATGGCTGCAAAGAATGCTGTGGAGGATCTGGGAAGGGTTGAAGTTGTGGCCCCTGCAAGTCAGCAAAGTGGTATAGGTCATGCTTTAACACTTTTTGAACCTATAAGGTACACAACAATTAAACTTGCAGATGGTAGCACAGCATACTCAGTTTCAGGAACACCAACAGATGCTTTGATCATAGGAATATACGAGGTTGCGGATGAAAAACCGGACCTCGTTGTATCTGGGATAAACATTGGTGAAAACCTTGGAATGTCTGAGTTAACAACCTCAGGCACCATAGGTGCTGCAATGGAGGCAGCTGCAAATGGCATACCTGCACTCGCAGTTTCCATCCAGGTCACGCGCGGTGCAATAAAGTTTCATGACGGCCATGTGGACGTTGACTTCAGCCACGCCCAGAATATCATGCACAGGGTTTCGAAGCAGATCCTGGAGCGGGGACTTCCAGAGGGTGTTGATTTTTTGAACCTGAACATTCCTTCCTCACCAACGAGCGATGAAATAAGGTTAACAGGGCTTGGAACCCGTATGTACAGGATACATATCCAGAAGAGGCTGGATCCAAGGGGAAGGCCTTACTACTGGATCGATGGGGATCCTGTTGAGGATGATGTTGAAGGCACCGATGTTCACACCCTTAAAAAGGAGAAATGTGCCACTTTAACTCCAGTATCTTTAGATTGCACTGCAGATGTAGATTTAATGGATGGATGGCTTGATTAAACTGAAAAAAAATGTTTCTATAAATGCTTGGGATTTTCCCATGGCACTATTTTTTAAAAAAATTAATAGATTAAAAAATTAATAGAAGTTTTAAAAAAATTAATCAGAAGTCTTTTTTAATCTTTTTGAATGGTTATTTAACTGTTTTTAGGAGCTTTTTATTTTTTAGGATTTTATTTTTTTAAAATCTTTTTTAAAATCTTCTCATGGTACATTAGAATGTGGATTTTAGAATGTGGATTAAAATATTTCCTGGGCTACTTTTAATTTCTATATTTTTAAGGGCTAATTTTATATATTTTGAATATATATTCATATCTGTTGGATTTCACAAAACATTTTGGGGGAGTTAAAATTTATAAAATATTGTTAGGACTTTTCGTTGTTGGATTTTTCGTTTATGCAATATTGAATGACCCAGCAAAGAAGTATTAAGAAAAATAAGTTTAAAGATCTGTTACCTCAGTACACTTTTTTGTAAAAACCATTTTTTGTAAAAGGGTTAAAAGTGAAGGGTTAAAAAGCCGTAAAAAGCTAAAACCGAATTTAATTTCACAAAAAAACTTGTTTTGAACATGTAGCTTTAATGGAATTAAAAGCAGTTTCAGAGCTAATTTTAGATCCATGGGACTTGGATAGAGACAAGTGGCAGTTAAATAGTGAGATCCTCTGAAACGGCTCCTTTTTAAAGTACTCCCTCTTATTTTTAAGGACTAATCTCGGGTTACCATATCACTCCATGGTTACCCATATCAGTACAGAGAGGGCAAAAAATTCCAGTATGTTCAGGAAAAATATTGGAATACCCATTCCCGGCCCTCTGAAGCCTTCCTGTGTTAGAAGGAATGCTGTGAAGAGGAGATTCTGTATGAAGAAGAGCATGGCGAATGTAAGGAGTCCAAAGGTGAACTTAGATCTAAAGCTCTTGTAACTTTTAAAGTACATGTACAGCAGAATCAACAAAAGAACCATGTTCAAGATTCCGATTGTAATGTCACCGTTTATAATCTGGGAATTGTCAATTCCAGGTCCTAACCCTCCGGGTAATGGTCCGGATACCTGTGATCCGGATGTTCCTGAGTTTGTCAGTCCTCCCAGGTCTTGTCCCCCTATCATCTCATCACTCCTATTTTGCAGTTAACTAAATTTTTTTCTCACTTCATTTTATTTAAAATATCCAGGAATATGGAGTAGTTTTCCTCCATCCTGTTTGACAAAGAGTACATTGCACCATACTTCTTTTTTCCAGTGAAGTTAAATATGATATCATGATCCTCTAAAGTATCTATATGATGTTTAATGGTTTTATAATCCAAATCAAGCTCTTTAGAAAGCTGATTAATATTGTAAGGCCTTTCATGCAGGGATTTAATTATTCTGGCCCGATTAACACCACCCCTACTACCAGCTATCAAGTACCACAGGATCCTTTTCATAAAATCACACGTTTTTGAAGAAAAGCTAGGCTAAACTATCTAGGCACCTATCTAAATAGTCATCCTACTTAACTAATCTACTTAAATCTATATTTTTGATAATTTACCCAAAAAAACATTACACTACTTATTTTAGGTTAGTTAACTTATAACACTTAACCTTTAAGATGAATTGGGTAAGAATAGCGCCTGATCCATAATCTCAATTTCTAAAAGAAATTTCTGTAAGCTAGGCACGTAAAAAAAGTACAAAAGTAGTAGCTTCAAAAAAAATTGGGTGAGTTTTTACCTTGCGGCACCGTCCCTACATAAAGTAAGATCCTGGTTCACCTTTGTTAAGTCCATATTCTGTCCATATTGGGCATTCACCGCACTTACATATCTGGTGGGCATCCAGATCTGTACAGCTGGCTTTTCCAGTTGAACAGTAGAGTCCAGGAACATTTTCTGCTTCTATTATGGAAGCAATGTCCACATCTTCAGAAATCATCTCCTGCATCCTCCTCAGCCTGCCCTTGAAGCACTCACTCTCGGCCTGAACTGGACAGCTTGTGCACTGGCATTTTGCAACGTTCTCCGCGGTGTATTCAACTTTCACCATATTTTTACATCCCCCTCATTATTTAACATTTGATAGAATGGAGCTAAATTGTACTGATTGCCGTTTATACTGGGATTTGGAACGCTTCGGTTGCAGAGCACATGCAACCCCTTGAACATATACCAAAATTAACCCCATTTTGTAATATATTTGTTCAATTTTGTATATAAAATTGTTATACAGGAAGCTTGTTGAGGTCGATGTGTCATGAATCTGTTTCGTATAGACGTAAAATTTTTCTACAGTAGAACCTCAAGGATTCGTTAGATACACTTGAAATGATCCTCTCTAAAAAAATACTTCTACTGTAGAAACACGGAATGGTTATTAACCTGCAAACTCCTCAAAGGGGAATCAAAGAATCTCAATTCCTGACCCTGATACCCATAATCTCTTTTTCCCCTTTAAAAACAGCTTCAGCTATCTGAGCACTCCCAACGGAACCAGATGTTGCGGGAAGACTTGAAACCGGGGCAATATCCTGGACATTTTCTTTTATCATCCCAAAAACATCGATGGGTTTCTGCATGGATCCTACAGAACCTGTGAGCACGATTCCATCAACTTTATCTGCAATACCTGCAAGGCCCCATATCTCCATGTTTATGGTCATTACCATAGTTTTGAAGGCGAGCTCTGCCTTCCTGTTCCCCTCAACGTACATCTTGAGGATCTCATCCTTGGCCCTGGCCACTTTGGTGCTAACACCTGCCACCTTAACAGCCCCGGCATTTGAAAAGCATTCATTGGCAGTTCTGAAGCCGTTATCTATGTCCCTTATCATTTCAAGGTCTAAAGGTCCATGTATGGTTCCCATTGCACCGACGCATGCATCCATGGCACCCTTTATTGTTCCGTCCTCCACCAGCATGGTTACAGTGTTGGAGCTGATGTCTGAAACTATCATGTTTTCAAATCCAGTCTCAAGGTAGGCATTGTAGGTTATGCTGATTTTTTCAGGGCTTGCAGCATGGGAGTAAGCAGCTTGAAACCTGGGGTCAAGGCAGGGGGTGTTTTTATGGAGCCCTGGAATTAAAACCGTGGGAATTCCTGATTTCTTTATTTCATCGTAGACTGCTGTTCCGCCACCTGTAACCTTCCCTGCTCCCCCAATATCAAGTATCCCATGGTTTTTCACCATTTTGAGTGGGGTTATTTCGCTGATCCCATCACCCATGGCGTAGGTTATGGCCATGAGGTCTATTGATTCAAGATCAACCCTTTTTGATAGTTCTTCAAGGGCCGATACTTTTCCAGAAGAAAGTTCTTCCCTCCCAATCTTGAAATGTACTGGTTCGGCAGTTAACACTGTAAATGAAACTCCTGTTGTTCCATGATCCATACCCACAAAAACCATAAAAAAATCTCCCTGTTTTGTTCAACGATCCTTGGGCTCAGTATCTCTCAGGCAGTTATTAAGTTTATCTGATTAAAAGGTAGAATAACAGGCATAACAGCTCAAAGTTTAAAGAAGTACAAAGTTTCAGTCCATGGATGGAGGCTTGATGAATAGGAATAATAAAAACCCTACAAAAATTATAAAAGCCGCTGCTAAGAATGCAAACTGCATTCCGCGAGCCTCAGGGTTGTTTGAAGGTCTATGGTATCATTAAACTGCACTTTATCAAATCTTTCGAATGTTGATCTACTTTTTATGCACAGTGATGGAGTTATCAAAAAATATTGTATCCTGAAGTTCAAGAAGTAAAAAAAGTTTAAAAAGTCAACAAGTAAAAAAAAAGCTGTTAAAAACAGTTGTGAAATAGAACTAGTAGAATCAGATAAAACTGATAGAATTAAAGAATAAAATAAGAAAATGAAGGAGTTTTAATCGTCCTTCTGTAATCCACAGGCTTTCCTTAATTTTGCACCGACTTTTTCGATCTTAAGGTTATCTTCAATTTTCCTGAGGCTTTTGAGCATTGGAGCTCCTGCGTTGTTTTCGGTTGCAAATTCTTTTGCGAATTTACCTGTTTGAATCTCTTTAAGAACCTGTTTCATTTCTTTACGGGTTTCATCTGTTATAATACGATCTCTGATCATGAGGCCACCGAATTCAGCTGTGTTACTGACATCGTGCCACATGTTGCCGAATCCTTTCTTGTAGATTAGGTCAACTATGAGCTTCATCTCGTGGCATGTTTCGAAGTATGCAATCTCTGGCTGGTAACCTGCCTCAACAAGGGTCTGGAAACCTGCGTTTATGAGTCCTGTAACTCCTCCACAGAGTACTGCCTGCTCACCGAATAGATCTGTTTCTGTTTCTTCTTTGAAGGTTGTTTCAAGAACTCCTCCTCTTGTAAATCCAGATCCTTGACCCATTGCAAGGGCTATTTGTAGGGCATTTCCTGTTGCGTCTCTTTCAACTGCAACAAGTCCTGGAACTCCGAATCCTTCAAGGTAGGTCTGTCTTACCATTGAACCTGGACCCTTTGGAGCTATCATGGTTATGTTGACGTCTTCAGGGGGCTGTATGTAACCGTAGTGTATGTTGTATCCGTGAGAGAATGATATGGTGTTTCCAGCTTCCATTTTGTCTTTGATGGATTTTTGGTAGACTTTACCCTGGACTTCGTCAGGTATGAGTACGTGTATAACGTCACCCTGTTCTGCAGCATCTTCAACACTCATAACTTCCATACCATCATCTGATGCAGCTTTCCATGAGTTCCCACCCTTTCTAAGTCCAACAACAACGTTTAATCCGCTGTCTGCCATGTTCCTGGATTGTGCCATCCCCTGGCTTCCGTATCCTATTACTGCGATGGTTTTATTTTTTAAGACGTTTGTGTCAACGTCTTTTTCATAGTACATCTTCATAAGTTCTCCTCCTCCTTTAAAAAATTGTGATAAATTTAATTTGTAATACCAATGAGTCCTAAAACTGGTTGGTTTTCAAAAGTAATCAATGGTCTAATATTACGTGGAATTGATTTATAAAGTTTGTCATGGCCATGTTAAAGGGTAGTTTAAACCAGGTATCAGGTTTAATAAGTTTAAAATAACTAAATAAAAAATAAAAGAAAAATTAAATAGTTTAAGGATACTTGAAGATCTAAAAATATTTAAATCCTGATTTATCACTAAAAATGGAGTTATATAGTTTTTGAACCCCTTGATATTGCTGTAGGGCCTGTTCTAGCTACTTCTTTTATTCCAAATGGCCTTACTAGATCTAAAAGGGCTTCTATTTTGTCTGGTGCACCTGTAAGCTCTATTGTAAGACTTTCAGGGCTCACATCAATTATACGTCCCCTGAAAATATTTGCATACTGGATAACCTCTGATCTCACCCTCTCTGTGGGGGTGTACACCTTGATAAGGCATAACTCTCGTTTAACTGTGTTTTCAGGGTCAAGGTCCCTGACCTTTATGACCTCTATGAGCTTGTTCAGCTGTTTGGTTATCTGCTCCAGCACCTTCTCATCGCCCCGAGCAATTATGGTCATTCTGGCCATGTTCTCCTGCTCAGAGGTTCCAACGGTGATGTTCTCTATGTTGAATCCTCTCCTTGTGAAAAGTCCCGAAACACGCTGGAGAACACCTGGTTTGTGAAGTACAAGGGCACTTATTATGTGGGTCCTCTGTTTGTCCATCTCAATCACCTTCCACTTTGGAGCTCTGCTTGTATGGAATTTCGCCCGAATACTCCCTTTCAACCTTGTACTCACCGACTATCTCTGTGAGGCCGCGTCCCGGTGGTACCATTGGAAGTATCTCATCTGGATCTATTACAACATCTATGAGTGCAGGCTCACCAGATCTAAGTGCATCCTTAAGGGTTTCACGTAGTTCTCCTGGTTTTTCAACCTTTTCACCTCTGATGTCAAATGATTCTGCGAGTTTGACAAAGTCTGGCACTTCTCCAAGTTTGGTGTGCGATATCCTGTTGTTGTAGAAGAGCTTCTGCCACTGTGCAACCATTCCAAGGTACCTGTTGTCAAGAACACAGATAACGACAGGTATATCGTAGTCCTTCACCGTTGCAAGGTCCTGGCAGACCATGAGGAAGCCTCCATCCCCACAGACTGCAACAACATCTGTTTCGGGTTTTGCAACCTTGGCACCGATTGCAGCAGGGAATCCGAATCCCATGGTCCCAAGCCCGCCCGATGAAAGGAAGGTTCTTGGAATTTTGGATGTGAAATAGTGGGCCATCCACATCTGGTTCTGGCCAACATCTGTTGTAACAATTGTGTCATCTGTGATTGCCTCTGATATCTCTTTTATAGTTTGTTGAGGTTTTAATGGAATATCATCAAATGAAAGACGCGGTATGAACGCGTTTTTGAGTTTGGTTACGTGCCGGGTCCAGGCTGCATTGGCCTCCATTGCAGGTGTCTTATGCTGAGAAAGGATCCTTATGAGGCTCTGCAGGATGATCCTGGCATCTCCAACAATTGGAACGTTTACATCAACGTTTTTACCAATTTCAGCTGGATCAACATCTATGTGAATGATCTTAGCATTTTTGGCAAACAGAGGGATAGACCCAGTTGTTCTGTCTGAGAACCTGCATCCCACTGCAATGAGGCAGTCACAGTCATCCACTGTGAAGTTAGCAACCTGTTTACCATGCATACCAAGCATTCCAAGGGAAAGTGGGTGATCTTCAGGAAATGCACCTTTCCCCATGAGTGTGGTTGTTACAGGTGCGCCTGTAATCTCTGCAAGCTTTAAAAGTTCTTCTGATGAACTTGAAAGGATAACACCGCCGCCTGCAAGTATGACAGGTTTTTGGGCGTGCAGGATCAGTTCTGCAGCCCTCTTGATTTGGAGGGGGTGTCCCCGTTTGGTTGGTTTGTAACCTGGAAGTTCCATGCTTGGAGCGCTCTCAAAGTCGAACTCTTCATCTTGAACATCCTTTGGAAGGTCCAGAACAACTGGGCCTGGACGTCCGCTTTCTGCTATGTAAAAGGCCGATTTTATCATTCCAGGTATTTCATCTGCGTGCATGGCCTGGAAGTTGTGTTTCGTGATGGGCATGGTCATGCCAATGGTGTCAACCTCCTGAAATGCATCGTTACCTATGAGTGGTGTTGAAACCTGTCCAGCAATAGCTACAACGGGGGATGAGTCCATGTATGCAGTTGCAATTCCTGTTACAAGGTTTGTGGCCCCAGGTCCAGATGTTCCAATACATACACCGGCTTTTCCAGATGCCCTAGCGTATCCGTCAGCTGCATGAGCTGCGCACTGTTCATGTCTTACCAGTATGTGTTTTAGATCAGAGCTGTAGATGACATCGTAGAGTGGAAGTAAAACTCCCCCAGGATACCCAAAAACAACATCCACACCCTGATCTTTTAGTGATTTGATTATGGCTTCACTGCCCTTCATAAAAACACCTTTAGTTCCTTACTTTTTAATTAACTCTACTCACATGGAAAATATTCATGTGTCTATAATCTCATGATTTAGGCGTGGAAGTATATATTATCTTTTGTCGTAGTTCACTCCCCATGATAAAAACGGGTGTAACTTTTCTTTGTCAACTGTTTCCCATTAAACTCTATCTTCAAATTTTCTAGGGATGGCACCCTTAAAGGGGGATAGTTAACCTATAATCAAAAAATTAACCCATAAACCAAAAACATATATTGTTTGAGGTTTTATCCAGTAACAAGAATTAGATAAACCAAAGGTAGATAAAAGAGGTGATCTTTGTGAAGTTGAGTAGTGATGTTTTGGATGTTTTGAGGGATGATTTGGTTTTTGTTGCGACGTCTAGTAGTGTTGGTGTTCCTAATGTGGTTCCTATTGGTTTTGCAAGGCCTTTGGATGATGAGACTATTTTGATTGCGGATAACTTTATGGATAAGACGCGTAAGAATCTGGAGGAAAATCCTAAGATGGCATTGATACCTAAAGAAGCAGCCAAATGCCCTTACCAGTTCAAAGGCACAGTCCAAATATTCACATCAGGCAAATACTTCGATGAAGTAACAGAATGGGGAGAAAACGCAATGACCAAACTCAAACCCAAAGCAGCCATACTAATGAAAATCCAAGAAACATACACAGTAAAACCAGGACCAGAAGCCGGAAAAAAACTAGAATAAAAACTAACTGGTTAAGGTAGGTTATTGTTTAAATATTTTTTGTTTAATTTTATTTTTTTTGATTGGTTCATGGTGTTACTTCATGAATTTTTTTCAAGATCAATGTTCAAATCTGGTCTCCAATTTTTTTTGAACTGTACAAACTATTTTTGAACTGTACAAACTATAAGAAAAGAAACTGTACAAACTATAAGAAAAGAATTTTTTTGAACTTATAAATAAAAAGTGTTTTTTATGGGAAAATCCAACCTTTAAGTTCCAGCGATCATAAATTTTTAGCCCTCCTTTTTATAGGGGTAAGATTTATAGATTTAGAGTAGGAGGACTTTTACATGAAAATTCTTGTTGTAGGAACGGGAGCAAGGGAACATGCAATATGCAGGGCGATAGGAGAAGACGCCGAATTACACTCAATAATGAGCAGAAAAAACCCTGGAATATCCAGGATATCAAAATTCAAGATTTTAAGCGAGAAAGACGTGGAGGCCGTTAAAAACTACGCCCTTGAAAACAAAATAGACGTGGCTGTGATAGGGCCTGAGGCACCCCTTGAGATGGGTATAGTTGACGCACTCCAGGAGGAAGGTATTGGATGTGTTGGCCCAACTAAGGAAGCAGCCAGGATAGAAACAGACAAATCCTTCATGAGGAACCTATTTGAAGAACATAAAATACCAGGATCCCTTGTGTACAGGGTCTTTGATGATGCTCAGGACGCTGGAAAATTTATAGACGACTTTGGAAAGGAAGTTGTAATAAAACCAGTGGGCTTGACAGGGGGAAAGGGCGTTAAGATCATGGGAGAACACCTTGAAGATGCACATGAAGCTAAAAACTACGTTAAAGAAATAATTGACAACAAGATCGGAGGCCACCCCCGAGTTGTGATAGAGGAAAGGCTCCTGGGTGAAGAATTCACAGTTCAGGCCTTTGTGGACGGAAAACACGTTGTACCAATGCCAGCTGCCCAGGACCATCCAAGTGCCTATGAGGGAGATAAAGGCCCAATAACTGGTGGAATGGGATCATATTCCAACAAAGATGGTTTACTTCCATTTTTAAACAGAAAAGACTACGATAAATCCGTTAAAATAATGGAGAAAACCGTGAAGGCCATCAAAAATGAGGTTGGGCCATACAGGGGAATTCTCTACGGCCAGTTCATGCTCTGCAGAGACGGACCAAGGCTAGTTGAGTACAATGCAAGGTTCGGGGATCCTGAAGCCATGAACGTGCTCCCACTTCTAAACTCAAGCTTCGTGGAAGTATCCCAAAACATAGTTGATGGCAAACTCAAAAAAGTAGACTTTGAGAGCAAAGCAACAGTCTGTAAGTACGTGGTTCCAAGGGGGTACCCTGAAACTGCAGCATCCAATCAGGTGATTGAGGTTGACGAGGCCAAAATAAACGATGCAGGAGCAATTGTTTACTACGCCGCCGTGGATCAGAATGATGATAAAATATACACCTCCTCCTCAAGGGCACTCGGACTCGTTGGAATTGGAGAAACCATAGAAGAAGCCGAAGAAATCTGTGAGAAAGCCACATCCTACGTGGAGGGTGATGTTTACCACCGTTCAGACGTTGGTACCGCTGATCTCATAGGTAAGAGAATGAGGCACATGGAGCAGATTAGACAGGGCAACATTTAATTTAAAACATGGATCGGGATTATTAGAAAGGCACGGCGTTGGGCGATATAAAAACAAGAAATTTATAATGGAATACTGTTGGTTGTGGGCAAGCTTTAACTACCATAACCAACAAACAAATTTAAAAAAATATTAGTCAACTTGATAAAACCAGTTAACTTGTAGAATAACTTATAAAAAATTTAAGATTCGATAGACCCATATTAAAGTTAGCTGGTTAAGAAATTGATCTGATTAAGGGTTTAAAGACATTTAAAACCAGATTTAATCACTTAAGATCAATTAAGATCAATTAATTGACCTTACAGGACAATAACTATCTGAGGGTAAGGTAGTAAATTTCATTAGATATTAATCCAATACGGATTAATTCAATAGTAAAAATTCAACAGTAAACTTAATTTGTGCAGTGTTAATAGATAATAACATTGACCCGTAATATAGAATTCAAATTCAATGGAAGGTTAAGTGGGTCAATTCAATAACTTAATGGACGTAAAAATGTGCTTCTTGTTAGTTGTGGGAGAAAATTTACATCTATTTAGAAAAAGCTAATTTAAAAGATCAAGAAAGTGTTTTTTTAAGAACAGTTGGTCTAAAATCTAAAATACAACATCACATTTTTTTTGGAGAGGGATACTATGGAACATCTTTTATCAATTACAGATGCAGAAGATAACATATTTGAATTACTTGAACAGGCAAAAAAGTTTAAAAAAGACCCAATAATGGGCCAACCACTTAAAAGTAAGACCTTGGCCATGATCTTTGAGAAGGCATCAACCAGAACAAGGGTTTCATTTGAAGTGGCCATGTTCCATCTTGGAGGCAGCGGCCTCTACTTGTCTGCAAGCGACCTTCAGCTGGGCCGTGGGGAGATAGTGGAAGACACAGCAAGGGCAATGACCCGATACGTTGATGGCGTCATGATAAGGGCCAAAGAACATGATGATGTTGTTAAATTTGCAGAGTACTCCAATGTTCCAGTTATAAACGGTTTGACGAACTTAGAACACCCCTGCCAGGCACTGACAGATATTTTAACCATACATGAGAAGAAAAACACTTTCAAGGTTAAAATGGCCTTTGTTGGAGATGGTAACAACGTTTGCAACTCTCTGCTTCTTGCAGCAGCCCTTGTTGGAATGGACATGACTGTTGTGTGTCCTGAAAAATACGGACCCAACCCTGCAATCTTTAAAAAAGCTCAAGGCTACGCCCAAAAATCAGGATCCAAACTTGAGATAATCAGTAAGGTTTCAGAGGGAGTTAAGGATGCAGATGTTATATACACCGATGTTTGGGTTAGCATGGGTGATGAGAAAGATGCCTCAGAAAGAATGGAAGATTTCAGGGATTATCAGGTCAACATGGACCTTTTAAAAATGGCAAAACCCGATGCAATAGTTATGCACTGCCTGCCTGCAGTCAGGGGTCAGGAAATAACGGATGAGGTGATAAACTGTCCCCAATCTGTTATATGGGACCAGGCAGAAAACAGGATGCACGCACAGAAAGCAGTGCTCTACGAGCTTTTAAAGGAATGATACACAGGTCCTTTAACTGATACATTTAACTGATACATTAAATTTAAGTTTTTAAACAGTTTTTTTTATTTTAAACAGTTTTTAAATACTTAATCTTTTTTAGATTATCCCTAATTACCCCTATTTTTAAGTATTTTTTTTAAATATTTTGATTTTTTTGCACATTTAATCAAATACACCATTTTAAAACTTTTTTAAACCTTTTTTTAAAGTTTCACTTTTAAAATTTCAATTTAAAATCCTAAAATTTATTTATACTTATTTAGTAATGTCCATTCTTAGAATAACTCTTTTTTCAAAAAGAATTTTAAATTTGGCAGAAATTTAAATTACTGACATAATTGATTAAAAAAGGTTCAGGGCAATGAGAAAAATGAGAAATGGAGAAAATCAGATTTCAAACTACATTGAAAGGGGTGCATCGATACCCATGAGCTCCAAACAGTTTCTTATGGTTATCCTGGCCTTATCAACAATAACAAGCCTTAATGCTTCTTTATCTGATTCAATAACAGGAACTGATTTGTAGAACTTGTTAAAAGCCCCTGCAAGATCCTGGGCGTACTGTGCAAGGTTGTGAACCCTTCTCGTTTTTGCTGACTCTGCTACAACACTTGAAAACTTGGACATGGTTTTTACAAGCTCAATTTCTGCTGGATCCTCAAGTCTCCAATCAGGAACCTCCCTTAAAGAAGCTTCTCCAAGCTTGCATCCTGCCTTTTCAAGCAGCTTACAGGCCCTTGCATGGGAGTACTGTATGGATGCACAGCCTCTTTCAAAGCTCAGAGCCTCATCCCACTTGAACACTATGTGTTTTTCAGGGGAAAGCCTTGCTATGTAGTACCTTATGGCCCCAACACCGATCTTCTCTGCAATTGAATCCATTTCCTCTTCTGTCAGTTCCGGCCTTCTCGTTTTCATCTCTTTTTTGGCGCGTTTAACAGCCTCGTCAATGAGCTCATCAACACTTATGAAAACACCCTTCCTTGTGGACATGGAACCCTCAGGCAGGGTTATGAACTCGTAGAATATAACGTGCGGTGCTTTACCTCCCAGGAGCTTCACTGCAATGCTCAGCTGTTTCACAGCAAGTTTATGGTCTGATCCCAGGACATCAACGATTTCATCAAAGTTTTTTGATTTGTAGAGGTGGTAAGCTATGTCTCTTGTGGCATAGAGTGACGTTCCATCGGATCTTGTGAGTATGAGCTCCTTTTCGATGCCATACTCGTTGAGGTCGAGGTATGGGACCTCATTTCTCTTGATACGTCCTTCAAGGGATTTAAGGATGTTTGAAACGTCTCCATTTTTTACAAAGGTGCTTTCCCACGTGAAAACATCATGGTTGATGTTCAAACGTCTGGAGGTGATTTTTATTCCCTCGATACATTTTTCAACAACGTGCTTGAAAAGTTCCTGAAGCTCCTTCTCTTTTCCCTTCTCGTACCTCTTGAGTATGGTGTTGATCTCAGATTTTAGTTCGGGATCGGCCCGTAGCTTTTCATTAACCTGGAAGTAAAACTTTCCAATCTCATGGTCGGGTTTTCCTGCAGGATCCATCTTGTAGTCCATGTTTAAGAGGCCCCAGACTATCATGGCTATTTGTCTGCCCATATCGTTGACATAGTACTGGGTTTCAACTTCATATCCTGCTTTTCTCAATATTCTGGCTAGAGAATCACCTATAATTGAGTTACGTATATGTCCTATGTGTAAAGGTCCGTTCGGGTTTGCTGAAGTATGCTCGAGGATTATTTTCCTGTTTTTTGGTTTGAAGGTTCCATAATCATCGTCCACAGATTCCAGAACCATCTTTGAGAACTTATCGTAGTTTATGAAAAAATTCATGTAGGGACCCTTGGATTCAACACTGTTGAATATGGAGGGTAATTCAATTTCATTCAGTATGTCCCTGGTTATCTCCATTGGAGATCTTTTAAGCTGTTTTGCAAGCTGGAATGAAACTGAACTTGCAATATCCCCCATTTCTGGATTAGGAGGTTCCTCTATCCTGATATTTTCAGGTATTTCCCAGCCCAATGCATGGATAGCATTTTTCAATGATTCTGCTGCTTCATTTTTCAGTATTCTGTACATAAAATTCACCTGACTATAAATTAACTTCACAATTAGCTTCACTAAATCTTGTTTTATTATAAAACCTATTTTATAAAAAATCCTTTATCTTACAAAGTCCATTACCCTAAAAAAAATTAAAACATAAAAAATAGCATCTAATTTAAAAAAAAATTGCTATTTAATTTTATAATCCCCTGATCCAGAGGGTTATGTACCCAACCTTAGGTATTATCCACAGGCTGCTGCCTGTAGTTACAACTTTGGCCTCCACCTGTTCCGGGTAGACAGCAGCAGGGTCCTGAACAGAGTTATGATCACCCTTGGTTATGTAGTAGAGCTCGCCGTTGGAGTCATATCCCTTGTAGATGATTCTGTGTATAACAGGTTCGTTGAACCAGGTGGCCTTATAAATTACAACGTTTCCAACGTTCAAATTGTTAGGATTTACTTCTTGCAAGCCTAAGAAGCTGGTTTTTTCTATGACTACAACATCTCCCCTGTAAAAAACGGGTTCCATGCTCCCTGAAACAACAACGTTCATATGCTGGGCAATAATTACTCCAATGAGTATGATTGCAATATAACTTATTATTTCCCTGGTACTGGACATTTTTACACCCTCAAGGTAGATTACCTTAGAATTGCACCCTTATCAGCAGAACTTGCAAGCTTCATGTATCTTGAAAGCCATCCCTTAACCTTCCTTTCAGGTTTGGGGTTCTCTTTTATCCTGCTTTTGATCTCATCGTCCTCCAGGAGGAGTTCAAGCTTCCTGCTTGGAATGTCTATTTTAATAATGTCTCCGTTGCACACTGCAGCTATAGGGCCGTTCTCCATTGCTTCTGGAGAAACATGGCCAACACATGGCCCCCTTGTACCTCCAGAGAATCTTCCATCGGTTATAAGTGCAACTGATTTCAGTCCCATACCTGATATTGCAGAGGTTGGACTGAGCATTTCACGCATTCCAGGACCTCCCTTAGGACCCTCGTATCTGATAACGATCACGTCTCCCTCCTGGATCTGGCCAGATGAGATGGCATCCACACATTCTTCTTCGCTGTTGAAGACCTTTGCAGGCCCCTCATGTTCCATCATGTCAGGGTCAACTGCCCCCCTTTTAATAACAGATCCATTTGGTGCAAGATTTCCTTTCAAAACAGCTATTCCTCCTTCTTCATGTATTGGATTGTCCAGAGACCTTATCACTTCATGGTCTGCGACCACTGCATCTTCAATGTTCTCTCCAATGGTTTTACCTGTGCACGTCAGGGCATCTGAATGTATCTTATCCTTTAAAACACTTAAAACTCCGGGTACTCCCCCTGCATTTTCAAGGTCCAGCATTCTGTGGGGTCCACCAGGTCTGATGGACGTTATGTGGGGGATCTTGTGGCTCAGATCATCGAAGAGATCCAGGTTGACCTTTACACCCTTGTCCTCCAGTTCACTTGCAATTGCAGGGATGTGGAGGGTGGTGTTGGTTGATCCTCCAAGGGCCAGATCCACGGCCACAGCATTTTCAAATGCTTCCTGGGTCATTATCATGGAGGGAGTGATGTTTTTCTCCACAAGTTCAACTACCTTCCTTCCCGAAGCCTTTGCAATCCTCATCTTCTTTGAAGAAACAGCATGTGCAGTTGCACAACCTGTTAAACTCATTCCCAGGGCCTCTGTAAGGCAGGCCATGGTGTTGGCAGTGAACAAACCTGCGCAGGATCCAGCGCCTGGACATGCACATTTTTCAAGCTCGTCCAGTTCTTCCTGGGTCATTTTACCGGATAAAACTGCACCAACACCTTCAGAAACATTTATGAAGTCCACAGGTTTGCCCTGGAATTGCCCTGGCATCATTGGACCGCCTGTAACCACTACTGCGGGTATGTCAAGTCTGGCTGCTGCCATGAGCATTCCAGGAACCACCTTGTCGCAGGTTGGTATGAGCACCAGGGCATCGAACTGATGTGCCTGGGCCATGCTTTCAACTGTATCTGCAATTATCTCCCTGGATGCCAGTGAATAACGCATGCCCTCATGGTTCATTGCTATGCCGTCACATATTGCCATGGTATTGAATTCAAATGCAACACCGCCTGCTTCATTTATACCCTCTCTTACGGCTTTTGCTACTTTTTTAAGGTGAATATGGCCCGGAACTATTTCAGTGAAACTGCTGGCCACACCTATAAATGGTTTGTCCATTTCCTGATCCGTTACTCCGCAGGCCCTTAGTAAAGATCTGTGGGGAGCCCTCTGAAGGCCCTTTTTAATGGTATCACTTCTCATTTGACCACCGTGAATTTTACACTATAACTTTATCCTGTAACATCTTATCCTAACATTAGTATTCAATAAATTAAAGTAAGTTTACTATCATTTTTAAAGTG
>DAHH01000003.1:146743-196692 GCA_002498385.1 Methanobacterium sp. UBA410
AAAGTGAGTTTACTATCATTTTTTGTTGTCATTATGTTTAAATGATCATGTTTAGAGTTTAGGTGAAGATTTTAAAAACTTTAAAAAACAATTTTTCACAATAAAAAAACCAAAAAAAGAATAAAAACCCTGAAATATGAATAAAACTGTTTTTTTGTTTGCAGTTTTTGTTGAGATTGTCTTGGTTACACTTGGAAGGTTCTTTTGCCCAAATTTGTACAGATAGAATTTGCACAGATTAATCTTAGCATTGGTCCGGGATTGCCTATAGATCATTTAACTATCCCTAGATCATTTTAATTAGATCGTTCTATATCTCTTCGTGCTTTAAAATTGAGATCACCAGGCCAAAACCCAGTACAGCACTTATTATAAACCCTATAATTCCGAGGAATGGAAATCCAAGCAAAAGTATTCCCTTGTTGGTCTGCATGATGAGTGATGAGCCAATTATAAGGGCTGATATGATTAGGGCAAGGGATATGCGGTTGCTTGCCCTGCTTAGGTTTATTGAAATGGTGTTAAGATTTTTGTGCTCCATTTCAATGATTATTCTGCCTTCTTCAAGCTTTTTTAAGGTTTTATTCAAACTTTTTGGGAGAACCTTCATCAAGTGTTCGAACTCAAAGGCGTTCTCACTCAAGAAATCTAAAAACCTGAAGGGGCTTAACTTATGTATTAACAGTTTTTTAACCAGTGGCTTTGATATTTCGACGGCGTTAAATTCTGGATCCAGTTTCTGACCCATATCCTCCACCATGGTGATAACCCTTCCAAGGAGCACCAGTTCCCTTGGAAATTTGATGTGATGTTTTTCAAGTATGCTGGAGTTTGAAAGTTCCTTCAGAATGTTTCCAACGGCCGTGATATCGGCTCCATAATACTTCTCCATGAAATCCATCAGATCATATTTTAAGGATTTTTTGTCCACCTTTTCGTTTACAATCCCCATGTAAGTGAGCTGATTTATTATGCCATTGATATCGTAGTTTATTATGTAGATAAAAAGTTCTGCAAGGCTTTCACGAGATTCTTCATCGATGCGGCCCATCATTCCAAAGTCCAGAAAGCAGACAACGTTGTGCTTGAGCACGTAAATGTTTCCTGGGTGGGGATCTGCATGGAAGAAACCATGGATAAGTACCTGTTTGAAGTAGGATTCTGCACCGCGTTTTGCTATGAGCTTCCTGTTGAACTTGTCATTTTTCCCTTCCATTATGTCCCGGACTTTAACGCCATCTATAAATTCCATGGTCAGGACTTTGGTTGTGGAGTGTTCATCGTAGATTTTGGGGACGTAGACAGTTCTATCGCCCTGGAAAATCTTGCTGAACTCCTTTGCATTTCGTGCCTCCTGTTGGTAGTCCATCTCCTTGAGTATTGATCGTTCAAATTCATCAACGATCCCTGGAAGGTTGTAATACTTCCATTTCGGAATTCTTTTGTCTATCAAGCCTGCAAGATAGCGCATGATGCTTATGTCATGGCTTATCTGCTTTTCAAGCCCGGGCCTCTGGATCTTAACTGCGACCTCATTACCGTTTTTAAGCACGGCCCTGTGCACCTCTCCAATTGAAGCTGAAGCCAGAGGCGTAGTATCAAAACTTGAGAAAACATCTTCCAGGGATTTTCCAAGTTCCTTCTCAACCATGGACACCACAACTCCAGCATCAAGGGGAGGGGTTGCATCCTGGAGTTTGGCAAATTCTCGGGAAAAATCCTCACCAACGAGGTCAGGTCTGGTGCTTAGAACCTGCCCAAGCTTAATGAAGGTGGTTCCAAGTTCCTCCAAAACGAGTCTGAGCCTCTCGGGAACCGGAATTTCAAGTTCCTCCAGAGATATGCTCTTTTTAAAGCGTTCAGATAGGGGCAGTTTGTCATTTAACCCTATACTTTTAACAACGTTTCCGAACTCGTATTTTGCCAGAACCCTCACGATCTCCGTCAGCCTTTTGATGTCAGGGCCCTTCTCCCTCATCATGTTCATGTCTATTTAGTTGAGGCCTTATTGTATACAAGCTTTTCTATTAACTGGAATAAAATGAATAAAAGCTTGAAAAAAGGTTTTTTAATGGAATTAGGGTTTTATGTGTTTCAAAACGGATTCTGGATGATCTTAATAGTTTATGCTGAATAAAGTGTTATCTTATTATTGTATTGGGTTGACAGGGCTTCTTCAACCTGTTTTGCACTGGAACGATCCATTCATAAACTACATAAACCAATAACGAGTAGCTATAAATAAATTGTAAGTAATGCTAAGGATTCTATTCTGAGCTTTAATTTAACAGGTGGTTGAATGAGGATACTTCTAATTCATTCTGATTATTTAAAGTACAAAACAAAGTCAAAAACAAAAATAGCAGAAAAAATAGATGATAAAGATAAAATAGGCGAATTTAAAGAAGCACTGGTTGTTTTCACAGCAGTTGAAAAGGAAGACGAGGAAAATCCAGATGGAGTTGTTGAAAACGCAGTTTCAGAGGTTAAGGATGTTCTATCCAAGGTAGGGGCAAAAAATGTGGTTGTTTATCCATACGCGCATTTAAGCTCATCTTTAAGCTCACCAGATGTTGCAAAGGAAGTACTCCAGAAAATGGAGTCAAGGCTTGACGAGATGAACATCCCTGTTGCAAGGGCCCCATTCGGATGGTACAAAGCATTTGAGGTATCATGCAAGGGACATCCACTCTCAGAACTTTCAAGGACTGTAACAGCAGAACCTAAAAAGGAAGAGAAAGTTGAGGAGGAAAAATCCAAGTTCTACGTGATAGCAGATGGAAAAATACTCAGCACAGAAGAATTCAGGTACAAAGAAGGAGATTTTAAAAAGCTTGTGGCCAACGAGCTTGGAAAGATGGAATCCACGGGCGAGGAACCTCCACATGTCCGCCTCATGAGGGAAAAAAGCCTTGCAGACTACGAACCTTCTGCAGATGTGGGCCACCTCCGCTGGTATCCAAAGGGAAGACTCATCAGGGATCTTCTCGCAGACTACGTCTACAACCTCGTGACAGAGAGGGGTGCAATGCCTGTTGAAACGCCTATAATGTACGATCTGGCAGACAAGGCAATAAACGCTCACGCAGCCAAGTTCGGGGAACGTCAGTATCGTTTAGGCACCAAAAGCAAGAACCTCATGTTGAGGTATGCATGCTGCTTTGGGGCCTTTAGGATACTTGCAGATTCATTCTTAACCTGGAAAAACCTCCCTGTTGGAATGTACGAGCTTTCAACCTACAGCTTCCGTCTTGAAAAGAAGGGAGAGGTTGTGGGACTTAAAAGGTTGAGAGGATTCACCATGCCGGACCTTCACACAGTCTGCAGAGACATGGATCATGCAATGGAGGAGTTCAACGACCAGATAGACATGTGCAAACAAACTGGAGTGGATCTTGGAGTCAACTACGAGGTTATAATGAGGGCCACAGCAGACTTCTTTGAGGAGAACAGGGACTGGGTCATGGAAGCAGTGTCCAAGATAGGTAAACCAGTGCTCCTGGAGATTTTGCCCGAAAGAAAACATTACTGGATAGCTAAGATGGACTTTGCAGCCATTGATTACCTTGGAAGGCCAATAGAAAATCCAACAGTTCAGATAGATGTTGAAAGCGGTGAAAGATTTGGAATAACCTACATGGATCAGGAAGAAAAGGAGGTAAACCCAATAATACTTCACTGCAGTCCAACAGGAAGTGTTGAGAGGGTTATATGCAGTTTGCTTGAAAAAACTGCCGCTGAAATGGATGAAAAACCACCAATGCTTCCAGTATGGTTAACACCAACCCAGGTGAGGATCATTCCAATTGCAGAGAGGCACGCGGACTTTGCAATGAAACTTGCATCGGATTTAAAAGCCCAAAAAGTGCGTGTTGATGTTGACGAGATGCATGAAACCGTTGGAAAGAAAATAAGGAATGCGGGTAAAGAATGGGTTCCTTACGTTGTGGTTGTTGGTGACAAGGAGATTGAAGGCAACCAGCTCACTGTAAACGTTAGAAAAACCGGTGAGAAGGTTTCCATGGACGTAGATGAGCTTGTAAGCAGGATTCATGATGAAACTGCAGGCATGCCCTTCAGAAACCTGCCCCTTCCAATCACACTCTCCAAGAGGGTTCACTTCTAAAAACCCTCCCTAACTTTTTGAATTACTTTTTTTGAATCGAAGTTTTTAACTCTGGTCTGCTTTAAAAATGATCTGGCTTAAAAAAGTAGAGATAGAAGGGGTCCTGATCTTTAAATCTCGTAAAACTTCATAGAGTGATAAAAACATCTTTTAAGTGTCATTAAGTCTAGATCAGCTCGATCTTCAATTAAATGAGAAGAAGTTTAATGGAAGTTAAGTAGCAATATTTTGACTTGTAAAATTTTTTTTTTAGGATTTTTTCTTTTTAGGATTTTTCATTATATAGTTTAAGGTCAATCAGTTGGTGATCGTAATTCAAAACGTATGAACTTAAGCTTTTGGTTTGTAAAATAATTCTAAACGCTTCTAAAAAGCCAGCTTTTTTACAAGAAGAATCTACTCTTGCATCTATAATTTATTTCAGTTTTTAAACGTTAAACCTGGTGTACAACTTGATGATATGTGGGCATCTCGTCGGCCATAAGATTGTTGGAAGAGTTATTGTAAGAAACAAAATTTGGTTTTAATGTTATCAGACTTCATTGACTTCAGATCTAAATACATTTTTTGATTTTGGATCTACCACACATTTTTTTTAACGCTTTTTTATCTTATAGAACCTGATTTAAGGGCGTAAAACACAGCAAAATATTTATATTATAACTTATAACTTATAATTTAGAAGTTATACTTTAGAACTTATAATCAATTTGGAGGACGAATTTTATGGCCGAGATAATTGCAATATTGAATCAGAAGGGAGGTTGTGGTAAAACAACAACAGCAGTGAACCTTTCAGCAGCTTTGGCACTTATGGGTAGAAAAGTTTTGGTAATAGATATGGATCCACAGGGCAACGCTACAACAGGCCTTGGAATACAAAAAAATGCAGTGGAAGACACCATATACTCGGTTTTAACAGGCGATGTTCCAATGCAGAATGCTGTGGTTAACACCGAGGTTCCAGGCCTGGACATGATACCCAGTAACATATCTCTGAGCGGTGCTGAAATCGAACTCAGTAAGGAGGTGGGCTACCATGCCATACTTGACATGGCAATGGACGGTGTTTCCCAGGGCTACGACTACATCTTTCTGGACGTGCCTCCATCCCTGGGTATCCTAACCATAAACTGCCTTGTGGCTGCCAACAGTATTATAATACCGATCCAGGCAGAATTTTATGCCCTTGAAGGAATGGCAGATCTTTTGGAAGCCATTCAACTGGTTGAAACACGTTTAAATAGTCCTGCACCCATAAAGGGAATTTTACTCACGCTCTATGATGCAAGGACCCGTCTTGGAAGGGATGTCTATGAAAACGTCAAACAGTACTTTGGAGAAACAGAACACATCTTCAGCACGACCATACCACGCAATGTAAAGCTTGCAGAAGCACCAAGCCATGGAAAACCCTGTGTAACCTACGATGAAGAGAGTAAAGGAAGCAGGGCTTACCTGGAACTTGCAGGGGAGATCATCAACATGGAGGACAGGGAGGACAATAAATGACCTCCAAAAAACAGGGTAACGCGCTTGGAAAAGGTTTGGACGCTCTTATAAGGCCAAATATGGGAGAGAATGTTAAAAAAGAAAAAGCAGAGAAAAAATCAAAACCAAAGGCCGAACCACGTAAAACAAGGGCTGAAACTGCCGAAAAAACTCCTGAAACTGGAGCATCCAATGATTCTGACTTTGATGAAAAGCTGGTGGAAACTGTGATGCAGGAGGTGGCTAAAAACCCCAGAATATCCCTTTGGTCTGCCAAATCCGCAGCAGTTTTAAGGTATCTTAAAAATACAAAGCCAGCATTCAGTATAAGTAAAGAAGCTTCAGCATTGATTGAAGATGCAGTGAAAGATAAGTATCCTGAATTATGGAAGCTTTTTGAAGAAGAAGGACTTTAAAAACTGTGAGTTATAACTTTTAAGTTATAACTTATTTCTTATACCTTTTAACTTATAACTTACAAGTTGGTTAATTAAAACTTATAATTTATATCTAATAACTTACAAGTGCTTCACTTATAACTTTTAAGTTGTAACTCATTTTTTTTCTATTTTTTTAAAAAACGAGAATTTTTAAGGTTCTTCTTAAGATCTTTATTGGGCTTTTCATTGAAATTTTTTAAAATTAAGTTAAATTTCCAATCGTCTTGAAGGTTAGCTTGTTTCACTAAATAAACCTATAAAAACTAAACCTATAAAAACAGGTTTATAAAAAAATTTGCATCAAGTTTTAAAATAAATTTAATAAAATAAATTCAAAAAGAGCCAATATTAAACTCCAAGGGTTGTCTGATACCTTTTGTTCAACTTTATAAATGGTTCAGCCCTTGAAACCACAACTCCAACATCTTTAAGCTCCTTCATCTTGTTGAAACATTTTCCACGTTTTCGAAGCTTAACTATCCTATTTGCCGATACCTTACCGATACCTGGAACCCTGAGAAGTTCGCTGTAACTTGCCTCGTTCACCTCAACTGGGAAGTTTTCAGGGTTTGAGATGGCAGAACAGTACTTTGGATCCATATCAGAATTCATGTTGCCGTTTTCATCAAAAACAAGCTCATTGAGATGGAACTTGTAGGAATCAAGCAGATAATCTGCTTGATAAAGTCTTGCGGATCGTTTTGGATGTGGTTTTTCATGGTTTTCAAGTGGTGTGTCCCTTATTGGGCTGAATGAGCTGAAGTAACTTCTCCTGATCTTGAGTTTTTTGTAGAGCCAGTCCACCCTCTCAAGGATATCCTGGTCTGTTTCGTTGGTGGCACCCACTATAAACTGGGTTGTCTGGCCGGATGGTGCAAGGTCTTTCCGATTTCCAAGCCTTTTCATCCATTTCATACGCCTTATAATATCTGTTTGGTAGTTTTTGGTGCTTGTGAGTTCCTCAAAACCTTCGGGGGTTGCAGCCTCCATGTTGATACTCACCCTGTCTGCAAGGCTCATGGCACTTTTTATAAGGTCGTGGGATGTTCCAGGCAGGATCTTGAGGTGAATGTAACCCTTGTAGCCGTGCTCCATTCTAAGCTTCCTTGCAACCTCCACCATGTTCTCCATGGAGGTTTCAGCATTCCTGTTAATTCCAGAACTTAAAAATAGGCCCTCAACGTACCTGTTGTTGTAGTAGTCGAGAAATATGGAGGTCAGATCCTCAGGTGAGAATTCAACCCTGTCAAATCGGTGTTTGTTACAGTTTACACAGTATCTGCAGTCGTTTGAACACTTGTTGGTCATGAGCACCTTGAAAAGTGGCACGGTGCACCCGTCTCTGGTGCTTGCATTGTATATTCCAGGGGTTTTACGGGTTAAAAAGTTGTCTAGGTTGTAGTTTGCATAGTTGCACCTGTCGTACTTTGCAGATTCGCCCAGAATTTTAAGTTTCCTTGCCCTGCTCATTTGTCAATCAGTATGTGGAAGGTTGTTAATCAAGGTTATCAATAACGTAGACTAATAAAATATTACCCTTGAATAAATCTATGTTATATTTATTATGATATTTGAATAAATGTTTGAAAATCCTGTTTAAATGAAATCCTGTTTAAATAAATTAAAGTACACCTTTAAACAAGTGACTCACCATAACTAACACCAATTTGAAAGGAGATAAAAAAAATGATACTGGAAATCATAATTGGAATAATCATAATTCTGATACTAATTGGGATCGTGGTTTTCTACAACAGCCTTGTACAGCTTAGAAACAGGGTTAAGAATGCATGGTCCCAGATCGATGTTCAGCTTAAAAGGAGAACGGATCTGATACCGAATCTGGTTGAAACGGTGAAAGGCTATGCAAAACATGAGAAAACAGTTTTTGAAAATGTCACGGCAGCAAGGTCCAGCCTCATGAATGCAACAACAGTTGCTGAAAATGAGGAGGCCAACAACATGTTGACCGGCGCATTGAAAAGTCTTTTTGCAGTGGCTGAGAACTACCCGGAACTCAAAGCCAACGAAAACTTCAGGGATCTTCAGGCACAGCTTGCACAGACAGAAGACAAGATAGCCTACTCCAGACAGTTCTACAACGACACAGTTTTAATGTACAACAACAAGTGTCAGATGTTCCCGAGCAACATCATAGCATCACTCTTCCACTTCAAGGAAGCAGAGTTCTTTGAAATAGCTGAAAGGGAAACTGAAACGCCGAAAGTAGAATTTTAGAGGTGCAAAAATGGATAAAATGCGTATTTCATTCATTTTTCTCCTTTTAATCTCATTTTCAATGTGTACATGTGTTTACGCAGCTGATTCTTCCTACTCCATGCCTAGCATGCACACGGATCTCTTCGTGCAGGACGATGGAAGCCTCCACGTGAAGGAAATGATACATTACTCCTTTTCAGGAACATACCATGGAGTTTACAGGGACATACCCCTATCGAACGGCCAGTCCATTGAAAACATAAAAGTAAATACTCAGGGGGCCTACTCAAGTTACCAGGTTACGAACAATGGAACCCAGGAACGCATAACCATTTACCTCTTCTCTGACCCTGGGAAGACCACACCCATCACAGATGCAGACGTGAACGTTACACTTGAGTACAATTTTCTCCAGGGAATAAAGATCTACAACGACGTTGCCGACCTCCAGTACAAGCTCTGGGGCGAAGAATGGCAGGTACCCGTTAGTCAGTTAACAGCAAGCGTGCACCTCAAATCGAATCAGGGAGTGGAGTACTGGTTGAATCCACCCTACTTTGCCAAGCAGTCAGGCTGGAATGGAAACGTTTTTGAGGTGAGCACCAACGGGCTTGATAAGGGCGAGTACTTCGAGGTGAGGATGGCCATACCCAGAAGCCAGTTTGCATCCAACCCTCAAAATGGGGTTATAATAAACAAGGACGGCCTTACAACCATTGAAAAAATCCAAAATGACTACCAAAACTCTTTAAACTTCCAGAACGCACTGAACTACCTTTTAACGGTTGTAATGATACTGTTACTGTTCATACCACTTCTAATATATATGAAACTTGGAAGAGAACCTAAAATTGATTATAGGGCAGAGTACGAACGAGATATTCCAGCAGATGATCCTCCAGCAGTTGTAAATGCAATATGCGTTCATGGAGTCTCAAAAGGCATAGGGGAACCTGACATGAACGGTTTCAGGGCAACGATCATGGATCTCATAAACAGGGGCTACCTCCAGATTGGAAGGGTTGAGAAGGAGAAAAGCTTTAAAGACAACATTCTGGGAAAGATAATAAATCAAGCACCTAAAAAGTCGGTTTACCTCCAGTTTAACGATGAAAAAGACTTTTCAAAGCTTGAAAACTTTGAGATGGATGTTGTGAATATCCTGCGTCAGTTCGAAGTGGAAGGCAAGATCAAACTGGAAGATATGAACAGGGATCTAAAAGAGCAGGATGTGGCTGAAAGGTTCAGGAACAACTACGACACGTGGGAGTACGACCTTAAAAAGAGATTTTTAACAGACGAAGATTTAAACCAGATATTTGATAAAAAAGGGGACAGTTACCTCAAAATATACGCGGTTTCAGGGCTAATTCTGGCTGTTATCGCAGGAATAATGACCTTTGGAAGTTCCCTGCCATCTTCAAGGTATCCTCTCTATGCTGCAGTTGCACTGGGAGTTGTGGCTTTAATATCCCTTAAACTGCCTGAAGGCATAGCAGGAAGATGGACAACTTATGGTGAGGAGTACGATGCCAAATGGAAAAACTTCAGGAAATACCTGAAGGACTTCAGCCTCATAAAGGAGTACCCGCCAGAGTCCATTGCAGTGTGGAACAGGTACCTGGTCTATGCAACGGCCCTTGGAGTTGCAGAAAATGTGAGAAAGGCCATGGAGATAAACCTTCCAAAGGAGGACCTCGAGGTGAACGACATTTACTTATTCCACTACTACGGGGGTTACATGCTCCTGAACTCTGCCTTAAATGCAGGAATGACCACAGGATTGAATTCAGACGCTGTTGATGGTCTTGGTGGATTTGGAGATATAGGTGGTGGATTTGGAGGTGGAGGTGGTGGAGCTTTCTGATCTCACCTTAAACCACCTTTTTTTATGGATCATTTTTTTTTCAGATACCCCTCTTTTAGGTTCTCATTTTTTAAAATCTCTTTTTAACCCTTAATCTCTATAATAATCATTATTCATGCTTATTTGCCTCTTAAAAAATTTTTAATTGTTTATATACTAAAAATGAATCACATGATAAAAAAATAAAAGTTATCCTTTGATAAAGTTCATCAAATTTCTGGAATTAGCAGTATTATCCATAAAAATTTCCAGGTGGAACCAAAAAATTTTAAAAAAGCACTTTACTTACATCAAAATTCCCAACAAATTTTTAAAGGAGCTTGTACTACCCATTAACATGAGAGTAATCCTTGCAGGAACAGGAAGTGCAGTGGGTAAGACAACCATTTCAACTGGAATAATGAGGGCCCTTTCAAATAAATGCAGTGTCCAACCATTTAAGGTGGGTCCAGACTACATAGACCCAACATACCACAGCCTTGCAACTGGAAACAGGTCAAGGAATTTGGACTCGTTTTTCATGTCACCCGGCCAGATCAGGGAGACAGTGGAGAGGGGCCTGAAGGTTTCAAAATCCAAAATTGGAATAATTGAAGGTGTGAGGGGATTATATGAAGGTATAAGCCCTGTGAACGATGTTGGAAGTACTGCTGCCATTGCAAAGGCACTTGATGCTCCGGTTGTGCTTATTTTAAACTCAAGAAGCCTTGTAAGAAGTGCTGCAGCCATAGTCCTGGGCTTTAAAAACCTGGACCCCAAGATCAGGGTTGAGGGAGTTATACTGAACCAGGTAAAGAACAAAAACCACTACCTCAAAACCAAGAAGGCCATTGAAACCCTGGTGAAAACCCCCGTTATCGGTGGAGTACCACGTGATGACTCCCTAAAGGTTGAGAGCAGACACCTTGGCCTGGTACCTGCAGTTGAAAGGGAGAGCATACTTCAATCTATAGAAAAATGGGGCCGGGTGATGGAGGAGTACATAGACCTCGATGCCCTGCTTGCCATAATGAAAGGTGCAGGAAAACTTCCAGGGGAGAGGGAAAAACTCTGGAACGTGAAAAACCATCAGAAGGTTAGGGTGGGTGTTGCAATGGATGAGGCATTCAACTTTTACTACCCGGAGAACCTGGAGGCTATGGAGGCCAACAATGCAGAGCTGGTCCAATTCAGTCCACTCCATGATGAAGAAGTACCAGATGTTGACGCCCTCTACATTGGTGGAGGTTACCCAGAAATATTTGAAAAGGAACTTGAATCCAACATGACAATGCGCAGGTCTGTTAAAAAATTTCATGAAGATGAGAGGCCGATCTATGCAGAGTGTGGAGGTTTGATGTACCTCACAAGATCCATAAACAGTAGAAAGATGTGCAATGTTTTTAACTACGATTCGTGCATGACCAGAAAACCCCAGGCCTTAAGTTACGTGGTTGCAGAGTCTGTAAATGATAACGTAGCCCTTAAAAAGGGTGAAAAATTTAGGGGACACGAGTTCCACTACTCGAAGGTGGATCTAAACCCTGGAAGGTCAAAACCAGAATTTGCCTTCAGGATCCTCAGAGGAAGGGGAATCACAGGTTCAATGGACGGTTTGATGAGCAAAAACACCGTTGCAAGCTACGTGCATGCACACATTGCAGCCTGTCCCAGTTTTGCGTCCAACTTCACCTCAAGTGCAGCGAACCTATGTTGAGATGAGTTTATTAATTTCAAGGTTTCTAGGATCTTTAACACCATAAGTTTAAGAAAAATATTATATCATTAAGGAGAAAATTATATCATTAAGGAGAAAAACATGAAAATAGCAGTCACAGCTGAAATGGCACCTGCAAAAGCATTTATACCCATAATAAAACAACTAGATGCTGAAATTATATGTCTGACCCACAGCCATGGAGTTGAGGAACTCATGGGTCGCTACTGCAGCGAAGTACACAGCATAGGTAAAAGCAGGGGACAGGGCGCTCAGAAGCGATCCAACGCAAAAATAGCTTCCCTGGTTTTTAAAGATATCTGGAGCACTGTAAAATCGCTTCGAGGAAAGAACGTAGACATGCTCCTCACGTGTGGAAATGCGGGAGACGTTAGAAAAGGAATTGCAGCTTCAAAACTCCTCAGAATCCCAACCCTGCACATTGAACAGGACATATACAACCCCATAGAAATGATAGCCTTCTCAAACCTCATAACGGTACCTTCAGATGATTATAAAAACCTTGTAGTGGAAAAGTACGGATTCAAAAACGTCAGGGTGATTGAAGGGTATCCAATGGCATCTTATGTCAGCGAACTTAAGTTAGACGATGTTAATGAAGTTAAAACCCGTTACGGACTTGATGAATTTCTGGTGCTGGTGTTCGGAGGGGATGTGAAGGGCGAGGACATTCCAGGTATAATAAAAGACGTTGAAACACTTGAAAGGGATGTTCTGGTTGTTCCATTCAGGTTCGATGCAGATTACGTGCGCAGCTGCGTGGTGTCTCCAAATTTAAGGGTTCTGGATGGATATGTTGACCTTCCAGGCTTCATGAAAGCCTCATCAGGCATTATATATGCCGCAGGAATGGGTTTAACCATAGAAGCCGGGGTTCTTAAGGTTCCTGCAGTTAAGGTGGCGGGTTTCCACAGAAAACATGCAAGTGTTGACCTTGCACAGGAACTGGGCATAGAAATAGCTGAGGTAGGCAAGATAGCCAATGCAGTTAACAGTATGAAGGTTCCAAGGGGAGATTGGCTGATTGAAGGTGGGAAAAAGGCAGCTTCAAATGTTGTCGAGCTTATAAACAACTTTGAAACTGAAAAAGGCCATAATGGTGGATATTCAAGTATGCGAAGGATATGGGCTGCTCGTTCAGAGTTTCGATGAGTTAGGTAATCTAATATGAACTTCTACTTTTTTGATCGTTGGTTTGTGGATCTTAACTTTTTTTTGTAACGTGGGCAAGGCATACAATTTCATTATAAACACGTTTTAAAAAATTTATATGATACTCAAGAAAAAAATTTAAACTTTTTTCTATTCATAAATTTTTCAATGCTTTAACTCCCTTTTAAGGAGTAAAGGCACGGTTTTTAGGTGCATATGTTGGCAGGCGTGTCACCCTCAAATAGTTAATATTATATGTTATAAAAGTATTATTTTATTAATAAAAGTGGGGGTGATAATATGAAAAAATTAACGGTTGTTTTACTGGTTGTTTTCATGATGGGGGTGATGCCAGCATTTGCAGTTTCTGTTTCTGGAGGAAATCAATTAAATGACCCTTTTATAGTTAAAGGGAAGGCAATTTATGATGGGACAGTTGAAACAATCCTTGAACAGCAAAATAATAGTTTTGGTATACATTCTCAAAAAGATCAATTTAGTGGTGTGTATTTGTCAAGTAATGGTCAAGAACAGTTAAATGATTCAAGTTTTGGGTTACATTCCAATAATAAAAGGGTTGCTATGGCACATACGGAGAATGTTTTTCGGGATATGAACAGTTTAGATCTCAGTTCCATCAGTACAACATTTACTTGTGGGATTACTAATGAAAGTGTTAATAGAAATATTGAGGCAGTGAATGAACTTACATTAGAAAAAAAACACGACTGGCATCTTAATGCAGACTACTACATATACATGTGGCCCTGCTGCGCTTGCAACAGCCATGCAAAACATGGGGATCAATACGTCAGAGATGGAAATAGCTGAGCTTGCAGGTACCGATGAAAATGGTACATTGATGTACGGTCTTCAACATGCCGCCCAAGTGAAAGGTTTAAACACAATTGGTATGAAATTATCGTTAGATGATCTTAAAACTAACAATGTAGTATACCTCAATATTGATGGTACTTTCCATTACAGTGTTGTGCGTGAAGTAAGCAAGGGGGATGTTTCATTGGAGGATCCCTAACTTGGAAATATCAAAATGAGCAAGGAACGATTTCTGGAGGTTTATACTGGATATGCGCTCATTTTAAGTGTTCCATGCACTGTGGTGGGCACCAACAATGCCACAATTGCTGTTAACAGAACAGGTCAGATAGACTTAAGAAATCAAAATCAAGACTTTAATACAATAACTGCAGTGGCATCTGGTGAAAACAGACCTAACCCCACCAGTAATGGAAACCTCCCTACAAGTAATGGATCCAGTACAGATCCGGTAGTCTTACAGGCCAATATTTTAACAACTGAAGAGATGGAGGGTATCAAAGGTAAAGGAATGATATACGTGTGGAGGTATGGAAAGTATTATACTTGGAGTCACTGGCGTTACGGAATTTATCATCCTATAGGTTTTAGTTTTGATGGTAATAAAATCTATTATTTTACTTTAAAAGGATGGCATTGGGAATACTATTGGGGACCTGAATATGGGTGGTATAAAAAGAAGATATGGTACTCTTCACACATGACATTACCAAGTAATTTCGCAGGATATGCTTAAGGACGGATTAAAATGGAAAAAAAGACCAAAATCTTGGTGGGAATTGTAATTTTGGCGGTTATAGGTTTTGTAAGTTATGGCTATATCTTTGGGCTGTCTTTTGAGATTTTAGGAATATCCTTTGAAGGAAAAGAGAGTGATTTTTACCTACCAGCTGCTGCAGGAGATAATGTACCAACTTATAAGAATTCCTGCAGTGAATTAAACATGTATCAAGTATCAAAGGATCCAGGATCTTTAAATGGGCAAAAAATCAGGGTAACAGGCCAGATACTCAAGAAGGATGAGTTTGTACAGTTTAGTAAGATGAGGACATATTTAGTATTAAAGGTTTCTGGGCTTTCGCCCAATCCATACGTTCTTGTTTCTTACTCAACAACAACGCCATTCAACCAGGGGGACAATTTAACAGTTTACGGGGAATATTATTATCCTGCACAAGCTGACTCCCCACAGGAAGTAGTAAACAAGGATTTGCCTGGTATCAAAGCAGTGCACCTGGAAAAAGTATAGAATGAACTTTTTTTATTTTTTTTAACTAATTCTACCGCTTTTTTGAGTTTAAAATATATTTAAAGAACTAAAAGTACTTTTGTTAAATATTTAACCTTAAAAATTCCTTTTTTTGTTAATATTACGTTTTTTAATTCTTTTTTTCCTGTAAATCACCACTACCACCTTAACATACTATAAAAAGTTACCTATAAAAAATTAAATCACAAAATACTTATTAGATCATTGGAATAGCATCCTTGGTGATACAATGGTTGTAAAAATAGGAGTTATTAAATGTGGTAACTTAGGTACCTCTCCTGTAATTGATTTAATGCTTGATGAGAGGGCTGACAGACCTAATATAAGTGTTAGAACCGTTGGTTCTGGCGCAAAAATGGGCCCAGAAGAAATTGAAGAAGTAGTACCAAAAGTGGCAGAATCCGAACCGGATTTCGTAATATTCATAAGCCCAAACCCAGCTGCTCCAGGTCCTGCTAAAGCAAGGGAACTATTATCAGCAATGGACGTACCAGCAATCATAGTTGGGGACGGTCCAGGTGCAAGGGTAAAAGATGAGATGGATGAACAGGGATTAGGATACATACTCGTTAAGGGCGACCCAATGATCGGTGCAAGAAGAGAGTTCCTAGACCCAACTGAAATGGCATCATTCAACTCTGACGTTATAAAAGTGCTCGCAGCAACCGGTGCATACAGATGCGTTCAGAAAACTCTTGACGCACTAATAGCAACAGCAGAAGCTGGAAAAGCAATAGAAGTTCCAAAACTGATATTAACAAGGGACAAAGCTATAGCAGCAGCAGAATTCAAGAACCCATACGCAAAAGCTAAAGCAATGGCAGCATACACCATAGCTGAAAAAGTAGCTGACATAGACGTAGAAGGATGCTTCATGACTAAAGATGCTGAAAAATACATCCCAATAGTTGCATCTTCCCACGAAATGATAGCAGTAGCAGCTAAACTCGCTGTCGAAGCAAGGGAAATCGAGAAAGCAAACGACACAGTCCTAAGGACACCACACAGTGGAAAAGGTCAATTGGTTTCAAAAACAGATTTAATGAGCAAACCAGCATAAGTTTGTTCCCGAGCAGTCCCCAAAGGGCTGCTTTTCTTTTTGTTTTTACTTGTTTTGATTTATTGAATTTAAGAAGATCTTATTTTGATAAATAACTTTTATTGATAGGAAGAATTCATTTTTATGGATTTATACGCATTATCCTAATTTGCATCTTTAATCAATTAAGAATTTTTAGGTTTCCCTGTTCCACCTTTTAATAGTTAAGCTACTGAGCCACTTAAATACAATGTTATCCAAATTAAACTTATTAATACAAGTTCAGGGCCAAATCATGAAAAAGGAAACCAGCATAGCAAAGTTGATGGAGAGGTTCACTAAGGCAGCCAGCATGCAGCGGTGGAACGACCACATTCGCCCGGTTGAATTTACAGAGCTTGATAAACAGGCTCATAAAATGGTTATAGTATATATACTGGCCAAATCAGAGGAAGAAAGGAGAAAGGAGTATCTTGAAAGTTCTGGAAGGGACTTTAAAGCCTTACCTGTTGACTGGAATTACCTTGTGGAGGGAGGGATCTTCGAGTTTCTCCACAGGCTGATACTCACGGATATAAAACCTCCAGTTTTCCATAAGATGATAGAAGACAGAGAAACAAAGGAAATGCTGAATCAGCACGTTTTCAATGAACTTGAAGATGATATGAGGGGTTTGAATAGGAAGTTCCACAAGAGGTTCCAGAACTACTTTGAAAATCCCGAAAACAACGTTGAGAGGAGAATTCTTCGAGCAGCGCACTACCTTGCAACCAACTGGGAGTTCAAGATAATATACCACACAGCACCGTTTATCTACGGTATAGAGGAGACAAAGCAGAACATAGAGAATCAAATTGAGGATCACTACGATCTCATCGGTGTTCAGAAGCTCCTTCTGGGCAAGCGTTCCTTCGGATTTGTGGATCTATGCGGACAGCTCAGATTCCAGAAGAGATGGGCTCACTCGCCACGTGTGCCTGAAACATCGGTTTTGGGGCACATGTTAATTGTGGCCATCACATCTTACCTCTGTACAATGGAAATGGATGTTGAAGCTTGCAAGGGAAGGTTCTACAACAACTACTTCGGTGGCCTCTTCCACGATCTTCCCGAGGTACTGACCAAGGACATAATTTCCCCGATAAAAAGGGTTGATAAGGAAGTTGATAGGAGAATAAGGGAGTACGAGCATGAAAAGATGGAAGAAAAACTTCTACCTTTACTTCCAAAGCCATGGCACCGGGAAATGAGGTACCTCACTGGCACAGGATTCGGAGGGGAAGAGTTGACTGAATTTAAAAACAGGATAATTGTGAATGGTAAAGTTCGGACAGTTCAAACCATTGAAGATGGTTACAATGAGGACATTTACTTTCCACTCGACGGTGAGATGCTGGATGTCTGTGATAAAATTTCAGCCTACTTAGAGGCTATACTCTCAATGAAACATGGAATAACGTCTGAATCTTTGATCCAGGGTAAGGATAAGATATTTGAAGATTATAAGAGCAGAAAAATCAATGGAATAAACTTTGAGGGTATATTCGATTACTTCAATGGGAGGTAGGTTGAAGTTGATGCCACATACCTTACAGAACTTCTGTACCTACAGAACTTCTGTACCTTAATTTGAATTACTTCAGTTACTCCCCATCATTCTCGTCCATTTTCTGGATTATTTCCTTTAAAAGCTCCTTTATTTCATCTTCTTCGGATTTCCTTTCGCTCTGGAAATTTTCACTCAATTTTTTAAGTTTTTCAATGTCATTCTCCCTTTCTTTCTTGAGCCTTCTGAATATCAGGCTTGCAATGGATGCTGTAGCGTAGCTTGCAAATCCAACACCTGTAAGCATGCCAATAGTCCCAATTATCCTACCTATACCTGTTACAGGTACGATGTCCCCGTATCCTGTGGTTGTCATGCTTACAATCATGTACCAGAACGAGTCCTCAAAATTTTGAACGTGGGGATTTACTCCATGCTCTGCAAAGAAGAAAAACACGGATCCAAGGAAAAAAACGCTGGTAACAATGATTATGCCGTAGCCCAGCCCGGTTTCTTTGGACAGTTCCAGGAACTTGTGACCCACTATGGTCACAGTCACGATCATGGCGCAGATCTTTACAAGATCGAATGCTCCAGGAATAAGCATGGAACCTGTTAAACCTTTAAATCCCCAGATAATGGCAACTGGGATTGATGCCACCAGGATAACCCAGCCCTTTCTTAAAAACTCTTTTTTATCCTTGGATCTGTTTAAACTTACCAAAAAAATTAGAAAGGTGAAAATGGAAACAAGGAAGTCGAATCTGGATATGAGATAAATTGTTTTGGGTTCAAGGCTGAAGAAGGTAACTGCAAGAAGCAGGATAATGTCAGCTATTATCAGAATTATAAGCAGGGTCACTGCAACTTGGATTAGTTCTCCAAGGTTTTTTTTCAGATTATCATTCATTGAAACCAACCTTCAGGTTTTAGGGATGATAATAACTTAGATTTGAAAGCTAATTTACGAGCAAGCATTTGAAAGAAGCGGATTTAGGTTAAAGCACTCCCTTGGTACTTGGTATCTCATCGTGTTCCACACGCGATGCATCACTTAAAGCCCGCGCAAATGCCTTGAAAAGTGCCTCCACTTTGTGGTGGTCGTTTTTGCCTTCAACGCGTGCATTTACGTTTATCATTGCAGAGCCTGCAAAGGATTCAAAGAAGTGGGCAATGTTTTCAGTGCTCAGGTCTCCTACCTTTTCTTTGTTAAACTCCATCTTTAGCACGCTGTAGCTTCTTCCACCCACATCCACTGCCACAGTTGCAAGGGAATCATCCATTGGTACCATTGCGTGGGCCATCCTTTTAATGCCCCTTTTATTTCCTATTGCTTCATTAAATACTTTTCCGAGGAGTATTCCAACGTCTTCTACTGTGTGGTGGTCATCAACATCTAGATCCCCCTTTGCCTCAACTTCAAGGTCGAAAAATCCGTGTTTTGCAAATGAGTTCAACATGTGGTCTAAAAATTTGATTCCAGTGTCCACGTGGGATTGACCCTTACCATCCAGATTTAAAGAAATTTCAATGTCTGTTTCAGATGTTTTTCTGCTTATTTTTTTATTTCTCATTCTCTCACCACGCGTATAGCTCTTTCGGGACATTTTGAAGCGCATATTGTACAAACATGACAAAATTCCAGGTTTTTGGCTTTGGCTTTTTTGTTTACATCCCAGATCTTAGCACCCTTGGGACAAACCTCTCTGCACAGACCACAGCCAGTGCACTTTTTTTGGTCAACTTCTATCCTCATGCCCGTTACCTTATAACTTTTAAGTTATAACTCCAAGTTACTGATATTTTCAGTTTAAGTCCTTGAACCCAAACCAGGAATTCGAGCCAAAAATTCAGGTATAACTTATAAGTTCTACCTTATAACTTATAACTTTTACATTATAAGTTATGACTTTTACCTTATAACTTATAACTCATTATATTTTGATCACAGGCACAGAAGCTGCCTTAAACCCTATGTAAATTATTTTACCAAGGTTTAAATTCAATTTTTCGCTTGAATATTCAGTTATATCCACAAAAATATTAATATCTTTATCTAAAGCTACTTTAAGCCTTACCATTTCGTTTTTAAATCCCATTTCAATGATTTCACCTTTGAACATATTTCTAACACTTGATTCTTGGGGTTCAAGCATTACAAATATATTGTCAGGACTTATTAAAAGTAAAACATTGTCACCCATCTTTAAATCCTCAATTAACGGGAGTATGACTGTTTTACTGTTCAAAGCCACCTTTGTAACCCTGCTATGTTTATCGATCTCCGAAACCCTGCCTTCTACCTCGTTGACATCGGAGTGTTTTTTCAGGATACTGTTGAGCTTTGCATACTCTTTTATAACCATTTTTCCCATACTTGTGAGTTGACTGCTGCCACCACCGCCTTTTCCTCCTCTCTTTGTTGCAACCACTGTTGCTTCAAGCTCATCTTCAATGATCTCAATGTACTTAAGGGCTGTTCTGTATGGAATGCCTATCTCTTTGGAGGCTTTTGTGATGGAACCGTGTTCTTTGATGCCTTTCAAAAGCATGAACCGTTTGTAATCAAGTAATATGGACTTATTTCCAATTTCCAATTTGTACTCTGGGCTTTCAACTGAATCTGTCATGAGACATCTCCATTAAGTTAGTCAAAATAATTGTTAGGTAGTTAGTCAAAATAATTATTAGTAATTCATTCTATATTTATTTGATCACAGTTCCATGTTAGTTAGGTTTAGGGATCTACCTTTAGGTACCTAGTATTTTTCAAAAAATTCTGCAAATCTTTTAACAGTTTTTTTCAGACTTCTAAATCCCTCAGCATCAGCTTTAACACCTTCAAGTGTATCTTGAGACCAGAAGTTGGCACCCAGGTTGGCACCGAAAGAACCTCCACTTACAGGTATTGCCCCTCCCAGTATATAAAAAGTCATTATCTGCTGTATGGCAAGTTCCTGACCACCTATTCTATCACCACCAACAGCTATTGCCATTCCAACCTTGTAGCGCAGAAAGTTGTAGTCGTAGGCTCCAAGGGCCCGGCACCTGTCCATCACAGCCTTGAGCTGTGCACTCAAACCTCCATTGTAGACCGGTGTTGCCATTATAATGCCCTGAGCATCGAGGATCGAATGGTAAACCTCATACATATCATCCTTTTTTATACACTCCTTCTCGCGCAGACAGTAGTCACAGTGTATACAGGGACTGATGTTTTTACCCATAACACTGAAAAATTCCGTTTCAAATCCTTTATCCTCCAGCATGTCCAAAGCTTCATGTAGGACATGGTCAGTGGCCTGTTTTCTCGGACTTCCACATATTCCAAGTATCATCTTACTCACCACACGGATTTTATTTTCAATCAGTACCATTTGGTTCAATGGTTTAAAGCTTGATAATAGTAAACTATCCCATTAAAATAATAAAAACTTACTGCTTGGGATAATTAATTTTTTGAAAAGTAGTTTTAAAAAATGTAAAAAAAGATGGAACTTTAAAAAAAACCTGTCGATGGGATAGATGGACAATCAAAAAAAATTTTAAGAGGTTTTAGACTCTTAAAGTGATTCATCCTCGTCAAGGGCAAGTCTCATGGTGTCGGGGTCCTGTGGCATATGGTCGAGGAAGTCCTGAGCTGCGCGTCTCACATCCCTTGAACCTATGATGTACCTTCCAACAACAATGATGTCTGCACCGTTTGTGAGAGCAGTCTCAACCTTATCTGGGGTTATACCGCCTGCAACTGCAACGAGTCTTCCTTCACCGAGTATGCTTTTTATCTCGTTGATGTTGCCCCATTCAGTCCTTTCTCCAAGTTTTTCTCCCCTTTCAGACTTGGAGGTTTCAAGGTCAACGTTCCTATGGAGAAGCACGATGTCAGGTTTGAGTTTAAGTCCCCTGAGTTTGTCAACGAATTTTTCAACGTTCATCATATCGAGTATTGAATAAATACCCTGTTTTTGTGCTTCGTGTATTGCTTTCTCAATTGACTCATCTGTTCCAAGTCCTGAGATTGCAATTGCATCTGCTGTTTCATCTGCAGCCATTTTAACCTCAACACGGCCAACATCAAGTGTTTTAAGATCTGCTATTATGAAAGCATCCCTTCTAAGTTCTCTTATTTTGTTAACAACTCCAACACCGAATTTTTTGACCAGTGGGGTTCCAGCTTCTATTAAAACACGTTCCCTGTCTGGAAGAGTGTTTACTATTCTTTCCATCTCGTTCAGGTTGTCAAGGTCGAGTGCAACCTGGAGATAGGGGGAGTTCCATAACCTGGTTACTTTGAATCCCATTATTGGATGTGTACCCCTGTCTTTTTCTGCTAAAACCTTTTTCATTGATGGGTAACCTTCTATTGCCCTTTTTATTGCCAATTTGGTTGCTCCATAGTTGTACTGGTAGATCTTACGGTAGTTTTTGGCACCAGGGCCTATGAACACACTTACAAGTATAACAAGGTCTTCAACTTTGTCTTCCGGTATGATCCCCTCTGCCACTGCATCTGCAACTGCTCGACCAACGGCAGTCTGTGCCGGGCCGAATATTTTATCTGCATCTTCAAGATCCCGAACAGTGACCTTTGGTATGATGAGTGTTGCTGGTTTGGTCATTAAGTTTGGCCTTATAACCGATAAAAGTGGTGTGTGTCCTATTGAAAGATTTGTCATGTTTTTAACAAACGCATCTCCAACAGGGCCTTCTTTATCTCCAATTACTAAATCAATGTGAGCTACTTCATCGCCAGTTCCTATTAAGGCTTCACCTATCTGGTACATACTTGTTATCCTCCTTTAAATCTAACTAAATCTATGGTTGAATCTGTAAATAAATATTTCAGAAATACTTTCAAAAACATTTTTTGGATTAAAAAATTTTTGGATTAAAGAAAATTTTAAAATTGGGTTTAAGAATATAATCCAAGGTTTAAAAAGTATATCCGAAAATATATCAATTTTAACCGTATATATAAATTAGAAAATAATCCTTATTCAATTCCTTATCCAATTAAATCTCTTTTTTATTGGTTCTATTTAAAGAATTCCTAATTAAAACAACTTAAGAGGGATTTTCCTCTGAAATCATTCTTCCTAAAATTTAATTTGCACGATCCAAAATAAAAAAAAGAAGGGCTTAATCTTCCAAGTTACCCTCTAAAAAATCTTCGTAACCCTGAAGGTCCAGTAAACCATGTCCTGATAAGTTTATAACGATGGTTTTTTCTTCGCCGGTTTTCTTACACTTCAAAGCTTCGTCAATACCCACTTTAATGGCGTGACTGGATTCTGGTGCAGGAATTATGCCCTCCTTGTTGGCAAATATCTGTCCGCTTTTGAACACATCGGTCTGCTGGACAGAACGACCCTCAACCAGGCCCTCGTTCACGAGAAGTGCAACCAATGGTGAGCTTCCATGGTACCTTAAACCTCCCGTGTGTATTGATGGAGGCACGAAGTTGTGTCCAAGGGTGTACATCTTCATGAGCGGTGTTAAACCTTCTGTGTCGCCGTAGTCGTACTTGTACTCTCCCTGCGTAAGGCTTGGACAGGCCTTTGGCTCTACAGCTATGAACTTGCAGTCAAGGTCTCCGTCGATCTTGTCCTTTACGAATGGGAAGATGGCTCCTCCAAAGTTACTTCCACCTCCAACGCATGCAACCATAACGTCAGGGGTTTCGTCTATTGATTCAAGCTGTTTTTTGGTTTCAAGTCCAATAACTGTTTGATGGAGAAGAACGTGGTTTAAAACACTTCCAAGGGTGTAAAAGACTTTATCATCGTTTAATGCATCTTCCACAGCTTCTGATATTGCAATTCCAAGGGTTCCTGGATGTTTAGGATTTTCTGCAAGTATCTTCCTTCCAAAGGCTGTTTTGTCACTTGGGGATGCATTGATCTCCCCGTTGTAAAGCTGCATTATGGTTTTCCTGTAAGGTTTCTGATCGAAGGATACACGAACCATGTAAACTGTGCATTTAAGTCCAATAAGTGAACATGCAAGTGACAGAGCAGAACCCCACTGGCCTGCGCCGGTTTCTGTGGTTACCCTTTCCGCTCCTGCTTTTTTTGCATAGTAAGCCTGTGCAATTGCGGTGTTGAGCTTGTGGCTTCCTGTTGGGGATGTGTCCTCCCTCTTGTAGAAGATCTTGGCTGGAGTGTCCAGATAGTCTTCAAGACCAGTTGCCCTGAATAGGGGACTTGGTCTGCCAATCTTCTGGTAGAACTTTCTGACTTCCTTTGGAATTTCAATCCATCTTTCCGTGGACATCTCCTGTTCAAGCACGTATTTTGAGAATATGTTAGGCAGATTTTCCAGCTGTTTGCCTTCATCTGTTTGGGATGGAGCAGGTACCTCCATTGGTAGATCTGCAACTATGTTGTACCATTTCTTTGGCACATCCTTTTCTGATAGCGTTACCTTGTACATAAAATCACCTATCTTAACGTTTCTATTCAAAAATTAAATTCCATTAGTTTAAACTAAAGCTAATCTATAATCTCTGTATTATTTAAACCTTCTTTGTACAGATGTGTACTACTGGATTTTTCTGTTAATACTGAATTATTTTTTTATAATCTTTCTGAAATTTTCTGATCTTGCAGAATAAAATCTTGGAGATTAGAAAATGGATGGACCTCAACTAACATTGCCCAATGTCTTAATATAAAATGAGGATAAATATACAAAAACATGAAAATTTTAACAATTGATGTTGGTATGGGCACCCAGGATATAATGCTCTACGATACAGACGAACCAATTGAAAATTCGATTAAAATGGTGCTTCCTTCACCAACAAGAATATTTGCAAACAGAATAAGGAAACACAGGCACGATCTTTTTATAAAAGGCCAGACAATGGGTGGAGGACCTGTGAACAAGGCTATAAAAAACCACCTCCAAAAGGGCTACAGGGTTTTAATGACTGAAAACTCCGCAAGAACTGTAAGGGACAATCTGGGCTACGTGAAGTCACTTGGAGTTGAAATAGTTCCAGAAAGACAGAAACATCCTGAAATAGCCAAGATTGAATTTAAAGATGTTGACCTTGAATCAATAAGAGAAGCACTTGCAAAATTCGATGTTGAACTTGATTTTGACCATATAGGGATTGCAGTTCAAGATCACGGTTTTAAAGAAGGTATGGGTGATAGAAACTTCAGATTCACCAAAATAAAGGAAAAACTTAATATTCCAAGGGATCCGGAGGAATTTGCATACTTTGGTGAGGTTCCAGAGTACTTCACGCGAATGAAGGGGGTTTTGGAGGCACTTAAAGGATACGAGCCAGTCATAATGGACTCTAAATTTGCATCCCTCTGTGGTGCAACCTGCGATGAACGTGTTAAAAACCTTGATAAATTTGTTGCAATGGACGTTGGAAATGGCCACACATTGGCAGCCTCCTTTGAAGATGGTAAGATAATGGGCGTTTTTGAGCACCACACCTCGGCACTGGATCCTTCTAAACTGGAGTACCTCGTGAGAAAACTTGCAGAGGGAACCATAAGTCAGAAGGAAGTTCATGAAGATGGAGGCCACGGTGCATGGGTTACAGGGCCGATAGACAACTTTGAATATGTTGTTGCAACTGGGCCAAGACGCGGAATCCTCCAGAAAACAGATTTTAAGGTACACTACGCAGCACCTGCAGGGGATGTGATGATGACGGGTCCTGCAGGACTTATAAAGGTAATAACGTCCAGATATAAACGCTGAAATAAATATTAAAAACCATCAAACCACAATCAACCATCAGAGGCAAGAGTCCCTAAAAAGGTTCTCAACTGAGATCTCAACGGAAAACTTATTAAAAATTTACTAAGACTAAAAATTTACCAAAACTAAAAACTTACCAAAAGATTAAGCGGAAAATAGTTAAGTGAACAACATGATAATGGATCCCCACATACACAGCAGTTATTCACCCGATTCAAGGGTAGAACCCCGGGACATAATTAGAAGGGCCAGGTCAATAGGTCTTGATGCCATTGCAGTGGCTGACCACAACACCATTAAGGGTGCAATTGCAGCCCTACAGGAGGCAAGAAACGTTGAAGACTTCGTGGTTGTACCCGCAGTGGAAATAAGTTCAAGTGAAGGCCACATAGTTGCACTGGGCATAAAGGAAGATGTGGAAAAGGGTTTAACACCAGAAGAAACCGTTGAAAAGGTGAGAGATCTGGGGGGAATAGCAGTTGCAGCCCATCCATTCGTCAAGTACAGGCACGGACTCTGCGATCGCGTTAAAGACCTTGATATTGACGCCATAGAAACCTTAAACTCCAGGTACATTTTCGGATACTCAAACTGGCGTGCAAAAAAACTTGCAGTTAAAAGAAAGCTTCCACAAATAGGTTCAAGTGATGCGCACTTTTTAGGAGGTATTGGAAGCTGTGTAACAGAATTTGAAGCTGATTTTTCCGTTGAAAGTATAATAGACGCGATTTTATCCGGAAAAACCCGTGTTTTTGGGGATAGAACTCCTCTGCCATTGATATTGAAGGAAGTTATCAACAAGAAGATCAAGAAGGTTTGATTAAGGTTCTTTTTACACAATTCAAATTTTTTCTATTTTTCAACTTTTATTTTTGAATGTTTAAAGAAACTATTCATAGGTTTAAGAAACTACACACCTAGGAACCTGGTTGATTTTACAAAAAAAGTGAAGACCTTGTATTCTCTGAACTTTTTCTAGAGAATGGTTCTGAACTTGGAGGGCTTGAACTAGATAATCTTAAATCATTCTGAAACCAAGTTAGATATATGATTGGCCAGTTCATAAGGGACAAGTTCATCTACCTTCATCCGGGATACACAGTGCTCAACACTGTGGCTTTTGGTATCATACTTGGTCTTGCAGTTATATTAATCATAAAGATGTTCAGGTACCTGAAAAAAGACCCGAAAGACCTTGTAATTCCTTTAATTCCATTCATATTCTTTGGTTCAAGTACCAGGGCCCTGGTTGACAACGGGATCTACCCTTTAACCTACGCACTGGTCACACCAGGAATATACTTTCTAACGGGTTTTGCAGCGATCGCAACGCTTTTATCCGCAGTTTTCATAGAAAAAAAGACGGGTTTTGATTACAAGTACACCATATTCGCGGTTGGAGCTGTGATGTGCGTACCCAGCATCTTTTACGCAGGTCCTATAAACTGGACAGCATTTTTCCAGGTTCTTGGCATGTGGGCCTTAATTTCATCCTTTTTTGTAGTTTTGAGGAATAAATGGTCCTTAATACATGACAGGTTTAACTTAAGCGTTTTGATGGCACACATCTTCGATGCAAGTTCAACCTTTGTTGCAGTTGACTTCTATGGATACGGTGAACAGCACGTGGTTCCAACTGCCCTCACCAGCCTCACGGGCACGGCCTTTGTGATGTATCCCCTGAAGATAATTGTTATACTCTCTGCACTATACGTTGTAGATCTCTACGTTGAGGACAGAACCGTGAAAAACATGTTAAAACTTGCGATATTCATTTTGGGCCTTGCACCAGGACTTAGAAATTTCCTGAGCCTCAGCATGGGAACCTTCTAAAACAACAATTTTTTTATTTGAGTACCCACAATACTTATACAATTGTCAAACCAAATGAGGTCTTTTTATGTATATAGAAACGGTAAAAAAGAATATGAAACTACCAAAAACAGTTAAAATATTAGATACCACGTTAAGGGATGGTGAACAGACTCCTGGCGTTGCACTAACAGTTGACGAGAAAATAAGAATTGCAAAAAGGCTGGATAGTCTGGGTGTTGACACCATGGAAGTTGCATTTCCAGTTTCATCCCCGGGTGAAAGAAAGGTAGCACATGAACTTCATGAACTCAACCTCAATTCAAATGTGTGCGGTTTGGCAAGGGCACTGAGAAAGGATGTTGACGCAGCCATAGATGCTGATGTTGACTATATTCACACTTTTATAGGCACATCTTCACTTCACAGGGAGTACAAGCTCAAAATGAGCAAGGAAGAAGTATTGAACAAGGCAGTTGACACAGTGGAGTACATAAAAGATCACGGTATAACAGCTGAGTTTTCAGCAGAGGATGCCACAAGAACAGAATATGATTATCTTAGAGAGGTTTACAAGGCAGTTGAAGATGCTGGTGCAGACTGCATAGATGTTCCAGACACCGTGGGGGTTATGATACCCTCATCAATGAACTACCTCATATCCAGACTTAAGGAGGACATAAAGATCCCAATAGCCGTGCACTGTCACGACGACTTTGGACTTGCAGTTGCAAATTCGTTAAGTGCGGTTGAAGCAGGTGCAGAGGAGGTACATGCAACAATAAACGGCTTAGGAGAACGGGCAGGTAACGCATCCCTAGAAGAAGTTGTGATGGCCCTGATAACCAGGTACGGCATCAAGATGAACATCAAAACCGAGCTCCTTGTTGGCATATCTGAGTTCGTATCAAGGATAACAGGGGTTAAAATGCCCCCAAATAAGGCAATAGTTGGAGAAAATGCATTTGCACATGAGGCAGGTATACATGTGCATGGAGTGCTTCAAAAAGCCGAAACATACGAACCGATAACCCCTGAAATGGTTGGACACACCCGTAGAATAGTTCTTGGAAAACTCACGGGTGCAAATGCTATAAAAGCCAAGTTAGATAAGTACGGAATAGAACTTGACGACAAGCAGTTTAAAAAGGTGTTCAATCAGATTAAAAGACTTGGAGACAGAGGTAAATCTATTACAGATGCTGATCTAAAGTCAATGGCCGAAAATATCCTTGGAAAGGCTCAAAAAGAGATAGTGAAGCTTGAAGGTTTCTCTGTCATGACAGGAGACAATGTGATGCCAACGGCCACAGTTAAGCTCAACGTGGACGGCGATATAAAAACGGCAGCAAAAACTGGTGTAGGACCTGTTGATGCAGCTATAAATGCAATTCAAAGTCTTGTAAGTGAAACAGCAGACATTGAACTTGAAGAATATCATATAGAAGCCATAACTGGGGGTACAAATGCCCTTGCAGAGGTTTTCGTTATAATCAGTGATGAGAATGGAAACAAGGCAACAGGCAGGTCCACAGTTGATGATATAGTAATGGCAAGCGTGGACGCGGTTCTGGATGCCATAAACAAGATACTCATTGAAAGGTAAGTTAAAACCAACACTCGAGGATGATCACAGTGGCTGCAAAAATTTTAGTGGTTGAGGATGAGAGGATCACGGCTGAAGACATAAAACTGGGACTTCAGGATGCAGGATTTGTAGTTCCAGCAATTGTAGACTCCGGAGAAAAAGCCATAAAAAAGGCAGAAGATCTTAAACCCGACATGGTACTTATGGACATTAAGCTAAAGGGTGAAATGGATGGTATAGAGGCTGCAGCACAGATAAGAAAGCTTTACAATATCCCTGTGATATACCTCACAGCTTACTCAGATGAAGCTACAGTCCAACGCGCTAAAATGGCAGCCCCTTCTGAATCATTCAAAGAAGAAACTGGCCTCCTTAAAAAACCTTTTGACGAAAATGAGCTTCGCAATGCCATTGAAGTAACACTCTACAGGCATAAAATGGAGGAAGAGCATGAAAAGCTCTTCTCTTTCCTGCTTAAAAGTGCAAATGATGGTGTGATTGCAGTTGATTCCCAGGGCAAGATCAAGTTCATGAACTCGGTTGCAGAGGATTGGATCGGCAGATCGGAGTTAGACGTTGTGGGCAAAAACTTGGAAGGTGTTTTGAACATGTTCACTGAAACTTCAGGTGCCAGGAATGAAAGCTTCAAGGGGGATTTAATATCTTCGGATGATTCAAAATCCCCAGTTGAGGGCACTGTAACTTCTATGAGAAGTGAAAATCCTGATGAAGATCCATTCATTGTGGTGTTCCACAGAATGGCAGCTGACGTTTAATGTTATTTTTAAATTTCAAGCCAGCCGGGATCAAAAATGGAATCTCAAAAAACCTGCAAACTTTTCGGGGTAATAAGGGCAGTTTTAGGAATTAAGGGGGCACTGCCCCTGATACATGGCCCCTTGGGATGTGCATATCATTTGAGGTATATTTTGAGTGCCCGCAGTTCCACTCCAGTGAGGATCTTGAGTACAGAAATGGATCAAAACGATGTTGTTTTTGGAGCGGAGGAAAAACTCGAAAAAAAGATTTTAGAAGTGGATGAAAAGTATTCTCCAGAACTTATAGTTGTTTTAACATCATGTGCAAGCAGCATAATAGGAGAAGACATTGAAAGCGTGATTAAAAGGGTTAAAAAACGTATAAACGCAGATATAATCTGGATCAGCTCGGGTGGATTTGAAGGGAACCAGGTTGATGGTTATGAAGAAGCTTTGTCCAGATTTATTGATCTCATGGATGAGCCGCCCCACAATAAAGGAGGAGGACCTTCCATAAATCTGGTGGGACAGTTCAGGGGAGGTCAGGATCTTAAAAATCTCAAATCTGATTTTGAATCCCTTAAGATTAGGGTTGGTTGCGTTTTAACGTCGGGAGCAACCTTTCAGGAGGTTAAAAATGCAGGGTCTGCTGACTTGAATGTTTCAATGTGTGAGGCATCTGCCCTGATCCCCTGCGAGATGATGCAGAAAAAATTTGGAACACCCTTCATATCGCCAGTGTTTCCAGTGGGTGTTTCAACAACTTCAAGTTATTTCAGGGAGATATGCAACTTTCTTGGTGTTGAGTACACCCTTCAAGACGAGGAGAAACATGCAAAGACTCTTTTAAAGGATAGCTCAAGGTACCTTGCAGGTAAAAGGGTGGTTGTTATTTCAGGGTCAACCAGGGCCATTGCACTTACAGAGTTTCTCTGTGAACTGGGCATGGAACCAGTGCTCGTGTGTGTAGACTTTGAAGGGCGTGAAACCATGAAAAAATTGATGAAAATTACCTCAAGGGAAGGTATAAACCCAGTTATCCTCAAAGAACCCGAGTACCATGAAATTGTCCATCACATGACAAAGTTGAAACCAGAACTTATTCTTGGAGGCCTGGGAGAGCAGGCCCTTGCAAGAACATTTAAAATACCTTTGATTGATGTTATGCATTCTCAAGAAGTTACAATGGGATTTAAAGGAGCTTTAAAGCTTGTGAATGTTATTAAAGAATCTTTAAACCCCTAATTTTATTTATAACTCCTATTTGTAAATTCTTGTTTACGGTCTTCATTTGGCAAAGATCCTACCGGCACCATGTAACTCATAAAAAGATTCCAAAACGTATTAGTTTATATAAAGCTAAAATTATATAAATAACAAAAAGCTTAGAATAAATGTAAGGTATTCTTTGGAGGTTAAAGTGATGTCAGAGGAAAATGTTGTATACATTGGAAACAAACCGGTAATGAACTATGTTTTAGCTGTAGTAACCCAAATGAATGGCGGAACTTCGGAAGTTATGCTAAAAGCAAGGGGACGAGCCATAAGCAGGGCCGTTGACGTTGCTGAGATAGTAAGAAACAGGTTCATAACCGATGTTGAACTAGGAAACATAGATATATGCACCGAGGAGATCATGAACAACGAGGGATCATCAACAAATGTTTCGGCTATTGAAATACAGCTTTGCAAAGAATAGATCAGTGCAAAAAACCCCCAATTGAAATTTAATGTTTTATTTTATTTTTTTGGGCTAAAGATCATCAGTGCTACTTTTTTTGGTTTAACCTCTAAAACCTTTGAACTTTTTTTGAAAATTCAACTTTTCAAAATAACCTTTTCAAAAATTTAAAATTTGCACGTTGAAACATGCATCAACATTCCTGCTGGTTTTAAATTTCCATGGAGAAGATAAAGTTTTAAGAGAGGATAAAGTTTTAAAAAAGTTTTAAAAAAAAGTAAATGTTTAAGATGTTTTTTTTTAAAGATGTTTTTTTTTATTTGACATAGTTTTAAAATTTATTTAAAATTTAATTTTATTCAGGGATGATTTGACAATTTTAGGCTTAACTGCAAAAAAACAGAATTATTAAAAAAAAACAAAAAAAAGGACCAAGTCCCTCATTTTCTTCTATTTCTAAGCTTCATAACTGCTATAAGTGCAGCCACCACCACAACGAAGATTGCAACGATGTAGTAAACGAAGTTTGAGATTGGTCCGCTCTTCTTGTCTATGTTCATGGAGTAGAGGTAACCATCTGTACCTGCAGCAAACAGGTTGTTTCCGTATACAACCGGTGAAGATCTAAAGGCTGAGTTGAAAAGGTAGTATCCGGGCTGGTAGTTCCATATATCTTTACCGCTGTACTTGTTAAGCACGTAAACAGTTCCATCATCTGATCCAACCACTATCTTGTTTATGTAAAGAGCGGGTGTTGTTTTCACAGCTTTTCCTGCATTGTAGGTCCATTTCTCTGTTCCGTCCCTTGTGTCGAGACATGCGATTTTACCGTTGTCAGCACCAACGAACAGGCTGTTGTCATTTGAATCAAGTGTTGGAGATGATTGAACCGGTTTTCCCATGGAATAAGTCCATACAACAGAGCCGTCTGTGGTGTTAAGAGCATAAACTTTACCGTCGTCTGATCCAACGTATACAACCCCATTTAAAACTGATGGGGATGATTCTACCTTATCTCCAGTTGTGTAATCCCATAGCTTGGTACCGTTTTTAGTGCTTATTGCATATATCTTATCGTCGTCTGATCCAACGTATAAAACCCCATCTACAACGGTTGGTGATGATTTAACAGCATTCCCTGTCTCATACTCCCAGTCCATGGTGCCGTTCTGTGCATTTATTGTATAAACACGTCCATCGTCTGATCCAATGTACACATTTGTCCCGTCAACTGCAGCCGATGATTCAATGGAATTTCCTGTTTTGTACTTCCATTTAACATCACCGTTGTTCGTGTCCTGGGCGTATAAATATCCGTCCATTGAGCCAATGTAGAGAGTACCGTTAACTATTGCAGGAGAAGATATTATGGCCCCTCCCGTTTTGTAGTCCCAGAGTTTGGTACCATCTTCGAGGTTCATAGCGCTAACTTTTCCATCCTTTGAACCAAAGAATATGATCTTGTTGATTATTGCAGGAGTTGACTCTATTGCACTTCCAGCATTGTAAATCCATAAACTTGTTGCGAAGTCAGAGGCCTGATCCAGGTATCCTGTGTGCTGTGGATTCTCATGGAACATGTTCCAGTCTGTGGCTGCTGCAGGTGCTGAAAGTGAACCTGCAACAAAGCATATCATGAGAAATCCAATCAAAAACTTACTTTTTTTAAGCATTTACTATCACCTTTACTTCATATTTAGTTTTTAATTCCTTAATTTCCCTAATAATTAGCTATAAACTAAATTATAAATTAATTATAAATTAATTACAAACTTTTCAATTGAGTGAACCTAATTGATTTTATAAATTTTATAAAGTTCATTTTGTTCTTAAATATCCCTGTTGAACCTGCTTACACCCACTGCAAAGAAAAGCAGGGTGAATGCAAGAAGTACCACCACGTCAACCCATATACCACCTATACCCGCACCTTTGAGCATAACAGCCCTTAAAGCATCGTTTGCATATGTTAATGGGAATATATAGGCTATTTTCTGGAATATCCATGGCATGGTCTCTATTGGATAAAAAACTCCAGATACAAACATCATTGGCAGTGCAAAGGGCATGATGATCTGGCTGTAATCTTCCTGAGTGCCCACCCTTGCAGACACCATTATTCCAAAACCAACGAAGCAGAGCACGGTGAGTATCAGCAGGAGCATCATCAGCACTATGCTTCCGTTGATGGTGATGTTAAAGAGCACCACTGCGGCCATAATCAATATTATTGCCCTGACAGTTTCTATTGTGAGGTGGGATATTATTTTACCTCCAATAACTGTAGCAACACTTGTAGGGGTCATAAAAAGCCTTGCAAGTTCTCCACGTTCACGTTCACCAGCTATGGATCCTCCCATTCCGAACATTGCCGAGAACATGATGGTCATTGCCAGTATGGCCGGTACAAGGAAGTCCATGTATTTGATGTCACCGTAGAGCTTGTTTATCTGGAAGTTCACTGAGTTCATCATGTTCTCTATGCTAACACCTGCAAGTCCTGATTTGGATGCAACGTTGGATGTTTGAACCTGTATTTGACCGTTTCCTGTTGCAGCCTCAAGTTTTTCAATTCCAATCTGTTCTGAAATACTACTGAAAAGCTCCTGCGTTGCAGGTACAAGCGCCTGTGTTGCCATCTGATCTGAAGAATCAACGTAAACAGTCACAGTTTTTGATTGATTATCACTGATATTTTCGTAATCGTTTGGAAGGATAATTGCTGCCTTTACCTGTCCATCAACAACCATCTGTTTACCCTTGTCTGGGTCAGCTATTATCCCCTTAACATCGTAGAGATCCAACCCCTTTATGGCGTGTAAGGTTGCATTTGTAACAGGACCCTGGCTGTTTTCCACAACCACAACAGGGATGTTCTGAATTTCCCCACCCATACCGTAGCCGAAGAGGGCTATCATGAGTATTGGAAAGATGAGCATTGAAATTAGACGTGGTTTATGTCTCCAGAGGACCAGCAGATCCTTTTTGATCATCCACATCAATTTTTTAGTTTCTGACATTATTCAACCCCTTTATTCTTTTTAGATGTAACCGCCATGAAAACATCCTCCAGTGACGGATCTTTAGTATGTATTGAGGTTATTTTTCCATTATTTTCTATAATGGTTGCAATTAATTTGTTTATGGAGTCTTCAACGTTGTAGATGCTGACTGTTATCCTTTCAGAATGATCTTTTGTGACTTTAAGAACGTAGGGGAGAGATCTTATTGTATCTATGAGTTTTTCATCCAGGTTACTCATCATAATACTTATCTCTTTTGAATCAACCTTTCCTTCTATTTCATCCTTTGCAATGACATTTTTAAGTTCATCAAAGGATGGATCCTTATTTAGAGTGCTCTCACTTTCAAGCTCTCTGAGAATGCTGTTTACACCGGATCCACGTTTTTTCTGATCTATGGCCTGATCTTTAAGTTCCTGCGGTGTATCAAATGCAGCAAGCTGCCCCTGGTTAATTATACCCACAGTATCGCACAGTTTTTCCACCTCGTACATGTCGTGGGAGCAGAGTATGATGGTATGACCATTTTCATTGAGTTCCTCTATAAGGTCCCAGAGGATCCTTTTGGTTGTTGGATCCAGTCCTATGGTTGGTTCATCTAGGAAAAGTATGTCTGGGCGGTGAATTAAACTTGCAGCTACAGAAACTTTTTGTTTTTGTCCACCTGACATCTGGCCTATCTGTTTATTTTCAGCGTACTTGATGTCCACCAGTTCAAGAAGTTCATCTATCCTGGTATCCTTGAGATCTTCTGACATTCCGTAGTAGTCTGCACAGAGTTCAACATTTTCTCTGGCAGTTAAATCTTTGTAAAGACTTACCAGTTGCGGAACCATTCCAATTTTCTGTCTTACCTCATTTGGAGATTTTTTAATATCGTAACCTGCTACTTCGGCGGTTCCTGATGTTGGTTGAATGAGACATGTGAGCATCTTGATGGTGGTTGTTTTTCCAGCACCGTTTGGTCCTAAAAACCCAAATATGCTTTTATTGTCAACTTTTAAGTTTAAACCATTCACCGCCAAAAAATCTTTGTACTTTTTGGTGAGATCAATGGTTTTTATGGCGTATTTCACGTTTAAGTCTCCTTTTCATTTTCAAAAAACATGTCCAATAAGAATTTCTTCAGCCCTTCACTCATATGACTTCTGATTACCTTCTTAACTGTTGAAAGTTTTGACTTACCCTCCGGGGTAATTTCGTAATATTTCACCCTTTTTTTACCTTGAGATTCCCAAGTGCCCTTTATAAGTCCATTTTTCTCCAGCTTATGGAGCAGGGGGTACATGGTACTGGGGCCAGCCAGCTTTTTTTTTGAGCAGGATAAATGATAAAAAGTATTTATTCTGGTCATTAATTCGTATCCATGTTGTTTTTTTTCGTTGATAATCCAAAGTGTTAATAAATCCCTGATTCCCTTCATAAAACTTCTCATAAGTTTTACGTCGTGTTTTGGTAAGCTTTCTAGATCTCTGTAATTTTCTTCATTGTTTTTTTTGGACAACTAACCCCTCCTGACCTGGGATTCGTTTATAAATGAATTATATTATTTTCAATTAACGTATCAACTGTTAAATCCATAGTTGATATATCAATTTTTGATATATCGAAATGGAATATATATGGAAGCGCTATATAAAGGTTGGGTTCATTGATTGACATTTTATGAAACGGGGATGGTGGGCTAAAAATTGGATTACAATCTAAAATAGCTTTTTAAATTACTTTTAGCTTTAATATATTGCTTGCACATTTTTTTCAACCGGGTTACATAACTTGGTTACAATTTTAACACATTTTCGCATGTTCAAACCACAAATGTTAGGCATGCCTAAAAATGTTAGGTAAACCTAATATTTTTTCTCTTATACTTATATATATAAATTTTGCACTGCTGACTGAAAACCAGGGACTGACTCCACTTAAAAAAGTTTCTTAAGCTAAAAAAAGATAAAAAGGGATTTGAATAAGTTAAAAATGAACATTGATGTGATAAAAAAAAGCTTTAAATCCTATTTTTATTGTAAAATGGGGTTATATCACATTTTTTTGCCCATATCCTTGAGCATCTCCATAACTTCCATTTTATCCTCCTCTTTTGGGGGATTTTTATGGCCGTTTATGGCCGTGTAAGCAAAAGATGCTGCTATGCCTCCAAATAGAATTGCAATGGCATTTAAAAAGTTGTGTCCTGGCATTCTGGTGTTGGATGCATATCCGATCCATGCAAGTGCCTGGAGAGATAAAAATGTCACAAAAGCGAATGTAACTCCTGCCAGTACCAGTCCTACGATGATCTTTCTGTCCATGTATATCACGTTACTTGTATCATGTTGTAACATCATGGTATTTATGCTTTTTATAGCACATCTAATAATATAGATCATGGGGTTTAAAAATGAAGATCGGATTTTCTACACTGGCACTTTTTGCAGATTCCTTTGAAAAATGGCTTAAAACAGCTAAAGATGACAAATTTCAACTTATAGAGGTGCTCTGTGAAGGACCTTGGACCTGGCCCAGAAATGCCATGAAACTCCACGAGGATTCACTTGAGATTTTCAGCTCCTACGATGTGGACGTGTTTCTGCATGCACCAACCATAGACCTGAACCCTGCAAGCCTCAACCCTGGAATAAGGGAGGAAACCCTGGTTCAGCTCAAAGAAACCGTGGACATGGCGGTAAAAATTGGTGCTCAGGCAATCACAACACATCCTGGCTTAATTCACCGTTTTGAGGATCGTGTGAGGAACATGGGGATGCAGTTTGCAGTTGAAACCCTGAAAAAGGCCAGTGAATATGCAGAGGACCGTGGAATAATCTTTTCAATTGAAAACATGCCAAATAAATATAAGTACTTCTGTAACAGCGCATCTGAACATCAGTACTTCATTGATGAATGTGAGTGCAGCGCAACCGTTGATATGGGCCATGCAAATACCACAGTCAACCCGGAATCCTTTTTGAACGTTGATGGGATAATTTACTACCACTTAAGTGACAACAACGGTAAGAGAGACCAGCACCTTGCACTTGGTGAGGGCAACCTGGATCTGAACCTTGTTAAGGGTATAGACAACGTTATAATAGAACTCAACAGCTACCAGAATGTCCTGAAAACCAAAAAACTTCTCCTTGAATGGCTGGGATAGTGTTTTATTTTTGAAAATTTCCTCTGATCTTCTACCTTTAAATTCTCTATTTTTAGCTTGATTTATTGGGTTGATTTAAAGGTTGATTCTTTTTTGGAAAATATTTAGAATAATCTGTGATTGCTATCTGTGATTGCTTCACCTTTTTTGAGAGTAAACTGTTTGATGAGAAAAAATAAATAAAAAAGGTAGTAAAGTATTAATCAAGATTTAATTCTAGATCTTTTACTTGAAATTTGTTGGTTTTAGGAATCTGGATGCATTTGAGTTGAATTATTTTTGAGGAGGATAATAATTATTTTTGAGGAGGATAAATTTAATGGTTAGCAAAGTTTATTTTACAGATTTCAAGTCGAGAAAAAGTGCAGATAACAAGATAAACAAGGTTAAAAGGCTTTTTGATGCAGCAGGATTTGGAGGTCTAGTTGAAGGTGACGATCTCACGGCTGTTAAGCTGCACTTCGGTGAGGAGGGAAACGATTCTTACATAAACCCGGTTTTTGTAAGGCAGGTGGTTGACAAACTAGTTGAAAATAAGGCTCAACCCTTCCTGACAGATACAAACACTCTGTACTATGGAAAAAGGCATGAATCTGTAAATCATATAAAAACAGCGGTGCTCCATGGATTTGATTATGCTGTGGTTGGGGCCCCGATTATCATTGCAGATGGTTTAAGGGGTGGAAATTCCCAGGATGTTGAGGTTAACCTCAAACACTTTAAGAAGGTTAAGATTGCAGGGGACATCCATGGATCAGACAGCATGGTCGTGATGTCCCACTTCAAGGGTCATGGCATGAGTGGATTCGGAGGTGCCATAAAGAACCTTGCAATGGGCTGTGCCTCACCAGAGGGAAAACTTGAACAGCACAGCTGCGTCAAACCAATAGTTACAGAGCTCTGCACAGGCTGTGGGATATGTGTTGATTCATGTCCAGTTTCTGCCATGGCACTTGAGGACAGCAGATCGGTTATAAACTACGATGAATGTATAGGCTGTAACAACTGTGCAGATGCATGTCCAGAAACTGCAGTGGATCTTGACTGGGATAAAATGGGGGTCTTCATGGAAAAAATGGTTGAGTATGCATACGGAGCTGTTAAAAACAAGAAGGACAAGGTTGGATACATCAACTTTTTAATGAACGTCACACCTGACTGTGACTGTTTGCCGTGGAGCGACAGACCCATAGTTCCAGACATTGGTATTCTGGCATCAAAAGATCCTGTTGCACTTGATGCTGCAAGTTATGACCTTGTAAATCAACAGGAAGGTTTTAAAAATTCGTTACTTCATAGAAACTGCCATGCAGGTGAAGACAAATTTAAAGGTGTCTACGATCGTGTTGATGGACGTGTTCAGATAGAATACGGCGAGAAAATATGCCTTGGAACTGCAGATTACGATCTGGTAAGTATAGATTAAAGGATGTTTACAGGATGTAAAGATGAGGTACTCTAGCTCATCAAAATACTTTGAAGCAGATGATTTTAAAGAGGGCACAATGATCTGGATCTGGCGGTTTAAGTAAGGAAAGCAATCATCACTACAAAATTAGCATGAAACACAATCACAATCATCGCAATCAGGTTTTTTATAATCAACAGTTTTTATAATCAACAAAAGTTTTCTACAGTAGAATTACTCATGTTTTTACTGGCATGACCTCCATGGAAAATCAACGTAATTTTAAAGAATTTTCTACAGTAGAATAGAGCGGTTTAAATTGGAGCCCATTAAATGAGGACTGATCTAAAAATCGATGTCAAGGATCTCCCTGATGTTTTTAACAACAAAGTCCGCAGAATCATAAACTTTTTTCTGCACCCATTTGTCCTGTTGAAGTGTTAAAACACCAGTATCTGCTTCTTTGAGGGCAAGTATGTCGTTCACATCGTTTCCAACCATCATTACCCTGTAATTTTTCTTGAGACTTTTTACAATTTCCCTTTTCCTCTTGGTGTCTGCCGTTCCAAAGACATTTTCTTTGGGGATATCAATGAAATCTGCAAGCTTTTCAAGGGAACCCTGTCTGTCCCCGGATGCAACGAAAATTTCAAAACCCCTACTTTTAAGTTCATCAATCACTTCTGGAACTTCTTTAAATATTTTGCCGCCTGAAGTTATTGTAAACTCAATTTCTCCCTCTTCCATGTTGGCTATAAAACCAGATCCACTGCATATCTGCACGTTGTATTTTTTATCGATCACAGCGTTCAAGGTATCCTGTATGTCTTTTACGGGAGTTTTATCATTTTTGAGGAGTTCAAGCAGTTTTTCCTTGTCTACATTCACTGCAGAATAACTAACATCAAATTTGACCTTGTTCTTTTCAAGGAAGTGGTGAATGGTCTGGTCAGGTCTGGCCCTTCTTATGCATTTAGATGGGTCTGTCTGAAGAACAACAAGAGCCCTTTTATTGTTGTAGTCAACTACATCAATTGAACTCACATCATCACATATAACACCCCTTTTGATGTCTTTAAGGGCCCTGTACCTTTCTATGAGCGTACCTGAATTATCGAAGACGATCGCTTTCATACTATCAACTACCGTTAAGTTGTTTTAATTCAAACTTAAAGATTGTGGGTTGATCTTCAGTGCTTTTCAGTTAATAAATTAATCCTAAATCCTGGGTTGGGGACATGTTCTGAAATAAACCCCTTGAAAACCTATTTTTTTTCCGAATATACGTCCTTTTATCAGTTTTTCATCCCCATGATCCCCAATTTTTGTGAACGTCTTCACAAAAAAATTTCAAAAATTTATTAATTTGTGACAGACAAATTAATACTGGGGGTACTCATATGGAGTTACGTAAAATTGGAAAATTAATGTTTCTGATTTTTGTTGTGATCTGTGGAACTTCTCCAGTATTTTCCATGAACTCTGCTTCACAGAATGTGAATATAGAAGTGCCTGAAACCAATGCTATCTCCTCAAGATATGGTACAGAAGGTTCATCAGTAATAAATTTAGGATACATATCCCCAGATGATACTGAAACAGCGTTTAACGACTTGAAAGTTAAAGGGCTCTCAAATAATAATGCCCAATTATGGGTTAAGGCCTGTGGAGATTTTGTAGGTCAAAAAACCTCACAGAAAATAAGTCTTTCAAATTTAAAATTTGATGTGGCTGGCAGCAGTGATAAAACTAATTTTTCAGAGGGCTATGTTAGGATGATGAACGGAGGAAACTCAGATGATGACCTCACTTTAAACCTTTACCTCAAGGTTCCCTACGGAACAGCTCCAGATACCTACACAACAACCATATACTTAACTTCAGTACTGGATACATTGGAACCTGCATAAACGCATGAAAATGATTTTTTAAATTCTCTCTTTTTACTGGTGATCAAACAGCTTTCTGTGCGCTCAAAATGAAGTAAATCCCTAAAAAAATCAAAAAAATACCGCAAACTGTCATGAAGAGTTTGTAGTGAGGCCTGTTTATAACTTCTGACCCCTTGCCTGTGAAGAAGGACACGAAACTGTACCAGCCAAGATCGGATGCCCAGTGCCCAACAAAAAAAAATGCTAATACCCTCAAAATACCCTGCAAGTTCCAATCCTTTAGATATAAAAGCGCATCCAACTGTGGCCCACCATATGAAGAAGTATGGATTCGAAACACTGGAAATGAAACCTCCAAGAATCAGTGCAACCAGTACAAGTTCGGCTGCAATATGCCCAAAAACAACAAGGGGCCTGCTTTAAAACCTTTTCTAAGTGAATCCATGATGGTTACTGTGAGCATTGATCCTGGAACCAGGGATCCGGAAAATCCCATTACGAAAGCCATTGCTGTAAACAGAATTAACTCGATCAACTGAACCACACTTTCTAAACAAAAGCTAAAAATAATTGGGCATTGAATTCAGGCCACAACTTGGACCCACAAAGTTGGGTTCAATTATTAATGCATTAACATTCGTTTAAAACCTTCATTATCTCCGAAACATGATAATCAATGGTTTTTAGCTGTTCGTTGCTCAAAGATCTGGATCTTATAACGAATCTGAAGCGTTCAAATACATGGCCCATTTTGTTAAGAACATCTGTCCTGTATATCTTTTGCTGATACAATTCAAACACCAGAGTAACGTTGAATTTTCAACTGTATAAATTTATTGCTACTCAAGAAAATTGATTCTCTGTCCAATCCCCTTTTTTAAAGCCCGATCATACACAATCTGCCCTTGTAAGATGTCTGGTTGCAACGGCTGCTGTTGCACCAGTTCGCATGTTCGTTATCCATGTTCCATCCATTAAAGCAATGGGAAATCCAGTTTCTGGATCCACAAGTTCTATAATACCCATAACAGCCGGTAAACCATGCTCTTTGGGATTTTCAGGGTGGACGTTCAGGCACTTCACCCCTGCCCTATTCAGGCCCTCCATAAATAGGGCATTATCCTGAAGTCTCCACACTTGAAAAAAAAGGTAGTTTTTGGGGGCATCTGAACCCTTCCAAGGGCATGTTCAGTGTAGGACATTTCCACAGCTTCAATAATTCCTTCATTTCTACAAGTGTTTTTATCTCACCCTGTTTCAGAAGAATGGTTTTTGACATGTGCAACACCCATCTGATCTTTTTCATCTCGAAGTTCTTTATCCATTGATCTCTTCATTTTGATCCTTTCGTTGATCCTAATTTTGATGTTAGCTTTAAAATTGATAAATTTTTTCAGAGGATTCATAATTTTTTTCATAGGGTTCATAACATACTATAACTGTAGCTGGATTCTAGGTGGGAAATAGACGCTCTTAGAGGTTTTGCAGTTGTCATGATGGTGGCCTAATTATATGCGACCTTAACTACTTTGATGTTTACAATTTCAACGTGAACTCTGGGTTTCTATGGTATTTTGCACGGGTCACTGCAATCATTTTCATCTTCTGGTGGGTCTTTCACTGAAGCTCAGCTACTTCCAGGTTGAGATGGATGATCCACTCCGAGAAGGGTAGTTTTCTTGAAGTACTTGAAAAGGGGTCTTGAACTATTTTCAATCGGTATTCTGATAACTTTGACAACTTGGATATTTGTAAGGGAGGATTTCATAATTTTCGGTGTTCTTCACTTCGTTGGAATTGCCATAATTCTTGAGGCCATGTTCCTAAAAGTGGATGCATCCACCTGTTTACTGGCCTGCTCTTTGTGGCTTCGGTTATACCCCCAACAATTTGCATTCAATTTTTCCGGGTTATGATTCGGATTTATTCCAAAGGGATTTCATACAGATTACTTCCCAATCCTGCCTTGACTGGGCTTTACACAACTAGAATTGCAGGTTTATTGGGCCGTAACTCCCTTTTAATCTACATGGTACATCAACCGTCCTTATAATACTTTTATATTTCTTGGGAGTCATGGATCTTGGTTTTTTTACCATGATGGCATTGCTCAATTTCATTCCATAATTTCATTCCATAAACATTAACGGTACCTGTGAGACATTAAAAACTGGTGTTTAAAATTGAAGAAGAAAGAACATGGATCATAGGGAGTTTAACACGTTACAGCAGGGCCCTTAAAAACCAGGGAGAAGACCTTGAAAAACTTCTCTGCAAGCTTGAGGCAGATTCAAATGGGGGAACCCATGAATTGACCTTTGATTCTGAATCGATGCTTGAAACCTCCAAAACATACATGGTAACTCGGCTGAAGCTTTTAGACATGCTGATTTCAGTTCTGGATGAGCACGTGGCCATGCTCAGGGGTGGAGACGACTTGGACCATGCTCTGGCTTCCTTGGAGTATGAAGTGTACAGGGTTAAAAAGGATGTTTATGGAGGTATGCATGAATGGAAGGCCCTCCTAAATCAGATAGATATTGATAGGCTTTTTGAGATCAACAAAAATCCCAGGGGACCGGGAGATCTCATCTTAAAAGATCTTTTATGGATAAAAAACTACGAAGAGAAATTAGATGGCGAAAAATGAGGTTTCATCAAAAATTAAAGCCTTTGAACGTCCTTGTGAAAACAGCTTTATTTATATTTTGTTTATTTATAAATATCTGTAAAATAGAATAATTAAGGAGAACATATAACTAAAAATTCAGTACCCAATACCATCACATCGTAACTTCAATACCCATCACAGTGGTATAAAGCGGGTTCATTTCATTGAATTTTATACGTAGGTGTGGCCATGAAAGTTTTAGATAAATCAGAATCAATTAAGAATCATGAAATTACAGCATCAGAAAACCTTCAAGGATTTCTTGACAGAATAAAGAAGGAAAATTCTCATGTAAATGCTTTTTTAGAGTTAAAAGATGCAGAAGCTGTTGAACTTGCAGATGAAATAGATTCCAGGATAGAAAGGGGTGAGAAAGTTGGAAAGCTTGCAGGTCTGGTTTTGGGGGTTAAAACTAACATAAACGTTGAGGATCTCCACATCACTGCAGCATCAAAAACCCTTGAAAATTACCTTGGAAGCTATGATGCCACTGTAATAAGGAAGATAAAGGAAGAAGATGGAATAATTGTTGGAATGACCAACATGGATGAATTTGCAGCCGGAAGCTCCACGGAAACCTCATACTTTGGTGCAACTGAAAACCCAAGGGCGCCTGGAAGAATCCCTGGAGGCTCAAGCGGGGGAAGTGCAGCTGCAGTGGCTGCAGAAATGTGCGACCTGAGCATAGGATCCGACACCGGGGGCTCCATAAGAAACCCAGCTTCACATTGTGGTGTAATGGGATTCAAACCAACTTACGGTGCAGTTTCAAGGCAGGGACTCTTGGACCTTGCAATGAGCTTTGACCAGATAGGACCATTTTCACAGGATGCAGGTGGAATAGCCCTGATGCTTGATGTTATTGTGGGGCACGATCCAACCGAGTGCACAACACTCAACTGGCAGATTCCAGATTTCAGGGGGGCTGTTGAAAAGGAAAAAACTCAAAAACCATTAAAAGGCATGAAGTTGGGGGTCGTGAAACAGTTCCTTGATGTGTCAGATGACAAGATCGTTGATATAATTGAAGGATCCATGGAGGAAATGGTGGAGATGGGTGCAGAGCTAGTTGAATTAAGCTTCGATCAAATCGATCTGTGCCTGCCTACCTACTACCTCATAAACTACGTTGAGTTCTTCTCTGCAACGCGTAAGTATGATGGAAGGAAGTACGGCCACAGGATCGAGGAAGTCTGTGGTGATGAGGTGCTTCGAAGGATCCACATGGGTTCCTACATAAGTCAAAAGGAATTTAGTGGGAAATATTACAAAAAAGCCCTCCAGGCAAGGTCTCTCATAAGAAAAGAGATGAACAAACTCTTAAATGGTGTGGACGCCATAGTTGGACCAACAGTTCCAAAACTACCCCATAAAATTGGAACAACACTGGAACCCATGGAGATGTATGCTTATGATGTTTTAACAGTCATAGCCAACCTTGCAGGGATCCCTGCAGCCAGCACGCCTGCTGGGGATGTGAATGGGGTGCCTGTTGGACTTCAAATTCAGGGAAAGCCCCTTGATGATCTTAAGATCCTTGAGATAATGGCTGCACTTGAAGCAGATGAATAAATATATAGTTTCTTTATCTTTTTTTATTGGTTAAGTTAAATCGAATCAAAATATAATCTATAGCTGCCTAAGGGGATTAAGTTGCTTAAGGGGATTAAGTTGCCTAAAAAAATTCATTTAAATCCTTACAGGTCTATTAAAAACTTGATGAACGATTAAAATGAAAAAAATAGGATTTTTATACGTAAAAGGAGCAGTACCTGCATTTGAGGAATTTGGAGGACTTCCAACCCACCTTGTTAAAAGCAATGGACTTGTAAATGGTAAAAAAGCCCACAAAGAACTTGACGGCTTGATAATTCCAGGCGGAAGTTTAATAGAATCCCAGAGTGTTGGAGAAGATTTGAAACGCGAGATCATGAGTATGAATCATGAGGGGAAGTTCGTACTTGGAATGTGTTCGGGTTTCCAGTTGCTTGCAAACAAAACAGATATAGGCAGGAAATCACCATGTCCAGTTGAAAGGGAAGGTCTTGGAATCCTTGATGTTTCATTTGCTCCCATGATAGGTACAGACAGGGTTGAAGCAGAAGTAATTGATGACTCATTTTTAACCCGTGGAATGGTTGGAAAGACTGTAAAAGGTTTTCACTGCCACACCTACGGCGCAATCAGTGGGGATGCAAAACCCCTGTTCAGGTCCCTGGTCAAACGGACCAACTACGAGGACAACCCCAGAAAGATATTATCCGGGGTTCGAAACGATGAAGGAAACGTTGCAGGGACCATGGTTCATGGATTGCTTGACTACAACACTGAAATAGTTCAAAACATCCTGAAGTTCATTGATGCATCCCAAGAAGAGGTTCTGCAGATAAGAAATGCAAATAAAGAACTTTTAAGACGTATAAAATCTGAAATCGGGATAGATAGTGGTATCAATTCCGGTTGCAGCTTGGAGGATTCAAAACATTCCTCTAAAGTTAGAAGTTCAACTTGCAACGAGTTTAAAGTCCCAAAAACCCTGATGATCGTGAGCACAGGTTCAGATTCAGGCAAAACATTCCTCACAACGGGTTTGGTTGGTGTTTTAAGGAAGAGGGGTTACAGAGTTGGGGTTTTAAAGGTTGGCCCGGATGTAAGGGATATAGTGCCGGCGCTATATCTCAACAAGGAAAAGATGGAGGCCTACTCATCCATAAAGATTGGAGGACTCGGGTGGAAGAACCTTGAAGAGGTGCTCCATGATCTTAAATCTAAAAAATACGATCTGGTAATTATAGAGGGAGTTATGAGCATTTTCACGGGGCTTCTGAATGAGAAGGTCCCATTCTCAGGGGCTGAGATTGCAAAAGCTGCAAACATTCCAGTTGTACTTGTATCGGGATGCAGTAAAGGTGGAATTGAAACAGCGGCTGTTGATATTGTTGGACATGTGGATATAATGAATAAAATAGGTTTAAAAACTGCGGGAACTATCTTGAACAAGGTTTATGATGAAAAAATAGCTGAAATTGCCTACTCCTTTATAAAGGCAAGAACTGGTCTGGACTGCGTTGGAGTGCCCAGGGTCAAGTTTCAGGAGAGGGGCAACATGCCCGAGGTTGAAATAAAACTGGAGGAGTTCGGTATGAATGCCATGAAAACAGTTGAAAGATACCTCAACGTGGAAAAATTGATTGCAATGGCCAGTAAACCAGAATTTGAGGGATATCCTGATTACAGTACCATTGAGAACATTTTCAAGTCCTGAACTTTTATCTGGAAACTTGCATGCTCACGTTTGCATACGATTATTTTGCATTTAAATGTTTTTTTTATTTAGAGGCCCATGGCACTTTTAGATAATGATAAGTTTAACGTACTCGATTTTTCCGCTTGTCTGGAACATCTTTGAAAGCTGGTTCATTCTCTGAGCATCTCCATCCAAAATAAAAAGTTCAAGGCATTTGTTTTCCCGCAGATGGCTGTGTATCTGGGTACTTATCACGTCTTCAAAGTCATGTTTTATTTCTGTTACCCGGTCTTCAACCTGCTTGTTGTGGATGAGTACAAGTATTGAATTCATGTCTCCCCTTAGTTCCTCTTTCTCTCTGTTGTCTGCGATCAACATTCTTGTACTGGCCCTTATAACCTCGGATCTTCCTGAAAATCCCATTTTTTCCTTTAGATTATCTATTTCATTGAGGAGTTTGTTGCTGAGGGATATACTGATTACAGTCATGTCTTTCCACCTCCTTTATGTTAATATTTAATAACATTTTATATATAATTTGATATTTTTTATTATAAAAACTTTTAAATATTAATAATATTGTAATATAAATACAGTAAGTTGATTTTGGAAGGAATGCTGAATTTCAAGTTAAGAACGATTCAGAATTGAAAGATGATTTTATGGAATTTAAACGAATAATGGGTTTAATATTGTTGATAGCTCTCGTGGTCTTTCTTGTAGGGACTGTATTTTATGAAAATTCAAAGATACAAACAAGCAGCAATAAAATAACCGTTGCAGTAACAATTCCTTCAGAGGAGGAATTTGTTAAAGCAGTGGGCGGTGATAAGGTAAATGTTTTGGTGATGGTTCCATCCAACGCAGATCCTCACACCTATGAACCCAGTTCCAGTCAACTTCAACAGGCTGAACAGGCGCAGATGTACGCAGAGGTGGGCTCTGGACTTGAATTTGAGATTGGATGGATGGACAAGATCAGGGGTTTAAACAGCAACATGGAGGTTGTGAACTGCTCCCAGGGAATCGATTTGATGCAGAGCACTGACCCTGATGAGGGAAACCAAGACCCACACATCTGGAACTCCCCAAGAAATGCTAAAATAATGGTTCAGAATATTTATGAGGGGCTTGTGAAAATTGACCCTGCAAACAAGGATTACTACACCAAAAACAGGGATGCATACCTCCAAAAACTGGATGATCTTGATAAAAACATGACAGAAACATTTGCAAACGCTACAAACAGGAACATAATGGTTTACCACCCATCATGGGGGTATTTATGCCGTGATTACGGATTAAATCAAATATCCATTGAAAATGAAGGGAAAGAGGCCACACCCGCAACCATATCCAGACTTGTGGATCTTGCAGACCAGGAAAACGTGAAGGTGATCTTCGTGTCACCCCAGTTCAGCAATGAAAGTGCTCAAACAATAGCAAACCAGATAGGCGGACAAGTGGTCTCCATTGACCCCATGGCGGAAAATTACATTGAAAATATGTACAAAATCACACAGGTAATCTCAAAGGCACAGAAAACACCCTAAAATTGAGGAGAATAAATAATGAGCAAAGTTCTTGAAGTTAAAAATGTCTCATACAGCATCAAGGGTACGAGCATACTTGAAGATGTAAACCTATCCCTTGAAAAAGGAGATTATGTTGCAGTTATGGGGCCAAACGGGGGCGGGAAAAGTACCCTCCTGAAGATAATGCTGGGCCTTACAACCCCAGACAGTGGAGAGGTGAGGATATTCGGGAAAAAACCTGAAAAAGTAAGGAATCTTACAGGATACCTCCCGCAAAGGGTCATCTTCGATCCGGATTTCCCAATAAACGTGTTTGAAACTGTTCTCACAGGCAGGTACAGAGGACTCTTCAAAGGGTACAACAAGGAAGATAAAAAAGCCGTAATAAAAGCCCTGAAAGATGTGGAAATGTTAGAATATAAGGACAGGCAGATAAGCCGGCTTTCAGGCGGTCAGATGCAGAGGGTTTTCATAGCAAGAGCCATTGTAAGAAACCCAAAAATCCTGTTCTTGGATGAACCCATGGCAAGCGTTGACCCGGAGATGCAGAAATCATTTTATGAATTGCTCTCACTTCTGAATAAAAGGATGACCATAGTCCTGGTGAGCCATGACGTTGGAGCTGTTTCAAATCAGGTGAACAAGATAGCCTGCCTCAACAGGAAACTCTTCTACCATGGACCTGCTGAACACGCATCAAAAGGGCTGGAAGAAATGTACAAGTGTCCAATAGAACTTATATCCCACGGAATGCCCCACAGAGTACTGCAGGAACATGACCATAAGGAGGAACCTTGAATGCTGGGATTTTTACAGTACCAGTTCATGCAGAATGCTATTATTGCAGCGATACTTGTCAGCGTGGCCTGCGGAATCGTTGGAAGTTACATAGTCATAAAACGCATAGTTTTCATAAGTGCAGGAATATCACACGCATCATTCGGAGGAATAGGCCTGGGCTACCTTCTGGGTGTGAATCCTGTGCTCTCAGCCATACCCTTCAGTGTGCTTTCAGCTGTGGGCATAGGTGCGATGAATGAGGAAGGAAATGTAAGTGAGGATACAGCTATTGGAATACTTTGGAGTGTTGGAATGGCTCTAGGTATTATATTTGTCGGTCTAAGTAAAGGCTACGCTCCTGATCTTTTCAGCTACCTATTTGGAAGCATACTAACAGTCCCACAGTACGATCTACTGATAATGCTGGCTTTGGACCTCGTGATCGTGGCAACAGTCTTCATCTTCCGCAGAGAATTCCTGGCAATATCCTTTGATGAAGAATTCGCCCATGTGGTGGGAATGCCCGCAAAAAGCCTTTACATACTGCTTCTCTGCCTTGTGGCCCTCAGCGTTGTGGTTCTCATTAAGGTTGTGGGTGTCATCCTCGTGATAGCCCTTCTCACAATACCAGCTGCAATAGGCAAACAGTTCACCCACAACCTCACACGTCTCATGATTCTCTCCGTAATCTTGGGAGCTGTGCTAACCTTGATAGGTCTGTGGCTTTCCTACGTATTCAACCTGGCATCAGGTGCAACCATAGTTCTCATGCTTGGAGTTGCCTTTGTTATAGCTGCACTGCTTAAAGGAGAATGAATCGCACTCATCTGGTCCAATAAAACTATTTTCATACTCTTATTTATTTTTTAAACTCTTTTTTATAATTAACTCCATGTTCACAGTTTATTTTTACCTTTATCTCTCTTTTAGCTTCTAAAATGCCACAAAAACTATTAAATTATCCTAAACT
>DAHH01000003.1:196875-211717 GCA_002498385.1 Methanobacterium sp. UBA410
ATCCTAAACTATTAAATTATCCTGAATCATTTTAAATATTCTAAACTATTAAAAGTTCTTTTAAAGCTCAAATTAGACTTAAAAATTAATTAAAAAAGGTTAATTAAAGATATTAAAGTAGTTAAAGATATTAGAGAATTAAAAAAGAATTAAATAAATTAAACTTAAATTGGAATTAAAAAACCAAAAAAAATCTGGGGGCATGAAGTTCGTTAGTTACCTGAATCTTTAAACTCGTGGTAGGCTTCCACAACTTCTGCACCGCTTAAAAAGGCCAGTCCATGGTCTTCTGCGTATTTTTTGGTGTCCTTGGTCTGCATGGAGTTGCCAGTCACATCATCCATCATTTCACAGCAGACAGCAACCTGGGTAAGCCCGCACATCTCTGCGAGGGCTATGCACATTTCTGTATGACCCCTTCTTTTAAGAATATGGCCTTTGTTTGCTCTTAGAAGTGTCACGTGTCCTGGAGCCCGGAAGTACCTGCCAAATTCGGACTGTTTACCATTCTTGCAGAGCAGTGCAAGCTCTTTTATGGTCATTGCCCTGTCGTTGTCAGTTATACCTGTGAAACTTTTCCTGTGGTTGACAGTTATTGAAAATGCAGATTTTTCATCGTAGGGGATGTCGTTGGGTGTTAAACCTGCAAGTGCAGGATACTTCTCACTTGCAATATCCATTATATCTGTCATGAAGGGTATTCCAAGGGCATCAGCATTTTCTGATGATAGTGGGACGCAGACAAGTCCGCCTGCATCGTTTCTTATGGTTGACATGTGTCTGGGTGTCATGAACTCTGCAGCCATGATCATATCGGTCTCCCTTTCTCTGTTGTCGTCATCGAAGACCAGAACAATCTCCCCGTTTTTAAATGCTTTCAGTGCTTCGTCTATCATTTGATCACGTATCAATTTTTCTGATAATCATATTTTTGATAACTATTATTTTTGATAATCATTTTATTCTTAAATCAAATTATTAAAAAAACTATTACTGACACTTTCTTTACTTGTCAGTATTTATCCAGTGTTCGTTCCCGTTACCTTTTCTTTATTCTATTTATCATTTTTTATATCTTCATTTTTTGGCAATGCCAGTTACCCCCTCTTCATCGGATCCTCAAATCTTCAGGGTTACAATGTCCCCATCTTCAAGTTTTAAGGATTCTCTAAGCTTTTTTGCTGCTATAAATTCAAGTACATCATCTGGATGTTTGGTTTTCACAGGAAAAACAATTGCACCTTCAACTTCATTATTCAGGGTGGCTTTTACGAGTTTAACATCACCGAATTTGCCTTCTCCCTTGATGATGTCGAATTTGCCTTGGGGAATACTCTTTATCAACCTTATCTCATTTACGTCGATTCCAATGTTCAGGGTTCCCACAAAGGGTTTGAACTTCAGTTTTTGTTTGAACTTCTCTTTATAAATGTCTTGTGACATGAAGTAGGTGCCTTTTCCCATTCCTGAAACTATAATTCCTTTAATTTCCATTTAACTCACTTTTTGCCTTATTTGTTGCTAAGATGTGTGCCAGTCGCACTGGTTCAGGTGTTTTAAATATCCCTGTTTTAATTGTAAGGTCTATCGCTGTTTTTAGGGAGATTTTGTGGCCTATGCTCACGTAATTTCCTTTTATACTAGCACCTACGGTTTGATTCATGAATTTTACAGGTGTCGGTAGATCTGTAACTTGGGGTATATTCCTTCCAACAATTAATCTTTTTGCAATTCCAAAGGTTGGAAGGTCAAGGAGCAGCCCCACATGTGATGCCAGCCCAAAACCCCTTGGATGCATAATACCATGTCCATTAACCATTAAAACATTAAATTCTTTTTTCAACATATTTATAACTGAAACAACTGCGTCAGCTTCCCTGAAGCCCAAAAATCCTGGAATGTAGGGAAGTGGAAGTTCAACCTTCCGGGTCTTCTGCTCCAGGATCTCGAGGGTGTTCAGATCAAGCACCACTGCAGCTGCAACAGCATCATCGTCCATTGTAAATGAGACGTCGGCTCCTGCAATCGCCTCAAGCTTTTCGAAACCATCCTCCTTTATTACCCTGTCTGCCAGCATGATTTGTATAGCTGCAAGACGGGATTCTAAATCGAAACAACACATAAAATTCCTTTCATTTTGATTAAGCCTTAATTATAAAGATTTTTCATTATTAAAGGACACTTACATGGTTTTCTAACAACATGTTGAATACTGCATTGGATCTCAATTTTACAGTTACAAATCAGATTGTTAATAAAATAGATAGGATCAGTCCCTGATTCTGCACGTTACTGTGGAGAAAATAGGGCCTCTAACATCTATGATCTTGTTTGCACTGGTCATGTACTTCATTGCAACATCATCCAGCCTTAAATTAATATCTGAAATGTAGCGTGCTATGGTTGTCCTTAAATTGAGGTTTTCTCCTCCACTTACAACCATTTCCTCAATTTTGTAAGCTGTCTGGGCTGCAACACCGTCCATGTAACTTATTTTGGTTGGAATGCCCTTGGAAATGGCATTTGAGGCGAGTTTATCCCTGTTTCCATCTGGAGGCACGCCAACCACGTTGCCGTCGTGGATGTAGACGCTATTTTTTGAGGCTGGTCCAAGCAGTTTTGTACCCTCTTCAGGTTCTAAAGCCTTAACCTCAATGTTTTTACCCAGAAATTTCCCTTCAAACACTGTAAATTCGCAGGGTGATGGTTCATCCCCATGTTCCTGCCAGGTTTTAAGCAAAAGATCCATCAGGGCACAGCCTTCCCTGCTTGCAGGGTAGTAATTTATGTGGAGCATGGTTGTAAGTTCCCTGTCGCTTATATTCCATTTTCCATGGAGCTGGGGGTAAACCATTGCCCTTACATCTTCCTGGTTGTGCATTATCATTGCGATCCTCTCGGCTCCCACCCCAAGGTTCATGACGTCCTTGTCGATTCCGTACTTTGCAAGGGCTATGGGTGAGTACATTCCGAAGGTTGCAACCTCAACCCACTCACGAAGTTTGGGATGGTAACCGTAGACCTCTGTCTGGGTCTTCGGGATGTAATACTTGGATTTCTTCTCATCGGGCAGGAACTTGAACTTCTCAAAGCCGAAGTACTCAAGCAAGCTCTCTGAAACTGCCATTCCAACGTCGAGAGACAGCTCATTGTCTGCCCACACGCAGGAAGCAGAATGGTAGGTCATGAGGTGGCTTGCATCCTCACGCTGCTCCCTTCTGAAGCATCTGTCTATGGAGAAAAGCTTTATCGGCAGTTTTTTCCTGTCATGGATGGATCCAAGGGTTATAAACCATCCAGAGGTCATGTGGGATCGGAGGGTGGTGCCCGTTGGAATGGGTGTGAGTTTTTTAAGCTCTGGAAACACCTTTTCAAGCACACGGAGCCCTAAATTATTTGGAACGTCCAGTGCGCCTGAAACATCATGTACAAGGTCGTCTCCACTTGTATCACCCTTTTTGTAGGCTCTGAAAACGTCCTGAAGGCCTTGAACTTTGTCTTCATCAAGTTCAACGCCCATATTTTCAATTCTTTCAATTTTATCCATTCCAATTCCAATATCTGGCCTTGGAAGCCCTGCAAGATAGAAGCAGCGGTCGAGAACTGCTGGTGCTTCTGGACCGAACTGTCTGTAAACGTGATCCTCATCTACAAACAGTGGATTCACTGCTTCGTTAAATCCAAGTTTCAGGTAGGCCTGTCTCAGTTCATGAATGGTGTCGTAGAGCATGTGACTTTGTCCTGTTTTAAGGTATAATCTTGGATATTCATCGTCATGATGAGGTTTTTTCAGGGTTTTACCAGTTTCAACCCAAGCCTTTTCAAAATCCTTCTTTGCAAGCCTTACTATTTCCTTTTTCTTCATAATATCCCCAATCGTGATAAAAAAATCTATGATTTCATCAATGTTGATACAGATGAAAATTTAGTGCTGATCCTTTTTATATTTATTTTTAGTTTTTTTGGCTCATAAATATTGAAGATATGATGGTTCCAGTAAGGATCAAAGATCATCAGGGATCATAAAATTAAAAAGCAGTGCCACTTAATCTCATAGCATGGTAAGCAAGACAGTTGAATGTGATGTACTAATTATAGGTTCGGGCGGTGCAGGATGCAGAGCTGCTATAGAAGCCCGTAAGCACGATTTAAATGTTTTAATAGTTTCAAAAGGTTTATCATTCAGATCAGGATGCACGAATCTTGCAGAGGGTGGTTACAATGCTGCTTTAGGATACGTTGATGCTGAAGACAGTTTTAAGGCCCACACATACGACACGCTCAAGGGAGGGGCTTACCTCAACGATCCAGACCTCGTGAAGATCCTGGTTGAGGAAGCACCTGAAAGACTCGTGGAACTTGAAGGTTACGGTGCACTCTTCGACAGACAGGAATCTGGAAAACTCAACCAGCGCCCATTTGGAGGGCAAACCTACAGGAGAACGTGCTTCCAGGGTGACAGAACAGGTCATGAAATGATGATGGCCCTTAAAGAGGAGGTTATAAAGCAGAACATTGAAACAATGGATGAAGTCATGGTAACATCTCTCATCCTGAACCAGGACGGGGATGCAGTTATCGGAGCCTGCGGTGTGTCCCTTCAAACTTCAGAGTTTCTGGTCTTCAGGTCAAAATCAACCATCATTGCAACTGGCGGAGCAGGCTGGCTCTACCCTGTAACATCCAATGCTGCGCAGAAAACTGGGGACGGGTATGCACTGGCCTACAATGCAGGCGCAGACCTTCTTGACATGGAACAGGTGCAGTTCCACCCAACTGGAATGCTCTATCCAGAATCAAGGAGAGGAGTTCTTGTAACTGAGGCAGTACGCGGTGAGGGAGGAAAGCTCATAAACTCAAAAGGGGAGCGCTTCATGAAAAACTACGACCCAAGGGGAGAACTTGCAACAAGAGACGTTGTTGCAAGGGCCATATACCAGGAAATCATGGAGGGAAGGGGCACTAAGGCTGGTGGAGTTTACCTGGACGTGAGCCACCTTCCTGCAGACCTCATAGAAGAGAAGCTTGAAACCATGCTCATGCAGTTTCAGGACGTGGGCGTTGACATTCGAAAGGAGCCAATGGAGGTCGCACCCACAGCACACCATTTCATGGGAGGTGCAAGGATAAACACCCGCTGCGAGACAACAGTTAAAAATTTATACGCGGCAGGTGAGGCTGAAGGCGGAGTTCACGGTGCAAACAGGTTAGGTGGAAATGCACTTGCAGAAACCCAGGTATTTGGAAAGATAGCAGGAGAATCAGCAGCCCAAAATGCACTGAATACAGAGTTTGCATCTAACAATGATTTTGTAAAGGCTGAAGAGGAAAGAATAAACTCACTCTCTAAAGATGGTGACCACTACCCTCACGAGATCAAGAGGGAACTCCAGAAAACCATGTGGAACAACGTAGCCATAATAAGAAGTGAAAAGGGCCTAAAATCGGCAATGGCCAGATTGTGTGACATCAAGAAGATGCTCACAAACATGAAAGTCCCTGAAGGTGCAGGATTCAACAAAGACCTTCAGGATGCCCTTGAACTTCAGAACATGCTTCTTGTTGCATCTTTAACCGTGGAATCAGCACTTCTACGCCATGAAAGCCGTGGATCCCACTACAGGGAGGACTATCCTGAAACCAGTGATAAATGGGCAAAAAGCATAGTTTTGAACAAGAACAAGGACTTCAGGTACATCAAAAGGGGATCGTCAACGTGCGGGATAGATCGTTGATTCTTCCTGGTGGCCCTGTTCCATGGTTTTGACTTTTTGCTCGTGGTCTTCAACCATGGCGTAGTATTCCCCTTTGTCCGTGACCAGGGCGATTTCACCCTTTTGGAATGGATGATCTTTGCGCAGGTTGATCAGGCTTTGATAGTTCGTATATTCCCTTTTCTTTCCTGAACTATCTGTTATAGTTTGTTTACGATTATAGCATTTGACTTCTGCTTCTACAGCTCGCATGCTCTCCCCTTTTTATTTTATTTTTTTATATTATTCAAAAATCCAGTTCTATTATTTTTTATTATTTTGGACAATAAAACTGCATTTTTTGATTATTTTATATTAATTTGGAAAATAAAATGGATTTTTTTTTATATTATTTTTTATCATCTAAAAATAATTTCTAGGGGAGTTTAATCTTCCTTTTTCTCTTTTTTCTTACCATACCTATCCACGACTTCAAAACTGACCTTAATTGCATCGCATTGTTCGATATCTTCAGATTCTAGCCAATCTTTAGGTACATATATACGTGGTTGCGTTTTTCCCTTAATCTGTAAATAATATAATTTGCAGGTTTTTTCATATTAACATCATATTGGTCTTTTTTGCCTATAGTCTTTGTGTGTAAACTATATAATTCGTATTACTTTTTATAAATACCTTTGCCCACCATGAATTTTTATAAGGAATATTTTCTATTATCTTCTATAAAATAAAATGAACAAGAATTCAAGCTTTAAAGGATTCTAACATGATAACTTCGATGATATAGTGCGTAGGCTATCCCAAACATATGAAAAAGTGAAAAAAGCAGAAGGTGGATTAATTATCAGAAGGTAGGCTTAAAGCATATAGTGAAAGTGAATTTGAAAGTGTAATCGACGATTACATAACTCAAGGATTTAAAGTTAAATCAAGGGGAGAAAAAGCGTACAAATGATAAAAGCAGTCTATGGAAGCATGTTATCTCATCTAATTTTATTCGTATTCACATTTTGGACATCATTCTTCATAGCAAATATTTTTTATGGTTAGCTTACAATTACACAACAAAAAGTGAGAAAGTATTAGTTAAATTGGTTGAAAAAACACCACAATGAACTACCCCTACTTTAAACTTTTTTTACCGAATCAAGCTGTCTCCGATCACCGCACCTGCTGTAAAAGAGATTTTCAAGTATCTTGTCCAGGTCCAGCAGTTCGGCGCGATGCACCTGCTTGAAGCTGCTTTTCTAGCGTGGATAAATATTAAAAAGGTGTTTCAGATTTTATACCCAGCTACTAAATTTATTATTTCATCGTAGAATATTAATAGGATTAATAAAGGTAAAATCAGGGCCAAGAACAGGAAAAGTAGCCAGCCATATCCATAGAGATCATTTGCTGGGGATGGAATAAGGACTAACAAGAAAATTGTAAAATAGGGATAGAGCAAAAACAGCGGCTAATATAAATTTTTCTTTTGTTATTGTTTTAAATCTCCACCTGTTTATTAATCCACCCATTAATCCTCCTGTGATACCAAAAAATCCTGCCATAATTATGAAAAAGATTACAAAGCCTGTTAAGGCTCCAAAAATTGGGGAGTAAAGAGTAAAAATTATTATATTTGAGATCAAAACGGCTAAAAATCCAGTCCAGATTCCACCTTTAATATTTTTCTCAGCCACAAAAGCCGTGACAAAACCACCAATCATCCATATGCTGAAGAATCACTAATAACTATATTAAAATAATTAATAACACTATTAGGACTTAAAATAGATAAATGCGACAAAAAAGGAATTAACATTACAAACGCACCAATTAAAACCGAAACAACCTCTTTTTTATCCATAAATCATGCACTTCCTTCTCTTAATTACTCATTCTACTTTAGTTATAATATGTTTAAGATGGAAGGTTCTTATATTCACAATTAACCATCAAACGGAGATATAAAAATATAACCAGCACAGTTGTCACACCAAAGACTAAAAAAAATGTAAAATTCACTGGAACTTCAAGGAACTTAAAGTCAAATACATAGACATAAATTAGTAATAAACATTCTATTATAAGTAATAAAAAGATGGATGGAATGTATACTCTGTATCCGTAACCTTTAACCTTAATCAAATATCTCACAATAAACACCAAATACAATGGAACACTCATCCACATACCCGATCCAGGTTCGAGGACTGTACTAAAATATCCCAATGAAACAAATAATAAAAACCATTTATTATCCAACCAATTAGTTTTTAAAGGCTTCTCCAAAACAAACCACCCATTTAAACAAATGAAAAATTTAACTAGTCCAAGAGGACTCGTTATTGTATTTAATACCATCACTTTTAAGTTTTTTTTGTATTTCTTTTCACATCATTTAAGCCTCTATAAAACTGACTTCCACCGAGTGCAATAATCAGAACATCTGCTGGAAGTGCTTCTGGGCCTGCTAAATCCACAAACCTGCTCCTATCATCAATGCAAAACCACCGGCACCTTCATAGATCTTAACTACATTGTCTGCACAGGATTTAAGATCCTCCAGTTTAGCCCAGTTAAAGTGTTCTATATCATAACGTCACTGAATACCTGGAAAAGACTAATAGCTGTTTGGGTAACTGTTTCTCCCCAGTGTTCTAGAATCCATCTTTCAAGTTGGATATCGCCCCAGATATAATCTACAATACCACACACATTAGTTGACGTGTTGATATCCCTTATTATACCTGTTTCTGGGTCAATTACGATGAATTCATTGCCATTTTCTTCTATGAGCGAACCATTTTGTAAGAATACTTTTAGGGAGGTGCTGTTAAGTAAAATTCACATTACTTTCTATTAATAATACTTTTGTACGCTAATCCCATGAAAATTAAGATCATGATCATGAAAGCGAGTGCTGGTATGTAGTTACTTAAAAGAAAAATTGATAAAATCACACATATAAGAGTTGTATAAAATACCCATTTAGATAAAAATTTCATAATTTTTTGATAAGGATCTTCAGTCATTTGATATCCACAATAAGCACATTTCAAAGATTTTGAGCTTATTTTACGTTTACAATTGGGGCAGCGAATTATACTCATTTAATCCATCCTTAACTTAATTGTAAAATAATTAAATTTCTATTTTATGAAAAATGCACAATAGAAAAGGTAAAGTGTTACATTAGCTTTTAAAAATATAAAATTTTTTAATTTTACGTATACCACGGCATAGTATTGTATGCATATTTAGTTATGATAGCTCCTTTATATGCATCGTCCAATGCGAATATAGCAATAGTTACTCCAATTGGACTAAATTCAGGTTGAGCAATGGATATCATAAGGGCCATAGAACCATCTCCAGCACTGAAAGCAATTATACCAACACCTGCAGCCATTAACCCAACTTTCTCGTAATTGAAATGTTCTACTCCATTGATAACATCACAGAATAGTTGGAGAATATCAACTGTCGCTTGGGTAACTGTTTCTCCCCAGTGTTCCAAGATCCATCTTTCAAGTTGGATATCGCCCCAGATATAATCTTCAATACCACACACATTAGAAGTTTCATTTTTTGAAAAATTTTTTTCAATACCTTTTGTTAAATTCTCAATTCCGGTGCGATGAACCTGGCAGAGTTGCGTTTTTTTGGCTATTGCATAGTGAGATACGTATATTTTTTGAAGTAATCGCAACGTCTCACATTTCTTGTGAGATTACTCGGATTAAATCTGTCTTATGTTTTGACTTTACTATTTGTGGAAATGTCTTTTTAAGTAAAATGTTGATTTTACTTAGAACTAATCTCTATAATAAAAAACACTGAGTATAATTTAAGATCTAAGGGATATTCAAAATAAAAAAATTATTTTTTATTTAAGTTTTTGATCTTAATGTTTTTGCAATGAATCCTCCGATAAGTCCTGAGATCGGGAGAAGTAAGGCTAAAATTAATATTTTGTTTAATGTTAATCCAGTTTTAAAAATAAAAATGCCTAATAATGATCCTAATGAGTATAATAAATTATTGTACAATCCCATTCTTGCTTTATTAACTCTAGATAAATATGTGGCGACGAATCCACCGAAAATAAGTATAAAAACTGCCAAAATGTCTGCTAAATAGGATACTGGTAAATATTTAGCAAAAGCTATTAATAAAGCAATTGCAGTATTTCCTAATATTACAGCAATAACTGGATGATATTTATTCATTATTTTCCTCCACTTAAAAAATATTTTACTTATTTAAAAAAATATTTTTATTTTTATACAACCTGTTTTATCTGTGAAATTAGATGTGTAACATGATTATTTATGCTGTTGGCAGTTATATTTTCATATACTACTGGATAAATCAATGGAGAAATATCATCTTGCCAATGGTGTTTTACTTGCCAAATAGATATATCTAAACTGTAACCTAATAAAAAACTGTAAGGATCCCCTTCCAATAGACCTATAATACTATCTCCATCAGTAGGTACTGGGGCAGGAAAATCTGTAAAATAATCATCCCACTGGTTTTTGAAGGAGGTATAGTTTTCGATAAATTTTTCCCAACGTTTATGTATTTTGTCGTTAACATCATTGATAACATCACTGAATACTTGAATAAGACTAATAGCTGCTTGGGTAACTATTTCTCCCCAATGTTCTACAATCCATCGTTCAAGTTGGATATCACCCCAAAAGTAATCTGTAATACCACACAGATTAGTGGTTGTATTTATATCTCTCATGATACCCGTTTCGGGGTCAATTGTGATGAATTCGTTACCATTTTCTTCTATGATGGAAATATTCTGCATGAATATTTCCAAGGAAGTGCTATTACTTAAATAAGCATTTATAATATCCATTGTTATAGAGCCAAAGGTTCCGTTGGTGGATGCATTCATTACCGCACCTTCAATAAGTGAAATAAATGAAGAACTAATGAAATTAAATGCCCACATGTTTATGGTTGTACCTACAACTGTCATTCCCATACTGTGATCGCAATCTAAAGTTAGATACATTGTGCTTCTATCTTCACAGAAAGAAACCATGATGGGATTGGTACGGCTCCATGTAACATTGTACGTACTTGCAATACTATCTGCTATCTGGTCGTGGATGTATTCTACCATTAAGCTTGCTAGGAAAGCATTGTAAGCAGCATTCATAGCACTAGAAGATGTATAGTTGGACTGTTGGTTCACCCAGTATTGGGCAACAGTATTGGTTACGTCTGTTGTGGCTATTGCAAAGCTTTGTAAGAAATCGAATGGAGAACCCATGAATGTGAGTTTGCTTATTCTTTGAATATTGTTTCCAGGGAAAGTTAAATTCATCGTAGTTGTACTATTTGGATCGGTTACAGTTATGTTATATCCTGCTACTCCTGGGTAAACAATGTTAATTGTGATGGTGTCAACAGCTGCACTGCTACTAGGATATAAGGTCTTCTCTACAACTACGATGCCGTCTACAATTACCTTTAAATAATCTACGGGTGTGGAACCTATTGTACCTGGAATTCCAAGAATACCAAACCATGTTACAGATTCATTTAGTGGGATATTGTAGGTTATGTTTAATGGTTGACCTGTAGAATCATCTATACATGTACCTGTAATGGTTATTATTGCTGTTCCTGTGGTTATGAGTCCTGTTGTGTTGATTGTTTGGTTGTCGAGGTTTGCTGTTGTTGTGACTGTTGTGTTTTGTGTGCTTCCAAGGTTTAGGATGGTTGTTGCTTTGCCTTTAACTGTGTAAGCAAGACCTGTGATTGTTCCAAAGGTGGTTGTGAAGTTTACGGGTATATTATCAGGAACATGTCCAGTGGATGATGTATCTCCACCAGTGTTGTTGTGGGTTAGATCTGCTGTTACACTTGTGTTTCCACCAGAATTGGTGGAAGAAGGAGTTAAACTTAAAACCAACCATGGATTATAGATGACTGTTCCACTTTCATTACAGATATCGCCTGAGATTGTTGATGGATCCGAATTGGAACCCCACCAATTATCAGTTGCGTTTACGGTGCCAATATCATTTTTAAGACCATAACTGTTTCCGGTTATCCTGTTGAATTGAATGTTTTCTGTGGAGTTGTATGTCCAGATTCCATAATGGTTATTTATGATATTGTTGCTTGTTATTTTGTCAGTGGAGTTTTCTGAGTAAATTCCAACTTCACAACCAGATATTGTATTCCCATAAATGGTGTTAGAACTGGAATTACTCCAAATTCCATCAAAACCATTAGCAGATATTATATTATTTAATATTGTGTTGTTAAAGGAGTTAAAAGCAAGTATACCTGCAGTTCCATTTCCAACAATATTATTCAGATAGATGGTGCAGTTATTGGCTTCTAAGTTAATATTACCATACACTGTGAAGCCCTCAATTACAGAGCCACTACCGCCGCTAGTTATGATGAAGGCACTGCCTGTTGAATCTGCTGCTTTAATTGTTACATTATTCCCAGAGACAGGCATTATTAAGAGCTTTTTGTTAACTGTGATGGTTTCTGTGTATGTTCCAGAGTATACCTGGATGGTATCACCTTTAAGTGTTAACGGGTCATTTACAGCATCTTGAATGCTGGTATAAGTGTTGTTATTGTTTATATCTACTATTGGGAGTGTTAAGGTGTAGGTTTCAGTTTGGATTTGTTCCTTGTTACCTGCATTATCTACAGCCATAAATTTTAGAGTAACAGCTGTTTTGGTAGTGGAGTTCATCTGGAGTGTTATGGGGCCAGTGTACCTTGTACTTGAGGTTGTTGGATCTGTACCATCCATAGTGTAATAAATTATGGGATTAGGGTCAAGGTTATCTGTTGCAGTTAAAGTCATAGTCTGTGTGGTGCTGTAAACGCCACCTTTGATGTTAACTGTTGTTGTCGGTGCGGTGGTGTCTATTATATAGTTTTGTGTGTACTCAGGGCTCCAGTTACCGTGATTGTCAGTTGCAATGTACCTGAGTGTTGTTGTAGTGTTAATTGGAATTGGGTTTGAATAAACGGTTCCATTTAATCCGGGATCTGAACCATCTAAGGTATAATAAATGGTTGAGTTGCCGCCATTTAATGTTACATTCTGGGTTGTGTTATATAAACTCCCAACTGGATTAACAGTCACCACTAATTGTGTGTCATTAAGAGAAAGGTTAAGTTCTACTGTTTGGTTGTTGAGTGTGGTTGTGATGGTTGCTGTTCCTGATGTGGATGTTCCACAGTTAAATGTTGCACTGGCCTTTCCATTTCTTGTATAAGCCGTGTTAGTTACGGTGCCTAAGTTAGTTGCGAAGTTTACAGGTATATTGTCGGGAACATGTCCCTCTGATGATGTATCCTCACCATTGCTGTTCTGGGTTAAATCCACTGTTATGTTTGTATTTTCGTGGGAGTTAGTTGAGGATGCTGTTGTATTTAGAATCAACCATGGGGCGTATGTTGTTCCATTTGCACTGTAAATATCGCTTCCATTGTCTGTGGAGACTGTTGGGTTGTTTGTTCCCCACCAATTGTTTGTAGCATTGATTGTGCTGTTATCATCATTTTCAAGTCCGTAAACTGTATTTCCGAATATGACGTTGAAATTAATATTAACAGTAGAATTGTAACTAGTTATTCCAGTGTTTTCATTGTTTGTTATTGTATTTCCCGTTATAATGTTGTTTGAACTGTTGATTAAGTTTATTCCATCTGAGTTATTGTTTATAGTGTTGTTTTGGATTTTGTTGTTGTTTGAGCTGTATTGAATGAGTATTCCACTCCAAGTATTTTTTGTCACTGTATTTCCATTTACCGTGTTGTTTGAACTGTTGATTAAGTTTATTCCATCAAAATTGTTGTTTATAGTGTTGTTTTGGATTGTGTTGTTGTTTGAGCCACCCTCTAACTCGATTCCGGCATCATTATTAAGGAAAGAGTTTTCATAAATGGTACAATTGGATGTTCCGTTCAAAAAAACTCCATCTGCTCCGGTAGAACCTTCTATAGTGAGATATTTAATTGTTGATCCGGTTCCGCCTGAATTTATGGTGATAACAGGGTTTGAGGGGTCTAAAGCTTGTATTGTTGGGGTTGCTCCGGGTGCTGGCATTAGGGTGAGTTGTTTGTTTATGATGATGTTTTCTATGTAAGTGCCTGATTGTAGGGTTATAACGTCGCCGTTGCTTGTTGATGAGTCATCTATAGCGTCCTGGATCTTTGAATAGGTTTTACCTGTGTTAACATCTTTTACAAGGTTTAAAATGTAGTTAACTGTTTGAACAGCTGCCTCATTACCAGCATTATCCACAGCCATGAACTTTAAAACTGTAGAACCAGGATTAACAATATTTATGGGACTTGTGTATCTTGTACTGGATGTTGTAGGCGTGCTACCATCTAATGTATAATAAATAGTTGAATTAAAGCCAAAATCATCGTTTGCGGTTAAAGTCACTACTTGGGTAGAATTATAAACTCCTCCTGGTAGATTTGCCGTTATTTTTAAAGGTAAAATGTCGATTGTGATATTGTTTTGTGAACTCTGTTTATCAAGTGTGGTTGTGATGGTTGCTGTTCCTGATGTGGATGTTCCACAGTTAAATGTTGCACTGGCTTTCCCGTTTCTTGTATAAGCCGTGTTAGTTATGGTGCCTAAGTTAGTTGCGAAGTTTACAGGTATATTGTCAGGAATATGTCCCTGAGGAGAAGTATCTCCACCAGTATTATTGTGAGTTAAATCCGCTGTGACTGTGGAGTTATCTTTAGTGACTGTAGGGTTTACGGTTGTATTTAGAATCAGCCATGGTGCGTATGTTGTTCCATTTGCACTGTTAATATCGCTTCCATTATCTGTGGAGACTGTTGGGTTGTTTGTTCCCCACCAATTGTTTGTAGCATTGATTGTGCTGTTATCATCATTTTTAAGTCCGTAAGCTATGTTTCCAGAGATTATATTGAAATTGATGGTGGCAGATGAGTTGTAAATGTATATTCCATCAATACTATTATTTATTATAATATTTTCAGTTATACTACTATTATTGGAGCCCTCTAACTCAATTCCAAATTGGTTATTTGTTATAATATTTCTATTTATTAAGTTATACCCTGAAGAACCAATGAAGATTCCTGTACAA
>DAHH01000002.1:0-66267 GCA_002498385.1 Methanobacterium sp. UBA410
AAATGAACGTTAATAAGAAGGTTTTAGGCTTTGTTGTAGCTATTGTGGCCTTTGTAGCGGTTATGTTAGTTCCTATGGGGGGTTTGGGTTATTCTGGTCATGCTGCTCTTGCACTTCTGGTTTTTGCCATTGTGATGTGGGGTACTGAGACTGTGAATTTGGCTGTTACGTCTATTATGATCATGTTTTTGTTGCCTTTGTTGGGTATTGAGAGTTTTTCGAGTGCTGCGGTTGGTTTTGCTAATCCTATTATCTTTTTGATGATTGGTGGATTTATTTTGGCTGAGGCTATACGTAAAAGTGGTCTTGCAAAACGTTTCACCTATTTTCTTCTGTCGAAATTGGGCACAAGTCCTAGTATGAGTCTTTTTGCCAGTGTTTTTTCAACGGGTATTTTGTCTGCTTGGATTGAGAATGTTGTGGCTTTTGCAATGCTTCTCCCTATTATTAAGGAGATCATTCCCCTGATGGGTGTGAAGGATGCTGATAAAGGTAACAGTAATTTTGCTAAGGCTATGGTTTTAGGAGCTTCTTATGGTTCCCTGGCAGGTGGATTTGGAACTGAAATTGGAACAGCACCTAACTTGATGGCTGCAGCTTACACGCATTTGCCATTTGCTAACTGGATGGTTTTCGGATTTCCGCTTGCAATTGCACTGCTTTTGGTTATCTGGAAGTTGTTGCAGTGGGTGTTCCCACCGGAGGTTGAGGGAATAATTGGTGGAAAGGAAACTTTGACCAAGACGTTGGACACCCTTGGGTCTATGACTCGTACTGAGAAGTTAACTGGTGTTATATTGCTTTTTACCATATTTTTATGGGTTACAACAGGAATAACTGGTCTTGACAGTTATTCTGTGGCACTTATCGGTGCAGCACTTTACTTCATAACTGGTGTTATTGATTGGAAGGATGCTCAAAAGAACATTGACTGGGGACTTATAATCTTCTTTGGAGGAGCATTAGCCTTAGGAGCAGCACTCCTAAACACAGGAGCTGCAAACTATCTGATACATGATGCAATAGGCATGCTTGGTGGTAATCCATCAACATTAATCATAATGCTTCTGCTGATGGTTGTTGCCGTGATATTCACGCAGGTCATGTCCAACATAGCACTTTCAGCCATACTTGTGCCAATTGCAGTTACCCTTGCATCTGCTCAGAGCCTGGCTGTTGGTACCTATGCAGTTCCAGTTGCAATAGCATGTTCACTGTCTTTCATGTTCCCAATGGCAGATCCAACAGTTGCAATGGCATACGGAACACGTTACGTTAACATGAAGGAGATACTCAAAGCAGGTATCCCCATGGTCTTAATAGGAATTATCCTAACCATAATCGTGCTACTAACCATCGGAAAACCATTCCTAGGATAGATTCAGTTTGGATTTGAAATTACAGTTCTATTCTGTAATTTAATTTATTTTTTTTAGAAGATATCTTTTAAAATTAGAAATTTGGTTTGAATAAAGAATTTTTTCATAAAATTTATATCTACCTTTTTTTGGATTATTAATTGAAGAAGTTAATTTAAGGATTTTGGAAATATAAGGGAAGAGTTAAGGTTTACTGGAGGGATAACTTTTGTCACGTTTTGGTAAGTTATTGGGTATCAAATCTAAACCAATTAGGGCTAAAAGCAGATATGCATCCATAGAAGATATAAAATCAACATCTTACATGAAGAAAACAGCAGGTTCCGGCCTTTTAATGAAACCGGACACTTACTACATCGTGGCATCGGTGGAGCTTGGAAACACCACAACCAAGTGCATACTCACGGCAACAAACTTGAGAACCAGTCACACTTACTTGCTGGACAAAACCGTGAAAATGACCCGTGACATAAGGCCACCTAAAAAGGGTGAAAAGGTCTTTGGAGAAACTGTGTGGGATGTTGAACTCACCAGGGAATCAGTATCAGAAATGGTTAAAGAAACCATATTAGAATCTCTGAAAAGGGCCCATGTGGATATGGAAAAGGATCTGGACTTTGTTGTTCGTTCAACAGGGGTTACAGCAGGATTTGCATCCCCTGAAGAGGTGGGAGATCTGATAATTGCCCTTGCAAATGGGTGCCTTGAGGCAGGGATACCTCCAAGGAAGATGTCCCCTGCAATGTCCAAGGACAACTTTCCAGAGCGCCTGCAGGAGTACACCTTAATTGATAAAGTCCAGTTTGATGGTGCAGTTGCAAGTGTGCTGCCCCCAACGGGAAAGGCGGTGGTTGCAAATGAGATGGAAGGGGAGCTTGTTACAGCAGGTATAAAGTTAGGGTCCAAATGGACAGAAGTGGACTTCAGAAATCCATGTGTTTCAATGGACTTTGGTACAACCCTTGCAGGCCGTATAACCAACAGCGAAGAACCCTATGCCCGCACAGTAGGTGATTTCTGCGGACTTGCAGGTGCGGTCTCAGACTCAATAATAAGGGGCACACATCAGGTCGACGAAAGAGGAGGTGCCGCCCTGGACCTTTACACTAAAGATGTTTTAAAGGGTGCAAAGTGGAAAGATGCCCGAAAATACGCTGAAGAGGCACATCAGTACGTTGACATAAGGAAAGTCCCTGAAGGACGTGAAAGATTTGGAACAGTACCAGTTGACCCTAAGGCAGCTTACGCAGCAGGTACAACGTTAATAGGCTGTGATGTGGGTAAAAATGGTGATGAAATACCTGAACTAACCCGGTTGGGTGGTGAAATTTATGAAACTTCCGGCATAAACACACTGTTTGCAACCCTTGATCATGTAAGTGCCCTGATCGTGAAGAGACTCGTTGAAGAAGCTGTTAATGAGGGTGTGATAGAAGATGGATCCGTACTTGGAGTTACGGGAAGGGCAGGTATAACAGGTAAAAAACCTGAATTGATACTTGATTACACAGAAAAATACTTCAAAAACGTAATATTCATATCAGACGCTCTTGCCATGGGTTCTGCTGTTATGGCACGCTGCATGAATTCTATGGGAACAACAAAATCCCCTGTTGGCGGTAGGCAGAACGGACCGTGCATAATGGGTTACAGAAGGAAGATGCAGATGAAAGAGTGATTTCACCCAAGCTTTCATCTAAAACCATTTAAGAGTATCTAAGAGTATCTAAGACTATCTAAGATTATCTAAGATTATCTAAGACCATCTAAGACCATCTAAAACCTCTTCTATAGGCAGTTCGTCTACACTTTTAAATTTTTTTAGAGTTTTAGATCATTTATCATTTAGATATTCAGACCAGATTTTATTACAAAATCTATCAAATTTTAATTTTTAAAAAAAGGTTATTTTTTCTTAAATTATTTTTTCTTAAACTTATATTCAACTTAAACTTCTATCCAATAATTTTATTGTATTTTTTTTACTAAAATTAAATTCTTAACATTTTTTTAATTCTTTTTTTAATTATTGATTTTTGTTTTTTCAAATTTAATTTTTCAACTGTAGAATTTTGACTTAAGATTCCTATTTTAAGAACCTATTCAAGAATAAGAAGAAGTTTTTGAATGAAAAAGTATTCCTAAAAAGTATAGAGAGTTAACGTGGATTTAACTAAAAAAAATGAGAAGTAGAAAATTTAGATCTAAAAGAATAAAATAGGTACTAAAAGATAAAATAGTAGATCTAAAAGAATAAAAAATAATCCAGGAGAGTAAATCCTAAAGAGAGCAGATCCTAAAAAAAGATTAAAAAAAAGATTGATCTAGGATTGGATTTAAAAGGTTAAAATCTAGGATTGGATCTAAAACGGTAGATCTAAATAATTTAGTGTTAATATCCAGATTTTACATTTCTTCCAATCGTTTTATCCTTTCGTTCATTGGTGGATGGGTTGAGAAGAGTTTTGCAAGGGTTCTACCCCTTCCTCCAAATGGGTTGACTATGAACATGTGGGCTGTTGAAGGATTTGCATCCATTGGCCTGGCGTTAACGCCCATTTCAAGCTTTCGAAGTGCCTTTGCAAGTGCCCATGGTTTGCCTGAGATCCTTGCTCCACCTTCATCTGCCTTGAACTCCCTTGATCTGCTTATTGCAAGCTGTACAATTGTGGCAGCTATTGGTGCAAGTATGCTCATGAGGATCAATCCAATAATTCCTCCAGCATCGTCGCCGTCACCAAAGAATGCAAAAAACTGGGAGAAGTTGGCGATCCATACAATTGCACTGGCTATTGTTGCTGCAACTGAACTTATAAGAATGTCCCGGCTTTTAACGTGTGTGAGCTCATGGCCCAGCACACCTTCAAGTTCATCCCTGTCCAAAAGATTTAATATCCCTGTTGTAACTGCTACAACTGCATTGTTTGGGTTTCTGCCAGTTGCAAAAGCGTTTGGTGTTGCACTGTTGACTATGGCAACCTTTGGCTTTGGAATGCCTGCGTTCCTTGCAAGGTCTGAAACTATGGAATGGAGTACTGGAGCTTCCTCTTCAGAAACCAGTTTTGCACCGTACATTTTAAGCACGATCTTGTCTGAGAAGAAGTAAGATGTAAAGTTGGTTGCTGCAGCCATTAAAAGGGCTAACAATGCTCCCAGGCTTCCCAGTCCAAAGAGGGATCCTACAAAGTAACCTATGCCCATAAAGAGGAGGGTTAACACTGTGAGTAAAATTACAGTCTTGGTATTTTCAAACATTTAATATCACCACATGATTTCTTGTTTAACCTTTTTTTCGATGATCTATTTTGATAAATCAGAATATTCAACATTTCAGGATAAATTCACACTCCAAAATTTTTCTAAAACATTTTTTCCGGTTTCATCCCGGGTTTCATTAGCTGTGTTCGATTTCATTAATTTGTATTTAATACGCTTAAAAATAATCATTTTTTCCTGAAAATCTCATTTTTTTCCTGAAAATCTTTTTTTTGAACCAAAAAAATCTTTAAAACTTTTAGGATCTAAATTAAGATTTAACTTAGGATTAAAAGAAACTTATAATATGAAGAGTGCTATATTCAAAGAGCAGTATATAAAACTTGTGATTATTACATAGTTAATAAGCTTGAATCCTGGAGGATTTTCAGATGGTAACAGCAGTGGTAATGGCCGGTGGTAAAGGCACCAGAATGGAATTGGAATGTGAAAAACCTCTGGTTAATATTGGAGGTTTGCCAATGATCCAGTACGTGTTGGAAGCACTGGAAGGTGCCGAAGCTGTGGATGATCTGGTGATTTTAACAAGCCCAAACACCCCCAAAACAGAAAAATTTTTGCAGGGTAAAAATCTAAAGGTGCTCCAAACCCCAGGGAAAGGTTACGTAGAGGACCTCAGATATTTTATTGGGGAGCACTGTTTACAGGGACAAGATAAGGTGCTGCTTACAATAACAGCTGATATGCCCCTTGTTACGAGTGAAATCATTGATGAAGTTTTAGGGGAGTACATGAATTGTGAAAAACCTGCAATGTGTGTTGCTGTTCCAGTTGAAGTTTTTGCAGAACACGGCCTGAAACCCACTTTTTTGATTGAAGATTTGGTTCCATCTGGATTAAATATATTAAGAAGTATAAACAAGCAACAAGATGAGAAAATATTGGTAATGGCAAAGGTTGAGTTGGCCCTAAATATTAATAGCTGTAGAGACATAATAACTTTAGAGGAACTTTTGAGGAAAACTCGCAAAGTGAAAACTTCAAGGTGATAATATGGTTGTTGAAGAGAGGAAACTCATTAAAGGTGAAGAGAAAGTCTGGAGTGAGATCAAAGGGTACCAGGTTGCAACGAGCAATGCGCGTATACTTGGAGAGCTTGAAGAACTCATGATAAACGGTAAAACAGGTAAAATAACCGATGTTGTTATAAGGGTGGAAAGAGGTAGGAATGTCCATGTTAAAGGGGCCAAAAAAAGAGGAGATACACTTTTAGTTCCATTTGGAAAGGTTGAGAAGGTTGGCGAATTTATAATAATATCAGAGTGATTTAAAAAGTGGTAAATCCTTCTTAAATTCTATTTTTGATCGAATCATATGTCTTTTGAGCCATGTACTTATCCAGTGCAGTTCGGTTTAACCAATTAAACCTAAATTTTAACTTCAATTTACTTTTTATCAAATCTCTATAATTTATCAATTTATTCGCTGTTTTTAGGAGGAATTTATCTACTGTTTTTAGGAGAAAAGTTAATTAAACGAAAGAAATTTTAAAAAAAATTTTACTTAGGAAATTCTGGTTGAATAAAAGGGGGATCCCCCAAGTTTTGGAGGTTTACTTATAAAAAAGGTTTACTTATAAAATGGATGTCCTGCTGAGTCTTTTTTGGCTATTATCTCATCTATTGATGGTTCGTTGTTGAAAGCTCTTTTTATTGCCAGTTTTGTTGCATCGTAATTGTACTCATAAATTTTGTAGGGATCCCTGGCTGCAGGGTGGATAAAAACACCGCAAAGGATACAGATATCTTCAACCATTTTCTTTGGAATTGTTCCATTTTCAACAGAATTTGCAACAGCCATTGCAACGGCTTTCTGTGCTGGTCCAAATATTCTGGTTGCATCTTCCATATTTTTGATGCTTACCTTTGGCAGGATCATGGTTATGGGTTTACATACAATATTGGGTGCTACAACAGCAAAAAGTGGTGTGTGCTTTTCAACCTGATTTGCAAGTGCATTTGCAAATGCATGACCAACGGCTCCCTCTTTATCGCCTATAAGAAGATCTATATGTGCAAGTTCATTTCCATCTCCAACCAATGCTTCACCATTCAGATACATTATAATGCGCCTCTTTTTTTTGTTTTTCATATTCAACTGAATGTCCCTATCTTTATTATTTTAATACTCTATATGCTCTTATATATTTTTTTCAATTTTTTTCCAATTAAAACCCCCTGTATAAACATTAAAAATAGATTATAAAGTAGTTAAAATAAAAAAATTCTTCAAGGAATCTTTAAACATCTTAATGAATTTATAAACATGAAAAAAAGCATTAATACCAATGTAAATCAGATTAATAAGGGATTTGAATCAGATTAATATCAATGTAAATTAATTAATAGGGATTTAAATCAAAAAAAGATAAAAAAAGGGGTTTGAGATTTATTCAAGAATTCACATTCCTCGTGTGCTCATGTCGATCATTCGTTTGGTTTCAGCTGCAAGCTTCGGTGGCAGTCCCTTGATGTCCATGCTTAAAAATCCTCTGACGATCATGGAAGCTGCTTCTTCCTCTGTTAAACCACGGGACATTAAATATAAAACTTCTTCTTCGGCTATTTTACCGACAGCGGCTTCGTGAGATAGTTCTAGGTTTGTTGCACTTCCTTCAAGCTCAGGAACTGAGTATATCATGGAATCGTCCGATAAAACCAGTCCCATGCATTCAAGGTGACCCTTAACGTCCTGTGACTTACCTGCAAGGTGCCCCCTAGTGTAGATCTGGGACTCGTCCCTGGAAACTGCACGGGTTACCATTTCTGCACTTGAGTTTTTACCTGTGAGGTATGCCCGTGAACCCTGGTCAAGCACAGAGTTCTTTTGACCTCCAAGTATGGACTGGAAGACAGCTTTTGAATTTTTTCCCTGACAGTAAGCTGTAGGATATGTCTGTACGCCTTTAACAGGGCTGGTTAAAATGTAGTTGCTGATGTAAGTTGAATCATCCCCCATTATAATTCCAGTTCTTGGTCTAACTTCAACCTGCTCTGCCCAGTTGTGCACCATTGTGAAGGTGATCTTGGCACCTTTTTTGAGGTAGAACTCTGAGACACCAACGTGCATTGCAGAGTTAACATCGGCTCCTGTGGAACAACCTGTTATAATATTGAGCTCAGCATTTTCCTCTGCTATTATAATGTTGTGGGCTGTTTGTGCAACGTTTTTATCTCCAATGAACATGCAGGCCTGTATAGGGAAAGTTTCTTTTGCACCGGGCAGTGCCCTTATGAAGTAACCGTTGGAGTTTCGAAGCTCTGTTTCTGCTGTGTACTTATCAGCATCCACCGGAACAGCATTCCACATGTAATCAGAAAGCCAGCTGTGCTTTTTAAATGCATCCTTCATGTTCATGAGTTCTATAGATTCTGAACTGCAGTTTGAACAGACTCCTGACTGGTCTATCTGCATGAAGGAGCCGGCCCTTCCTTGTTCTGTTGGGTCCACTCCAACCTTAAGAACTGTGTCCTTGTAACTTTTTGGAAGATCCTGCAGGGACTCTATTTTCTCGTGCTCTCCCTCTTCTTCCTGTTCAAATTCTTCAATGTCAACATCTCCACCAAGAGCTGCAGGTTTCTTTTTAGCTTTTTCTGCACGTTCTAATGTGTTTCGCAACATTCTACACACCCTTTAAATCCTTCTTTCCTTATGTCCTCGAGAATTTCAGTTGGGTCTCCCGAACATGCAATCTTACCGTCCATGAGGACGTGAGCAGTATTTGCCCCTACAAAGTTCAGGATGTAACCTAAGTGAGTTATTAAAAGTCCTGATCTTTCACGTAGGCCCGGTTTTTTGTCTTTATCAAGCAAAGTGTTAATTTCCTGTGCTATAAGTTCCACGTTTTCAATGTCAACGCCGGAGTCTGGTTCATCGAACATTGTGAAGTCTGGTTTCTGTGCAAGAAGCTGAAGTATTTCTGAACGCTTCACTTCTCCACCTGAGAATCCAAGGTTCACATCCCTCTCTATGAAACTTTCATCAAACTTCATTTTTCGCGTGATATCCATGAGTTCAGGGCGTAGATCTTTTTCTCCAGTTTCTACACTCTTTTTTTCATCCTCAATTCTCAGAAGGTCTTTCAATCTGACTCCTCTGATAGCTGGTGGATTCTGGAAACTCACACCTATCCCCATTTTAACGCGTTCAGTTGTTGAAAGGTGGGTTATATCTTTCCCTTTAAAGAGGATCTCCCCCCTCGTGATTTTGTACTTTGGAAATCCCAGTATACTCATGAAAAGTGTGCTCTTTCCAGTTCCATTGGGTCCCAGAAGTACGTGTGTTTCTCCCTTTTCTATGTACAGATCTATATCGCTTAAAATCTCTTTTTCATTAACTTCTACAGCTAGATCAGTTATTTCAAGTAGCAGTTTAACCACCACCATTTTTAGTGATTCAAATATATTTAGTCTAAAAAGTATCTAGTCTAATATATGTTTTTAAATCTAAATATATCATTTTAGATAAATCAACAAGATCTCTTTTTTGTATTTCGTTTTATATAACACTGCTTATATTAGGAATTTTATGAAATTGATTAATTTTTGAAATTCTGATTATTCAAATTGATTATTCAATATTATTGAAAACTTGAGCTGGATGATTCAGCCAGGTTCAAAAGCTGTAAAAAGATATTTAATCCTGTTAAATTACTTAATCCTACTAAATGGATGAAATTGTGATGATACCTAAAATTTTAAATGTCCTTAAATCCGTTTGGAGATTAAAAATTGGTTAAATAAAATTGGTTAATCTTTCAGATAATTAAATTTTAGATCAACTTTTTTAGTCTAACATGTAAATTCATTTCTAACTTTGAGTGGGTTTACTGAGCTGAGGTTTACAATTTTGGGCTATAAATCTGGACTTTTGTAATATTGAAATGGAGTTTATATCCAGATCATTTAGCAGTGATCTGGAATTAAATAATCTGGAATTAAAAATACCAACATATTAGATTACCAAAATTTTAGAGTTAAACTACGATCCGAATTAATATTATTTTGTTAAAAAGTACCATCATTAAAGATAAGTACACGTTTTAACTGTGTTCAATATTGTGGGATCTACCATGAAACTTTAATTGCAAGATGTTTTTAAACCTTTAAAAATTTGTTTAAATACTTTAAAACTAGTTAAATATTGTTTACCTGATTATATCCGGTTAAAATTTATATTAGGTTACGCAGATACATTAAAAAGTCAGGACAATCATGCAGTATTAATAAATTGGGAATACATATTCAAATATATAAGCGTTTCGAAATTTTTCTATAAGTAACCTTTATAATAACTATTTTTATATCCATATAATGTACATTGATGATACACTAGATAGTACATTGATTGTACATCTACAAATCAAGGAGGAAACTCTATGGCTGAGGATGATGTAAAAATCGTTATGTTTTGTTGTAACTGGTGCTCCTACGGAGGAGCAGACACTGCTGGTACCGCAAGGATGCAATATCCTCCAAACGTTCGAGTAATAAGGGTAATGTGCTCGGGACGTATCGAACCACAATTTATTTTCAAAGCATTCCGCGAGGGAGCTGACGGTGTATTAATCGCAGGATGTCACATGGGTGACTGTCACTACGATGCAGGAAACTACAAATTAGATAGAAGAATGAGATTGATCTACAAACTTGCAGATGAACTTGGAATTGGTAAAGAGAGGATTCACCATGACTGGATATCTGCATCAGAAGGAGAAAAATTCGCAAAAACCGTTACGATGATGGTAAATCGTATAAAGAAACTTGGAAAATCTCCACTCAAGGAACAAATAGCAGTTGAAGCATAAGTAGAGGTATGAAAATGGCGGAAAAAGCTAAAGTAGCAACAATGTGGCTCGGTGGATGTTCCGGATGTCACATAGCTATTACAGACATTCACGAGGCACTTCTGGACGTTTTAGAGCTGGCAGAATTTGAATTTAGCCCAGTGCTCATGGATACAAAGTACGATGAAGTCCCAGATGATATAGATGTTATATTAATAGAAGGTGGAATTCGTAACGAAGAAAACCGTGAACTGGCAAAAATGCTAAGGGAAAAAGCAAAATTTGTCATAGCCTATGGTACATGTGCAGTGTATGGTGGAATTCCAGGACTTGGAAACCTTTCAACACCTGAAGAACTTGAAGAGGAAGCATACATCAATTCGGCAAGTACTTACAACGAGGAAGGAATAATCCCTTCCGAAGATGTCCCACACCTAGAAAGCAGGGTAAGACCACTTTCAGATGTTATAGATGTGGATCTTGCTTTACCTGGATGTCCTCCAAGATCAGACGTGGTTGCAGAAGCAATTCTAGCTTTACTCAAAGGTGAAGAAATTACATTACCAACAACCAACCTCTGTGAGGTTTGTCCAAGGGAAAAACCACCAGAAGGACTGGCTATGGATAAAATTGTAAGGCAGCCAGAGTTGGGAAGACCAGAACCAGAACTTTGTCTGGTGGCACAGGGACTAGTATGTATGGGACCTGCAACAATTTCACTCTGCGGAGCAGAATGCCCTTCAATAGGTATTCCATGCAGAGGATGCTACGGACCAACAGGTAAAGTTCTAGATCAGGGAGCTAAAATGATAAGTGCTATAGCATCTGACTTTGGTGTTGAAAAAGATAAAGAAGTAGAACCAGAAGAAGTTGCAAATGAATTAGATGATATAGTAGGTACATTCTACACATTCACACTCCCAGCTGCATTAGTACCAATGAAAATGCGAAAGGAGGCAAAATAAATGGTTAAACTAACAATGGAACCTGTGACAAGAATTGAAGGTCACGCAAAAATTACAGTACACCTTGATGACGCGGGAAATGTTGAAGAAACAAGACTTCACGTTATGGAATTCCGTGGATTCGAGAAATTCCTCCAGGGAAGGCCAATTGAAGAGGTACCAAGGATAGTACCAAGGATATGTGGTATCTGTGATGTACAGCACCACTTAGCAGCTGCAAAAGCAGTGGATCAATGTTTTGGATTTAAAGATGATGAGATCTTACCAGCTGCCTACAAAATGAGGGAGTTGATGAACTGGGGTTCATACATGCACTCACACGCACTCCACTTCTACTTCCTGGCAGCACCTGACTTCATAGCAGGAAAAGACCGCAAAACAAGGAACGTCTTCCAGATCATAAAGGACTCACCGGACCTTGCAATGCAGGCAATTGAAATCAGGAAAAATGCACAGGATATTGTGGCAGCCACAGGTGGAAGACCAATACACCCAACATCATCCACACCAGGTGGTATCTCCACAGAACTCGATGAAGAAACCCAGAAAGATCTACTCAAAAAGGCACAGAGGAATGTTGAACTGGCTGTTGCAACACTCGAAACAGCAAAACCAATATTTGAGGAAAACATAGACCTTGTAAACTCATTAGGTCTTGTTGACACTTACCACTGCGGGCTTGTTAACAACGGAGTTTGGGATGTTTACAACGGCGACGTGAGGATGAAGGACAAGGAAGGTAAACTTTACGCTGAATTCCCAAGTGAAAACTATCTGGATTACATGGCAGAAAAGGTTAAACCTTACTCCTGGTTAAAATTCCCATACATAAAAGACTTAGGATACCCTGAGGGAATATACAGAGTAGCTCCATTATCAAGACTTAACGTTGCAGACAAGATGCCAACACCAAAAGCACAGGACTACTTCAAAGAATTTAAGGACAAGTTCGGCTACGCACAGCAGCCACTACTTTTCCATTGGGCAAGACTCATAGAGCTTGTAGCAGCTTCAGAATGTGCTGCTAACACATTGGAAGAAGATCTTTCAGGACCTAAATTCCCAGAATCACTTGAAAAACAGGCTGGTGAAGGTGTAGGAATAGTGGAAGCAGCAAGGGGAACATTAACCCACCACTACCAGTGCGATGAGAATGGATTAGTAACCAAAGCAAACATAATCGTTGCAACAATCCAGAACAACCCTGCAATGGAAATGGGTATTCAGAAAGTTGCAAAAGACTACATAAAACCAGGTGTAGAAGTAGACGACAAGATCTTCAATTTAATGGAGATGGTTATAAGAGCATACGATCCATGTTTATCATGTGCAACCCACACAGTCGACACACAGATGAAACTCGCAACACTTGAAGTATACGACAGCGAGGGCAACCTCATAAAGAAAATTTAAACCGTAAGGTGAGAAAAAAATGATAGTAGTCAACAAGGAGGACTGCATCAGATGTGGCGCATGCCAAGGCACATGTCCAACAGCAGCCATAGCAGTTTCACCTGAAAATGTGGTGTACTGTGATATCTGTGGCGGGGAACCAAAATGTGTGGATATCTGTCCAACCGGTGCATTGAAGACCGATGAACTAACAATTGACGAGGAAGGTACAACACAGACTCGTATCGTCTTCAACCCTAATTTATGCAATAAATGTGGGGACTGTGTGGATGTCTGCCCACCAAAGGTTTTAAAACTCGACGGAGAAAAGGTACAAAAAATTCCACTTGAAGGATACTGTGTCATGTGTGAACAGTGCGTTGACATATGCCCAGTGGGAGTCATAGGAATTCCTGGAGTTAAAGAACCTAAAAAAGTGGAAAAAGACATTACAGGACCTATATTCATATCAGACTGTGTTGGATGCGGAATGTGTGTAGATGAATGTCCAGTTGATGCAATAACCCTCTCTGAGATCGGTGGTTCAATAGAAATCGATGAGGACAAATGTATTTACTGTGGAACATGTTCACAGACCTGCCCATGGAATGCAGTTTACATATCTGGTAAAAAACCAGTAAAAAGAGCTAAAGAAATGCTCAAATTTGATGTGGACGACGATAAATGTATCGGCTGCAACGTATGTGTGGATGCATGTCCAGGAAACTTCATAAAACCATTACCATCCGTACTCTCAGTAGAACTTCCAGAGGTCTGCGCAGCATGTGGACTTTGTGAAAAGCTCTGTCCAGTGGATGCAATTGATCTTGAAGTGGAACTTGGACCTGCAAAACCAGCAGCCCAGGAAGGACTTGTATGGGACGAGTCAGTTTGTGAAATGGATGGAGGATGTGCAAGGGCATGTCCAAACGAGGCTATAAGGGTAGTCACAGCTGATGGAATAGAAATTCCCGGCGACATAAAAACAGATGCAGAGCCATCCTATAATATGTGTGTTAGATGCGGAGCATGTGTATCTGCCTGTCCAAAGGGAGCATTAACTCTGGTTGAAATGGATAAAGAGGTTGACGGTGAAATTGTCAAACGTAACAGGATAGAGTACAGTCCTGACAAATGTGACAAATGCGGCGACTGTATTGATGTATGTCCATACAACATGCTGAAACTCACAGACGACAAGGTACCCCTCAAAGGTTTCTGTATACTCTGTGACCAGTGCATACCTGCATGTCCAAACCATGCATTGTCCATAAAATAATTGAATAGTTAAAAGGGTTAACTTAGTTTAACTCTTACCTTTTTGTTTTTTACTTTTCTTGATAAAGAAGCCCAAATTCCTAATAAAATTGGAATATAAAGTTCCTAATAAAAGATAATAAACTGCAGTGGTCTCATGAAAAATGAGGTAGCAACCTGTAAATATGGGGTATTAAAGATCTTTTCAAGGAAAGCAGGAAGATCTTTAAATGAAATAGATTTAGGTTACCTTTTTTTAAAAACGATTTTAAAAGTATCTATAAAAGATCAATTCAAAGGGCATTGTTAAGTATTACGCATATTATGGTAATAATAATGAATTTTTTGACTTTTGCAGTATGATAAATTTTCTTTTTCGGGTAGTAACATATTTTAAAACCCTAAAACATATAATATATGATTTACAACTTTTTAGTGGTGTTTCAAATGAAAGTTACAGTTTATGGTGCAGGAAATCAGGATCTTTACGTAAAACAACTCAATTTGATGAAGAATTATGGTGGAGAACCTCCATATGGTGGAAGTAGGATGGCAATTGAATTTGCACAGGCTGGACATGAGGTCTGTCTTGCAGAACCAAATGAGGCCAACCTCACAGAGGATCAATGGAAGGTTGTGAAAGACAGTGGAGTTTCAGTAGTTTCAGATGATGCTGAAGCAGCAAAGAATGCTGAAATAGCCATTTTTTTCACGCCCTTTGGTAAGAAGACTTTTGAAATCGCTAAAAATATTCTGGAACATCTTCCAGAGAATGCCATAATAGCCAACACTTGTACAGTTTCACCCATGGTTCTTTACTACGTTCTTGAAAGGGAAATTAAAAAGAATCGTCCGGATGTTGGTATTGTTTCCATGCATCCTGCTGCAGTACCCGGAACTCCACAGCACGGACACTACATCATTGGGGGAGTTGCAACCAACGGATTCAGCATAGCAACACCTGAACAAATTAAAAAATGTGAGGAACTTGCTACAAGCTGTGGTAAAGAAGCTTACATCTTGCCTGCTGATGTTTCTCCTACTGTTGCAGATATGGGATGTCTTGTGACGGCTGTGACACTTGCAGGAGTTCTGGATTACTACAGCGTGGGTACAAAGGTTATAAAGGCACCTAAAGAGATGGTTGAAAAGCAGATAGTTATGACACTTCAGACCATGGCATCCCTTGTGGAATCTTCAGGAGTCGATGGAATGCTGAGCGTCATAAACCCGGACCTTGTGGTTAAAACAGCAAGTTCCATGCATGTATTCCCAAAACAGGACGAACTCGACGCTGCAATTGATATACTCTCAGACCTAGATCCTAAGCTCTGGGAGGATACAGCCAATGCAAAGGTAAAACCTACAAATCTGGTGGCTGCCCAGGCACTTTCAAAGGAAATTACAAACCTTATGGGCCAAAAGGCTGCTGAGGGTACCATGCGAAGGTGCATGCGAAAACTGTTTGAGTAAGCGTTAACTAATAGATTCAGTTAAAAATTGGTTCTGTTTTATCTTTTTTATTTTTCACTTTCTATTTTTCATACCCAGTTCATCACTTCCAATTCGTTGTCATGTCCTTCAGTTATATCCAGAGTTTTTATCAGCATTTTTTTTAAAAATTATCCCTCCTTAAGATAATTCTGTCAATATATATCATTTTTTTCATAGTATCATTTTTTTTAATAAGAAAACCTCTTTTTTTTTAAAGGTTTTTTGTTTTACATCATGTTTGTTCCCTGAGTTATGCAGTGTTTTTTAAGTAACCCCAAAATAGGTAATACTTACTTAGAACATTATCTAGCTTTTAAATAGTAGTTAAATCTCTTACTAATATGAAATAGGTCTCCAAAAATAAAAAAAAGCTTTTTAAAAGGAATTTTTAAGAAGCATTTTTAAGAAGCATTTTGAATAAATTTTTGAATGAAAAGGAATTTTTAAAAGGAAATAGAAAAGTTGGAAATACCGGATTGTTGACCAGAAACTTAGATGGTTAATCCCGTTTTGACCAATAAATTTCAGTACTGAACTTACCAAAAAGTTGAGTATAATCAAGCAGTTGAGTACACCTACCACAATCAAATGCTTGTCAAATTAGAAATTGTTTATCAAACTAATTATTTTATCAAATCAAAAATTAATTGTTTATCAGATCAAAGGTGGCCAGAATGTACGACATGGTAAAGGATGCAGTGAACGATTTGGATGCAGCTTTTGAACTCAGTAGATCCAAAAAAGATGTTGGCGAAATTGTGGATGCAGTTTGCGGGCTCACAAGGGATGAGGCAATGAAACTGGGAATGAACTTTAAAAGATTCCCATTGGGGTGCGACTTAACAGAGATCATGGTGGGAACATGCGCCTCCGATCTGGAAAAAATAGATCTTCTTGGAAACTGTATAATATCCAACATGCTCGGAGCTTCAATACACGTTTGTGCCTATGCCTTTGCTGACATTGCAGAAAAATACGGTATGAAAGGTCTGGAACTTTTAAGGGAGGTAAGGGATATTACAGATGTTCCCCTTGACCTGGATCACTTTGGAAGTTACGGTGCAATGAGGTTTCCAAGGGAGATAACAGGATGCCCCGGCCAGTGCTACTTTGAAGGTCCCACTTCAGCTTCACAGGGTTGTCCCAGAGGAAGAATTCACTCAAGGTTAATGGACAAGGAAATTGAGGATGCACCTGAAATGGAGGAATGGGTGAAACTCTCATCTTCTGTGGCAGTTAACCTCACCAGTGCCCAGGGCAACGAGGGACATGCTGCACCCCTTGAAGAAGCCCAAAATGTTGCAGAGTTGGCTAAAAAATATGGAAAAGGCCTTGAAACCATAATGTTTGTTGGTGACGGTTACGATGACCTTATAACAGGCTTTTCAGAGGCCCTGAAGATGGGGGCAGACATCTTCGTTCTGGAGGGCGGACCCTTCAACAGATCCCCAGACAGACTTGACAACTTTGCGAGGGCTGTTGCAATGGCCAGAATACTTGTTCCGGGAAGGATAGTTGCAACAAACGGTGCTTATGAAGATGAATGTAGGGTAGGATTAAGATCAGGGCTCAATGCAATTATAACCGGATTTCCACAAAACCACCATGGTTACATGTGCGGTTACTCACTGGGCACGGCCAGAAGAGGTAGATTTGGAATGCCCCGAGTTGTTAAAATAATGAAAGAAGAACTCGAAAACGGGAACACATGTGTGCCCATACAGAGACCTGAACTTGAGGCACTGGCTCGGGCAGTGAAGGTTGTTGGACCAGAAAATGTTTACCCAAAAAAAATTGGACAGTTCCCTCTGGGCGATGCTCACTGGCCAGTAATTTCTTCCACACCCATTTACGACAAAGTTAATGTTAAAAACACCATTGAAACAATTTTAAAAGGTGTTAAAGGCGATTCTGTGGCGTTTCTTGGTGGGAGATTCGTTTCATGGGCTGCTGCCAAGGCCATTGATGGGGAAGTTGATGAAATTGTGGTAAGTGACATAGATCCATGGGTTGAGAAAGCTACAGTTGAAATCATGAATGGAGCTTTGAAATCAACTGTTTTGGGTGCTGAATCGGATGATGCAAAGGCTTACAGAAATTCAGAAACCACCTTTATAACTTCCACCATACCTGCAGTGGTTGAGAAACTCTCACAAAAATTTGAAGCTGCAAAAACCTTTGTATGAAATCAAAAATTGTTTACAGTTGTTTAAAAATTCATATGAAGCTTGTTATCTTTTTCGGCGTTGAAAAGTATGAAAAAATGTATGAAAAAAAGAGTAGACATTTTAAATGTTAAAACAAAACCCTAATTTGGTAATACACAGAAATTGTAAAGGGTTCATAGGGTGATATATGGTTAAATACCCTAATTTTCATACTTTTTTGGTTAAAATCCAATTAAATTGGCAGATTGTTAGATTTTGACTTTATTTAATGGTTTTTAAGGAATCCATCATACATTGATGTTTAAAAACTCTTTTCTTTTGTCAGCATTGTTATTAAATATTTCTACTTGATCTTCTTTGAAAAAGTTTATAAGGGGACTAATAAAGAAATAGTATGCGTAAAAGCCTTTATTATAAATAAAATAGACAGTAATAAAAATTTATCATGAAAAGAAAAGTAATAAAAAAGTTATTATGAAAACAAGCGTTAAACACAACTTTAAGGTTTGAATTTTTTCATGTTAACAAGAAACTGTCTAGAGGCAGGGAATCTGTGATAATGAAAAATCTGTTAAATTTGTAATGATGGATTTTACGTAAGTAAAAATATCTTGAATTTATGGATACGATTTTTTTGTATCTATGGAGGTTGGAAGGATGAATGTTTCAATAAATCTAAACGTAGAGTTTGTTTTTGGACATTTGTTGCAAGATGGCAGAGGAGATACTAAAAAATAGGTACTAACAGTTTTTTTCTGAACACGCGATCTTGCCTGTCCTGGAGTTGATTTTTAATTGACTGATGGATGAGGTAGGATTATTGAACCTCGTGTCAGTAATACAAAAAACTGAAGTATTAACAATCAGTTTCATTTCTTAATAAAAAATTTGAGAGGTGTAAATTTAATGCCAACATATGAAGATAGAATAGACCTTTATGGGGTAAATGGAAAACTTTTAGAGGAAAATGTTCCGCTAGAAGCTGTTAGTCCAATGGTTAACCCCACAATTGAGAAAATTGTGCATGAAGTTAAACGTTCTGTTGCTGTAAACTTAGCAGGCGTTGAGAAAGCATTGGCTGAAGCAGCTTATGGAGGAAAAGCAAATCATATTCCTGGAAGGGAACTTAATTTGCCTCTAGTTGAAAATGCTGATGTTATAGCTGAAAAAATCCAGAAAATGATTCAGATAAATGAGGAGGATGACTTCAACCTCAAACAGATCAACGGTGGAAAACAGATGCTTGTGCAGCTGCCAGCAGAGAGAATGAAAATGGCTGCAGATTACACTGTTTCAAGTTTGGTTACAGGCAGTGCCCTTGTACAAGCAATAATAGACACGTTTGATGTGGACAAATTTGAGGCATCAGCTGTTAAAACAGCTGTTCTTGGAAGTTACCCACAGACAGTTGATTTCAAAGGTGCAAACCTCACAACACTTTTAGGACCTCCAGTAATGCTTGAAGGATTAGGTTACGGTTTAAGGAACATTGGTGCAAACCACGTTGTTGCCATAACCAAAAAGAACACTTTAAATGCAGTAGCACTCTCTTCAATATTAGAACACACAGCAATGTTTGAGATGGGTGATGCTTTAGGTGCATTTGAAAGATTCCACCTTCTAGGAATGGCTTTCCAGGGTCTAAACGCAAACAACCTTGTTTACGAGATCGTGAAGGAAAACGGTAAGGGAACAGTCGGTACAGTAGTTGCTTCAACAGTTGAAAGGGCTCTTGAAGACGGAGTTATAAAAGTAGCAAAAACATTGGCTTCAGGTTACAAAATTTACGAACCTGTTGACTGGGCTTTATGGAATGCTTACGCAGCAGCTGGACTTATAAGTTCTGTTATAGTCAACGTCGGTGCTGCAAGAGCTGCACAGGGAGTTGCATCAACACTTCTATATTTCAATGACATACTGGAATTCGAGACAGGCCTTCCTGGTGTTGACTTCGGAAGAGCACAGGGAACCGGTGTGGGTATGAGCTTCTTCTCCCACGGTATATATGGTGGAGGAGGTCCAGGAATATTCCACGGAAACCACGTTGTAACCCGACACAGTAAAGGATTTGCTATACCATGCAATGCTGCAGCCATGAGTATGGATGCTGGAACACAGATGTTCTCAGTTGAAACAACTTCCGGGCTTGTTGGAGAAGTTTACAGCGACATAGATTACCTGCGTGAACCAGTCAAACACGTTGCAGAAGGAGCAAAAGAAATAAAAGATCAGATCTAAGATAACAGGTGATTCTATGGATGAAGTTAAGGCTGTTGATGTTAAAATATTCCCATACAGGCTTTTAAAACCTGAAACAACTGAAAAAATACTTAATCAAGTAATGGAATTGGAGGGAATTTTAAGGGTCTTAATAAACGGTGAATCATTACCTAAACTGATTAATTACGGACCCGCAAAGGGCCTGGAAGTTAACCATCAGGATAGGAAAGTTATCAAGGTAAAAGATAAAGAAATTGAACTTTTAGTTTCAGTTGGGGAAATAATAATAACTGTGGATCACGAGAAACTGAATTCATTCGTGGAGGAATTGGAAAAAATTCTTGAAGATTCATTGAACTTCAAATATGATATTTCAGTGGGTGTGTTCACAAAAACAAAGACCACAGTTTCAGATTACCTGAAATATGGATCAGGATTCGAAGAATCCATTAACCCAAAGGTGATAGGAATGGTGGACCCCAACTCAAAATCTTCAGAAACTGTTAAGTTTATAGGTGATTGAAATGGTATACGAAGCACAGTACGCTCCTGGGGAAACAAAAATAGCTGAAAACCGCAGGAGACACATAAACCCCAGTCATGAACTGGAAAAAATGAGAAATGTTGCAGATGAGGATGTAGTTAAGCTTTTAGGACACAAAAATCCTGGAGAAGGTTACAAAACTGTTCACCCTCCTCTTGATGAAATGGACTTTGAAGAGGACGCAATGAAAGATCTTGTGGAACCTATCGACGGTGCAAAAGATGGTATAAGGGTAAGATATGTTCAGTTTGCAGACTCCATGTACAATGCCCCTGCACAGCCTTACGACAGGGCAAGAACTTACCTATGGAGGTTCAGAGGTGTTGACACAGGAACTCTCTCAGGTAGACAGGTTGTTGAGATGAGGGAATCTGACCTTGAAGCAATGTCAAAATCTTTAATTGAGACAGAACTATTTGACCCTGCCAAAACAGGTTTAAGAGGTGCAACAGTTCACGGTCACTCTCTAAGACTTGATGAGGATGGTCTAATGTTTGACGCACTTCAGAGGTACGTCTACAACAAGGAAACAGGACACGTTAATTACGTAAAAGATCAGGTTGGAAAACCTTTAGATGAACCAGTGGACGTAGGTGAACCTTTAGATGAGGACCATCTCAAAGATATAACCACCATCTACAGAAGCGAGAACGTGGGATTAAGGGAAGACAAAGAATTAATAGAAGTTGTTGAAACAATCCACGCTGCAAGGACCGATGGTGGATTCGGACTGGGAGTTTTCAAAGATGATTTAAGGTGCAAATTAGGTGATAAAAATGAACGATGAAAAAAAGTTATTTTTAAAGGCCTTACAAAAGAAATTTGACGAGGATCCTAATGAAAACTACACCAACTTTTACTGTTTTGGAGGATGGAAACAGTCTGCCAGGAAAAGGGAATTCAACGAATACGCTGAAAAGATTGTAAAAGAAAGGGGAGGACTCCCATTTTACAACCCAGACATAGGAGTTCCACTGGGTCAGAGGAAGTTAATGGCCTACAAAGTTTCTGGAACAGACACATACGTTGAAGGCGACGACCTCCACTTCTGTAACAACTCTGCAATACAGCAGTTATCAGACGACATTAAACGAACAGTTATCGTTGGAATGGACACAGCTCACTCAGTACTTGAAAAACGTTTAGGTGTTGAGGTAACCCCTGAGACAATAAACCAGTACATGGAAACAATCAACCACGCACTACCAGGAGGAGCAGTTGTACAGGAACACATGACTGAGGTTCACCCAGGCCTTGTGGGAGACTGTTACGCTAAAATATTCACAGGAGACGACAACCTTGCAGATGAACTTGACTCAAGGTTCCTCATAGACATAAACAAAGAGTTCCCAGAAGAACAGGCAAAGATGTTAAAGGAGTACGTGGGCAACAAAACTTACCAGGTAAGCAGAGTCCCAACACTTGTTGTAAGAGCCTGTGACGGTGGTACAACCTCAAGATGGTCTGCTATGCAGATAGGTATGAGTTTCATCTCAGCTTACAAACTATGCGCAGGAGAAGCAGCAATTGCAGACTTTTCATACGCAGCAAAACACGCTGACGTTGTTTCAATGGGTAACGTCATGCCTTCAAGAAGGGCAAGGGGAGCAAACGAACCTGGTGGAATCCCATTCGGTGTATTCTCAGACATAATCCAGACCTCAAGGGTCTCAGATGATCCTGCAGAAGTATCACTACAGGTTATTGCAGCAGCAGCAACCATATACGACCAAATGTGGCTTGGATCATACATGTCAGGTGGTGTCGGATTCACACAGTACGCAACAGCAGCTTACACAGACGACATACTTGACGACTTCCTTTACTACGGTAAAGAATACATCGAAGACAAGTACGGAATGTGCGGAGCAAAACCAAGCATGGACGTTGTCAAAGACATAGCAAGTGAAGTTACACTCTACGGACTCGAACAGTACGAGTACCCTGCACTTCTCGAGGACCACTTCGGAGGTTCCCAGAGGACAGCAGTAATTTCAGCAGCAGCTGGATGTTCATGTGCATTTGCAACTGCAAACTCCAATGCAGGAATCAACGGATGGTACTTAAGCCAGATACTTCACAAAGAGGGACACAGCAGACTAGGATTCTATGGATACGACCTTCAGGATCAGTGCGGAGCATCCAACTCACTCTCAATAAGAAGTGATGAAGGTTTAATCCACGAGTTAAGAGGTCCTAACTACCCTAACTATGCAATGAACGTGGGACACCAGCCAGAATATGCAGGAATAGCTCAGGCACCACACGCTGCCAGGGGAGATGCATTCTGTGTTAACCCACTCATAAAAATAGCATTTGCAGATAAAAACTTGAACTTTGACTTCACAAACCCAAGGAAATCCATAGCTCAAGGAGCTCTAAGGGAATTCATGCCAAGTGGTGAAAGAGACTTAATTAACCCAGCAGGTTAATTATAAAACCTTTTTAATGGGATCCCCTTCTCATTAAAGCCATTTTTTCTCTCCGAAAGTAATCCCCTTTACTTTTCCCACTTAAAGTTTTTATTTTTTTATTTATTTTTTTTTAGACCTAAAATTAAAAGATTATCATTATAAATAGACTGTTTTGATGTTTTTTTAGAGTTTTAAAGGATTTTAGAACTTTTTTTGCTGGCTTCAGTTAAAAGTTTTGTTGTTTTTTTTAATGGGTTTTTAAAGGTTTAGAACTAGAAAAATTAAGTAGAGTAAAAATAAATAGCAAATTTTTGAGGCTTTAAGATTTTGAAATTTTTTAAATAATGTCCTCGGGTATTCAAATGTTGAGTTAGATGTCATTCGTGTAAAAAAAACTTTAAAGAACTTTAAAAGAAATTTAAAGATTTTTTTTATTTGAAGTTTATTCTATTATTTATAGGTTTTAAAATTGGAAATTGAGTTAATAAGAATTTTTACAATATAATATTAATTAAAATGTATTGAAATAAAAAAGGATTTAATAAAAAACTCGTATAAGTTTAGATCCAAATTACAGGGCTTTAAATCCATTGTGAATCTATCTGTTAGATCTTTCAAATCTTGCCCTAAATGAATTAAATCTCCATCAAAATGAAGTAAATCTTCAGTAAATACAGATTTGTTAAGCTTTACTTCTATTTAGTTTTAAGTTTAAGAGGCTAGCCGTAAATAAAGTGTCCCTTATTAGGGAACACCTCATCATCATCCATAACCACATTGCCGCGGACTATGGTCATTACAGCTTTTCCCTTAACTTTAAATCCTTCAAATGGGGAGTAATGTGCCTTTGAATGGAATTTATCAGGGTTTATAACTCCTTCCTTTTTCATATCCACAACAACAAAGTCTGCATCCATTCCCTCCTTTATAAAACCTTTGTTTTCAATGTTGAAGATTTTGGCAGGGTTTTGACACAAAAGCCTTTCAAGTTGGCTGAATGAGAGCCTGCCCTGATTTATTTCGGTTAAAATCAGTGGTAGCACGGTTTCAAGACCTGGAATTCCTGAGGGGGCATTCCAAACGTTTTGCTTCTTTTCGTGGATGGTGTGGGGGGCATGATCTGTTCCTATAATATCTATTTTTGGTAGATCGTCAATTGATATGTTGTTTTCCCTGTTTCTAAGGGGTGGATTGGTTTTTGCAAGGTTTCCAAATTTCCTGAGATAACCTGAATCAAGAAACAGGTGGTGTGGTGTGGCCTCCGCTGTTACTTTGCATCCATGACTTCTGGCACGATTTATAAGTTCAAGGGCTTTCCTGGTACTCACATGACACACGTGAACTGGGAAGTTGAAGTACTCTGCCATTGCAAGGGCTGAGGATACTGCAACCACTTCCGCAATGGATGGCCGGGCATCTGCATAGATTTCAGGTTTTTCACCCTTTAACATCATGCTCTTGGTGCAGTGGGCTGTGATATTTTTATCTTCACAGTGAAGTGAGATCAGGGGTTTTTTAGACTTCAGTTTGGAGTTAGGGGTTTCATTGTGATCTTCATAAATTTCACTTGAAACTTCCCTGAAAACTTCCATCAAAGGCCCGTTGCCAACGGTGTCCATGAACACCTTGAAGGAAGCAGGTTTGAGCTTTGAAATTGCCTGAATCTCACCTGGATCTTCCACACTGGCATGTAAACCAAAATCAACAACACTCTTTTCCCGGGCAATTTCAAGTTTTTCACGGAAAGCACGGGGTGTGTTTGTCTCTGGAATTGTGTTGGGCATGTCCAGAACAGTTGTAAAACCCCCGGCTGCCGCTGCCATGCTGCCTGTTTTCCAGTTTTCCTTGTGGGTTAAACCGGGATCTCTCATGTGGACATGGGCATCGATTAAACCTGGTAAAACTATTTTCCCCTCAAGATCTATGGTTTCGTCACATTTTGGAGCTATCTTATTTATGGAGACAATTTTACCATTTTCAATGGCTATGGAACATTCGATGTTTTTTGGAGGAAGTTTACAGTTTAAAAGACACAGATCAACCATTTTATACACCTTCTAACCTTTTCTATGAATGCTACTTATAATATTTTTTTGGGGATTCAAGTTAGATCACGGTCCCTTAATCATATTCACTATAAGTTGGGATTCATCTTAAAATTGAGATTCAAATAAATACCACCAGTAACAAATGAATTTGGGGGGAAGGTTGCAGTGCCCAGGGAAAAATTCGTTAAAAAACTTCTTTCAAGGGATAAAAAAATTTTTGAGATGGATTTGAAGCTTGAACCAGTTTACGGAGATGTTGAAAGTGATTCTGAGATAATTGCAGACTTCACAGAGTACTCACCCCTTCACAAGGGCCACAAACATTGTATGATGGAGGCAAAAAGACAGGTCCCCGATGGAATATTCACAGCGGTTGTTCCTGGACTTTTTGAGCGAAACGGCAGGGGAACTCCCTACATAATGACAAGGAAGGCCCGGGCTGAAGCTGCAGTTGCAGTTGGAGCCGACGTCGTTGTTGAAGGACCACCGATGGGCATTATGGGCTCTGGCCAGTACTCACTGTGTCTTGCACGGATGTTCAGGGCCCTGAATGCAGACTACATACCCCGCGGTTACAGGCCCTTTGAAGGCTTTGACCGCATACTGAAAAGAATAAACGAGGGTGCAGGCGTTGCCCCAAAACCCTACAGAATCGTGGACATGGAAACCAAAAACGTGCTCATGAGAGGCAAGCTCGATGAAGATAACTACGTCATTGTTTCACTTTCAAAATCCATGAAAAAAATAGGCTTTGATTTCAAGGATAAATTCATATTCATAAAACGTGTTGAAGGTGTCAGCGGAACCAAAATCAGGGAAGCTGTTCTTTCAGGCAACATAAAACTTGCTGGGCACATGCTGCCCCATGAAACCATTCGGATCCTTGAGAAGGAGATGGAAGAATCAAGGGCACCGCTTCACGATCTTCGTGATAATGAGGCCATACTCAACCGTGCCAATCACAGCACAATCTGCGAGCTTAAATCTCTTGCACTTGTTGATGAGGGGACAGCTAAAGCTTTTGTAGATAACAGGCCTTTTAGAACAGTTGATGATGTTGAAAAATCTATTCTGCAGGGTTTCAGCAGACATCACTCTCAAAGGGTTCTATCCGCACTGGAGGCGGGTGTTTTTAAGGATGCCGTACATAGATATATAGACAGATACCCATCTGTAATACGTATATTAAACTATAAAAATAAAGAAGTTCTAAAAGAATTTCAAAAAAGAATACCACACAGGAGGCTAGAGATATGCCAGTGAAAAATGGAAGTTTTATAAAATTAGAGTACACAGGAAAGGTTCAGGAGACAGGTGACGTCTTTGATACAACCGATGAAAAAGTGGCAGAGGAAGCTGGAATTTCAACTGAAAATAAATCTTACGGTGCAATACCAATCATTGTAGGTGCAGGACACCTTCTCAAAGGTCTTGATGATGCAATAGTTGACATGGAAGTAGGAGATGAAAAGACAGTTGACCTCGCACCAGAAGAAGGATTTGGACAGAGGGACCCAAAACTCCTACAGCTCATACCAATGAAGGAATTCAAAAAACAGGGTTTCAAACCTCAGGTCGGTATGACCATAACATCAGAGGGAGTTCCAGGTAAAATAAGAAGTGTAAGCGGTGGAAGGGTAAGGGTTGACTTCAACCATGAACTTGCAGGAAAAAACCTCGAGTACCACATCAAAGTTGCAGACATCATTGAAGATGACGTTGAAAAAGTTAAAAGTATGATAGAACTCCACTACCCAACACAGAAACTTGACTCAGACAAACACGACATCAAAATAGAAGATGGAGTGGTTAGGATAGCCATGGATGAAATGGCCAAGTTCGATAAAAAGCCATACACAGACATAACCTTTGCAAGATTCAGAATAGCAAGGGACATCTGGGAAAACATGGAAAACGTGGACAAGGTAGAATTTGTGGATGCCTTCGAGAAAAAAGTTCCTGAAGAAAAATCTGAAGAATCGGAAGTTCCTGAAGAAGTTTTAACTGAAAAAGAAGAAAAGTCTGAGGAAGTTCCAGAGGAAGTTTTAACAGAAGACGTTGCTGAGAAAAAGGAAGAATAAATAAAGGAACAAATCTTTTTATTTAAGAGAAAATCCTTTTTTTGATGAACTGTGGGAATTTGGTGGATCAAAACATTCTGCCTAATTCTTTCCTTTTTTCCTATTTTTCCTGTTTTGTTTCTTTTTTTCTTTTCTAATTTGAATTTTCTTTTTCCTATCAGAACGCATTTTTAGCCTTTGTGCTATAAAGAGTGCTAACGTCCCCAGAAATATGAAACCAACTATGTAATCCTTGAAGTTGAGCATTTTTTTGGCTTCCCCTTAAGATTTTCAAGCCAGATCATTTTCAGACCAGATCTATATTTATATTAGGCCAGCTCTGTAATTTAACAAAATTCTTTTTGATCCTAATCCAGATTTGGAACTTAATAATATTATGAAATTTAGCTGAAATCTGTAATAAAGTTAACGATAATAATATTATTATTTTGCTTCAATATACTCTTTTCAAGATTTTTTAACAATTACTTCTTTTTAACAAATTTTTGAAGGGAAATCCTGAGGGTTTAAAATAAAATTAAGGGGTTAAATAACCTTTAAACTTAATAGCTTAAAATTAAGATTAATAGCTTAAAATTAAGATTAATAGCTTAAAATTGAATAGCCTTCAAATGATTTAACAAAGATTGATTTAAAAGTAGGATAAAAATTGAAAGTTTGGTAAAACTGGGTATTCTGTACATGCATGAACTTCGTAAGTTTAAGTACAAATTACACATATGTGTTAAACTTCAGGTTTTGCAGGCTTTGAATGATTCTTCCGTAAATTCAACTGTTCTTTCAACTATCATCTCACAGAAGAGAAGGTCATCGGCTGTTGCAAGTAGGGTTCCAACAGATTCACCGTTTAGTTTACAGATAAAATGTGTGCTTTCAGTGTGTGAATCTATAAATCCTGTACTGTCCGGTTGCAGTGATTTGAACACAGTTTCTGCGTTTTTAGCTTTTTGATATTTGAAGGTTATTTTGGCTTTTATATTCATTTTGAACCATTCTCGTTTTTTGAATCATATTCAGGGATTTTCTCTGCAATTTTTTTCGATGGATCTCATGACGGCAGATCCATGCCATTCATTTTTCGATGGATCTCATGAGGGCAGATCCATGCCATTCATGTCGGGGTCAGCATCGATAGCGAATACTTTATAAGTCTGTGATAATATACATGCCAGTGTACATGTAAGGTTGTTTTTCAACCCATTCTTTTCCGGTTACAGCGATTTTCGTTGTTTCACCATGTGTTCAATGAGCTGTAGGTGGATTATGTAATGTTTATTAAGTTATAGAAATTTGTTATAAAAATAAAAATTTTGATCTTTTTTCAATTTGTAAAATTTATAGATAGAATTAATGATTAACAAGATTTGTATCTTTTTAAACGTTGATCTAATGCGGGATAAGAACTAATAAGAATGAGAACTAAGATAATATTAAGATCATATCTAACCCTTTGATCTTTAATTTTCTTCAAAAATTTAAATTGAAATTTTAGGGGTGAAATTTTAGGGGTAATGTTTATTAGGTTATAGACTTAAATTCTGATAAAAGGAGGATTTATTAATGGTTAGAGCATACACTAGAAAAGATTATATACGGAAAATTCCGGCTTCAAAGATAGTTCAATATGATATGGGAAACCTCTCAGGAGAATTTCCTTTAAAAATCAGTTTAGCCGTTAAAGAACCTGCAAATTTATCTCACAACGCACTAGAAGCAGCAAGGATAGCTGCAAACAAGTACATAGCAGGTAAAGCTGGCAGGCTGGGTTACCACCTTAAGATAAGGGTTTACCCACATCACATAATCAGGGAAAATCCAATGGCCACAGGAGCAGGAGCCGACAGGGTTCAGAGCGGTATGAGAGGAGCATTTGGAAAGGCAGTGAGTTCAGTTGCTATCGTTGATGCAGGTCAGAGGATCATAACAATTAAAACAAACAAGAAGAATTTCAAGGATGCAAAAGATGCACTTAGAAGAGCTGCCATGAAATTCCCGGTACCATGTAGAATTTTGATTGATGAAGGCGCAGAACTGGTTAGATAAACAAAAAAAAGAGTGTTAGCATGAAGTATGTCGAATTTTTTGAAGAACTTAGAAAGGAAGATGTTGCAATTGCAGGTGGAAAAGGAGCAAATCTTGGAGAATTAACCAATGCAGGGATACCGGTACCACCCGGCTTTGTTGTAACATCCAAAACCTACGATCAATTCATGAAAGAAACGGGGATCTTCGATGAAATAATGGACATTCTTGATGCTTTGGACGTCAACAATAACAAACAGCTTCAGGAAGCTTCACGTAATATCAAAAAAATAATTGTAGAAACTGAAATGCCCGATGAAATAAGGGCAATTATAGTGGAAGCTTACAATGCGTTATGTGTTAGAATTGGTAAAGAAGATGTCTACGTTGCAATCAGATCATCTGCAACTGCAGAAGATCTTCCAGAAGCCTCATTTGCAGGACAGCAGGAAAGTTACCTTAACATAAAAGGTGTGGATGATGTTGTAAGCTACGTCCAACAATGTTGGGCATCTCTTTTTGAATCACGTGCTATCTTTTACAGGGAAGAAAATAACTTCGACCACTCCAAGGTTTACATAGCTGTGGTTGTTCAGGAAATGGTTGACGCCGAAAAAGCAGGTGTGATGTTCACTGTACACCCATCAACAGGTGAAGAAAAAATACTGATCGAAGGAGCATGGGGACTTGGAGAGGCAGTTGTATCAGGATCAGTTACTCCAGATACCTGCTGGGTTGATAAAAAAACTGATGAAATCCTGAAATACCAAGTCAACACCAAGAACATCATGTTCAAAAGGAACTTGAATAAGGGCAGAACAATCCAGACAGATGTTCCAGACGACCTTAAAAATAAAAGAGTTCTAAGCCCTTACGAAGTAAAAAAACTTGCAGAACTTGGAAAGAAAATTCAAGAACATTACAATTCCCCACAGGACACAGAATGGGCCATTGAAAGCGGTAAAATATTCCTTCTACAGTCAAGACCAGTGACCACCCTTAAAAAAGTGCAGGGTGAAGAAGAACAACCTTCTGGGGAGAGGGTTGTGGTAGTTAAAGGACTTGGAGCAAGCCCTGGAATGGCATCAGGAGCAGTTAAAATAATTAAAAATCCTGATGAACTGGACAAAGTTGAGATGGGAGACGTGATGGTTACCATCATGACAACACCCGACATGGTTCCTGCAATGAAAAGGGCCAGTGGAATAATAACTGATGAAGGCGGTGTAACCTGCCATGCAGCCATAGTATCCCGGGAACTTGGAATACCGTCCGTTGTTGGAACAGGAGATGCAACCCACATCCTCAAAGAAAACTCACTTGTAACTCTGGACGGACGCAAGGGCCTTGTTTTTGAGGGTAAAATTAAAGAGGAAGCTCAGGAAGCAGCCCCTGAAGTTGCAGGGCAGACAACGGTTATTCAGCAGCAGTCCATACTAACTGTTACAGATGTTAAGGTTAATGTGAGCATGCCTGAAGCAGCTAAAAAAGCTGCAGCAACCGGTGCAGATGGTGTTGGACTTTTAAGGACCGAACACATGATGCTTGCCATGGGTGTGCACCCTAAAAAGTTCATAATAGAGGGAAGAGAAGATGAACTTGTAAAATCCCTGGTTGAAAACATACTCAAGGTTGCAGATGCATTCTACCCAAAAACAGTCTGGTACAGGACAATGGACGCTCCAACAGACGAGTTCCAGTCACTGAAAGGTGGAGAAAACGAGCCATACGAGCACAACCCAATGCTTGGATGGAGGGGAATCCGAAGGGAACTGGATGAACCCGAAATTCTGGTGGCAGAGTTCAAGGCCATAAAGAAACTCCATGAACAGGGATACACCAACATTGGAATCATGCTACCATTACTCCAGCACCCTGACGAACTCCGTAAAGCTAAAAAAATAGCAGAATCTGTAGGTCTCAAACCACAGAAGAACATAGAGTTTGGTATGATGGTTGAAACACCAGCAGCAGCCCTAACAATAGAGGACTTCATAGATGAGGGACTGGACTTCATAAGTTTCGGAACCAACGACCTGACACAGTACACACTTGCAATCGACAGGAACAACGAGAACGTTGCAGACCTCTACAACGAGAGACATCCAGCAGTGATGAAACTCATAGAAAGGGTCATCAAGAAGTGTAAAGCAGCAGGAGTTAAAACCAGCATCTGCGGACAGGCAGGAAGCATGCCAGACGTTGTTGAAAAACTGGTTGAACTCGGAATCGATGGAGTGTCTGCAAACACCGATGCAATTCCAGCTGTAAGGGAAGTTGTGGCTCGTGTTGAGAAAAAATTAGTTTTAAAAGCTGCAAGAAAACTTATAAATGAATAAATTATCTTGTAAGACTTTTAAATTCTACCTTTTTTATTTTTAAACCAATTTATTGTTCATTTTTTTAACAGTCTGTCAAACTCATCGTTTATCAAAATTTATCTATTCTTTCTAAAAGCGGTAATCTTTCTAAAAAGGGATAAAAATGGAAGACAAGGGAGTATCAGAAGAAGAAGTGTTTGAAGGTCTCAAAGAGTTCAAAAAACATGACATGTCCTACAATTCAGGTAGAATACTCGGTTCAATGTGCACATCACCCCACCCTGTGGGCGTTAAGGCTTACACCAGTTTTTTAGGGTCTAACCTTGGAGATCCAGGCCTTTTCAAGGGAACCAAAGCCATGGAAAATGATGTGATAAGCATGTTAGGCGAACTTCTGGGTAAACGGGATGTTTGTGGCCACATAATAACTGGAGGGACAGAGGCTAACATAATGGCAATGAGGGCAGCCAGAAACTGGGCCCGCAAAGTAAGGGGGATTAAAGACCCGGAAGTTGTGGTACCGAAATCAGCCCACTTTTCCTTTAAAAAAGCCGCAGACATACTCTGCCTGAAACTGATGGAAGCAGACCTTGATGAAGATTACAGGGTTGACACGGCATCTGTTGAGGATTTAATATCAGACAACACCGTTGCAGTTGTTGGTGTTGCCGGAACAACAGAACTTGGACGGGTAGATCCGATAGGAGAACTTTCAAAGCTCTGCATTGAAAATGAAATTTATCTTCATGTTGACGCTGCATTTGGAGGATTTTCAATTCCATTTTTAAAGGAATTAGGTCAAAAATTGCCTGATTTTGATTTCAGACTTCCAGGAGTTTGTTCTATAACCATAGATCCTCACAAAATGGGTTTGGCCCCCATACCAACTGGGGGTATCATCTTCCGTGAAAGGAAGTACCTGGAAGCTATGAGCGTTGAAACACCATATCTTACAGAAGATAGGCAATCCACAATTGTAGGTACTCGTACAGGAGCTTCAACTGCTGCAACGTGGGCCATTATGAAGTACCTTGGAAGGGAAGGTTACAGGGAGATAGTGGCAGAATGCATGCATATTACACATATTTTAGCCCGTGGAATAAACGATCTTGGCTTTAATTTGGTTGCAGAGCCTAAACTTAACATCGTGGCATTCAAGTCCCCTAAAATGTCTCCGGATGAACTTGCATCCCAACTTAAAAAGAGGGGATGGGCAGTTTCTGTGGCTGCCTACCCATGTTCTATAAGGGTTATAGTGATGCCCCATATAAAGGAAGAGCATGTTAACATGCTTCTGGATGATCTGAAGGACATAAATGAGGAGAAACCATAAACAATCCTGAAATATGGAATATATAATGTAATAAGGCATAATTTGTACAGTAAAAATAGGAGATAAATTGAACAAATAGGAGACAAATTGAACATAAATTTTTTTCAATTTTTTTGAGCAGATCCTTTTTTAACAATTTTTAATAAGTCTTTAGCTGGACTTCTTTTATTAACAAAAAAACATATTTTTTAACTGATTGGTGTTGGAATGAATATTAAACAGATAAAAACCCCAATAATTAATAGCACAATTCAAGATTTGAAGGTGGGGGATAGGATCGAGCTTTACGGTACCATGTACACAGGACGTGATGCTGCACTTCCAAAACTTGTGAAATCCATAAAAAATGGTGAAAAACTCCTGGATCTTGAAGGTTCGGCCCTAATGCACACTGCAGTGAGCCAGGCCGGTATATCACCAACAACCAGCAACAAGGAAGAAATTGAAGAGAGCTTACCTTTCCTTGCAAGATCTGGGGTTAAAATGCATATAGGGAAAGGAAAACTGGGCATGAAAACTGTTGAAGTCCTCAATAAGTACAAATCAGTTTTTATTGTGACACCGCCTGCTGCAGCACTTCTAACAAGCAGGGTGATATCCAGGAAGGTTGCAGCATTCCCCGAGGAAGGCATGGAAGCCATATATAAGCTTGAGGTTTCTGGAATTCCGGGTATCGTTGCAGCTGCCAACGGTGAATCTATTCATTGAAGGTTAGGGATTTGCTAATGCCCTGAATTATTAGAGTTTTTACTGAAGTTTAATTGCAGGGCTTTCCAAATGCAATGTCCCCAGCATCTCCAAGACCTGGAACGATGTATCCCTCTTTGTTAAGCTTTTTTTCAACAGAACATGTGTAGATCTCAACTTCTGGGTGTTTTTCAAGCACTTTTTTCAGTCCTTCCTCTGAAGCGATAACGTTGAATACTACAAGCCTTCTTGGAGTTCCAGATTCCTTTATTCTGGTGAGGATGGCGTTCATGGTGTTTCCAGTTGCAAGCATGGGGTCTGCCACAACAACGATTTTATCCTGGACATCTGAGATCCTTGCATAGCCCACGTTCACGTTGAAGGGTGGTGTGTCGCTGCGCCAGGCACCAACCACACCACACTGGGCTTCACTGAAAACACTCATTATGCCCTCAACCAGGGGAATTGCAGCCCTTAAAACATTTACAACCACAATATCCTTTCTATCAGTTATTTTAATCCCATCTGATATTCCAAGGGGAGTTTCAACTCTGGAAGGTTCGGTTTTGAGGGTGTTTGCAAATTTGTAGCTTATCATTCTTCCAATTTCAATCATCCCCTCCCTGAACTGGATGCTGTTGATGCTTTTGTTGCGAATTACACCGAGTTTTTCCTGTACAAGTACATGCCTGACCACTTTTATCATGGATCACACGTTCCCCAATTTATTTTCAAGAAAGCTTTAATTAAAATGATGGTTGATGCATAGCTTAAGTTTACTCTTGAACACTCTCCATTTATTCTATAAGTTTTATTTTATTTTATAATAGTTATTTTAAGAATTATTATAATAGTTATTTTATAAAAGTTATTATTTTCTGTGGCTATTTTTAATTATCTAAGGTATTTTTAATTATCTAAAAGTTCTTAAAGCGTCAACTTTATTCTGCAGGAACCTGAAGGTTTCTGAAATACTGGGTTAAACCATTTTTTTAAAAAATTTTAAGGTTTAAAATACTCCACTAGGGGGTAAGCGTTTCAAGGATAAAGATATTATTAAGATGTAATAAAAAAGAATTAAGATGTAATAAAAAAGATAAAAATAGATTTATTCATGTTTTCCTGTTAAAACTCTTTTACCATGGGCTGTTGGTAAAACTTTGAGTTTTTCTCCTTTAAAATCGAGGTCGTATTCTTTTCCTTCAAATAAGGTGTGCAGAAATATTGCAAGGGCTGCAACCTCTGAGTGTGGCTGTGTTGTCACGGAAACGTTCCAGTCTGCTTCCTTGTAAACCTCGGTTGGAACCTTCGCACCTCCAACCACCACGATCTTGTCCTTTGGGGACTCCCTTATTTTGGTTGTGACCTCCTGAACAGGCTCCCCATACATGGTGAGGTGAACTATCTCTTTACCTGAGTTTTTCCATTCTTCAAGAAGTTTTTCCCAGTTTTTCCTGTACTCAACTTCAAAATCACCTCCCCATCTTTCAACAACGTTTCTAACGCTTTCTGTAAGATGTTTATCCTCTTCTCCACTTAAAAATACCTTTGATGCTCCAAAAGCCCTTGATGTCAGGCATACGTGTGTTGTTATCCTTGCATCTCTACCTATTCTGTGATCAAGTCTTAAAACGTTAACTTTCATTATTTTACCAGCCAATAATTAATCTAAAAATTTTAATTTAAAAATCAACCTATAAGATCAACTTAAAAATCAACCTAAAAGTTTATTTTGTAAACCTGATTTTCTAAACATGGACTTCATGATGGTTCAGGTGAACTCTACGAACTGGTTTTATTAAATCAGTTTACTTACAGCTTCTTTAAATAAGTTCACATGAAAAGTTACATGGAATTCCTGTTGTATCGTTGCATTGATTTAAACAATTGCCAAAACCGATACCATCACAACAAGGGAAAACATCCTTGAAAACTCGTTTGAAGCGCCAAGAACGTCTCCTGTTGCCCATTTAAGGTTTCTGCGAACTACTGTTGCAATAAAAGCTCCCCCAATTGATCCTCCAATCACTCCAATTATCCCTGTGATGTTGAAGGTTAAAAATCCAATTGAAAGTGCCACAATAAATGAGAGTACAAATAACTTTATGTTCATTGCATCTATAAAAAATCTACCTGTACCATTGGGAAATGGATTTGAGAGGGTTGCACATGTTGCTATGCCCATTTTTGCAGCTATTTCAGATATGACGAGAATATAAAATATTTCTGCTGCTGGAGCAGATCCTACAGCTGCAAAGCTTAAAAGTGCAACCATAAGCACGTAAGCAATTCCACCGGTTCCAATGTTGGTGTCTCTCATCACGGATATCTTCTTTTTGGGTGTTCCATGTACCATCATGGCGTCACCAAGGTCCATGAGTCCGTCGAGGTGGTGGAATCCTGTAAACCATATTGCAAAACTGTAAACAATTGCTGCTGCAACAAGTTGGGGGGTATGGATTATATCGAGAACAAGAAAACCAATAGCACCTACAATTATTCCAATGAAAGCTCCAATAACAGGCCAGAACCATGTGAATTTTGCCATTTCCTCAACGCTTGTGTAAATATTTAGGGGTAGAATGGTTGAGAATGTTACAAGCCCTGCAATTCCCATGAGCTTTCTTAAACCACTCCTCTTTGGATCATCCATACCTTGAGGTTTAACTCCATCATTCCCTTTTTCTGGCATTTTTCAGGCTCCCTACTCTATTTTTCATGTTTTCCCCAATTCATTTTTCATACTTTTTTAATCTTTTTTTACTTTGATCTTTTTTTGTTTCGTTTTTACTCCTCAAATATCTTGGATGTGCAGCCTGCAATGATCCCTGCAAACACATCGTCGAGCATGGGTCCAAGTGTGCTTAAAATACCTGGTTTAGCTTCATCATACCTTTTGAAGTTAAAAGTGGCCTTGGTGCCTGCTATCTGGTTTGAAACAGCCAGTCCAAAGACCTCATCTGAGTAAAGGTAGGCGGGGTCATCGTCAACATCCACGCCAGCTATCCTGTGCTTTTCAAAATCCTCTTCAAGTCTTATGGCTGAAATTACGAATGCAACAACGTTCAAATCTTTTAAGGATTTCAGTATCTGCTTTCGAAGCTTCTCCCGTATTTCAACTGTTTTCTCAACCCCAACGATGAGCTCCATTCCAGCATCCACAAGGTCCTCAACACTGACCCCAGCATCGTCCATGAACCCAAAAACATCCTTCGGAAGTCTTTGCTTTTTTAGGGATTCAACTGTGGCCTCCCTCACACATTCTGAAACCTTCTGGCAGAGTTCAAATTCACCCTGCGTTTTCTGGTCTTTTTTCTCTCCTCTGCATGCAATCAAAATTGAATCGTCACCTGAGCAGTCCAGTGGATCAAATGAAAAAGAATTTAAAACACCAATATCCCATAGTGCAGCAAATTTAGCATCTGATGCAGCTTTAAACAGTTTTAAAAGTGTTTCATTGTTTAAATCTTCATCAACAAGCACGACTATGGTTGTAGAAATGTTTTTTGGCTTTTTTGTATAATCTACTGTTACAATGGCAGTTACATTGCTCTGGGTTACATCCACCATTTTATTCATATCATGACTTAGAATGGCTGCTGTGGGACTGGGCACTTCAATTTCCAGGACATTCTGGAATGGTTCTGGATCTGGAGGTGTAAACCCATTACAGGAGCCCTGAAAGTAATTTACAATGGATTTAACATTTTTAAAACTACCAATTCCACTAGAATTGCTTAAAACCCTAAATCCTGTTTTTCTAGTGATTATAAGTGTTTTATGATCTTTATTTACTGCTGCATCATCTGTACAGATTTTCATTTACTCACCAATACATTATTAATATCATGGTCAATATAATAGATATGTGGTGAGGTTTATATGAAGATTCATCTTAGGGTCTTTGTTGAGATGGAAAATCTTGGGAAGGCTATGAACGCTCTTACAGATGCAGGTATAACTGGTTTTTACATTCTGGAGTACAAAGGCATGTCTCCGCAGGATTGGAAAGGTTTTACAATTAAGGAGGATCCCAAATCCGCGATTGACATGATAAGGGATCATTCAACGGATGCAATTTTAATATGCACGGTTGTGGAGGAAGAACGTGCCGACAACATAATAAAATCTGTTGAGGATACCCTTCAGGGTGAAAGATACACCATAATCGAGGTACCGATCATCAAGTTCATTGTAAACAATGAGTATCCTGAAAAGAGATAGAATTGATAGTTTTAAGCTGGAAAAGAAGAATAAAAACTAAATAAATTTATCCATCAAATGTACTGTAACAGGAACGTTACGATGTAAAAAAACGCCACTGAAAAAACTATGAACACTATTAAGGATTGAACATCACTTTTACTCATTACATCACCTTAACCTTAGTTTTGAATCTATTTTTTTGTACCAATTGAGGGTGTTTGTACTCATTACAAAGACTTCTGTAAATTTTTAGGACAATGTCTATATTCCGTCTACAGTAAATAATATTTGCAACTTTTGGATATACAAGAAAACAGTGATAAAAATGGCCGTTATTATAGACCCTCAAAGCTCTGGAATAGCTGGAAACATGGTTGTTGGCGCATTCGTTGACATGGGAATGGATATTGATCCATTGAAAGAGGTCATGGAAAACTATGCTTCTTATTTTGGTGATATAAACATTGGAATTGGGAAGGTTAAAAAATCAGGGATAGCTTCAACCTATGCCGATATTCAGTGCAATGATAAGGGACATGTTGGGTACATGGAGCTTCTTGAACGTTTTGACGCAGTCGAAGATCCAGAAATGACACCCCAGATCAGAAGATTTGTTAAAAAGGTTTTCAAGACCATTGCAGTGGCTGAAAGCCATGTTCATGGTACAACACTTGAGAAAGTTCACTTCCATGAAGTTGGAGCTGCAGATGCAGTTGCAGACATTGTTGGATCGGCTTATGCATTTTTTAAGCTCGGATTCGACCATCAAAAGGTTTACGGCATGCCTGTTGCACTTGGAGGAGGTGTTGTTAAATCAGATCACGGTTTACTCAGCGTTCCTGCACCTGCAACCTGTGAAATCCTTAAAAACGTACCCTCATTTGGAGGACCAGTTTCCCAGGAGCTTACAACCCCAACAGGTGCGGGGCTCTTTGTGAACATGGTGGACGAATTCTGTAGCTTTTATCCTCTGTTTGCCAGTAAAAATGTTGGATACGGTGCTGGAAGGTGCGATCTTGAGGTTCCAAATGTTTTAAGGATATTAAAAGGCGATTCTCCGGTTGAAACTGATAACGTTTCCATACTTGAAACCAACCTGGACAACGTTACAGGAGAGGTGCTGGGCCACACATTTGGAAGGCTCATTGAAGCAGGAGCCCGTGATGTAACCATGATACCAACTTTGATGAAAAAAAACAGGCCAGGCCACCTTTTGAGGGTCATAACAAAACCTGAAGATTCTGAAGCAGTCTCAAGAGCTTTAATACGAGAAACAGGAACCCTTGGCGTGAGGGTGCTGCCCTACGTTCACAGAAACATTGTAACGAGAAAGATAATTCCTGTTGAAGTTCATCTAAACGGAACGAAGATGAATGTGAGGATTAAGATTGGAACACTTGGTGATGAGGTGGTAAGCAGCAGACCTGAGTACGAGGATGCAAAGAAACTTTCAGAGAAAACTGGAATTCCCCTTAAAGATGTGATGATAAAGATCGATGAAACCTGTAGGGAGTACCTGCAGAAGTGAATGATGGAGTAGTGTCAAGAATTGATCTTACATCTAAATTGCGAAGTCTCTTTTACACATTAAATTTTCTCTCCGTTATAAAGAATCCTCTCCTTTTACACTCAAACTTTACACACTATAGTTACAAACTTAATTGACAAAAATCAAGTAAAAATTAAAACGTTACAAGAATGGTGTTTAAATGGTGAACAAGAAAAAAGCAATAGCAGTCCTATCAGGAGGGCTTGACTCGACAGTTGCAACCTCATACTTTAGCAGGGAATATGAAATTCATGCTTTAACCTTTGACTACGGTCAGCGAAGCGCTGAAAGGGAGATAAAATCAGCAAAGGTCGTATGTGAAAAGCTGGGCCTGGAACACACAGTTCTTAAACTTCCATGGCTTTCAAAGCTTGGAAACTCTGCTCTGACATCCAGTGAAGATATACCTGAACTTGAAGCTTCCCAGCTTGACAACAAGGAAGTCTGTGATGAAACTGCACGTAAAGTCTGGGTCCCGGGTCGTAACATAGCTTTCACAGCCATAGCAACCTCTTTTGCAGAGGCAGAAGGTGCAAGCATCATCATCGTTGGCTGGGACCTTGAAGAAGCTGCAACCTTCCCTGACAACTCCAAAGAATTTCTGGAAGCCTTTAACAATGTTTTAAAGGTTGGATCTCCCGATGATATAAGGGTAGAGGCACCAGTTATAGGTCTGACCAAGCAGGGTATTGTGGAACTGGGAGATAAGATCAAAGCCCCAATGGAGCTGAGTTACTCCTGTTACAAGGGCAAAGAAAAGCACTGTGGCGTTTGTGAATCATGTATGAGGCGTAAAAGGGCATTTCAGGAGGCTGGAGTTGAAGATAAGACGGTTTACATGGTTTAAATCCTTAACTTAGGCGGGTGAACCAGGATCTATAGTTTTTTTAAGGCTCTTCCTTAAAACATTGACCCCCTATATAAAAAAATAGTAACTTCCATTTTTTTTAAAATAGCCTTTTTAAAATATCTCCTTTTTAAAATAGAATTTTCATTAAATTCAACTAATCTTTAATTTTTTTTTGAATAATAGTTTGAATAAAAGAATGAAAAAATAATATTTTTTTAATAGAAATTCAAATATAACGAATTTAAAAGAGGAAAAAGGCTTCAAAGTACAATAAGTCCTTCCATTTTTCCTACTTTATGATCATCAAAGTATCTCCAGCACCTGCAGTGTCACCTTCATCAACGAAGATCTCCTCAACTCTTCCTGATGTAGGGGCGTGGATGTCGTTTTCCATTTTCATGGCTTCAAGCACTGCCACAACGTCCCCCTCATTGACGTGGTCTCCCTCATTGACCTTGAGTTTCAGTATCATGCCCTGCATGCTGCAGGTTACACCGCCTTCAACAGGACCCTTTGGTGCTCCACCTTCAACAGCTTCAATTTCCATGTATCCTGTGGGTATGACCTTAACATCAAATGTTTCACCGTCAACATTCACGCTGTAAGCTGTTGGAATTGGGGGCACTTCAGATAGAGCTGCTGTGGGTGCCTTGAGTTTTTCCTCTTCACATTCTCCACGCAGGAATTTAGGGGCTATTGCAGGGTAGATGGCGTAGGTTAAAACGTCTTCTTCCTTGTGAATTATGCCCATTTCCTTGCCCTTGGCCTTGAAGTTTTCAAGTTCAGGTTCCATGAGATCTGCTGGTCTGCATTCTATTGGCTTTTCGTCTCCAATGATCTTTCTGGAGATTTCCTGGTCTATTGGGGCTGGAGGTTTTCCATAGAACCCTTTCAGGTAATCTTTAACCTCTTTCGTCACATGTTTGTACCTTTCACCGCTTAGAACGTTGAGAACCGCCTGTGTACCCACTATCTGGCTTGTTGGGGTTACAAGCGGTGGGTATCCAAGTTCTCTGCGAACGTGGGGCATTTCTTTAAGCACGTCCTCGTACCGGTCAAGGGCGTCCTGCTGTTTGAGCTGGGATACAAGGTTTGAAAGCATTCCACCAGGGATCTGGTAGAGCAGAACATCTGTATCAATCCTTTCAGATATTGGGTCCAGAATACCCAGGTACTTCTCCCTTATCTCCTCGAAGTACCGTTTGATCTCGCTTAAAAGTTTCAGGTCCAAGCCAGTATCGTACGGTGTGCCTCTCAGTGCTGCAACAGTACTTTCTGTTGGCGGTTGGGATGCACCCCATGCCAGGGGTGATATTGCAGTATCAAGAAGGTCCACACCGGCCTGACATGCTGCATAGTAACTCATTGGAGTCATACCGCTTGTACAGTGGCAGTGCAGGTTTATCATAAGATCTGTTTCCTCTTTCAGGGCAGTTATCAATTCATAGGTATCCTGTGGTGATATGAGTCCTGCCATGTCCTTTATTGTTATGGAGTCGCATTCAAGTTCTTCAAGTCTCTTGGCAAATTCTACGTACTTTTTCACTGTATGGAATGGACTTATGGTGTAACTTATTGTTCCCTGAACGTAGGCGCCCTGTTCCTTTGCTGCTTTAATGGATGATTCCATGTTTCTTATATCGTTGAGGGCGTCGAATATCCTGAAAACATCAACTCCATTTTCATAGGATTTTTCAACGAATGCCCTTACAACATCGTCGGGGTAGTGTTTGTATCCAACGAGGTTCTGACCTCGAAGCAGCATCTGTATTGGAGTCTTTTTCACAGCCTCCTTGAGTTCCACTAGGCGTTCCCATGGATCCTCATTCAAATATCTTATACAGGTATCGAAGGTTGCACCTCCCCATGCTTCCAACGAGAAGAATCCCACTTTGTCCATCTTTTCGGCAATGGGTAACATGTCCCTTGTTCTCATTCTGGTTGCAAGGAGGGATTGGTGTGCGTCTCGGTACGCTGTTTCTATGATCTTTATCTTCTTCATGCTTACCCTCACAGTACGCTTGGATTTATTTTTAATTTCTTAATATACATAGTCATAACTTCCATATATACTAAGAGCCGGCATAATATAAATTTGATTAAGATGATGCATGCCATTGAAAATTATTAATAAATAAATTAAGATTGATTATGGATCATCCCTGAAAATAAATGAATTACCTGTTGATTTGTGGATCATCCTGAAAAACATATTTAAATTAGAATAAAATACTCAAAGAGAAGTATTCAAACTCAAAGAGAAATATTCAAAAATTAAAAAAAATTAAAAAAGGTCTAAGTTATTAAAAAAGTTACAGGGTTACAAAAATTAAAAAATTTATAAAATTACATTTTTGGTTGCAAGTGGAGTGAATCCATTACTCCACTTCACAGACTACAAAATCTTTGTTTTCATAGACAACCCTGCTGAAACTTGGCATTATGGATTTAATGTTTGTATGAATATCTTCACTGTAGTACATCAATGGATAGAACTCAGAGTCCACCTTCTGCATGTAAAGCGTTCCGTTGCTGGATGGTAAAACCAGGCGTTTGTCGTAGATTATATAACCAATGTTGTTTTTGTCAAAGATGGATTGGGGCGTTGTGTTGTTGAAATATTCAAATCCATAGTGTATTGGTATTCCAGTCTCTGTTGCAAGGAACATTCCAGAGTAGAGGTTGGATATAAGTACAGTTTTGTTTTTGTTTCCGTTGCTGTTGAACCAGTTTGCAAGGCCCACCTCTGAATCGGATGGAGGTGCAGTTTGAACCAGTCCAAACTCTGTTCTGGCGCCGAATGTACTTATGTGGGTGTTTTCCAGTGTTAAAACTCCTGAAATAATGGAGAGTGAGAATATGGCCACAAGAAGACCTGTTCTAACCTTGCTGGATGATAGGGCTTTGTAATTTTTGAGTTCAGTGTAAACATAGTTCAGGCCGGATCCTCCCAGAAGTGCCAGGGGCATCATCATGTAAACTATCAATCGGAAGGAGATGGTCTTGACTCCGAACCAGTAGGATTTGCTCAGTAAGAAAAGTACCAGGAGCCATGTTAAAATGAAAACATCCTTTTTTTCCCTTCTTTTAAGGGCCAGAACTCCGCCTACAACTGCGAAGGGAATGAGAATTGGGCCGAAGTACTTAACATAGCCATAGGCACTCAAGGGCTCGTTAACGTTGACCTGGGTTGCATATCCTGTTACTGCAGATATACCTCCATTCAATATTCCACTAAAGAGATCAGGGGATTTCACCCATAAAACTGCTGCCCCTGCAAGTACTGTAAGCACCAGTAAACTCAGGAAGGCAGCGTAGTTTTTGAAAACTCTGATGTTACGGTATAAAACAAGCTCAACAAGTGTTAATGCAGTTATCACGCTGAACAAACACAAAATTGCCGCCTGATGGGTTACAATAACCATCAGAAGTAGCAATCCCGAGAGCACGGCATACTTCAGTATTTTCTCTTTTATCGAGCGGTAGTAAAGGTAGACTGCAATGGGCACGAAGATGAGTGCGAGGTTTTCTGGAACGGGGAGCATGATCCTGTAGATCATGTAGCTTGAAATTATAAGAAATCCTGCTGAAATTCCTGCAAGCCTTCCGTAGAACTTTTCAGCAACGTAAGAAATTGATAAGACGATTAAAGTGGCTAAAACTGGCTGCAGGAACCTTGCAACCTGGAAGTAGTCAGCGTGAAGCAGGTTGCCTATCGCTGCAAGCAGCAAATGAAACAATGGAGGATAGGCTATTTTCTGACCTACAGGGGCATCTAACAGGGGATTTGTTAATATGAGTCCGTGCTGGCTGTAAAGGTGTGCATACTGGACGTGGTAAATTATATCCCAGCTCAGGGGCCATTGAAATTTGAGGGTGGGTATAAGAGTTATGATAAATGCGGCAAGGGCTGGAATAAGGATCAATGCCCTTTTATAATTATTTTTGATATCAAAATTCATGTTATCACTAATTTTATATTTTGCAAGAAAAGATTGAATATTTCCTCTTTTTGATGATTTGAATAACTATAATGGGGTGATCTATCATAAAAACTTATTCACCAAGGATTTGCTCGACTGTTTTTTAACTGCTACCCCCATTCAATGGTTAACTTCTCAGTTATTTTTGATGTTTGCTGAACACTTCGAACACCCTATCCGAAAACTTTATATAAGAAAATGTACCGCCCCTAAATTATCAGAACTATGTTTCTTTCTTCCGACTATTTGAGTTGGTGGAAAAAAATCAAAAACGTTAGAGAGATTTAAATGGTAAGAAAAATAGCAATTTATGGAAAAGGTGGAATAGGAAAGTCCACAACTACCAAAACACTGCATCAGCCATGACACATTTCCATGGTAAGTAAGTAATGATACATGGCTGCCATCCAAAGGCAGATAGTACAGGAATGATACTCGGAGGAAAAATGCAGAAAACCACGATGGACACCCTTCAGGGAAGAAGGAGAAGAAGCCTGTATGGAGCTTGACAACGTCATGTCAACAGGTTAGGAAGGTATAAAATGTGTTGAACAGATGGTTCTGAACCAGGTGTGGGATGCGCAGGTAGGGGTGTGATAACAGCAATCACCCTAATGGAAAAACACAATGTCTACAATGATAATGACTTTGTTTTCTTCGATGTACTTGGAGACGTTGTGGCGGTGGATTTGCAATGCCATCAGGGACGGTAAAGCTGAAGAAATACACGTTGTTGCATCAAAAGAAATGATGGCACTCTACCCAGCAAATGACCTCTGTAGAAATATGGTTAAACACGCCAAACAGAGTGATGTGAGACTTGGAGGAGTGATCTGTAACAGTAGAAACGTGGATGGAGAGAAGGAACTCCTTGAAGATCTGGTTGTTAAATATGGTTTGGTGGACTGATGGAATCGTATCAAAGGAAAATAGAAAAGAAATAGGATCAGGGGAGAGGTAAACAAAAGGCCATACTGAATGAGGTTTCACTGGACATTGAAGAACCCGAACTACTAAAACAGAGGGAAATGCACGATGGCGAAGCTGCAGTTCTCAGGTCGAAGACAGGGAAGCTTGCAATAAAGATCAGGAAAAGTGGGGATCTGCACTCAGATTTTGTCCGGGCCTACAGAGGTGGATGGATGAAGTACGGTAAGAACATCAATGTTTTAACAGATGATTCCACAGGTGATGAAGGAGAAGGTGTCCCCCTACCATGAAACCTGGGTTAAACTTGAAAGATTAGAACAGACAAAAAAAATAGTTAGTTATTCTAAAGCCCTTTAAAAAAAAACAGTTTTTTATCAAATTAAAAATTGATTAAAAAGTTATATCATCATGGAAACCCATAAAAAACTCCCTGAAAGCTTAAACTTAAAAAAAGCTTAAACTTAAAAAAAGTATCCTTGAAATTGCAGTAGCTACCTTTTGTCTCTTTGCTCAACCACAGGACATATCCAGTCTTTGCAGAAGGTCATAACCATCTCTCCTTTATCAGTGGTTATGTAAAGCCTCCAACAGTCATTGTTCTGTGTTTTGAATTTAATGTCAACGACTTTTTTCCCTACAAGGTTTTCAAGGGCTTCCTGACATTCCCTTGTGTGGTTTGTGAGTTTCATTTATCTGCTCCTTTTTAGGTCATGTGGTGTACCAGTTATATTATCTTTTTTAAATTTTATAAGATTTACTGTGACTTGTAGAGTATCCGGAAAATGGGCTTAAATGCGTTAAACCGTAATTAAAAGTTTAACTGTGTTCAGTTCATGATGTTTGCAGTGGGGATAAAACAGAAAGCTTGATATACTATGACACTTAATGTTATTACTGATGTTTGCTGAAATCGATTAAGTCTACCTCATTTGCCTTGGAAACTTAGATGAAACATTAGGCGAACATTTTGCAGGTGATACCAGAGGCTGGAACTAAACTGTTGTTTAATCATCAGAGAATCCATGAAAAATCTTTTCATAATTCGATTTTCCCTGTTTCTTTGAGATCATCTGAAAAAATTCAAGTGTTGCCCTGCTCATCACGGGATCTGTATATTCAGAGACCACCTTTACAACCTCCAACATCTCCTGAGCACGTCTTTTTGCATTTAACTCACTGCTCATTATTCTGGATATTGCAGATTCCTTGAAACCGGGGCATTCTGTTTCTGATAAATATTTAAGAAGTATATCATCAATGCCCATTTTATAAGCTGTGTAAAGTGATTCAAAAAGTAGTGCAGAAACTCCTTTGGTGTAAACACTTCTCAACATCTTTAAAGCTGAAGCCTGACCCAGATCTGGCCCTACTATGTTTATGTTCATTCCATACTGATTGAGCTCTGCAAAACTTTCTGCAAAGCTTCCAGATGCAACGATCTTAACATCTGCACCTTTTTTAATGCTTCCCATTATGGATGCATCCACAGTTTTACCATTTTCCACAAAGCTCAAAGCTTCTTTAACTGTAAATGGAGAAACACTGTTCATGTCAACGTAAACCCCTTTCACACTGTTTCCAACTTTTTTTGAAACTTCAACGGTCGCTCCTGGAACAACGGCTGAAATTGTAATATCAGATATCTCTGCAACTTCTTCAAGACTTTCACAGAGCTTAACACCAAGATCAAGTGCATTTTGCCGTGTTTTTAAGCTTCTTTCCTCGGTGCATGTGTAGGCTTCCACCCCTTCAGCCATAAGCTTCCTGGAGAGGACCCTTGAAACCTCTCCAAATCCCAGAAATCCCACTTTCATCTAATCACCTTTAACATTTTGAATGGAGAACCTAAAACTTCAAAACCACGTTGTCGCCTTTTTTGACACCAATTTCCCTTGCAACAGGGTCACATTTGGCATTTAATAGGGAAAATACAGGTTTGTCTCCAAGGTCCATTTCACCAAGGCCTTCGTAGTTTCCCAGGCCCTTTGCTATAACCATGTCTGCTGCATCAAAGGCTTTCCTGAACTGCGGGGATACATCACTGTAGATCACACCCACAGAGTCTGTACCTGTGGTTGTAAGTTCTGCAACCTCATCCAGACCGATCTTCAATGCATCCTCCATACAAGCATCGTTTAGTATTGGATTTTCCTTGAGGGCAACTGTAACATCCACATCGTACTCATGAAGCTTTTTAATTAAGAGTTTGTCGAACACTATCTCCCCTATATTGTCTGCAAGATATAGAACAGTTTTTGCCCTTTTAAGCTCTTCTTCAAGCTTTTTAGAATCGTTAACAGCAAAACCTTTGTTCATTGCATGGGTTACTATGCTTTCCATGTCTGCATCCAGTCCCATGGCACCGAAATCTATGATGTTACCTGCTATTGCTGCTTTCAGATAACTTTCAAGGCCGTCTTTGTCTTCAACAATTTTTTGAACCTTTGGAAGAATTTTCATGGCAATTTCATTGCACAGATCTCTCTGATAACTGTAAGGGTCACTGTTTTTGGTTTCCCTTTTTATGGTTCTGTGTATTTCAGTTCCAATCACGTTGGAAGCTGCACTGGGATGGAAGTTCCTGCACACTATCTTGGTTACCTTTTCTGTAACATCCATCTTCAAGGAATCATCGTCAGTTGCAAGATCAAGGGCTTCCCTTGCCTGCCTTAGAAAACATGCTGCACATTCGTAATGAACCTTCATATCGTATTCCTGCTCTTTGATTATTTTTTAATGATTGATCTAACCTTTTTTTGGATTAATAAAACTTTTTAATCATTATTTTCGAATTTTAATGAAAAATTTTATTTTTTTTTTAAACTTGTTAATTGATCAGTAATTATTTTTATTCTCTAAAATTTATTTATAAATTCATTTTTTACAAATTTTTCATTTTTTACAAATTTATTTTTTTAAAAAAAACTTTTTTTGGGGATCTAGTTTTGGAGATCACAGTGAATTTGATGGAATTGGAGTTAAGCAGAGAATTAAAACTATTAACATGACAAAAGCCATGATCTTCCGTCCCTTTGTGAGCCCTGAAACATTGTCAAGAGCTCCGGGATGTCTTTTTGTCATTAAAACGATTATAAACATGAGCACTGCCATGGCTATCCATCCGAGGGCTACAGTTACCGCCACGCCAATTATGGATATGATGAGATGGGTTCTTTCACTGAAAAGAGACCTTGAGATGTGGCCACCATCCAGGAAGGACACGGGCATGAGGTTGAGCATGGTGACTATGATGCCAACCCAGCCAGCAAAGGCAACAGGATTCATGTGCAACATGTAACCTGCAGGCACTGGAGGTGCCAGGAAGTACGCGATTATGGCCATTAACAGTGGTGGGTTGAAAGTGGTGGTTCCTGGTTTTATTGGGACCACCGTTGAGAGTAGAACTCCAATCACAAGAACAGGAATAGTAACCAGTATTCCTGCAATTGGGCCGCTGCATCCCAGATCGAAGAGAGCGTTTCTATTTGGAATGGGGGATTTAACATTTATAACAGCTCCGAATGTTCCAATAAGTGTTGGTGCTGGTATGAAATAGGGTAATGTTGCTTCAACGTCATGTTTTCTGGCTGCGAAGAAGTGTGCACTTTCATGCACTCCAAGTATGCTTAAAATTGCTATAGAAAAAGCAGCACCGTCCCAAATAGTCCCTCCAACCATGTAACCTGCAAAGATGGTGCTTGCAACGGTTGCAACAAAAAGCAGCAGGTTCATGTAAACGTTGGACTTTCCTATTTGGGGCTTTTTAGCTATTCCTATCCTGTAATTTTCGCCGTAGCGCTCCATAAAAGGTATGTAACCTATTCCATCCATATCAAGGATTAGCTGGGCAAATTTGTCACGATCGTAGTCATAGGTAACGAAGTAAGAGCCTTCCTCAGTAGAACGAAAATCTTCCACCTGAAAGTAATTTGAGATGCATTCCTCAATTAGATCGAAGTTTTCCACATATAACACGTTCCAAAGTTAAAGTGTGAAGTTTTTCAGGTTTAATCCGTGTTTTTGCAGGGGATCATATCACTGGATCAATGATGGATCCATTAAAATCTTGTTAAGGCTGGTTGAGTGTAGACCTCCCTTTTCACCATTTACGGTTTCACATGTACAGCTGAAGGAGATTTACAATTCTACAGGAGAACATTACAAGGGAATTTGCAGGTTTTAAAAATTCAGTTAAAAGCACAACCTGAATTTAAAGGTACGTGTAACTAAATATAGGTACTAAATGTAGGTGTAACTTGGATAACCGTACAAATTTTAACCGCCATATATGACCTGTATGATCTCAAGGGTGTCTCCATCCTGGACCTGCTCTTCATCGATTACAATGAAATCATTTTTTTTGACAACAACTGTTTCAGATGGTACATCAAGCAGTTCTAACAGATCTTTAACTGTTTTGTTTCCATTTATATCTAATTTCTTCTTATTCTCGCCTTTAATTACTGTTACTACCATTGGCCTTATCTCCGATTTTCTTACTTTCAGTTTTAGAAGATCCAGTTTTAGAAGATCTAAGATCTATCTTGGTTTTATTATGTACTGTGGTGTTACGTGTTAAGATTACCGTGGAAGGCATTGGGATTATATCTGGTTGATCAAAACTTTTAAACCTTGTCCTCGTCCCATCGCTCAACAAAGCTGCAGGCCTTGCACAACCTGCCAGAGGCTGGTTCACCACAGTTTTCACAGATACCAGTATGAGACTCCTCTGCAAACTCTTTTTTAAGGACCGGTTTCATCTTATCAAAGCCCCTGAGCGTTGAGTACATTATGGTAGGATGTTTTGCTGTAAGATCGTTTATAAAACTGCCAATTTCGGCTCTGAAAGACTCTCCTGCATATGGACAGCCTGCAAAATGCACTTCCAATCCTTTAGCCACAACATAAAGTCCTATTTCCTTTTCAGGTATCTCACGGAGGGGTTTTATCTTAACTGTGAATCTTTCATTTCTAGACTCAGATTTGGGGCCTATCCTTGTGAGGTTCTGGATGTTCCCCTCAAGATAGTTCATGAGTATGGACTCTGTTTCATCGTTGAGGTTATGGCCTGTGGCTATTTTGGTTGCCCCCTCTTCCTTGGCGACCCTGTTTAAAAACCACCTCCTGAAAACCCCGCAGTATGTGCAGGGATGTCTTGAATGGGGCTGGTCTGATGTTTTCTTCATCACATCGTCCAGTGTGAATCCAAAGTAATCCTTGAAGGACACGATCCTGTGTTTCACACCCAGTTTTTCGGTGTTGAGCTTTGCAATGCGCACACCATCCTCCCTGTACCCTGATATGCCTTCGTCTATGGTAACGGCAACGAGATCTATTACATGCCTCTCCTTCAGGGAGTTCAGGATCTCAAGGAGCATAACACTGTCCTTACCTCCAGAAAGTCCAAGAAGAACCTTATCTCCCTTTTCAACCAGCTTGTACTTGCGGATGTCGTGCAGAACCTTACTCTCTGTGGTTTCTATGAAACATTCCCTGCATAAAATCTGACCCGAGCTCTTCTTTTTGATTATGACATGCGGATTACCGCATTTACTGCATACGTTCATTTAATACTCCATTTAAATCTTTAAAACCGATGTTTTAACTCATTTTAATTTTTAACTTATTTTAATTAAAAGATGCTAAACGCGGCTCTTAGCGTAAAATTTAAAAAAATCATCATATTTTAAGTTCATTTTAAAGTTTTTTTCAGTTATTCCTACTCTAAAATCTCTCTAAAATTCCCTGTTCCAAAAATTTATTCCAGATTTCCTTGATGCACGTTGGCATCTGCATGATCTTTCTGATTATAGATATGAAAATTGGAATATAAACTTTTACAGTACTTACTTCACCTGCAGGTAATGGTTTAAAATTCAACAAAAAAGATTATAATACCTTAAAAAGATTATAAAAACTTTTTAAAGAGTGGAAAATCTTGGACATAGTTTTTACCAAGTTTCATGGCAATTTCGGCTTTTTCAAGTTCGACTCCAAGGTAAGTGCCATGTTCCATTCTTGAAATCAATCCCCTCTTTATTATCTCATCGTAAACTTCCTTGGCAGTTTTTCCGGTCACTACAATCTGTGGTTTTGTCCTGAGGTAGTGCACTGCCTTTATATGGTCCTCCTCAACCATGATCTTGAAGCTTCCTGCAGGGTCCCGGACGAATTTTGGGTTGATCGAACCTTCAAAAACAGGAACGTCAATCCTCTCCTTTATAAGATTTCCCTTCCTTTTGTCTTTGAATACAAGAAGATTTATTCCGAGATCCTTGGGTATGGATCCCCTCTTTTTGGATAGAAACATCATTTTGGATGATACTGCAAGTTCCTTAACACTTCCAATGGTTTTACCACTTTCTTCAGGTGTGAAAAGTACGCTTGCCCCAAGTTCCATTGCTATACCTGAAAGCAGGGAATTAACTCCCACAGAATCTGTATCAAGGAGTTCTGTTACGTTTCCTATGCCGAAAAACAATGGTTCATGGTTTCGCTCCTTGAACCTGCGGCATGCAATTATGGAGTCCACGATGCTGCTGCTGTTTATTGGGTCGAGTACAAGGTCTGCTATCACATCTATTCCGTTGCATTTTTTTCTCAGTCTTTCAATTGATTCAACGCGTTCTTCAATGGTTTTGGGGACCCAACCCCTGCTGTAGTTTGTGGGCAGTATAACTGCAGGAACATGTTTCTCCTGAAGGAGGGGTAGAACTTCCCTGTAGTTGCCGTGATCAAGGCTCAAAACCATGTCAACACCAGCTTCCACAGCAGTCCTTATTTCAACAGGATTTAAGCTATCTATACTTACAGCAACGTCCAGATTTTCCTTTAAAAGCTTTACCATTCCGGGTATCTTTTCTGCAAGCGTTTCCCCCGCAACCATACCTATATCCACCATGTTTGCTCCGGATTTTACGAAGTACTCTGCCCGCTTCAGAAGTTCTTCAGGGCTTAAAAGTGGTGCGTTTGCAATTTCTGCAAGAACCCTCATTGGAAAGTCCTCTCCAACTGGAAGATTTCCCACTAGAATATTTTCAGGTTTTTCAAGGAGTTTTTTTCTCATGGCAGTGTCTGCTTCAAAGTCTTCTATGAGTTTGAGGGCACGTTTTCGAAGTTCTTCCTCAATTAGTTTATCTGCAGGTGTTTTACTTGATAGTTCAAGTTTTTCAACCATTTCAAGAACTATTCTCAGGTCTGCAGCATCTTTCGGCCCCTTATATGTGGGTATACCAGTTTTTTCCTCTATAAAGCTCACATCTTTTCTTATAAGTCCGGGAGTCAGTATCATGTCCATGGATTTGAGGTTGAAACCCCTTCCATGAATATTTTTCAGATCTTGGGCTCCCTGATCTTTTTCAAGATTTTCAAGTTCTCTAACTATTTTACTGGGAGTTAAAAATGCAGCTATGGGTATGTCTACCACGTGAACGTAAATATCATGTTCTGATTTTGTTGATTCTTTTTTTACGAGTTTGCTTGCCAGTTTCCCTGTTACAATTAAGATCTTCATAACCATGCCCCTGTAACATGCAGAACAATAAAATTTTCATTGATCCTACTTTTACTCAATCACGTACTTTATAAGATCGTTGACCAACATGTATATATATTACAAATTTATAATGATTAACTATGAGGAATGGAGGTAAATAGAATGATTGAAGTTCGCTTTCATGGACGCGGCGGACAGGGAGCCGTAACAGCAGCTGAGATATTAGCAAAAGCAGCATTTGAAGATGGTAAACACTGTCAAGCATTCCCATTCTTTGGTGTTGAAAGAAGAGGCGCCCCTGTAATGGCGTTTACAAGAATAGACAACCAACCCATAAGGGGAAGGTATCAGGTTTACGAACCAAACTACGTGGTGGTACTGGATGACGGCCTACTTGAAGTTGTGGATGTTTTCTCCGGAATTCAGGATGGGGGAAAAATAATCATAAACACCACAAACGACTTGAAGATAGAAGAAGGTGTAAAGGTCCAAAAAATTGATGCCACAGGTATATCCCTCGATGTTTTGGGTGTTCCAATTGTGAACACAGTTATGCTCGGTGCCTTTGCAGGTGTTACAGGTGAAGTTTCACTGGAGTCCCTGGTGAAGGTCATAAAGGAAACTTTCAAGGGATCCGTAGGTGAAAAAAACGCAAAAGCAGCTGAAATAGCATATAAAAAAGTAAAGGAAGAATAGAATAACAATTAATTTATAGAATAATTATTTAAACTGTTAATAATGGTTAATTAAACTGTAATAATGGATTTTAAGACTCATTTAGTAATTATCTGATATAAAAGGTGATTTTATGGTATCGATAGGAGCAGCTGTTAAAGAACCTGGAAGTACCGTTAAAAATAAAACAGGCAGCTGGAGAACATTTAAACCAATTCTGGACAAGGAAAAATGTATAAAATGTGAAAACTGCATTCTTTTTTGTCCAGAAGGATGCATAAATAAAGAATACGACATAGACTACGACTTCTGTAAGGGCTGCGGCATATGCGCTGAAGAATGCCCCGTAAAAGCTATAAAGATGGAGAGAGAGTAAATGGTTCTTAAAGTGATTTCTGCAAATGAAGCAGTGGCAGAAGCTGTAAAACTTGCAAAACCTAACGTTATTCCGGTTTATCCAATAACGCCACAGACAACCATCTCAGAGCACCTAGCAAAATTCGTTGCAGACGGAGATATAGATGCAGAATACATAAAAGTTGAATCAGAGCACAGTGCAATAAGTGCCTCTGTTGGTGCTTCAAGCGCCGGTGTGAGGGTCTTTACAGCAACATCATCACAGGGACTGGCACTGATGCACGAGATACTTTTCGTTGCAGCAGGACTCAGAACGCCAATCGTACTTGCAGATGCAAACAGAGCACTATCTGCTCCATTAAGCATATGGAACGATCAGCAGGACTCAATAGCACAGAGAGATGCAGGATGGCTGCAAGTTTACGTGGAAAACGGTCAGGAAGCACTTGACTCCATACTGCTTGGCTACAAAGTCTCAGAAAACAGCGATGTCCTGCTTCCAAGCATGGTGTGTCTCGATGGTTTCATACTCACACACACAGTTGACCCTGTGGACGTACCATCCCAGGGAGATGTTGACAAATTTTTACCTCCATACAAACCAGTAAACTTCCTGGACCCTGAAAACCCAGCATCAATAGGTTCATTCACAGATCCTGAGTACTACATGGAAGCAAGGTACGCAATGCAGGAGGCAATGGAAAAATCCAAAAAGGTTATTGCCGAAGCCAACAAAGAATTTGCAGAGCTTTTCGGAAGGGAATACGGATTTGTTGAAAAATACAAATGCGAAGATGCAGACACAATCCTTGTAGCCATGGGATCCATCTGCAGTACCATAAAAGAAGTTGTAGACGACCTGCGTGAGACTGGCGAGAAGGTTGGACTCCTGCGTGTCAGGGTTTTCAGACCATTCCCAGAAGAGGAGATCTATGATGCACTGAAAGGTGCCTCAAAGGTTGGAGTAATTGATAAAAACATCTCATTTGGAGTGGGAGGAGTTCTCTACAACAACATAAAGGCCAAAATGTGTGATATTGACTCTTACGGATTTATACTGGGACTTGGAGGACGTGACATAACGCCTTCAACCATAAAAGAGGTAGTTGAAAAAACCAAAAACCCAACAAAAGACGTACAGTGGATAGGACTCAAAGAGGAGGAACTTTAAATGGAAATAAATGAAAAAGAATTTCTAGCACCTGGACACAGGGCATGCGCCGGATGCGGTGCCACCATAGGCGTCAGGCTTGCACTCAAGGTTCTGGGTGAGAACACCGTTGCAGTATCTGCAACAGGATGCTTAGAAGTTGTAACAACTCCCTATCCTGAAACTGCCTGGAGAATTCCATGGCTTCACGTTGCATTTGAAAACGCTGCAGCAGCTGCATCAGGGGTTGAAGCAGCCTTCAAAACCTTGGGAAAAGATGCTAATGTAGTTGTATTCGGTGGAGATGGTGGAACAGTTGATATAGGACTTCAAGCATTATCTGGAGCCATGGAAAGGGGACACAACATAATCTACATCTGCTACGATAACGAGGCGTACATGAACACAGGTATACAGAGAAGCGGTGCAACACCCTACGGTGCATCAACAACAACCTCACCTGCGGGTAAACAGAGTTTCGGTGAGAACAAACCCAAAAAGAACATGCCAATGATAATGGCAGCTCATGGAATACCCTACGTTGCAACGGCATCAATAGCTTACCCTGAAGACTTCATGAAGAAGGTTAAAAAGGCCTCAGAAATTGATGGACCTGCGTACATTCACCTTCACCAACCATGTACAACGGGTTGGGGTTACAAACCATCCAAAACCATAGAAATGGGAAGGTTGGCAGTTGAAACAGGCTCCTGGATACTTTATGAGATTGAGAATGGAGAATTTAGAGTTACCTACAGGCCGATACAGAGAAAACCAGTTAAAGTGTACCTTGAAGCTCAAAAAAGATTCAGACACCTTAAAGATGAAGAAAAAGAAAGGATTCAGAGCATTGTGGATTCAAACTGCGCTGAGCTTAAAGTATAAAAGGGGGCATGACCTTGGAAAAGATACTGATTCAACCAGATGTCTGTGACGGTTGCGGTGACTGTGAAGAAGCCTGCTCAAGGATTTACGGAACATCAAGGATCAGCGTAAGGGAGATAGATGGTTCACATTATCCAATAGTCTGCCAGCAGTGCGAGGACGCTCCATGTAAAAGGATATGTCCCACAGATGCCATAAAAGAGGAAGTTTCCTCTGATAAGTGTATAGGCTGCGGACTCTGTATGATGGTTTGCCCCTTTGGAGCCATCACCATGCACGAGAGGAAGGCACACAAGTGCCATCAGTGCCCTGATAGGGACACGCCAGCCTGTGTAAAGGCATGCTCCAAAAGAGCCATTGCAAAGGTGGACATGGACTTCATGAAGCTTAATAAACAGAAAATGCACCTTCAAAGACTTGCGGGACTTGGTAAAAAATCGAAAAAATCCTCAGACCTTGTCAGTGTTCTGACGGCACATGGAAGAACCAAAAAGTTGCTGCGTAAGGAGGAGGCCTGAACATGAAAGAACTTGTTTCAAGACCAGAACTCTGCGAGGAATGCTCAAGATGCGAGAGGATCTGCCCTCAAAACGCAATAAGAGTTATAGACGGTGTTCCAGTTCACTGCCTTCACTGTGCAAAGGACAGGGCACCATGCCTGAACATCTGCCCGGAAGGAGCCATAGTAGAGGTTGACGGTGCAATACTGATAAAAGAAGATAAGTGTATAGGCTGCGGACTATGCAGGGATGCCTGCCCAATTGCAGCAATCCATATTGATGAATCAGGAATTGCCAGAAAATGCAACCTCTGTGTAGACAAGGAAAAACCAATGTGCGTTGTGGCCTGCCCAACAGGAGCCCTTGAAGATTCAACAGACTTCCTGGTTGAGAAGAGGGAAAGGGTTGCCAAGGAACTTGGAAGGCTTAAGACCATCATGAAGTACTAGATTTTTTAATTTTTTTCTTCTTTTTGGGTTTTAATTTTTTGTTGACATCTAAAATTCGTTTATTAAGACTAATTCTTCTTTCTGGATTAAGTTAATGAAAATTCCACCAACATCTCCATCAGTTGCACTGGAAAAAAGTTAAAGATGCCATTCATCCCCTCAGAGAAACAGGGAAGAAAATTCAAGAGGAAGTCATAAAATAAAATATACACTGTTTCGGAGGGAAATCCATATTACTTACAGGTTATAGCTCATAACTGTTTTGAAGAATCTGTTGCTAATAAAATCATCATCCTAGAATTTGAAAAGGCATTTCCCACAGCTTTAAGTTTTTTAGCACAAAGAGATTAAGGTACGTATGAAAATGCTGCAAATGAAGAAAAAAAGATACTTAAAATACTTGTAAAAAGTAATTCTGAGGCTTTAACATATAAACAAACGCTTTAACATATAAACAAATAAAGGAAAACCCAAATATCAAATCAGAACCTTCTAAAGCACTGAAAAATATGGGTTGGGAAGAATCTCATCTTAAGAATCAAGGGGAAAATACAGAATTAAGGATAAGATGTTTAGAGAATACCTCAGAACAACCCTAAATTTTTAATTGGATTATTGGTGGATAATGATTTATTACACCTTTAATATGTTTAAAATAAGGTTTAATAAATAAAAATAAGGTTTAATAAAATATTATTTGTAATCTGTTTTGTTTTCAGTTTCTTAAGTACTGTTTTAATTTTCAACTGTTTCATCTTATTTTTTGATATCTTATTTAAAGAATGAAAGAAACGGTAAAAACAGTACAAAGAAAAAAAAGTAAGGTTTAATATTCTTTAATTTTAATAAAAAATAGTTTAAAGAGGGAATTTAATCCTCACTTTAAAATTAATTAACTTTCTATCAAATCTCACTTGGCTGATTCTAGACTCACTGATCCCTTGGATGTCTGAGACACATTTTCAGTTTTTTTTTCTTCCTTTAACATGAGCCTCATGTCAACGGCCAGTGCTCCTGCTCCTTCCTCGAAGACCATGAGCGGGTTGATCTCGAACTCGTTGATCTCTGGGAAGTCTGTGACGAGCTGTGAAATTCTCAGGATTATATCTGCAATGGCTTTGACATCGTTTGCCTTATCTCCCCTGGCTCCCTCAAGAAGCTCGTGGGTTTTGATTCCCTTTATCATATCTTTGGCTTCAATCTCGTTTACAGGTGCGATTGCGAATTTAACGTCTTTTAGTACCTCCACATATATACCGCCCAGTCCGAACATGAGCATTGGACCGAAGGTGGGGTCCCGCACCATACCTATGATCACTTCTTTACCATCTGATAACATTTTCTGGAGCTGAACACCCTCAATTTTTGCTTCAGGTTCCCTTTTGGGTATGTTTTCCATCATATCTTCATAGGCTGCTTTGACATCATCTGCATTTTCCAGGTTGAGTTTGATTCCTCCAACATCAGATTTGTGCGAGATCTGTGGGGAGACTATCTTCATAACAAGGGGGTATCCGATTTCTTCTGCAGATTTCACAGTCTCTTCAAGGGTTTTGGTGATTGCGGTGCCTACAGTTGGAATTCCATAGGCCTTGAGTATGTCGAAGGATTCAAGACCAAGGGTGTGGATGTCGTTTTTCTTTGCATCCTCAATTATGCGTTTAACAGTGCCCTTATCCACATCGAATTCAGGGGGTTTTGGATACTCCTGATCCTTGATGATGCTGTAATCGTAAAGCTTTTTCATGCTTTTCACAGCCCTTTTAGGGTACAGGTAGTTGGGGATCTGTTTGAGTGCGAGAAGCTTTTCGGCACCTTCAAAGCGGGTTCCTCCAAAGAAACTGCATAATATTGGCTTTTTAGATTCAGCTGCTCGTTCAATTGCAACCTTGGCAATTCCTTCAGGATCTGTAACGGATTGGGGTGTTACAAGGTAGATCACTCCGTCAACGTTCGGATCCTCTAAAACTGTGTCGAGTGCAAATGCGTACCTCTCTGGACTTGCATCACCAAGTACATCAACGGGGTTTTTGGAGCTTGCAGTTTTAGGTAATCCCTCTTTTAATTTTTCCCGGGTTTCGCAGGTGAGTTGGGCCATCTCAAGCCCAGTTTTTATTGCAACATCAGTGGTCATAATGGCAGGGCCGCCTGCATTTGTGATTATGGCTATTTTGTTTCCCTTTGGGAGTGGGGACAGTGCCATGGCACTGCCGTAGTCCATCATTTCGTCGAGGGAGTTTACACGTATGACTCCACTCTGGGAGAATGCTGCTTCATATGCAGAGTCAGAACCGGCAATTGTACCTGTGTGGGAAGAAACTGCTTCTGATCCCTTGGAAGTTCTTCCAGATTTTATAACTAAAACTGGTTTTTTCTTGGAAGCTCTTCTGCTGGCCTCTATAAAGCCGGGACCATCCACAATACCCTCGAGGTATGCAATTATAACCTCTGTATTTTTATCCTCCATGAAATCTGTTATACAATCGTTTTCATTAACCACGGCTTTGTTTCCAAGACTGACAATTCTAGAGAATCCTATGTTCTTTTTATCAGCATAGTCGAGAATAGCTGCCATTATGGCTCCTGATTGTGTCATGAAGGATATTTTACCTTTATGGGCGATATCAGAAGAGAAAGATGCATTCATATTGTTGTAAGTGTCCATTACGCCCAGGCAGTTGGGTCCCACAAGTTTGATGTCATATTTTTTGCATATTTCCACCAGCTGATTCTCAAGTTCGGGTCCTTCCCCCTCAATCTCTTTAAATCCAGCTGAAATTACAACGATGTTTTTTATTCCAGTTTCGCCACATTCTTCAACTGTTGCTGGGATTAGATGGGCTGGTATGACTATAACTGCAAGATCCACATGGCCATATTCCTTTATTGAGGTGTAAGCAGGGACTCCTAGTATTTTACCACCTTTTGGGTTAATAGGGATGATCTCTCCTTCATAATACTTTAAGAGCGATTTCATAACATCATACCCGATCTTACCCTTTGTATGTGATGCACCTATTACTGCAACCGATTTTGCATTGAACATATCAAGCATGTCTATCACCTATTTAGATTTTTGAGATTAATACAAAAATTAGTGTGAATAATATTTATCATGTTTATTCATTATATTTACATATGTACGTATTAGTTATAAAACAAGTAGTAAATAAACTTTTGCTTAATCTAATCCACTCTACACCCATGTTTATGAATGTAATCATATATATAATAACTTTTTTACAGATCCTAAACCAATGTTTTTGATCTCATTTTAGTTTAGATCTTTTATTTTTCAGGTAATATTCTTTCTTACCATTTATAATCTCTGGGATTGCGTTACAAATTCTTTTGAATATGTTACAAATTAATTAAAAGGAATTAACTACACTTACGTATTGTTAAAATCTCATTTATTGAAATTTGGGGAGTACAAAAATGTTTATACAGTTCCAGCATTTTCATGGAAACTACATGTCATAGACCAGATATCCTAGACTAAATATCATAAATATTAAGGTTTGGAACTTCGTTATATTAGCCTATAACGAAGTTTTACAATACTGCAGGTGGGCAAACTTATCAAAAGATGAAGAGTTTCCAAAATAGTTCTAAAGGATCAACAAAATGAGGATTAGTTCTAAGTTAAGGATCAATAAAAAATGAGGATTGCCTGCAAGAAAACTTTAAAGCTTTCAGTTTTAGAATACCTTTAGGTTTTCTCATTCTTCTATGAAACTTAAATGATCTACGAGAATTAAACGGGCCGAGAGGGATTTGAACCCTCGATCACGAGATTAAGAGTCTCGCGCATTGCCAGACTGTGCTACCGGCCCATGTGCATCTGATTTCAGCTCGGTTAGGAAGTTAGAAAAAAGTCTTCTTTAGTTGACCTGCTGAAACTTATCTAAAATGTAAGATCTATTTAGAATAGGATCCTAAAAAATCTTAGACCACCCATGAAAAATGGGCACAAAGTTACTTTGGTATCTTCTCCTTTAAAAGCTTTTTGCTTGAACATCTATTTATCAGTGCAGAAACAATTTTTTGTATTCCTTTTTCAACTTTAAATATTAATTTGTCTGGTTTGATTGAGCATAATCCACATTAATAAGGTCAGGAGCTAAAACTTGAGAAAACATGAAATTTAAAAGAAGCAATTTTTTTGAGGGATAAACTTCTTTTATCTTAATTAAGGGGCTTTAGCCCCATACATACAACTTTAAAACATGCTGTTTGAACTTAAATTTTAATTTGAGCCTAATTTATTAATTGGGCCTAAAATCTGGAAAAAATATTTCCCTTTTGCAGACCAAGTTTAATATGGTTTTTCGCAAAATAATTTGCTTGGACTTTTTCGGGCTGGAAAACTTCAAAGAAACGTGTTATTTACCTATTTATTTCCAGACCTGGAAAAGTCTTACCTCCCTCAAAAAAATAGGTGTTTAAAGATTTTAAATGGAGAAGGTTTCAAGCAACCTACCTCTTTTTGCAGATAATCACTACGTGGTAAAATTTTTTTGATACGTAATGGGTAAAAAAACAGCAAAACCTCAGTATTTCAACAGCTAGATGTATATCTAAACCTTCCACTTTGCCATAATTTTGTGTTTTTTAAATTGTGTTTTTTTAAAATGTTACTAATTTTTGTTCAATAATGGTACTCTGGATCTGAGTTTTTTTTATGTGGATTTATTTCTAACTTACTGTTACACTTTGTTACATTTACCAGGTAAAAAAGATCTAAGTAGGACGAAAAGTGACAATCTTTAAGTACCCACCTTAAGATCCAATAAGTTAAGACAAGAATCAATAGGACAAGCAACAGCAAACCTCGACAACCAAACAATCAACACAACAGGACTCATAACCACAGGAACAGCAGTACTGAACATTAATAGTACTGCTGTGGACAATTCTACAGGTCAACCATTAAACATAACCTACAATATCCCACTAAATGAATCTGTAACATGGCTCAGTGTTCTTTGGATTAATAGGGGCATGTTTGTTGAAGAATTACAAATAATAGTAGATGGAACTGTAATGCAAGATAGATATCTTTATAATATGGCTTACACAACATGGAAGGACACTTATTCCTCAGCAGTGTTCAATGCAATTGTGTATGTTAATCAAAATTTACCGTTTGTTAGTTCAACAGCATTAACAACATTCTGGAATAACCTTACAACAACATATAACCTGACAAGTACCGAATTAACATTTATCCAGAATAATAGGCAAATTTTCATGGACAATTTGACGTTTAACATGATTTATTCGGGTGTTCAGGGTTTAAATATGACTGTAACCGATCCCAAAAATGGTAATGTGATCAATTTAAATTTCCCTGGAAATGTTATTCAAAGGACAAGTCAAATTGTGTATTGTGGTTCCATATATGAAGGTGTTAAGAGTTTTGCGATAGCAACAACAGATGTAACCAACAATATCTTACAGTATTGGTGGAATCAACGCTCCAGTTACCAAACTGATGCTATGAATGCTGCTTATACTACTTTCGTGACAGCTTTAATGGTGGAATATATTCATGATCAAATTGCAGATAATATCACAACCACGTATAATGTTAATTGGAGTCGTACCAGTCCTATTGTAGTTTCGGCATGTGAAGATACATATGAGACTTATTTAACTTTAGAATGTGATCATAGTATGGGGATGACTGTTGTAGGCATACCCGAAAATATAATCGGATTTAATTATGAATGTTCCTCTGCAATTTCATCTATTGAATACACTATAATGAGTAATGCATCTAACAATTCTAACATTGATTCTGTGGCTTTATATTTAGTTAAAGCTTACTTATTTAGTAGTACGTCTGTGGAAATGTTTGAGCAGAATGATTTTATTATAGAAAAGTCTGTGCTTAGTAATGATAATTTCATAGTAACAGACTTAAGAACAGGTATTGTGAGGGATATCAACACAGTTAATAATCTTTGTGGTGTTTGGGATCAATCTTCTAATGTTCAATCTATATATCAGGTTAGTGTAGGATTTCTAGAAAATGACAATACAGTAAATGATGTAAGGGGTGTAGGATCAGCTACTTTCTGGTGGGATGGTATAGGAGATGTTATACTCTCCAATGGAGATAATTCCATATGGGCTGATGATGAATTAATTATAACTGGACCTAACGGAACTGAAACTTTATATTATGGTGGCATATATTCAGGCCCCGGCGTCTCTATCACAAATCTTTTAACAAAAGATGAAGCAACAAACAATGTCATGCCAAATGTTGTCCAAATATCTGTTAAAAATTTATACCCCTCTAAGATAGGATGCAGTGCTTTATCTTTATACCTAATGGGAGGTACTCAACTTCCCAACATACTTTCACTTCCAGACTTTATCAGTGATCTCCTTGGTGGAAGAAAACAGATCAACAGGGAATACTTTAAACAGTGGGCTGTTGCTGCATTTTGTTATGTTAAATTGTCCGTAGATATCGGTTCTCTTTTTAACGAAAAAAGCTTAGTTGAAGGTGGAACTGTAAATGTTATGCCTTTATGGGAGAAAGTAGATGCATTGAACTCTCTTGAGGAAGACAATAATAATTATCAGGATGCTTGCGCAAAATTAAAAAATATGCCAGTGTTTATTAATGGGACTTGCTAAGACTTTAAAATAAACACTCTGTGCTGTTTTAAAAAACTTATATATTAATTTTTTAGGATGGAGGTATTATGAACGTAAATTGGAGGATTAGATTAATTGGTTTAATAGTGATGGCTTTAATACTTGAATTTATATTTTCGATGATTTTAGGATCTTTGGGAGGTTTCATCGGGATTTTTTTAGCGACAGTGTATGTAGGTTACGTAGCTGGTGAAGGTTACAAGAATGGTGCAATTCAGGGTGCCATTGTGAGTATTGTTGTCTCAGTATTTGATGGTATATTACTCTGGATTCATACAGGAGTACTTGCAGGAGGAGTTGGATTTGCATTTGCATTTGCATTAATGCTGATGTTATTGCTTGGAGCAATAATTGATGGTATCATTGGTGCACTTGGTGGTGTTACTGGGTTCTTTATTAAACGATCAAAGGATCATCGGAGGGAAGTACCAAGTTAACGTCAAAGTCAGTTGGAAATGTCTTAATTCAAATAATTTTTATAGAGAACTCAAAATTTAAAAGATTTTAATTTAAGTGGATTTATATGGAGGATTAGACATTCTGTTATCTAATTGGAATAGTGTGTATGATGAAAGTCTAAAAAAATTTATAAGAGAAGAATTTATAAAATATCTTGAAGAAAGGGATAGAAATTGTTTATGTCCAGATGAACTTTATATTATTTATAAAAAGATGAATGTGACACATTGATGATTAAGAAAGGGAATTTATCCTGGATATTAAGGAGATAGTGCGAGATTCGTTGAGGTATCCATTTTCTGACTGGAAAAAGTTTTTGATGTTGGGATTATTTTTGGTTATTGCTAGTTTGAATGTATATTTTATTGTTTGAAGGGTGTATCTTTAATTGAAAATGTTTTAATTGGTAGTTTGATTTTGATTAAATGTGTTTTAGGGCTTTTAATTGTGGGATATTTGTTTAGAATTGTGAAGTCTTTGGGTGACGCTGTGAGACTTCCTGCTTTTAATTCATGGTTTAATATGTTTGTAGATGGTGTCAAAGTTTTTTTGGTTAATGTTGTTTATTTTATGCCTATTATTCTGATTATTCTGATTTTTTTGGTGTTGTTATCATCAAATAGTGGGGTAATCTTTAAATTCCTTGAGTTTTATCCATTGAATATTGTTAATGTACTTTTTATGAGTTTGTTTTATCTTAAATCTGGAATTTGGTTTATCGATTTTGTATATGGTCATAATATTGCCTATTCTTCAGATGGCAGTAGTTAACATGGCATATAATGGGGGTAAATTTGGTGCAGCTTTTAGATTTCATGAGATATTAAATAAAATCGGTAGTATTGGATGGAAAAATTTCATTGTGTGGTACGTTGTAACTGGCTTTATCTATTTGTTGATATACGTTGTCGGAATGTTTGTGTTGAAATCATTTGGATTTTTTAGTTATCATTACTTTGGAATAAAAATTAACATCATTTTAGAATTATTATCCTTGCTAATTATAACTCCATTTCTTTTCATTTACCTTCATAGAGCAATGGCATTATTTTACAGGTCAAAATAATTTACCTTTTTTTAGTTGGTCCAAAATGTAAGCATAGCTTCGTAGAATTCATCTTTAATTCAAAGCAGGGATCTATAACACCTTTACAGATTTTTTTTATATATAAGAACCAAAAATCACATAAAATAGTTAAAAAACACCACCAGAATCAATCACTCACATGAAGATATACAGAAGGAGAAAACCACACTTTACATTCTTAAACCTTTTTTTACACTATTCAAAGGAATATCAAAGAAAAATCATAACCAATTACACTAAATTCTTCCAATACACATTAACAGTTAAGACACCTCAAAAAAAGCACTTAAAATAAAATATTGAACAAATGAGCACATAAAATTTGATCTTAACTGTTTTATAAAGATAGAAATGTAAAATTTGTGGAACATTTTTTTATAAATAATCTCAAAATTTTATATTACTTTTTAAATAATTATGGCATAAAAAGTGGTAGTGAATATGACATTAAAGTGTTAGCACTTCATGAATTATTCTTTGATGGAAATGGTGGTTTTCTAGGGATACATTTTTTTCAGCTGGAGATTTTAGAACAGGTGAAAACTATAAAAATCCGAAAATTAAAGATCAAATTATCTAAATTACATTAATTTTATCTCAAAATAGAATGGTTAAACCCTAAAACTAAAAAAGATGATTCAAAATGATTACCCAGAAAAAGGTTGAGGAAACTGTATGTCAGATCTACAGGGAAGCTGTTATAAACCTTCCAGAAGATGTGAAAAATGCCTTAAAAACTGCATATGAAAGGGAAGAAGATAAAACTGCACGCTTAAATCTTGAAACAGTGCTTGAAAACATTGAAACGGCTTCAAAGAGTGGTATTCCAATGTGTCAGGACACTGGCCTTCCAATAGTCTTTGTGAAGCTTGGAAACGTTGAAGTTGAAAACCTCTATGAAGGAATAAGGCAGGGTGTGGCCCGCGCAACCAGGGAGGTTCCTCTCCGCCCCAACGTTGTGGATCCCCTGACCCGGGAGAACACAGGAAACAACCTGGGCAAAGACATACCTCAGATAAACATGGAACTGGTTGATGAAGACATCCTTGAGTTAACAGTTTTTCCAAAGGGATTTGGCTCAGAGAACAACAACGCCCTCAAAATGGCTCTTCCAGGTGAGGGTGTTGAAGGCTTGAAGAAATTCGTGCTTGAAACAGTGCTCAAAGCCGGTGGAAAACCCTGCCCCCCAACAGTGGTTGGTGTGGGCATAGGTGGATCCTCGGACATGGTGATGAAACTTGCAAAAAAGGCACTTTTAAAGCCTGTTGGTGAGAGAAATCCAGATGAGAGGCTTGCAGAACTTGAAGAAGAACTTCTTGAACTTGTAAACAACACTGGCATTGGCCCCATGGGCCTGGGAGGTAAGACAACAGCCCTTGACGTGAAGATCGAACTTGCAGACACCCACACAGCAGGACTTCCAATGGGGGTCTGCATTCAATGCTGGGCTGCAAGACATGCAACAGCTGTTTTAAAGCCTTAAATTCATTTTTTTGAATCATCTTTTAGTTTTTCCTTGATTTTCTAGATTTTTAGTTTCAGATCAATAAATTATAGATTGATTTTAGATAAAATTTCTTAGAATAGAATTAAATTTTGAAAAAATAGGAAATAAGATTTTTAAAGGAAAT
>DAHH01000002.1:66585-109202 GCA_002498385.1 Methanobacterium sp. UBA410
GATTTTTAAAGGAAATAAGATTTAAAATGTTATAAACTTCTAAAAACCTAGATAAAAACTAAATTAAACAGAATAAAGAAAAAAAATTTTAAATTTCGAACAATTTTTAGAGAAATTAAGTTAATCAATGAATTTTCAAAAAAACTCTTAAAAACTATAAAATTAAAAATGAGAATCAGAAATGGAAGAATATATGAAAAAATTTCTAATTTCTGATTTAACTGATTGATCTAAGGTTTTTCGCAGGTTATCATGAATATTGTTCTGTCACCGATTGTTTCGGCGCGGTCTGCGATCCTCTCGAGGAACCTTGCAACGAAGAGAATGTATACAAGGTAGGAGATTGTATCCTTCTCCTTGAACATGCTTTCTGATATATCTTTAAGGGCCTTGTCAAAGAGGTCGTCCACCTTGTCGTCCTCGTGGTGTAGCTCCCTTGCTATGTCCATGTCCTGCTTGAGAAATGCATCCAAACTCATCTGTATCATGTTCTCAACTATGCCTGACATCTGTTTAATGTCGTTCATTGGTTTTGCAGGGATGTCTTCGTCCTTGATCTGGCGCGCAACCTCAACTATGTTTGAGGCAAGGTAGCCTGTCCGTTTAAGATGACTTCCCACCTTTATACAGGTCTCTATAAATCTTAAATCTCTTGCAACCGGTTGTTCAGAAGCTATCACTCTCATAGCATCCTGTTCAAGGTGATAATTCATCTCATCTATCTTTTTACTTGCAGTTAAAACCTTCTCAGCCGGTTCATCATCGTAGTTGAAGAAGGTTTTTACAGAATCCTTGTATGCTTCGAGGGTTGCATTTCCGATTTTCTCCACATCTTTACTCAGATGATTCAAACGTTTTCGAAACAATACTCTTGGATATTTTTTCTCCATTTTTTCCTCCACCTTTTTGAAATAACTTTATGATAATGTTTTTGGAAAATATTTTTATTCAATAACTTCCAGTTCATCCGAATCTGCCTGTTATGTAATCTTCAGTGCGCTTGTCTTCGGGTTCCATGAACAGTTTCTCTGTGGGGCCGCTTTCAACGATCTCTCCGTTAAGGAAGAACGAGGTGTACTTGGAAACCCTTGTGGCCTGCTGCATGTTGTGGGTTACAATGATGATGGTGTAATCCTTCTTTAGTTTGTGTATCAGATCCTCTATCTTGGTTGTTGATATGGGATCCAGAGCTGAACAAGGTTCATCCATAAGTATAACCTCAGGGGAAACTGCTATTGTCCTTGCAATACAGAGTCTCTGCTGCTGACCTCCTGAAAGTCCCATTGCAGATTTATCAAGCTTGTGTTTAACTTCATCCCATAGTGCTGCTGCTTTAAGACTTTTTTCAACTTTCTTCTCTAATTTGTCCTTGTCTGCAATGCCATGGATCCTGAGGCCGTAGGCAACGTTGTCAAATATGGATTTTGGGAATGGATTCGCCTTCTGGAACACCATTCCAATTTTCTTCCTCAGCTCAACCACATCGACGTTAGGATCGTATATGTCTTCTCCATCGAGCAGAACGTCACCCTTCTTTTTGAAACCTTCGATCAGGTCGTTCATCCTGTTGAGGGTTCTTATGAAGGTGGATTTTCCACAGCCTGAGGGTCCTATAAGTGATGTGACGGCATTTTTGGGAATTTTCATGTTTATATCGTTCAGGATATGCACTTCGTTAAAGTAAACATTTAAATCACGTGTTTCTATTCTATATGGCATTCTATCGCCCCATCATCTTTTTTGAGTAGCGTTCAACCAGGGTATTGGTTAAAACGGTTATTACAAGTATTATAATTACAAGCACTGCTGCTGTACCGTAGGCATTTTGCAGGGATATTCCTTCAGTTGCCAGTACGTACAGATGCAGTGGAAGTGGTCTTCCAGGGTCAAATACCGATAGGGGCATTGCAAGTGCGGATCCAACTGCAAACATAATGGCTGCTGCCTCTGATATTGCCCTTGCCATTCCCAGAATCACTCCAGTTGTTATACCAGGAACTGCAGCAGGCAGTACCACCTTGTAAACTGTTTGCCATTTGGTTGCACCAAGTGCCAGGCTTCCCTCACTGTAAGATTTTGGCACTGAACCTATGGAAACTTCTGCAACCTGGAAGATTGTTGGAAGAGCCATGAGGGCCAGTATAAGTCCTCCTGAAAGTAGGGACCAGCCCATACCCAGGAACACAACGAAGAATGCCAGTCCAAAGAGGCCGAACACTATGGATGGTATGGATGCAAGGGTCTCGGAACCGAACCTTATGAGCTTGACAAATATGTTTTCTTTGGTGTACTCTGACAGGTACACTGCTGCACCAACACCGATTGGAGCTGCAACCAATCCTGCTATGAGCGTCACGTAAATACTGGACACTATCATTGGTGCTATTCCTCCACTTGCACCAGAATCCACAGGTTCACCGAATATGAAGTTGAGGTTAACCACTGGCATACCTTTCCACAGTATGTAACCTATTATAATCAGCATTATGAGCACGGTCAGAATACCTGAACCCCAGAACACTGCTGTCATTATTTTCTGAGCTTTTTTGGGTGATACAATTCTATGCATGGTAAGTACCTCCCAAATTGATGTTTTTTGGATTTATGGACATCACAGGTATCCTCCTCCAACATTTATCTTTTTCTTGTAGTGGAAGTAGTTCGCAATGACGAGTAGTATCATTATGAGCATGAAAAGAACGATTGCAGTTGCGAAAAGTGCACTGTAATGCATTCCAGTTGCGTATCCCATTTCAAGGGCTATGTTTGATGTTAAAGCCCTTACAGGATCCATTATTGAACTTGGGAACTGTGCAACGTTTCCTGCAACCATTATAACGGCTAATGTTTCCCCTATTGCTCTTCCCATACCTAGAATTATGGCTGTGATAACTCCAGGTACTGCTGCAGGAAATATGACATTTTTAATGGTCTGCCAGTGTGTTGCACCCAAGGCAAGGGATGCTTCCTTATATTCGGAAGGTACTGAGCGTATTGAATCTTCTGACACGCTTACAATTGTGGGCAGTATCATCACAGTTAATATTATGGATGCTGTGAGCATGCTGAAACCTGTACCTCCAAAGTAGGTCCTCATTAGGGGCACGAGAACTATCAATCCAAAGAAACCGTAGACAACTGAGGGTATGCCTGCAAGTGTTTCAATAACAGGTTTCATTATTTTTCTCACGGTTTTGGGTGCGATTTCAGCCATGAATATTGCACATAAAAGTGAGAGGGGCACTGAGAATATAAGTGCCAGGAGGGTTATGCCCATGGATCCCACGATCATGGGTAGAATACCGTACTGTCCTGAGGAGGGATCCCATGTACTTCCAAATATGAAGTTCAAGAATCCGTAGCTTTCCATGGCTGGCAAGCCTTCGCTGAAGATGAATACTATGATGAGCAGAATTATAACAACCGATGAAATAGCCGTTATAAAAAGGCCCTTTTCTATTAAAAATTCTCCAAGTCTGTCCTTCATTTAGGCACCTCAATTAACCTAGCACATTTTCATTTTTACTCTTCATTAAGTCAGTAAATCAATTATTCTTCAATTTAATTCTTAAGTTAATCAATTCACAGTTTTTTTAAAAGTTTTTTCAGTTAATCCCACATTTTTTTTAATTACTTTTTTGAGCGTGAAATTTGCATTTGAAATTAATTTTGATATTGTAATTTCAACTTTAGGATAATTCCAACTTTAGGTAGTTGCGTTTACAGGAACCACTTTTGTCTGTTTAACTATGGCCTGTCCCTCGGGGCTGAGTACCCAGTCAATGAATTCCCTGGTGATGCCTTCAGGTTGGCCCTTAACAAGAAGTGTGAATGGTCTTTGCAGGGTGTAGGAACCATTGCTTATTGTATCCTGGGAAGGATAAACTCTGTTTACCTTCAAGGCTTTCACATTTGAATCCAGGTTCACAAGGGATATGAAACCTATTGCACCAGGGTCCTGTTTAACAGCCTGTTTTACAGATTCTGTTGAGCTCTGGACTATGGCGTTTTTTTCTATCTTGGTTTGACCCATCACAAGATTCTGGAATGACTGCATAGTGCCTGAACCTGACTCTCTGACAATGACATGAATCTCTTCATTTGGACCGCCGAGCTGGTTCCAGTTGGTTATGTTTCCGCTGAAAATTTCCCTCAACTCATCAGTTGTTAGATTATTTACAGGGTTTGCGTTGTTTACAGCTATAACTATTCCATCCTTTCCTATCTGGTACGCGGTTAATCCTGTTGTATCTTCTGGTGCAAGTTGTTCAGAGCTCATTCCTATTTGAACTATTCCCTGGTTAACGGTCCTTATTCCAAGACCTGAACCTCCTCCCTGAACATTTATGTGCACGTTTGGATGGGTTTCCTGAAATTTATCCACCAGTTTTTCTACAACGGGCTGCACAGATGTTGAACCTGCAATTTGCAATGTTTCATAGTTACCTTTTGGTGTAAACATGTAAGCACTGATTATAACTAGAACTGCCAGTATCAGAATTATGTATTTCGAGTTCATATCATCACCTTAAAATATTCTCTTTCACTCTGACTATTTAAAAATATAGTGATGTTGAAACTCGAAATATTGGGTTTAAAGGTTTAAAACATATTTCTCTATCCTTTTTGTTTGTACTCCTTTTAAAAAAATGTTTTAAGATTTTCAGGACTTATTGTCCTGGTAAAGCCTATTCCAGTTTTTATTAGCTTGCGGGTACAACTTTTTCCTGTTTTATTATGGCCTGTCCCTCGGCCCCATGACCCAGTCAATGAACTCCTTAACTGTGCCTGTTGCCTGTCCCTTCACAAGGAATATGAATGGTCTTTGAAGTTTGCAGGAACCATCTGCAACTGTTTCTTCTGATGGAGTTATGTTGTCCACTTTCACTGCTCTGACATTGGAATCCAGGTTAGCCAGAGATATGAACCCTATTGCATTTGGATCTCCCTCAACTGGCTATTTCACAGCTTCTGTTGAACTCTGAACTATTGTGTCTGATTTTATCTTGGTGCCACTCATAACCATGTCTTCAAAGCCGCTTCCTGTACCTGAACCATCTTCTCTTGTTATAACATCGATTTTGGCATCAGAATCACCAACCTGATTCCAGTTGGTTATACCTTTTGCAATGTTTGTTATGCCTGCATTTGAACCTCAGCCCTGTACGTTTATTTTAACTCCGGGTGTTCTGCCCTGTAGGCCTGGACCAGTTTTTCTGCCACTGACTGTACAGATGTTGAATCTGCAATTGTTATTTTTTTATCGCTAGTTTCGTGTGTATAAACTTCGTAAGCACCTAACGCCATGATTAATATTACAATTATTCCAATTACGTACTTCGAATCCACTCCTTTCACCTCACTTCTAAACTTAGCACCCCCTATAAAGGTTGCTATTTATGTACTAATTAACACATTTTGTGATATTTATTTGGGTTATGCACTGGTTTTGGGAAACCAGAACAGAAAAGATCATATTTAGTGATTAATACTGTACAAAATGAATAAATTTAAATATTTTACAAGCCACTAGATCTAATCATGGTAACGGAAGAGTAATAAATGGAATGTTTAAACCAAGGCAAATCAAGCCCAGGCAAAGCCCGTGGAAAACATTTATAACCAAGGTTGAGCCCAACAGGTTAACAACAAGAGGACGCCTCCAGAAGATTTGATTGGTGGTATATCCTTTCCTGAAATGGTATACTTCCTAATAAGAACATCTGCCGTCTTACAATCAAAAATGATGTTTGAACCTGTTTTGGTACCATTCTGTGACCACGGTACAACCTCCCAGCACACAGGCAGCAAGGTTGTTGGCATCTGCAGGTTCACCTGTAAATGCATGTGTAACTGGAGAAATCCTTGCATTTGGACAGAATCATGATGAACCATAGAATTTGGAATGAAAACTTTTTCAGGATGGTGTGAGACTTTCACAGATATACAACAAAACCATAGATGAAACTGCTGAGGTTGTAATGAAGAATTTCAAAAAATGGCAAGAAAATACCGGGTTATGGACACAGGTAACCATACAGAGGATCCAAAGGCTAAAAAATTAATAAAGCTCGCAAAAAAGTATGGCTGTTACGGAAAGCATGTTGAACTTGCAGTTAAACTTGAAGAAATTTTATTTGATAAGAGAATTAAAATGAACATGGATGGTGCCAATGCAGCTATACTTTCCGATATGGGATTAAACTGGAAGCTTGGTAGGAATATTTATAATTGGAGGGGTTCCTGCTATTTTAGCCCATGTGAACGAAGAGCTTGAACATGAGGAACCCTTCAGAAAGATGCTGGATTTAAATGATATTTGATTTGGACTAAAAACAAAACTTTAACATTCAAAACCTTGATTTTTAGGTAATTAATGATCAAATAATAATTTAAGGAACTAAGCCAGATTTAAATAAAAGATATAACTCATAGAAAAATTCTACCTTTTTTTATGAGTAAAAATTGAGTAAAGTAAAAATTGAATAAAAATTCTTATGGGTAAAAAATTCAATAAAAAAATTCATTTGAAACTGGGGCTTAAAAAGTGACAAAGAGCAAACATGAAGAGTGGATTGGGCCTGAGATAAAGCTTAAAAACGTGTACATATGTCACAGAATTCCTGAACGAACATTTAAAATTGGGAATCATTACTTTCCTGTTTGTTCACGATGCACAGGGTTTTACATGGCTGCTTTTTCATACTTCGTATTTGTATACCTTTTCTATGTACACTACTCCATTTTAATGATCTTAACAGCTTTTCTAATGTTAATCCCCGCATTTCTGGATGGTACAACCCAGTTTTTAGGCTGGAGGACGAGTAGCAATACTCTGAGATTCATAACAGGATTAATTGGTGGTTTAGGGCTTGGAATTCTTGTAAAAGCTTTTAAATGGTTTTTGATGAGTTGAAGCTGACTGCTTTTTATTAGAAACATTTTATTAAAAATAAAAACAAAAAAATTGTTGCGAAAATCATATTTTAAGTACTTTAAACGCACCCCTTACTCTCAAATTTAGAATTCTATTCACAGCTTTAAGAAACTGAGAAGATTTAAAGTAACAAAACTGAAGGAGATTTAAAGTAACAAAACTGAAGGAGATTTAAAGCTAAAATGGCATCTTCTGGTTTATCCAGAATCTCGGGATGTTCTTTTTCTGGCGCTTCTTCTGAAGCGTTCTGGTGTTGTTGTACGAGGAATGTTCCTGTAAAACTCCTCTGAAGCGTCCAGTATCTCAACTGATATGTCCCCAATCCTTTCAAATGCTTTAACAACCCTTGAAAGGGAAAGGTAGTAAGTTGAACGGTCTTTGTCCATTGCATCATCCTCGGACATCATAACTGCCATCTTGTTCAGGGCCTTCTTTTGCAGTGCATGGATATCTTCCTCGTAATCCAGGACCTTGCCCTTGACGTCAAGTTCTTCGTTTAAAAAGGCTTTCATTGCGTACTTCACCATTTTTCTGGAAGTTTTGAACATGGATTTTAAAGTGTCCACCATTTCATCGTCAACTTTGTAACATTCCTTCTGTACGAAGTTTGCAATGTGACAGATGTAATCGGCTATGCGTTCCAGGTCGTAGGATATTTCGCTGAAAATCATGGTCTTGCTGAACTCTGAGTATGGGTTTAAGGATATGACGGTGTCCACAGATGAACGAATTTTCTCGTGCATGTTGTTTGAAACGTAGTCCATTTCAAGAGCTTCATTTGCCAGGTCTTTATCATAAGTTTGGAATGACTCAAAGGACATGTCAAACTGTTTACAGACATGATCAGCCATATTCTTAAGCATTTCTTTAAGAAGGTAATTTCCCGCAGATTCCTTTGAAGTTTTTTCTTCCTGAAACATCTCTGAAAACTCATCGAATTTTTTCAGATCAAGGATGTAAGCCCTCCTCACAACTCCACGTTTAACAAGTGGCTGGAGGAGTTTTGTAACGTACCTTCTTGATAATCCAAGTTTGTCTGCAATTTCATCCTGAGTAGATGGATTTTCGTGGAGTATGACATCAAGTACTGCTTTAAGAGTGCTGTTAGTTTTGGTCATTGTATCACAGTTATCTTCTTCTTTTAATCTTCACGGGGTTTCTTTTTTTCTTGTTCTTGAAGTTCTTACCGTGGTTTTTAATCTTATTGTTCCTTCTTTTATTTTTGATGTTTCCATCATTCCAAGAGTTTCTGTTAATGTTGCTGTCATTCCACTCTTCATTGTTCCATGCATTTCTCCTGCTTTTAATACCCTCATCCCAGGTTCCATCTTCGATACTTCTGTAGCTGGTGTTTCTATTATTTATGGTGTTTATGCAATCCTCTGCTATGGATAGTATAACATAGCAAAGGGCTCCGATAACCAGTAATGATATAATAAGGCCTAATTCGGAGTAAATCATGGAATATAAGTTTGTTATTGGGGTGTTAAGATTGGAAAATCCTGCTAAGAGTTTGATGGCACCGACTCCCATCAATATGTAACCGTACTCCTTTTTTATATTTTCCGGTTCTACAAATGGGTATATTCCCATTATTAAGAGTCCAGCTCCAATTGATCTGAATAGATTGTCGCCTGTGGCCTGTTCAAGAATGTAAAAAATGTGCTCTGACTTCCAGTAAACCGATGAAAACAGGTAGATTACCTCCACAGCCAGTATAACCAGGAGTGGAAATATGTAAACTATCTTCGAAACAACCTCCGGTTCAATCTTTTTAGGTTCAACATCCTCGAGAGGTTCTCTGAAAACATGCGTCATGAACTGATACAGCATAGACCCCAAAACAGCTCCTATAACTGTTCCTGCTATTCCCAGTGTTGAGGTTGTATATGCAACTATCCCGGAGATAACTCCGGCCATTAATATATCCAACGTCTTTGACATTTTATCACTAAAAAAGATTTAAAAAACTCTATTTAACAAGATACTCCCTTTCTCATTAATCCCATTGTTCAATCAATACTGCATTCCGGTTCATACGTTACCTTTGATCTTTTTCATTCTCTTTTTTTATACTTCAAATTGGCATAAAAATGTTTCTATTCAAATAGAATTTTATTAAGGTTCTACCAGAACACTATTTAAAGGCACTGTATAATGCATTCCTTTAATAAAATTGAGGTTAACTATCGAGTTGAGGTTAACTATCCACGAAAGGAAATAAAGATAAAAAAGCAATTACGTACTGAAAACATGATTTAATAAAAAATTTTGGGATAACATTATTTAAAATCGAAAAATTAAGCCTTAGGGGGGATTTGAACCCCCGGCCTATGCCTTACCAAGGCATCGCTCTACCCCTGAGCCACTAAGGCATTTGATACATTAGTACATGTTTAGTATAAATTAGTGTGAATTTTTAAATCTTAAACTACTTGATTAACCGTAAAATTACTTGATTGACTTCAAAATTTTATAAATGAATGAATTTTTATAAATGAGTGAATTCTAGTGCAGGGGATGGGATTCGAACCCACGTAGGCCTACGCCAGAGGATCTTAAGTCCACCCCCTTTGGCCAGCTCGGGCACCCCTGCATATGATGCATATACATCGAAGTTGGTTTAATGTCCTATATTAAGTTAACGGTTTCACCAAGTTTTTGACAGCATCTCAATGAAATAATTCCATTGATAACCAATTCAAATATGGGTCTACCAGTGAACTAATTTAGATTTGCATCTGAAGATCGAAGCCTGATCTAAATGCATTAAGAAATTTTTAAAAGCTTTAATTTAAAAGCTTTAAATTTTAGTTATGATGATTTCAATTGTTCTTTGAAGAAAATCTAAAATTACACAAAATTATATAAGAAACTTAAAACATATAAATCTTTAATTCAATTGAATGGAAATTCAATTTGTTCACGCCCAATTAAGAGCTAATTTTAACGTTAAATCTTTTTATACATGTGTAACAAATGTACAGTTTTACAGGTTGTGTCCAAATGAAGTACAGTGCTGAAAGATGTGGATATTGCGGTGCATGCGTCAGTGTGTGCCAAAAAAACGCTATTGAACTCAGAGAAACTGGAATAAGCTTCAACCTGAAATGTGAAAACTGCAACGCCTGTGCAAGTGTATGTCCGCTTGGAGCCTTGACCTTTGAGAACCATTGAAAAACCAGAATAAAAATAGGAACCTGTGATATAAATGAAAAAATTAAAGTATGATGTTGTGGTTGTGGGTGGACGCATTGGAGGCTCTGTTTCATCACTTTTTGCATCTAAAAACAAGGCAAATGTTTTGATGATAGAAAAGATGCAGGAGATAGGCACCCCTGTGCAGTGCGCTGGTGGAGTAACTGACGAGGTGTTTAAAACCCTCCAAATGAAACCTTCAGATTGTCATGTTACATCCCGGATTGAAGGTGCTGATGTTTATGTTCCTGACGGTAGAAGAGTTAGGGTTGCAGATGAAAAAACAAAAGGATACATTTTAGAGAGGAAAATGTTCGATAAACACCTGGCAATTGAATCAGCAAAAGCTGGAACTGATATAATGGTTAAAACCAGATTTAAAGACCTGATAATGAGGGAGGGTAAGGTTTGTGGTGTTGTTGCAGAGTATTTAGGTGAAACAGTTGAGGTTGAGGCAGATCTTGTGATAGCTGCAGACGGTGTTGAATCAACCCTGGCAAGAAAAGCAGGATTAAACATGGTTAAAATTCCTGAAAAAATCTTTTCATGTGCCCAGTATGAGGTGGTTGGTCTTGACGTTCCCTCAAACTGGTTGAAATTTTACTTTGGAGAGCAAGTTGCACCTGGAGGTTATGCATGGATTTTTCCAAAGGGTGATAAGGTTGCAAATGTCGGTTTGGGTGTAAGGGGAACCAAAGAAACTGCATACACCCACCTTAAAAGATTCGTTTCCAGAGTTGATGCAACACCAGTTGAACTCAACGTAGGTGGGATTCCAGTATCAGGGCCTGTTGATAAAACATTTGCAGATGGTTTGCTGGTTGTGGGGGATGCAGCAGGACAGGTGGATCCCCTCACAGGTGGCGGTATCCGTATAACAGCTGTCTGTGGGAGGATAGCAGGTGAAATCGCTGCAGAAGCTGTGAAAACAGGTAACGCGTCTGAAAAATTCTTAAAAAGATATGAAGACATCTGGAAGGAGAAAATAGGAAAAAATTTGGTGATGTCCCTTAAGTACAGGAAAGTTCTGGACACACTCACAGATGAAGATATGAACAGGCTTGGAAAATTTGCTGAAGAACATGATGTTATGTCCATATCCAAAATATCTGCACTCAAATTTGTTGGGAAAAATCCCCACCTTCTAAGGCTTTTGAAGGAAATACTTTAGATACCCTTAAATAGATATTATTTGAGCTCTGAAATTTAAACTGCTAAATATCTTGACAGATCAGCAAAGTTTAAGAGATCAACAAAGTTTAAGAGATCAACAAAGTTTAAGAGATCAACAAAGTTTAAGAGATCAACAAAGTTAAAGTCAATTAAAAACAACTCCATAACTATGCATTTGATGTGTGTCACGTTTCTACTGGAGGCATTGATGTGGACCCAACCCTTGTTTATAGGCCAGACATTGATGAGATGGAAAAGGGAAGAGATGTTGAAGGTTTAATCAAAGCCCTTGACCATGAAGATTTTATAACACGTAAAAATGCAGCTACAGCACTTAAAAATGTTGGAGATGAACGTGCAGTTGAAGCCCTCATCCAAGCTCTTAGCTATGAAGATTGGCAGGACAGTTACATTATTCTGAGTTCTGTAAGGGAAAGTTCAGCGGAAGCTCTCGGAAAAATAGGAGATAAAAGAGCTGTTAACCCTTTGATAAATGCAATGCTTGAAGATGTGGATGAAAATGTTCGGTGGAAAGCAGCACGCGCCCTTGGAGATATTGGGGACAGATCTGCAGTTGAACCTTTAACTGAAGCTTTGAAGGATGGGAGCTGGCATGTAAGGAAGGATGCTGTAGTTGCACTCGGAAAAATAGGGGATGAACAAGCCTTTGAACATGTGGCCGACGCACTGGAGGATGATGAAGGCCATGTCAGGAAGTATGCAGCTCTGGCACTTGCCAAAATAGGAGATGAGAAAGCCATCCCCTACCTTGTTGAAACCCTTGAAGATGACGACACCGATGTTCAATGGAAAGCCATAATTGCCCTTGAAAAAATTGGAGATCCTGCAGTTGAACCTCTCATAAACCTTTTAAAAGCTGATAACTGGCATGTAAAAGGTAAAGTGGCTGAGATTCTTGGTAACATTGGGGATGAGCGTGCTGTTGAACCCTTGATCAGATTCCTTGTTGGCGGTAAAAAATCCATGAACAAGTATGTGCGTGGAAAGGCAGCAGAAGCACTGGGCAATATTGGGGATGAGCGTGCTGTTGAACCCCTTATCAAAACACTGGATGATAAATATATATACGTACGTTTAAAAGCAGAAGATGCACTTGAAAAGATCAGATCAACTGGGAAAGTTTTCTGGATAATGCAGTACGATGATGGTGAGATATCATTTGACTACCCCACCACATGGGAGGTCACAGAAAACATGGATGAAACAAAAGTTGTGAAGGGTAACTGTGCAAACAGCGCTCTAACCTTCTCAATTAACAGACACGAAGATACCGGTGACATAAGCCCGGAAGAATTTGCAGAAATCCTCAAAAATGTTTTTCTGATTGAAAACAGTAAAATCATATCCAGCAAAGCATTTAAAACAGAAGATATGGATGTTTATCGTTTGCTTGGCGAAAACCCCCATAAAACGTCCAATACAAAGATCATGATCGTGGCATTTAAAAAACGCGACCTCCTCTATTACATCTGGTTTTCAGGAGAACCTGAAATCTTCAACAACCTGCAGGGTGACATGGACCTTATAACCGAAAGTTTCAGGATACAAAATCTTTAAATAAGTGAAACTGGATAAAGGGCTTGTTTTTGTAATGTTAATAGGTTCTAACTTGAGTGTGAAAGTAGTTAAGTGTAAGGAGCAGTTAAGTGTAAAATCAGTTAATTTATTTTTTTTAAATAGCATTAAATAAATCTTAAAAGGGGTGTTAAATGAATAAAAAGGTTACAATTTCAACATATGCTTGCAAAAATCTTTACTTTGCAGTTGGAGTCTTGAATGGGAAAATAATTGGGGTATCACTTCCAAAGTCCAGTGAACTGGATGCATTGAATGAAATTTCTCGTTCATGTGGGAGCATGCAGTTTGAAGTATCCGATAAATATCTGGAACTTGCAGAGAAGGTTTGTGCGGCTTATCATGGAGAAAAAATCAAATTCAATCTGAAGAACCTTGACATGGAGATTAGATCTGAGGGCAGTCCTGTTAAAACCCTATTTGAAAGGGATGTACTTCTTGAAGTTGCAAAAATTCCCTATGGTGATGTTAAAACATATAAACAGATTGCTCTTGCCCTCAAAACCCGAGGCTACCGGGCTGTTGGCACTGCAATGGGTAAAAATCCATTTCCCATTATCATACCATGTCATCGTGTTGTTAAATCAGATTTAACTGTTGGAGAGTACCGCGGTGGGGTTGAAATGAAAAATGAAATCCTGAAAAATGAGGGAATCCAGATCGAACATGGCAGAATAAAAAAAAGATAGATCTTTAAGGTTAATCTGATTTTTAAGCTTAACCTAAGTCTATTTTTCTTCAAATTTTTTAAGATATCATTTTTTTTAGGTTTTTGAGAGATTTATGCGCTTTAAACTGTAACCCGGTGTTGTGATGAGTCCTCCTAAAAATACAGCAGTATAATGGTTTTTCGGCTGATTCTGGTGAGTACCTATGTATTTTTTTCAGGTTTAATCATAATTTGAAAAAATCTTCGTTACCGCATACTGGTTTGTAATGATTCCAGTTACATATTTTCGGATAATATCTTTTTTAAGGTATTGTATAAACTTTTTAGCTTTGCTCCAGGTCTTTTTATCGCTAAATAATTGTATAAAATATGTTAATTCTTTTTTTAATGAGAAAAATCTAAGGGCTAAAAGATTAGTAAAACTCTGAGTTTCAACTCCTTTAAAATAGACATTCTCAGTAATACTTTTTGGAATACCCCTAGTTTGGACTATTTTCGGGTTAAATAAAAAACAAAAAAATTAGCTTGTCATGTTTAGATCTGTGGTTCCAGCCTTTTTATCATGAAGGCCATGAACGCCACAACCAATGGGAACAGGAACAGGTACATTACCAGGATCAGTTCAGGTGGAACTAAGGGCCCTAAAACTGTTGATGCAGCTATTAACATGACCATTGTAATAACAGGGAATAAAATAGCTATGAACATGTATATCATGGTGAAAGAGTTCAGTTTCTGAGCGTAATCCTTGAGTTTCATTCTCATTTCATAGGCAACATCTTCAGCTATAACATTGAGGGTTTTTGCAAGGTTTCCACCGCTTGCTAATGTTCTTGTTATCTGGTTGATGGCCCTGTCAAGGCCCTCTGAGTTTATTCTCTCAGCCATATCCCTTAAGGCTTTGTCAGTTGTTTCCCCGTATTTTATCTCTTCAAGCGTCCTTGCAAATTCTTCAGAAAGTGCACCGTAACCTGAAAGTGAAACAGACCTTATACTATCATGAAGTCCTATTCCAGCGCTTAGCTCTGTTGCCATTTGTCTGAGTGCAAATGGTAGTTCTTTTGAGGCTTCATTGGTTTTTTTACCCTTCTGAATGTTTGGTAAGAAGATTATGACCATTGCCATCATGAAAACAATAAGACCAAAGGCGAGACCTAATTCCACTCCAAAACCCAGTACAACAACGGCTCCGAAAACAACTACAAATGATATGGCAGCCAAAACAACGATGAGTTTCGGGTCTAACTCTTCCTTCTCTTCCCCCTTAAGCATCTCCTCAAGAGAAGCTCTGTTATATGCCTCTTTTTTCCGTTTGACATCTTCTTTCTCAGATGATCTCCTTTTTGTGCCCTCATACTCCGGGTTTATAAGCTCCTTGAAGATTTCAATTTCTTCCTTGTTCATGGTCTTCTGTTTTATAAACCTTGAGGACTTGGGGACATTTTTCTGTTTTAAACCCCCTAAAAATGATGGGCTTTCTTTTTCATTTTTCGTGGTCTTACCCTTTACTTTTCGCTCTTTTTTGGCGTCATTCAGTTTTTCCACAGGTTTAGAAACACCGTCACCCACCTTTTTGCTGGATGTTACAGTTATGTCGCCTATTATGTTGAAAAATTTTTTAAGACCATCGAAAGCCATTTTACCACCAAGCTATACATCCTTTTACAGGTTAAACAGGACCTTGTAACATTTATAACCTTCATAACACTATAATATTTTCTCTAGGAATTCATTGGGATTTGAATAATATTCCTGAATGCTCGTTCCAACTTCCTTAATGGATCTGATGTTGTTATCTGCCATGTACTCCAGTACGAGTCTTCTTTTCTCAATTTCCTCCTCAATATCAGAAATACTTATTCCACGTAGTTCTGCTATCTTTCTGAGGGTTTGACTTGCAATTCCCACATATTCAACTTTATCAGTAACGTTGTTCCACTCAAAAACACGGTTAAGCTGCACGTTACCTTCTTCCATACCCACAACTTCTGCAACTTCCGTTATCCTTCTTATTGAACCGCCTTCAGGACGATACATCCTGTTCTGCATTATTATGAGATCAAGGGCCGGTATCATGATGTTTGGAACGTTCATTGGAGGGTTTATCAACCTTGTTATTGTTTCTCTGGCAGTGTTTGCGTGCAGGGTACCCATACCTGAGTGACCAGTGTTTAAGGCTGTGAAAAGAGTTATGGCCTCAGCACCCCTCACCTCACCAACTATAACACGGTCAGGTCTCTGCCTTAAACAGTTCTTAACCAGTGTATCTATTGTAATCTCACCATGTCCCTCAATGTTAGGTGGACGGGTTTCCATACGCAGAACATGAGTGTGAGGTAGCTGCAGCTCCAAAGTGTCCTCAATTGTGATTATCCTTTCACGTGGAGGTACAAAAGCTGCAACTGTGTTCAATGTTGTGGTTTTACCAGAACCTGTACCTCCAGCTATAATTGCGTTACAGGGTTTCACTCCAAGCCCGTCAGTGCAGACCCATAGGAAAGCTGCAAGGTGTGATGACATGGTTTTAAAGTTTATCAAGTCAACCACAGTTAATGGATCCTTCTTAAATTTCCTTATAGTTAATGTTGAACCATCTGCAGATACAGGAGGTATTGTTGCGTTCACCCTTGAACCATCAGCCAGCCTTGCATCAAGAATAGGTGTTTGCTGGTCTATTCTCCTGTTGACCTGCCTGGCTATAACATCGATAATTGCCTTGATATCTGCATCATCCTCAAAAACGATGTTTGTAACCATCATACCCATCTTTCTGTGGTAAACAAAAACGTTCTTGTCTGTTCCTATGACCATTATTTCCTCAAGGTCATCATCCTTTATCAAGGGATCTAACGGACCATAACCAAGCATTTCCTGAGATATTTGTGTGGCAAGACGATCAACGTTTCTCGCACCTTTTGTTCTGAGGAAATCTTTAACTTCATCAATGAAGGAGTCCTCATCAATATTAAAATCTTCTCCCTGAGAAACTGCAACTTCAACAAGTTTTCCACGAATTTCATCAAAAAGTTCCTGTTCACTGTCTGAGAACTTGGGAAGAGTCACGTTGTAATGAGGTATCACACCCTCTTTCACTATTTCTGCTTCAGATCCACCAGAAACCTTTTTCATCTTCTTTGGAGCTTTTTTTGAAGGTTTTTTCATTATCTTATCTAACTTAAAACTTTCTTCTTCTCCATTATCATGAAGATCCCTCCTAACAGGGGTTTCTTCAGGTGCTTCCCCTTTTTCATCTTCTGGCTCTCCATCTGTTGCAAATTCTCCCAGAAGATCCCTGAGTATCTCCTTACGTTTGTCTTTCATAGGCCTCACTTACCTATATACAGTATCCAATATTTAAGCATAACTTTATCTTTGTGATACATATTTCAGTTTGTGAGAAATTTTTAAAGGTTAAAAAAAAGGTTTTATATCTCCTTCAAGAAACATGTTCCAGCCGATGGTTTGAATGTAAAATAACGCAATTATTCTTTCTTTTTTTCTTTTTTATACCCTTAATGCCTACTTTTTCATGATTAAGGCAAGCTTTCATGTTTAAATATTAAATGTTGGTGTGATGGATTGGCACTTGAAATAAAAAAAATATGTATAAACCTTACAAACAATAGTAAAGCTATGAATCTAAGATGCAGATGTGGGGACGATTGTGTAAAACCTGCAGAGAAAGTTTTAAAAAATATTAATAGGTTTTACACTCCCTGCCAGAGTTGCAGGGATGTGAAGTTAAACAAGTTCGCCCCACTTAGAAGCCAGGTTAACTTAGAAGACATTGACGCTGATTTTGGAAGCTGCAAATGCGGAAAAAGGCACCTTGATGCTGTGATGGCGCACGTCCTGAAGATCATGATTGAAACTGGGCTTAAAACTCCAGAGGCAACGTTGAGGGATGCATGTGTCCCCCTCGTCACTCCGGGTTATCCAACGAGATCAGTTCCCTACCTTCCTGAGAATTCTATGGTAGCGCTTGCAGACAGGATGGATAAAAACTGTGCTAAAAGGATAGTTGAAGATGTTCCGGAGATTAAAGGAGTTTTAAATGGAAATATGCGAAAAACTGTTGGAATCCTGGATTCTAACTCTGATTCACATGTTTACAAGTTGCTTGCAGGCTGCGACATGCGCTGTGATGTTGTGCAAACTCCCTACGGCGCAATTTGCATCTACAAACATCAGGGAGAGATACATATAGAATTTCCAAAACCTGTATCCCCAAAGGTCACAGCACTTAAGAGAGTTCTGGATGAATACAACAGTCCAAGAGTTCTTGACTGTACATGCGGGCCTGGAACACTTGGAATAACCTGTTTAAAGGCGGGAGCTGAAAGTGTTGTTTTCAACGATCTCTGGTACCCTGCAGCAAGAACAGCAACCCTGAACCTGGAAGTCAATGGATTCCCAGTGAAAATCCCAAAAAACCTGAAGGAACTGGAGGGAACAAGTTGGAGTTCCCCTGAAACACCAGTTGCACTTGGTGACAATTTCGAGGTTTACTCTGCAGATCTCAGGGAGCTTAAAAGCATTCTGGATGAACAATTTGACATCTGTATCATCGATGCATTTCCAGGTGTGGAAACTGCTGATCTTGAGGATGCAGTGAGGGATATTTGCAGGGAGATCGTGGTCATTTAGAATTTTTTATTAAAAAAATCATTTTTCTTTAAAACAATTCCAATTATAGTGAATGACCTAATACTTTAGATTAATTATTTAGAAAAAAATTTGTTTATATGCTTTAAATTTGTCAAATCTATAATTTGATCAAGTTATCCAAAATTTATAAGTTTAAAAAGTTATGTCATTCACTATAAATTCTAGTGAAGTTTTTTTCTGTAAATGACATGTTCCATTACGAGTACTGCTAAGACTCCCATGACAAATCCGTTGGCAATTATTGGTTTGATAATTGTGGGGATTTGAGAGGATACACTTGTAGGAAGGAAAGCTACAACAGTGGCGAGAATTATGGGTAACCCTATGATAAATCCATCATCCATGCTTTTGATTGCATTACTTTCAATAGCTAAGAGGAGTGCAGCCCCTATTTGTGCGGTCATTATGTAAATTAAAACTGTTCCAATCACCGGTGATGGAATGCTACTTATGAACCCTATGGCTAAAGGTGAGAATGCTAGTATAATAAGGCCTACTGCAGCGGGTATCATGGTGAACCTTGATGCACATTCTGTGGCTGCTATAATCCCAGGACTCATGGAATAATCTACGGGTCCAATAACTCCAATGAAACCTGCAAGAGCATTACCTGCACCTGTTAAAGTTATTCCTTTTTTGACTCTTTTTTCCATTTCATCTGCATTCAAGAGGGATCCCACAGCTTGTATTGAGCCCAGATCATTTATTGCGAGGGCTAGGAAACATATCAAGAATGCTATAATAACTCCTGGATAAGGGATGGATAATGGGGCAATGAAATTACCAGGTATTGCCAGGGCAGACAGACCAGATACTTGAGGTACTGTTTTGAAGATTCCATAGTATGCGAGGCTTCCAACTGCCATGATCCAAAGAGGAAGGGTTGATTTCCACAGTCCTTTGAGAAGACCATGGGCTATAAATGCAGCGAAGACCAGTATCAGTGCGAATACAAAGTTTGAACTTGGTAAAGCAACATCCCCTGCAGTTATAAGATTTAGAATTGTTGGGGAAAGAGTGAACGCTATTAGCATTAATATAACCATCACAACTCTTGGTGTGAAGAGTTTTTGCACGTATTTGAAGAGTCCACTACCTGCAAGAATTGCAAGAACAAGACCTCCAATTATAAGGGATGTATTAATAGCTCCCATTCCTTGATCCAGGGTTGCAAGGACACCTATTAAAAGAACAGTTGCAGGTCCAATGACAAGGGGCATTTTATGTCCCCATAGAACCTGTACTAGTATCATAATTCCGGTCAAGATCAACAATTTCTGTATGTAAAGTATGTAGGATCCTCCTTGAATCGATCCTATAACTGCTCCAATAATAAGTATGGTGGGAATGGTCACAGCTAACCACTGTAAACCAAATACTAACATTTCTGAACGTGGGGGTTTATCTTCAAGTCCATATTTTAACTGCATAAAAACACTAGCACATATATAATTTTTTTTAATATTTAAACCTTATATTTATTTAAACCTTATATTTTTGCATTTTAGAGAACATATTTTGCATTATAGGAAATATAGCTTATGCGCATAGTTCAAACAGCTAAACATTGAGCTGTTATCAATCATCAGGCAAAATAATAATTAAAAGGTTTAACTGTTGTATTATTCTTTCTTTCAGTTGTTATTTAAACATGCCAATGGCAAAAATCTTTCTACTTTTATATCTCTTTCTCCATTTCTACCTTTATATCTCTCTTTTATCCATGTTTTCACCAATTATTCATTTTAGAGTCTTTAAACTATGATAAATATGTAATTACTTATATATTTAACTCTTTTATTTTCTACTACACCCATATTTTTAATCCTTAATTGTTCTTATTGAGTAATCTTACTCCCATTTACGTTAGGTTAAAATCTTATTCCCATTTACGTTAGGTTAAAATATAATGAATGACCTAGGACTTTAGATTAATTATTTATAAAAAATTTGTTTACATGCTTTAAATTTGTCAAATCTATAATTTGATCAAGTTATCCAAAATTTATAAGTTTAAAAAGTTTAGGGTCTTGGTTTTTTTAGGTTTCGGAGAGCTTTTGCAGGGCTGTTTTTGTGTTGTGGCCCGTTGTTGTGATGAGTTCTGCTAGGAATGCAGTTAGTATGATGGTTCTTTTGGCTGATTCAGGCGTATATTTATGTAATTTTTTTAGGCTCAGTCCTGATTTGCATAATTTGAAAAAGTCTTCGATTTTTCCACGTATGGGTTTGTATCGTTTCCATTTTTATATTTTCTGGATTAATACCTTTTTTAGTGTATTGTATGGTTTTTTAGACTTTTTTTCGGTCTTTTTATCTTTAAATACTTGTAAGGGGCAGGTTAATTTGTCGTCTAGTTTTTGTATTTTGAAGTTTTCTTTGGGAAAAATTAAAGGAACGATTTTATACTTGGAAATACTGATTTGGTAGTTTTGGTACTTGTAATATCCTCTGTGGAATAAGATTATGTCTCCTTTTCGGATTATTCGTCTTTTTTTTCAGGTTTTCCATTATCTCATGGAATATCCTGGAATCATGCGGTGTTCCAGCATGTATTATAATAGCAACAGGCATTGCAGATTTGTGTTCTATGACTATTATGGCTCTAAAGCCAATATAAAATCCATAGGAGGATGAATAACTCCATTTCAGATCCTGTTTTTCTAGGTGTTCTTTTGAACGATGTTTGCGTTATATATTGTAATCTAAGTCCACAGGCGTGGCATCAACAATAAATGTCCGTTTTCCACGCCTTTTAAGAGGTTTAGTTTGTATTAATATATTATTTACCATTTTAATGTACGTATCAGACTTAAATCGTGCCAAAAATTCTGAAACCTGAACCGCATTTGGAACTTCATTGGTTTTGAAGAATTTTTGCAACTTTTTATCCCTTTTTAGCTTGGAAACAACAAATTTTATGGCGATATTAAAGAAAATAGCAGTGAAAACCGATAATTTTAAATATTTTACTTAACAAGATATAGTTTGGGTCTTCTTTACTGTAATTTAAGTGGTGCTCCATTTTTATCGCCAAATAAAACTATTTAAGTATTAATACTTAAATTTAATGATTTAGAAGCCCACTCATTCTCATAAAACAAAAACAAAAAAGTATTTTTAAAAACAGAATAGTAATGGTCCATAAAATGTGCCAAATTAGAAAAAAATTCTTTTTTCAACAAAAAAAATCCAAAACCCTGAAAAAGTTATGTCATTCACTATAAATCTTTTTTATACCTAAACTTTATAAAAAAAATTGAATTAATTTCATTCATTTTAAATTACATTCATTCATTAGTTTTTTTAAGTTATTTTTTCAAGTTCCAAGGATTTTAACCCATTCCCATATAAATGATGATTGCAGGGACTATTAAAACCCCCATTAAGTTTGATTTGTTGACACCAAGGTAATGGGGAAGCAGTCCCAGTGCAACTGCAGTAACATAGACCATGAGTATGAAAGGTGCGTTGGAATGTTCCATAACTGCAAAAAGAACTACAATGAAGGTCATCAGTATGATCACAGCCCACGAAAGTCTTGCATAGTCTATGCGTTCTATGGATTCTGCTGCAAGATCTCCGCACTTAAGGCATAGGATCAGGGAGAGGGAGACTGCAATGAGGGATGCGAATATGAAGAGCAGAAGATGGTTGAAGTCGAATACCTGGATGAGCTTGTCTATGTAAACTGCAATACCGCTTCTTGGGTTTCCAATGAGGTAAATGGCTATGAGTGAGAAGAGTGCATCTGAAACATTGACCCCGCTCATTGCAACGAGAAATCCCTCCCTGTTTTCACCTGAATCTCCTCCCCCACTGAGCTCTTGGGCCAGTATGCTTCCCTGAGCCGGTCCCATTCCAGGTAAAAATCCCAGGATGGTTCCTGCAATTCCTCCTGCAAAAACTCCCCTGAGAACCGTTCCATTGAACTGGAAGTTGTGGAAGCTGTTCTGGTTTGGAACAACCGAACTCTGGGACATGCTGTAGAGGAGGGTGCTCACACCGAAAAGTCCCGTGAACATACAGAGAAGCGAGACGTTTGATGATACTGGTGTGCTGAACATCACCCATCCCATGACACCCGAGAGCAAAAAGAGGAGCACAGCCCATAAGAGTGATATCAAGTCACTGTTGAGGCGTATAAACATGTAGATCACAACCCCTGAAAGGATGATCCAGATGTAGGGCTTGAGCCATGTGTAGACTGGAGGCAGTATCACCATGAAGAGGGGCAGGAGCAGGATGGTGACAAGGATGGATCCGAATCCTCCAACTGCAACGAGTCTTATTGCTTCTTTACCTTTTCCATGGAGCAGGAAATAATGTCCCGGCATGATTGACATCACTGTTCCCTCATCAGGCACTCCAAGGAACATGGAGGGGATGAACTCAAGGAGGGCGTGGGATATGGACATTGAAAGTAGAAACACTGCAAGAACCTCCGGGGACATGAAGGTTAAAAGGAATGCAGAGGACGTGAAGAGAAATGCTCCAACTGTGTTTACATGGATTCCAGGGATTAAACCTGTGATTGTTCCGCAAAGCACTCCTAAAAGACATACAAGGATAAGTTCCCACAATTTTAACACCAAAATCATTTCTACAAGAGTCCAGCTTGAAGTTTTGAATCATGCTGGAGAAAAGGTATTAATTATTCACTTAATTAGTATTATGTATAATATTAATATTTAAAATAGTATTATTTATTTGTGGTGCAGAAGTGGGGTTTTACCAAAAATTGATTTTTAGGATTGATGTGATTTGATGTTAAAATAAGTTTTAATTAAAATAAGTTTAAAAACTAGTTTTTAAATTTAAATATCGAGAAAGGGTGGATTCTATGTTAAAATTAATGTTAAAAATCGTTTATATCTTCAAAAAAAAAGTTTTGTTGTGGATATTCACATGAACATCCCTCAAAAGTTTTACATCAACCTTCTTACATCAACAACTTCTATGCTTGCTATACTCTGGAGCTTGGAAAAGTTTTCCTCAACTTGTTCTGTACCGCCTTCTTCATCTTCCACTACAACCATTACGTTGAGGGCCACAAGACCGAAAGCTATTGGTTCTTCCTCAATCTTGTGAAGTTCGGTGTTTTCTGGTATTGATTTTCCAATCTCTGCTTTGATACTTTCCAGATCAACGTCAGGACTTTCAGGCATTAATTTTATTGTTGCTACAACTTTCCCCATCTTAAATTCCTCCGATAAAAATGAAATATGCAAAGTATTAATTTATGGGCCTTTAAAACCGCACTCACATTTATAAAGATGGCCGAAGGTTCTGCATTTCTGGCATCTGTATATTATCCTGTCGCATTCAGGACAGACAAATTTCACGTAATTTTCCACAGGGGATATCTCCTGTTTACAGGATGTGCATTCTATTTTTTCCATTCAATCTCCTCCAATAAGTGTATACTTAGAATTTTTACCTTTAATAACAGCCAAAACCCTTTCAGGGTATCTGCCGTTTACAACGTAACAAGTTGATTTGTACTGGAGCAAAAGCTCCCCTAAAGTTTCGTCCACCGATGTTTCACCAAAATTCAGTAGTTTTTTTGCACTTATATTTTTTATAAGTTTTGCATCATCTTGTGGTGGGTAACTTGTGTATATACCATCTACATCTGTTGCTATTAAAAGTTTGGCTTTTAGAAGTTGTGATACGTAGCATGCTATGGAATCTGAAGTCACGCTCCATGAATGTTTAAGGGGATCCAGAAACTCCATAAGCCTGGAAGGCAGTAAAACTGGGAGTTTACCATTTTTTACAGCTTTTTTAGCATCTAAAATGGAATAAACAGCCAAAGCATCCGGAACTTTGTCTGCAAGGAGCATTCCAAGGATGTCCATACAGAGTATGGCAGTCATGTGATTTGCAGTATCAGAAAATCTCATTCTTGCATCATAATTTCTTAATCTGTTTGCAAGAGCCCCTCCACCGCATACAACAAGAGTACTGCTGCCAACAAGTTGCCTGCAAAGTTTTATGGCATCTTCTGGGAAGAGGCTTCCCCCAACCTTCACAACCCATTCCATGAAATCGCCTGGATCTTGTTCAGTTAGACCTGTAGTTCAAGAATTAATTTTTTTCAATTTTTTAGGTTAAGGCTTTTATTTAAGGAGTTTCAAGTCCTGTGTTATTTTATCTACCTTCTCATCTTCATCAGGACCTATTCCAAGGCAGGTTACGGTTGATTTTGGGATTTCTGTATGCCCAGCATCTGTTACAAGATAATTTGGAAGTTCCGCACTTTTAACGAGCTCATGGATTTCAAAAAGCTCCCTCAACGTGTTGACCTTTACAACAACCTTTTTTCCACCTTCAAGTTCCCATTTCATTATAGAATTTTTATCGGCTCGTTTGTATGCACCTAAACTGGCATGGCAAGCTTGAGCAGCAATTTTTCCTCGGCTCATCTTGAGATCAGCCCGCATAACTATGACTTGTTTCATTTTTACACCGTTAGATCAAAATTAGAATTTTGCTTAAAAAATTAAATCTATTGTTTTAATTAAATATTCTAATTAAAATTATTGTTCAATTAAAGTTATTAACTATGGATTTTCCAATTTTCAGTTGATGATATGAAATTTTCAGTTGATGATATGAATTATTGGAAGACATGATATTAAAGATATGAACTAGTTATGATCATCAAAAGATAAGGATCTGGCTTTAAAGGTAAAAAAATCAGATCAAACGATTTCTCAGATCAAACAATTTCCAAACTTCAGAATTCGTTTACCAATTCGTTCAGTGTCAAGGGAGTAAAGCTCTAATCCTGGTATTACAACCCTCACAACAGGGATCTGAATTTCAGGGCGGGTTAGATCTGCATAGAAAACATCGTGGAAACCGCAGTTTCCAAGGAGTTTAAGGGAGGTTTTTATATCCTCTTTAAAAGATTTTCCTGACCTATCTTTAATATCTGCAATATTTACTTCCATCTCAGATTCTCCGAACCAGTGCCTGTTGATGCGTTTCATACGTTCGTATCCTGCCCTTCGCATGAACACTGCGCGAACTGTGTCCTCCCTCGTGCCATGAATCTGGGTTGCTCTGCTCTGTGCCACTTCTGTAAGTGCTCTTATTGCAGCTATCTCAGGATCAAGGTGAGTTCCAACTCCTAAAGTTAAAAGAGCAGGATCTTTAAGTACTGGGTCATCTGAAACTGCTGCTATGGTTGTGATCTTAATATCAGCGGTTAGATCTACAAGCTTCACGTTAACTCCCGCATCACTGAATTTGGTGAGTATGCCACTTATTATTTGATTTTCAGTGCCTTTGCAGTTCACTTCTGGCATGGAGCTGCGTTTGGCCTCGAATATGCTCCATGCATCCCTTTCCACAACTTCCATAATGCCGTGAAAAACAGCTTCCTCCACCCTGTTTCCAGATGCAAGGCCATTCGTGTTGGATTTAAAAAGGCTAATGCCATCTATTGGGTTAAAGGGGTGGTAAACTGAATTTGCAGGCATTAAATACTCATTTTCATCCTTTAAATTTATGGTACTTACCCAGTCGAGCTTGGATTTTTCATGATCCCCACATGAATTTGGAAGTATCAATGATTCTGGATCTACACATCCATCCATTTCATCAAAGGCCCCGGAGATAACCTGTTGTTTGTCGTTTTTTTGCAGCTCTGCTGAATACCTTTCAAGGGACTCCATCATTGCAGATGCTTTAGCCTGAGCTTTTGTAGCTCCTTTACCTGCATACACACTTACAGCACCTTCTGCAGCAGAAGGACGTATTGCGGAGTAGACTGGTATGCCCAAACGATCTAAATGGGTTATTTCAGCTATTCTTGTAACTCCTGCTGTTTTTAATTTACCCGAAACGTTTTTTATGGTACTTTCCGGAGATATGGACCTGTGTGTGCATCCAAAATATTTTATTGGAACTTCCTGGAACATTGAAATCACTTGAAGTTTTTTTCATGGATTTTTTTAATTTTTTTATTGTATAAATTTTAGCTTTAACTTAGTTTCAGTTTTTTAAGTTTCAACTCTCAATTTCAGACTCATTTACAGTTTCACCTGTTCCTATTCATGAAAAAATAATTAATTCCTGTTACATTCACAGACCAAGCATGGATTTTACAGTTAAAACAAGGGCAACAACTGTTGTTATTCCCCATATGATGGGGTTCCATTTTAGAACCTTTGTACCGTCCAGTATACTTATGGGTATTAAGTTGAAAAATGCAAATAAGCTGTTAACTGCAAATCCAAAGGTGGCTATCATTTTAAGTAATGGGGAAAATGTTGAGATTGGCATTAACATTAGGAAGAACAGAGCAAGGATTATGTTTGTAAGTGGGCCTGCAAGAGATATTTTTCCGTTTTCTTCCTTTGTAATGTAGTCTCCCTGAATGTAAACTGCTCCTGGAGCTGCAAATACAAAACCGAACATAGTTGTGATAATTGCCAGTATCAATCCTTCAACCCACATCTTGAACTCTGCCTGAAAGCCGTACCTTATTGCAACGAATTTGTGGGCCAGCTCGTGCAGAACAAATCCAACGCCGACAGTGAGGAAAGTTACGGGGATTAAGCTTACTAAAACGTTTATTTTGCCCCCACTGAATAGATAAGCAAATATAACTGCTATAACTGTCATGGAAATGAATATGTCCCTGATTTCCTTGGCTGTGAATCCTACCATAATTTAAGAACCTATCTCTCTACATATAATAATTTGCATTTTTATAATTTCCATTTCAATATCAGGAATATCCAGTATCATAAATACAATATCTGTTTTCCCTTCCAATTTATAGGGAAAAGTTCGTTGAAGAACTTATTGTATAATTTTTATATGAATAAAGGGAAGCTCATTGAAGGAACTTTTTATACTCATAAAATTTTATGCCTGCAAATGATTTTTGCAAATGATTTTCAGTCTGTGGTTCCATGGCATTGAAAATTTAGAAAAAAGCTTTTTACTTGGACTGATTTTATAAAGTGCAAATTACATAATAGAAAGCATAAAATTAAGAGAATTACATAAAATTAAGTAGAATTAGGTTTAAGAAATTATCTAAGGTTTATATATGGTTCTCTTATATTATCCTTGGTGAAAGAGATGGCAACTAAATGTGAATACTGTCAAATGGAAGGCGGCTACGGTGATCTCATTTTTGAAACAGATCACTGGATGGTTTTTCTTGCCCCAAGCCAACGTTACCTTGGAACATGTGTTGTTGCCCTTAAAAGTCAACGCAAAAATCTATCCGAGCTTGAAGATAGTGAATGGATGGACTTTGTAGAAATTGTGAGAAAGCTGGAGCTTACAATGGACAGATCGTTTAAACCAACACTTTACAATTGGAGCTGTTTTAAAAATGCAACTTTCAGGAACCAAAAACCAAATCCTGAGATTCACTGGCATTTCATACCCCGATACAGAAATAAAATCAAATTTAGGGGAACCTTGTTTGAAGATCCGGATTTTGGGTACATTCCACAGCCTGTTGAAAAAAGGTTACCTAAAAACCTTATGAAGAGCATTATGACAGTAATTAAACAGAATTTATAGTATAATAGCTTAATACTGAATATTCACGTTTAATTTTTCTTTTCATCTATAACATACGATCTGGAAGTACTGGTAAAGTTTTAAACTAGGCATGCCAGGATCGTAGTTAAACAGCATCTTAGTCGAGTTATTAAGATAAATAAATTAAATTAAAATGAAACACAATATTACAATGTAAATCTTTAAAAATTGATTAAACAACAGAGATGATTCCATGTCCAAAGACAGAGTTAACAGGATAATCAGCAGGATGCACGAGGAAAATTTGGACTCCATCCTGGTACTTGAACCCCAGAACATAAGCTACGTAACAGGTTTCAATCCTTCAAGCTTTTCAATACTGATACTAAAGGACGAACCCATATTATTCACATCTAAATTAGATATTGATGATGCTTCTAAAGTTTCGATGGTCCAGGTTGAACCTTTCGAATCTTTAAAGGATATAAAAGAAAAATTAGGGGGAAATGTTGGAATAGAAGGTTCAATGACTGTTAAAACGTATAAAAAGCTTTCAAATAATTTTAAAACTCAAATAACAGATATTATAGAAAAATCAAGGATGATCAAATCTGGAGATGAAGTGAAAAATATTGAATCTGCACTTAAAATAGCTGAAAGCTCAATATTGGAACTTGAATTTTCAGGAACTGAAAACGATATTGCTGCACAGCTTGAATACAACATGCGGGTTAAGGGGTCCACAAAACCTTCATTTGACACTATAGTTGCATCAGGCCAGAGATCAAGCATTCCTCACGCCACTGTAACATCAAAACCAGTTGAAAGTCCCATTGTAATTGATTGGGGTGCAGTTTACAACAACTACTGCTCAGACACCACAAGAACCGTTATTGAAACTGATGAACAGGAAGAAATATTTGACATAGTGGTTGAAGCTCATGATGAAGCGTTAAAAGCAATAAAACCCGGTGTTCTTACAGCAGATGTTGATAAAGCTGCAAGGGATGTTATAACAGAACATGGGTATGGTGATAGCTACATACACTCAACTGGCCATGGTGTGGGTGTTGAAATACATGAAGGACCTAATTTATCCATAAAAAGCAAGGAAACCCTTGAAAAAAATATGGTTGTCACGGTTGAGCCTGGAATCTACCTTGAAGGCAACTTTGGGGTGCGTTTTGAGGACATGGTTCTGGTAAAAAGCAGGGGAAAAGTTTTAAACAGGATGAAAAAGAAATTGACCTTTTAAAAGAGTTTAACGCGTTGTTAATGTTACTTTTTAAACGCTCTTTACTTTTTTTAACCTTTTACTTTTAATTTTTTTTAATTTTCTAACACTTTAACAGTTTTTCTAGTTTTTTAGTACTTTTAGTACCATTTTTTTAATAACATTTTTTTCGTATTGGTTTACATTTAAGATTTTTTTCATTGAAATTTTAATGGACTTTTTTTAATGGACTTTTTTTGCTCAAGCTATGATTCGGTTACAAGTTCTGTAAAAATCATCAGTGTATGTGAACTTCTAAGTGGATACACCAATAAATATATAATAAAAGTCCAAAGTAACTATATTAATATATCAAAACCTATTAGAAATATTATTGGTGAAAAAATGGCAATTATACCTCCTGCATTGTCGCCCATATCAACAAGTCTTGACAAAATGTTGCCTGATAAGTATCTAGTCCGTATTCAGGAAACTCTGATAAGGGCTGGTATGTATGTTAAGGCCTCAGATATTATAACCCTTGTACTTGTTTCAAGTATTATGTTAGGCCTAATTGCAATGCTTGTTTTTGTTTTACTTGGAATAAATCCTCTCATTGGGCTTTTAATCGGACTTTTAACACCTTTGCTAATTATAGCAGGCTGGCTTTTCATTTCAATGGAACGCAGGGTTGATGCAGTGGAAATGGCCACACCTGATTTCTTAAGGCAAATTGCATCTCTTTTAAGGGCAGGAACTGGTGTTGAAACAGCCATGGAAGATATTTCAAAACATGGTAAAGGTCCACTGAACGATGAACTCAAACGGGCTGTAATCGAAATAAAAATAGGCAGCACATTTGATGAAGCACTTCTCTCCATGGGGGAACGTTTGAAATCCCAAAATTTGGATAGAACCTTTAGAATAATACTTGAAGGTAGAAGAGTTGGAGGAAGTTTAGCTGAGGTTTTAGAAACTGTTGCAGAAGATTTAAGGGCTGTACTGAGTTTAAAACGTGAAAGAAAGGCTAATGTGATGATGTCTGTAATGTTCCTCATAATTGCAGCCATAATTGCAGCCCCATTTGCACTGGGAATGATAGTGACCTACTCCACGTTCATAGCATCTGTAGGTACTGCAAGCCCACTCACAGATGCTGCAACAACGGGTGCAGGCGGTTACATAATAATACACTCTGCAATAGTGGGCATTCTAATTGGTATCATTCTCTACGGAAACCCAAAGAAAGGAGTGAAATTCACAATTCCACTCGTGCTGCTGTCTTACGGAATATTTTACATCATAAAAACATTTGGACCTTCATTATTAGGATTTTAATCGTGGTGTTAGCATGTTTGAAGTGTTGGAAGATGAATCTGGGCAAACATCGGCAGAACTCCTGCTGGTAATTGGAGGCATGATAGTAATCGCAATTTTCATGCTTTTGATGTACAAAAACTACGTTACAGGACTTGGAAACGAGGTAAACAACACAGATGCCAAGGATCTTTCAAACAAGATCAGCAAGCTCAAGGATGATTTCACCTAAAACATGAATTCATTTAATGAGTATCCACTCAAACATTCATTTTTTTCAATGGGGATTTTAAAAGCCCAATATGAAGGATCAACACAGTTCTGATTATTTAAACTTGTTTTTTGGGGGATTTAACATGGAAATGTTAATAAACGGGAATTTGGTGGACAAAGATGAAAAGATAGACGTAAATAACCCTGCAAACTCTAGAGTTATTGATACAGTGCCTCAGGGGAGCCGTGAGGATGTAAAAAATGCAATTATGGCTGCAAACAGATCTAAAAAGATTCTACAGGAGATGTCAGCTCGCAAAATATCCAGAATACTTTACGATATTTATGAAGATGTTTTAATGTCTTCAGACGATCTTGCAGAGCTTATAACACTGGAAACTGGAAAAACAATCAGAGACTCACGTGGAGAGATGAAAAGATCTGCCCTGACAATACAGCTGGCAGCAGAAGAAGCAAAACGAATATATGGTGAAACAGTTCCAATGGATGCAGGTATAGGTGGAAGAACTGCACTGGGCTTTACAATAAAAATTCCACTTGGTGTTGTGGGTGCTATAACACCATTCAATTATCCTGTTAACCTTGCAATCCACAAAATTGCACCTGCAATTGCAGCAAAGAACGCAGTAGTTTTCAAACCATCCCAGAAGGCCCCTCTTGCCGCCCTGAAACTTGCACAGATCATGGACAGCCACCTGCCCAATGGGGTTCTTAACGCGGTTACAGGAAAGGGAAGCGTTGTAGGAGATGAACTGGTAACAAACAACCTTTTGGATAAAATATCATTTACAGGGAGCATCCCAACAGGCGTTTCAATATCAAAAAAGGCAGGAATGAAGAAGTTGACCATGGAACTTGGTGGCAACGACCCTTTAATAGTTCTTGATGATGCAAATATTGAAAAAGCAGTTGCAGCCGCAGTGAAGGGAGCTTACATGAATGCTGGTCAGGTCTGCATAGGTGTGAAACGCATAATTCTCCAGGAAGGTATTGCAGATGAATTCATAGATAGGTTCGTTGAACAAACAGAAAAACTGAAGGTTGGAGATCCAATGAGTCCTGAGACAGACGTAGGACCACTTATAGATGAAGAAGCAGCTTTAAAAATTGAAAAAACCATTGAAGAAGCTTCAAATCAGGGCGCCACCATATTATGCGGTGGAAAGCGCAAAGGTGCATTTTATGCTCCAACTGTGCTTGAAAATATTAACTCCCGGATGAAAATTGTACAGGAAGAAACATTTGGGCCCGTTGCACCATTAATAACTGTTAAAGATCTTGATGAGGCAATTGCAGTTGCGAATGATACCAAATATGGTTTGCAGGCAGGTTTGTTCACAGACAGTATGAAAAACGCTTTAAAAGCTATAAAACTTATAGAATCCGGTGGAGTGATGATAAACAGACAACCAACCTTCCGCACGGATAACATGCCCTTCGGTGGTTTTAAAATGAGTGGAATGGGTAAAGAAGGGGTTAAATATGCTGTTGAAGATATGACCCGAACCAAGCTGGTCGTTTTTTAAGATATTGATATTCAATAATTATTAATTGAAAATTAGACCAGAAATTAGATTTAAAGATTAGATTTAAAGATTAGATTTAAAGATTAGATTTAAAGATTAGATTTAAAGATTAGATTTAAAGATTAGATTTAAATTAAAAATTAGGTTTAAATTAAAACTAGCAAAGAAACTAGCTTTAATTAAGAATAATTAGGAAACTTTAAATTTTTAGTTTTAAATTTTTAAAACTTACTTTAAAAACTTTTTTTTACTTTAAAAACTCTTCAACCAAGCTTCTGGTTTTGTTGAGGGCTTCAAGTGGAAATCCATGTGGAAGGCCACCTAATTCTCCTTCAACATCCTTTAAAACAGTGTTGTCCACTCCAAGGAACATTCCCTCGCTTGTGATTCCCATGAAGTTTGCTGGTGGTAGCAGTGCAACGCCTACATTGTTACCTTCCTTGACTTTCATATCGTTGGTAACGACAGTTGCAGCCCGATCACCTAGATTCACATTACATACAAGAAGTTTGTCAGCGTTTGGGTGTTTCATCAGACTCACAACCTCCCCCTTCTTGATGTCAACGCCAATGATTGGATCATCCACCTTTCCCAGTAGAAGGCGCCTGTCCATGCATGAAATAGTGTTCAGGGAAAATTTGATCTTGGATATGGAATCTTTGAGTTTTTCCTTCTCCTCCTTATTTACAAGTTTTAAAAATTCTCTTTCCCAGCCTTTACCTCCAAGAGCATCAGTTATATCCTGGGCTTTATTTTTTAAGTCTTTCACCTGGGAAGATCTGGCCATATCTTCAGGTTCCATGTAAGAGTAGTAGAGTTCCTGTATCTCAGGGATCATCTTCCTTGCAGCATTCAAACACTTTCTTTTATCCCAAACTCCCCTTAAATTTGCTCCTCCGGCCGTTCTTATGAATAGATCAACAGATTTTTCTGCAACTTGCAGTCTGTAATCTTTACTTGTATCCCACATTTATTTTCACCTTTTTTTATGAATTTAAAACCTTTTTTATGAATTTGGAGTGTTGTTATTAGTTTTTTAGTACAAACACGTTTAAATGCACCCTAACATAAGATTTAAGTGCATTTTAACTTAATTTTTTTAAATTAGACTTTTTAAATTAAGTACTTGAATCATGAAATTTTAGCTTTTACACAAAAAATTAGCTTTTACATTAATTCTTATACTTTTCAACATCATTAATATGGTTTCAACATCATTAATATGGTGGTGATGGATTTAAAACTTTCATGGGACTTTCCTGAAAAGGATTCTATTCTATTGAAATGTATCTTTTCCATTTTTTCAGGCCCCTTTTGAACACGTTTTTTTTACACTTTCTTTTTTAGCTGCGTAAAATTTAAGTATCTGGATGTTTTTAATTCTATATCAGGTTAGTTATCTTATTAATCTAAAAAATGGATGTTTAAGGACAACCTTCTTTAACTAGAAGTGTCAAAGTAGAGTGTAGGTGGTATTAATGGTGGAGTTATCAAGCCTGTACGATCTGGATGTATACACAACGCGAGGTAAGTACGTTGGAAGGATTCAGGATGTTGTATTGAACATAAAAAAAGGCAGAGTTTCGATTTTAAAAACCCTAGCTATAAAACCTGATAAAAAGAGTGTTGGAATAAAAGACGTTATAAAAACAAGTATACGAATAGTGCCTGAGGGAGATGAAATCAGACCTCTTAAAGAGGAGGGTACTATAGATATATCTTACGATAGGGTTCAAGCTGTAGGGGATATTCTTTTAATAAGCCCTGAAATAACAGAGGCTCCAGTAATTCAACAACATTAAACACAGGGAAGAGTAAAATGAAAGTAGGGATCTTAGGATGTGGCGCCATAGCTAACATAATCACTAATTTTGCAGCTGAAGGAAAGCTAGGCGTTGATTTAAAATTTTTTTATGACAGAGACATGGAGAGAGCTGAAAATCTGGCATCTCAAATTGATGATGGAACTGTCTTGTTGAACATAGAGGATATGCTGGACAAGGTTGACCTTGTGATTGAGGCAGCATCACCCCAGGCTGTTAGGGAGGTTGTTCCCACAGTGCTTGAAAGTGGTGTTGACATGATTGTCATGAGTGTTGGTGCACTTCTGGATGGCGAGTTAAGGCAAAAACTTGAAAAAATTGCAGAGGAAAATGGTGCAAGGATTTATGCACCTTCGGGGGCCATTGTTGGTATCGATGGTATTAAAGCAGCATCCATCGGTCGTATAGAGAGTGCAAGTCTCGTAACTCGAAAACCTCCAAGATCCCTTGGAATTTCAACGGATGAAGAAAAAGTACTCTATGAGGGAAAGGCAGGAGATGCAGTTCGCAAATTCCCAATGAACATAAATGTTGCAGCAACTTTAAGTTTGGCCTGTGGAAGGGAAGTGGACGTTAAAATAATAGCAGACCCCAAAGTTGACAGAAACATGCATGAAGTTCACGTAGTTGGAGAGTTCGGAGAAATGAAAACCATCACAAAAAATATGAGATGCTCAATGAACCCAAAAACAAGTGTTCTCGCAGCTTATGCTGCAATAAAACTCCTCAAAAGCCTGAACGAAACCCTACATGTGGGTACATAACCTTTAAATTCTAAGTTTTTTATCAAAATATACATTTTAACCATTACATACGTGTTTTTCCCTTTTTGAACGTTTACTGTATTGAATAGAGTTTTAGATCCAGTTAAATGCAGAATATTAATTTCAACTTAGAAAATTCATTTTAAACAGGTAACAGAAGTACGTGGAATATAATTGATCTTGTGGTGTCCTTGAGTGATGTTCCGTTGATCTTTTGGTTGTGGAAAACTCCATATTTTTATAAAACATCCAGGAGATTTATAAAACATCCAGAGATATGTGGATACAATTCCAAACTTAATAAAAATGGGTTGCAGATGAAGGAATGTGAGATGCAGATGAAGGAATGTGAGATATTTTCCAGCTTAAAGGTTCCCTGCGGATCCAGAATCGTTTTAAGAATTGATGGAAGGAAATTCTCCAAGTTATCCAAGAGTTTAAAGCTCCAAAAGCCCTATGATATTGGATTTGTTAAAGCAATGGTTGAAACATGCCTGGAATTTTCAAGGGAATTCAGTCCTGCTCTTGTGTACACATTTTCTGATGAAATCAACGTTCTGCTTGCTGAAGTTCCATTTTCAGGACGCATTGAAAAATTGAACTCTGTTTTTCCCAGCTTTATCTCAAGCTCCTTTTCTAAAAAAATTGATTCAGAATCTGTAAAACCAGTTTCATTTGATTCACGGGTGATCCCACTTTCTGAAGATGCTGTTGTAAAGTACTTCAAAAGCAGACAGGATGAAGCATGGAGCAACTGTTTAAACGGTTACGCCTACTGGACACTTCGAGAAAGGTACGGTAAAAAAGAAACGGTTGAACTTTTGAATAAAAGGAAAAGCAGTGAACTGCACGATTTGATATTTGACAGTGGTATCAACGTGGCTGAAGTACCGGCCTGGCAGAAGAGGGGTGTTGGAATCTACAGAAAAAAGGTTCAAATAGAGGGATTCAATCCAATAACCCGAAAAAAAGTTTTATCTCAACGTTTAAGACTTTTTGCTGATTGGGACCTTCCAATATTTGATTGGGACTTTTTCAGGAACAACTCAATTTTGTAGGTGCTGACTATTTATGCAAAATGGCACCATAAATAGACATAGGAACATAATAAACATAGGAAAAGTGTCCATGAACTACCATAAGAATAATAAGTAAGGACGTTAAATCATTTAATTCAATTATAACTCAACACTTTACCACTCATCATTACCCTAACCAATACTTATACCACCCAGCAATGAATCGATAAACCTTTTTTTAGATACAAAAATTAAAAAGGATGTAAAATGACTGGAAGAATCGGAAAACTGCTTTCAAAGCTTCTTGGAAATAATAGGAAGGAATTTTTAGAAGTCCATGTGGATAGGGAAGTTATAGAAGAAATAATGCAAATTGCAAAAACTTCGTATCCTCGAGAGTTCAGTGCAATACTTCAAGGAAAAATTGAGGATGACATTTTGAGGATAACTGGATTGATATTCCTGCCCGGAGCAGCTTCTGAGAGCGGTGCTGTCATGGAGATATTTATGATGCCCCTACTATCTGATGATATGGGATCTGTCCACAGCCATCCCGGATACAGTGCAGAACCATCAAACACTGACCTCCAGTTCTTTGCAAAAAAGGGTCTTTTCCATATGATAATTGCAGAACCCTACGATGTTGAAAGTATCAGGGCCTACGATTCGTTTGGACAGAACATGGATTACACCATTGTGGGTTAATTGTCTTTTTTTGGTTAATTTTTAGTTTATTGATTACCTTGTGACTTATTAATTCTTTATTTTAGTTTAAAATTAGTTTAAAGAGTAATTTGCTGGTGAGTAAGTTTAAAGATTTTAAATGTTTTTAACTAAGATTTTAAATCTTTTTTAACTTTTTCTATATTCAACTTTTCAACAAAAAAGGTGCTTTCAGCGCATTGAAACTTGCCCTTAATTAATCTTAATTAATAAACTGTTAAAATAGAAGTAAAATAAAAATGAAGAGTAAACATGATTCATTTACTAAATCGGCCATAAGCCTATATTTTACTTAAAATTCAAAAAAGTTATTAAAATTCAAAAAAGGAAAAAAAGATAAGTTCATTTTTATGACTTTTTGTTGTATCGTTTATTTTTGTTGTATCTTTTATTGCCCTGACTTTTATAAGTTCACAGCCACGGCATCGTAGACATTTTCAAGTTTTAAAAGCTCTTTTATAACCTCTTTGCCAACGATCTGGTCAACTTTGAGAACCATCACAGCTTCTCCACCGAGCTCTTTTCTTCCAACCTGCATTTTGGCTATGTTTATACCATGTTCCCCAAGTTTTGTACCGATTAAACCTATTATGCCAGGTAGGTCCTTGTAATTGACGATCAGCATGGTTCCTTCAGTTTCAACGTCCACCTTGTAGCCGTTTATCATGACGATCTTAGGTTCCCTTGTGAAGATTCCTTCCACGCTGACATCCCCACCTTCAGATTTCATCTCGATCTTTACAAGGTTTTTGAAGCCTTCTGCATCGGATCTCTTTCCTTCGGTTACTATTATGCCCCTCTTTTTGGCAATGCTGTTTGCATTTACAAGGTTTACAGGTTCTGTGAGCACTGGGTTAAGTACCTCCTTGAGCATCATTCTGGTTAAAATCTCCTGTTTTCTGAACTTCGAGAGATCTCCACAGTAGGTTACGTTGATCTCCTTGATGTTTCCTTTAGCCGTCTGTAAGATGAATGTTCCAAGTTTTTCTGCGAGTTTAAAGTATGGTTTCACCTGTTGAAAGGTTTCAGGGTCAAGGACCGGCATGTTCAGAACATTTTTAGGAGCTTCACCTCTGAATACCTTTTTCACCTCATTTGCAACAATTATGGCTGCGTCACGCTGTGCTTCTGATGTTGATGCAGCTATGTGTGGTGTTAAAATCACGTTGTCAAGTTCGAAGAGAGGACTGTTCTTTGGTGGTTCCTCTTCATAAACATCAAGACCTGCACCCCTTATTTGGTTTGTTGAAAGTGCTTCGTAGAGATCTTCCTCTTTGATTATTCCTCCCCTTGCACAGTTCACAATGAAGGCGTTTTCCTTCATGAGGTCGAACTGTGGTTTGGATATGAGGTACTTGGTTTCTGGGGTCAATGGCACGTGCACAGTCATGACATCGGAGTTTTTAAGCAGAGTTTCAAGGTCAACAATGGTTGCTCCAATCTCTGCTGCGGCTTCCTCTGTTATGTAAGGGTCGTAGACCAGTGCTTCCATTCCAAAAGCTTTTAAACGGGTTACAACCTGGCTTCCTATTCTTCCCATTCCAATAACACCCAGGGTTTTGCCGTTGAGCTCCAGTCCCATGAATTTTTTCTTTTCCCACTTACCTTCCTTAACAGATTTGTCTGCAATTGATATTTTCCTTGCAAGCGAGAGTATAATTCCCACTGTGTGCTCTGCAACTGTTACTGAAGTTGATTCCGGTGCGTTTACAACCATTATACCGTGTTCTGTTGCGGCTCCAATGTCGATGTTGTCAACGCCCACTCCAGCCCTTGCTATGATCTTAAGCTTGTCTGCGGCTTCTATGATTTCACGAGTTACCTTTGTCCTGCTCCTTACGATGATGGCGTCAAAATCTTTTATAACCTTTAAAAGTTCTTCTTTTGTGATTGAAGTGTTAACAACAACTTCAGCAGCATCTTTAAGTTCATCTATTCCTTTTTCGTTTATTGAATCAGCAATAAGTACTTTCATACTATCCATATTTTTTCAGCTCCAACTCTTAGTATTCAATTAGATTGAATTCTTCAAAAATATTCTTCAATTACTTAATTAGATTGAAAACATTTTAAAATTTGCTGTTACACAATCTTTTAATGAACATCATTAATAACCATGCATGTGTGAATGGATATATACAACCTCGATCACAAGAGTTTTATAAGTTAAAAAGACGGAGGTTTTATCATGGTGTCTGTGGATGAATTCGTAATTGTGAGCTCAAATCATGTGCCCGGATACGAAATTTTAGAAACAAAAGGATTTGTATACGGCCTTACAGTGAGAAGCAGGGGTGTAGGCGGACAGGTTGGTGCAGGAATACGTTCCATGTTTGGTGGGGAAATAAAGGAGTACGTGCAGATGATGGAGCACTCCAGAAATGAAGCCCTTGAAAGGGTAATAGAACATGCAATGGACATGGGTGCCAACGCAATAATAAGTGCACGTTTTGATTCAAATGAAATTTCAAACGTAATGCAGGAAATACTGGCTTACGGTACAGCGGTTGTTGTTAGGGAAGCTGAAGGTAAGTAAATATTCAAATTAATTAAAACCTTAAATTAGTTAAAATAAATTAGTTAAAAATTAACAAAGCAATATTAATAGAACGATTAACAAAAAGTAAAACCAAATAAAAGTTAATTATCAAATAAAAAGTAAAACCAAATAAAAGTTAATTATAAATTCCAATATAAAAAAACAGTATTTTAAGGATTTAAAATGTTTGATGGAACAATAAAATTGGATAAAATAGAAGTACCGAGAACTTTGCTTGGAACTTCCCCATTTATGGGCCTAAAATCAGCCCATTTTGGTCACAGATCCATGCTTTACCAGCTGGACTTCCAGGATCAACCAGAGAATGTACTTAAGATAATCAGAAGATCCTACGAACTTGGAGTAAGGGGAATACAGTTAATTCCAAATCCAACCACAGTTGAAGCCCTTAAACTGGCCCGGGATGAAGGCTGCAATATGGACATAATTGGAACTGTGAGACCAGGTAAAGAAAATGAGGATATAAAGTTGCTTTCAGAGTTTGAGGCCAGTGTAATGGTCATTCAAGATTACAAAGGTGATTGGGATTCTTTAAAAGATGAACTTCAGGCTGTGAAGGATGAAAATGCAGTTGCAGGACTTGCAACCACCATGCCCTTCAGAACAACCTCAAAACTCTTGGAATCTTCAATACTCGATCTTTTCGATGTTTACATGATTCCATTAAACAAGATGGGTTACATGATGGACTGTGAAGGTTACAGCCCTGAAGATCGTGCTGAGCTCCAAGAAATGATCCATAAACTGGATAAAACCATAATTGCAAATAAAACACTTGCGGCAGGAATATTAAGGCCTGATGAAGCATTTGATTACATCAAAACAGTTGATTATGTGGACATGATTGCAGTGGGCATTGCTTCTGAGGTTGAAGCTGAGGAAACCTTTAAAATTTTGGCTTCCAAATGATCAAGTACTGTATTGACTTTATTTTTCTTTAAAAATTCTTTTAAAACTTCATTTTTTCTTTGAATCCTTTTAAATAAAAGTTTTTCTAAATTAAATTTTCTAAATTAAACTCCTAAAAAACGATTCCTTATTTTTATATGCTCATTTGAGATCTTGCTTATTTAGGAGCTTATTTACTCATTTAAGAGCTTATCATTTGTTTTGTGTTAATTTTTTATTCTCTTGTTAATTCTCCCGTAATTGTGATTTAACATCTCATGATTATATCAATAGAAATGAGAATTCCAAAAATATCCATTTTTAAAGTGGAAATACTGAAATAAAAGGAATCCATTGGTAATAAAAGGAATTCCTTAATAAAAAGTAGCACGACTTTTAAAAATTTAAAAAAAGAGTTTAGAGGAATTCAAAGGAAGATGTAGGTTAACTGCAACTAACTGCACTGTTTTCTCTCTTTTACAACCTTTAAAAATTCTTTTGAGTTTTTCATTTCACCCATTTCCCAGTTGTGGACAACTGGCACTCCCTCAATGCAGGTCTCTTTTTTCCTGTTTTCAAGTATGAAAACGGCTTCTGTACCTGTAACCCCTGAAAGATCCTTCAAGTTTCCTGCCATCCTTTTTAAAATGCTTGGGCTGCGGTTTTTTTCCATGTTGGTCATGATTGGACTGTTGTCATCCCTGATCCTGTGGGCAGTTTCAGATTCAAGTTTTGCAAGAGCATCGAAGGGCGTTCTTCTGGTTGGAATCACACCAAAACCCAGATCAAAGAGTTCTTTGGGTTCCTTTTTGGTTTTTTCTTTAGCAACTTCAGGTTCTGGGATGTTGAAGAGGTTAACTGAGAGGGTTATTTTCATGTTCAAAATGCTTTCAAGCATCATTGCAGTTTCTGGGAATGCTCTCACCATTCCATTCTCGTACTTGTAAATTGTTTCCCTTGATACGTGTGCAAGATCAGCCAGATCCTTTCTGGAAAGGTTTTTCTTTTCCCTTATATCTTTTATAACATTCCCATCTATCTGAACGAAGTATCCTCCGCGGTCTGCAAATATTTCAGGGTAGATCTCCTCGATCAACATGGTTTTAAAGGTTTTAAAGGCTATTACTGGTATTCCGTGCCTTTCATAGACAACGTCTTCCTCTAAAATTTCATTTTTTGATTTAATACCTATTATGAGTGGTGATGCAAAGAAGGTGCTTGCAACTTTCTTTATTTCCTGGGCCTGTTTCCCTGTAAACCCGTCAACATTGATTAAAACCTTCATCAGAAGAAGCAGAAGGTCTTTTTTTGCCACCATATCAAAACAGCTTCTATCATATATATTAGAAGTTTCAAAACCATGACTTGATAGAAGCTTGTTTATTTCAAGCAGAATATGATCTCTTTGAGCGGGAATATTACTTCTTTGCATTGGGATCACCTTGGTGAAAATTTATGTACGATAAATTATATGTTGGTATCGATGACACAGATTCAAATGAAGGAATGTGCACAACCTATATAACTTCTGTTATACTGGATGAACTTAAAGATTGTGGTTACACAATTGAGGGTTACCCACACCTCATACGTCTTAACCCATTTGCAAGGTTTAAAACCCGTGGAAATGGTGCACTATCCTTCAGATTAATTTTAAAATCAGAAAAGGAAAAGGAAAAAATCAGAAAATTTATTTTAGATAAGGTTGGAGAACTGGCAGAACTTCAGTGTGATAAAACCAATCCCGGTGTGGTTTTTTATGATGGAGAAATCACCGATGAAATGAAAAGCTTCTCAATCAGAACCATAAGGGATATAGTTTCCATAGAAGATGCCCAGAAGCTTGCAGACAAAATAGGGGCTGAAACATTCAAATTCAAAAAAGGAAGGGGGATAATAGGTGCTTTAGCTGCTATTGGTTGCGAACTTCCAGACAGGACCTATGAACTGCTGGCCTACAGGACGGGTGAAAACTGTGGAACAGACAGGCTCCTGGATGAGGGATCCGTCAGAAAAATGAACGATGAGACTTACCCTGAAACTTTTGACAATGTAGACGATGGTTATATGGCAATAGAGCCTCACACACCATGTCCAGTGCTTTACGGGATAAGGGGAGAAAGTCCAGAGGCTGTGAGGAAAGCCCATTCTATTGTAAAGTCTGGTGAAACCATAGAAAGGTTTAGAGTCTTTAAAACCAACCAGCATACGGACATGCACCTTCAGAGGGCAGCTAAAATTTCTGACATGGAACAGTTCAAGTGTTACATCGTGGAAGGGGAGGTTAAGGAAAAACCCCAGCCAATAGAAGGAGGACACCTCATATTCATCCTTATGGATGATTCTGGTGAGCAGGAGTGCGCAGCCTACGAACCCACCAAAGGGTTCAGGGATATTGTAAGGCAACTTGCAGCAGGCGATAAGTTAAGGGTTTATGGTGGTATTGGAGAAAAAGGAACTTTGAACGTTGAAAAATTCAAGATCTTGGAACTTGCAAAGGTTTACAAAACCCTGAACCCCATGTGTGAGTGCGGAAAACGCATGAAGTCAGCTGGAAAAGATAAGGGTTATAAGTGTCCAAAATGCGGCAGGAAACTTCGAAATGGCCTGAAGGAAAAAATTGAAATTCAAAGAACTATAAAAGAAGGTTTTTATGAGGTTCCACCATCTGCAAGAAGGCATTTAAGTAAGCCACTTGTCAGAATGTTTAATAATGGTCTGAAATAGATTTTAAATTTAGATTTTAAATTTAGAAGATCTTAACTCATTTTATTTTTTTATTTAATTTTAACTCT
>DAHH01000002.1:109418-126006 GCA_002498385.1 Methanobacterium sp. UBA410
ATTTTAACTCTTTTTTTATTTAAACCTCATTTTGGATGACATTTAAGCTTTTTTTATTTTTGTGTAACGTTTTCAGGCTTTTTTCTTTTTTTATTCAAGATTAAAGGATAAACTGGATTTTTTAGATTAAAAAGAGATAATTTAAAGTAAAAAAAGGAATAGGTTAAAAGAAATGGATTAAAAAAAGATTTGAACTGTATAAAAAGTTAAAAAAATAAAAAACGGGCTTAAAATTGATGAACGGCTAAGAAGCTTTTTTTTTAAAACTAAAATTTTAATGAAAATTCAATGAAAAAGATTATCTAAAGAGTGGACAACCTAAAAACAATGATAACCGAAAAAATGGCAAGCTTTACAGTACAAACCAGGTACAGTAAGGTCCCTGAAAATGTGGTTGAAATGGCAAAGCTGTGTTTTCTGGACTTTTTAGGGGTTACACTCAGGGGCTCACAAAGCGAAAGTGGGATGGCAATCAGGAACATCATTGGGCACGATGGTGATTCAACGGTTCTGGGCTCTGGAAAAGCCAGTACCCTTGATGCAAGTCTTGCAAACGGTATATTTGCCCACTCACTCGATCTGGACGACGGTCACAGATTTGCACAGCTTCACCCCGGCTGCTGCGTCATACCCGCAGCACTTTCACTCTGCGAATCCCAGAAAAAATCTGGAAAAGACTTTATAACTGCACTGGTGGTGGGGTATGAATCTTCAATTGCCATGGGAATGCTTGTTAATCCAGCACATCGAAGGCAGGGCTTCCACAGCACAGGAACCTGCGGAACCTTTGGAGCTGCAGCTGCCGCCTGCAAAGCCCTGAAACTGGGGCATGATGAGACTTTAAATGCTCTTGGACTTGCTGGGACCCAGGCTGCAGGACTTCTGGAGTCGGATCATGCAGGCAGCATGGGAAAACATTTACATGCAGGCCGTGCAGCTCAATCGGGCGTTTTATCAGCTTTACTTGCAGAAAATGGTTTCACAGGGGCAGAATCCATAGTTGAAGGAAAGGAAGGGTTTTTAAATGCAATGGCTCGAGGAAATCATTTTGAAACAACTGAACGTAGAGAAGAGAATGTTTTCAATGCCGGATTTGATCTTGAAAAGTATCACATTTTAAACGTTTACTTCAAAAAATATCCAGTATGCAGGCATTTGCACTCTGCAGTGGACGCTGCACTTGGGATCCTGGATGAGATCAATTCACAGGGAAAGGGTTTAAAAGGTGAAGAGATTCAGAAGATAATAGTTAAAACCTACAAAATAGCAGCAGGCCATGATAATCACGATCCAGGGACAGTTGAAGCTTTAAGGCAGAGTTTGCCCGTGAGCATTGCAGTTGCACTTTTTAGGGGCGATTTGAACTTAAAAAATGTGCAAGATGGATTTATGAATCCTGAAATAAAAAAAATTTCAAATAAAATCTTAGTTGAATGTGATGAAGCCCTTGATGCACTTTACCCAGATATGAGGCCTTCTGATGTTACCCTCATTACAGAGGGAAACTTCTTAGATAAGGGAAAGCCAGATAAAAAGGCTTATAAAAAGGCTTATAAAAAGCCAGATAAAAAGCCAGATAACAAACATCAGAGACATGTTTATCATAAAAGGGTTGACTTGCCCAGGGGAGAACCTGAAAATCCCTTTAAAATGGAGGACATCCTTGGGAAGTTTCAAATGTTGAATCCTGAATTTGATTTGAAGGTTTTAAAGGTAATAGAAAACCTGGAATCCTATAAAATGAATGATTTCATGGATATTTTCAATGAACGTGTAAAGATCAAATGATAAACGTTTAAATGATACAGATTTTAGGAGATCTTTCAATTTTAATTTTTCAATTAATTAATCTTTCAATTAATAAATTTAATGAAATAAGAGATTGGTTAGCTACCGCAAAGTATAAAAAAGGTGATCCGATGCGTACACAGGATTTTCTCAGGGATATTGGAATAGTAGAAGGATTAAAATCATCTGAAAAAAGGTTTCCAGACGGTTCACAGTACAGGTTTGAGGTTCCAGGTATCCAGAAGCCAGCTGCAATGGCAGCACTCATTGAAGCCACAGATAAATATGGGGTTACAGTCCACAGGGTCACCCAGACCAAGGGAATAATGCTCCTCACAGACTCTGAAATCCAGGAAATGATTGAAATGGCAAAAAAAGCTCGGATGGAACTTTTTTTAAGTGTTGGGCCGCGTGCAACCTACGACACCAGTGCCACTGCAAACACCAAGGAGGGCGCAAGGATAGGCTACAGACTTAGGGGCTACAAAAACCTCCTTTACGCAGTGGAGGATGTTAAACGTGCGGTGGAGCTTGGAGTTAGAGGCATTGTTGTTTACGATGAGGGACTGCTCTGGGTACTTGGTAAAATGCGCAGTGCAGGAGAACTGCCTGAAAATGTGCATTTCAAGGTTTCAGCCCATTGTGGACACGGCAACCCCGCCTCTGCAAAACTCCTCCAGAAAATAGGCGCTGATTCATTCAATCCAGTGCGTGATCTGCAGATTCCAATGATTTCAGCCATACGTCAAGCTGTTAACATCTCCATAGACCTTCACATGGAGAACCCAAAGTCTTCAGGCGGTTTTATAAGGCACTACGAGGCTCCAGAGATCGTAAAAGCCGCATCCCCGGTTTACCTTAAAACTGGAGGTGCTGTGGCAGCTCACCACGGATGGGACACAACTGAATTGCAGGCTGCAGAACGTGTAAGGCAAGTTTTCCTGGTTCAAAGTATGATAAACCGTTATTATCCTGATGCAAAGATTTCAAGCCTTGGAACTAGAGATATGGCTATTCCTGAGTGAGGTTTAATTACAAACTTAAAATTTCAATCTCCAATCCATGTAATGGTAAGATTTTATAACCAATAAAAATAGAAGATTAAAAAGTAGAGTCGTGCACTTATTGGTGTTAAGTCTACTGAAGAAGACCAAAGTTTAACAATTAAAATCTGTTGAAGAAGTTTACTAAATTTATTACTTAAAAAAATCTACCTTCAGGCATAGTTAAGGGACGTATTGTTGATGGACGTGGAGAATCTGGTTAAAGATGCAGTTATAAAGGCCAGCACAACCTTCCGTAAGGATCAGATGGATGCCTACACGCGTGCACTCAAGGAAGAAACCAATGAAAATGCAAGATGGATTCTTGAGCTTTTAATTGAAAATGCAAATGTGGCAGAACATGATAAAGTTCCCCTATGCGATGATACTGGTATTCCCCATGTTTACGTTGAGGTTGGAGATGCAGTTCAGCTTCCTGGAGGTTTTTTCAGTAAGATACGATCCGGTGTTGAATCTGGGTTGAGAGAACTTCCAGCAAGGCCAATGGCTGTGCGTGGAAATGTTTTTGAACGGATAGAACAGAAAAAAGGTCTTTACGATGATCCGGGCAGGCTTTTACCTGCACCCTTCTCAGTTGGCACTATTCCTGGCGACTCCGTCAGGATCCATGTGCTCATGCTGGGTGGTGGACCTGAGATCAGATCCCACACTTATAAAGTTTTTCATAGGCGGGATTATAGAAAAGTATTTGTTGAAGTTATAACATGGTTGAGATCAGAGGTTCCAATGCTTGGGTGCACTCCATGCATTCCAGCTGTTGGCATTGGAAGAACTCATTTTGAAGCTTCATCCCTTATGTTGAAGGCCATGGCATATGGGAATCTTAACGATCAGTCTGAAATTGAAGGCATCATTACAGAATCTTTGAACAACTCCAAGGTTGGTGCTCTTGGTATTGGTGGTTCTGTAACCGCTTTAGGATCGTTTGTTAAGGTGGGACCTCAAAGGGCCAGTGGTGTAAGGATCGTTTGTATGAGGCCATGCTGCTGTGTGGAGCCTCGAAGATCATCTGTGTATCTAACTTCTGAATCTCTGGAATAAATGACTCTGGAATAAATGAACTTCTCTCTCATGGAACCTTTTTAATGAGAAATCTTTTCATTGAAAAAAACTGTGGTAAGAAAATTGGGGTAAGGATTTAATCGTGCCTTGGTGTGGTTAACTGCAGAGAATAAGTTGTGTAGATGGGAATGGATTGTGTAGATAATTGAAGTTGGATATTTATTGAAGTGATTGTATGGCAACTGGAAGAGGAACCGTGGAAACAATGTTTAAACTCAGTAACCCAAAATTGAGAACTTCCATAACCAAGGTTGAGCCCAACAGGATAGTAACCAGGGGCTATTCCCAGGAAGATCTTATTGGAAATGTATCCTTTTCTGAAATGGTTTACCTTTTACTTAAGGGAACTCTTCCATCTGAAAATGAATCAAAAATGCTTGAGGCAGTGCTTGTATCCTTCTGTGACCATGGTTTAACTCCCCCAAGTACTCAGGTTGCCAGGCTCATGGCATCTGCAGGTTCCCCACTCACATCCTGTGTTTCTGGAGGACTCATGGCCTTTGGAAAGTACCATGCAGGGGCCATGGAAAGTTCCATGAAGATACTTCAGGAAGTGGTTAAAAAGGGTTTTGGTAAGATGGGCCCCCTTGAATCAAATGATGCTGTTGAACCGACTGCCAGGGTCCTGGTGGACGAATTTCTTGCAAATGATGAAAAAATACCAGGTTTTGGCCACAGGTACCACACTGAAGATCCGAGGGCTTCCAAACTTATAAAACTTGCAGAAAACTACGGATGTTTAGGTAAACATACAAAACTTGCTCTTGCAATTCAGGACGTGCTTTACGACTTGAAGGGGATTCGAATGAACATAGATGGTGCCAATTCAGGCATACTTTCAGATATGGGTTTTGATTGGAAACTGGGGACAGGCATATTCATGATGGGGAGACTGCCTGCAATTGTTTCCCATGTGTACGAGGAAAAAACCAATGAATCACCCTTCAAAAAGTTCTTTGAAGCAGATGAAATACATTACAATGGTGTTGAGGAGGGAAACATGGATATATTGAAGAAACTTGATGGGGATTGAATAGAATAGATGAACGTGTAAACAGAAACTGGCACGTACATTTAACTAAAGAATCAATGTAGGCTTGAAAAATTAAATAGTAAAAGATAAATATAACTCTAAATAGAATCTGGCATATCATGGTGATTTAAATGACAACGATATCGGAAGCTATTACTACCATTAAAAAGGCTGAAAATGATGCTGATAAATTGATAGAGGACGCGACTCGTAAATCAGCTGAAATGATAGAAGAATCTCGAACAAAATCGGAAGAGATCCTTGAAAAAACCAAAAAAGAAGCTTATGAAAAATCAGAGGCTACTATATTTGAAGCCGAAACTAAGGCTAAAAAGGAAGCCTACCAAATATCAAACAAAACAAATGAAGAAATAGAAGAAACAAACAAAAAAGCTGCAGGTATGGTTGATGAAGCCGTAGCTGTAATAGTTAAAAGTGTTTTATAGTGTGAGTACAATGTTCAAGCCGGCAAAGATGAATAAACTCAAGATAATAACCTTGGACAAGTACGCTGATTCTGCGGTGAATTCCCTCCATGAAGCTGGGATTGTTCAGATTCATGATATCTCAGAGAGAATTCAAAATGATGCAGAGTGGAAACAGATACTTAAACCGTCAAAGGCGGATCCTAACACTGGAAAAGTATCTTCTCTTCTCATGAAAACATCAGGGACTCTTGATTTCCTTGAATCCGTGAAAAAAGGTAAGAAAAGTATAAAAGAAACTATAAAAGGTTTTATAAACCCTCCTACCTTTGAGAAGAAGGAAGTGGATGTTCTAAGTACAGGAGATCTCATTGAAAAAGCTGAATCAGCCATTGTAAATGTTGAAACAGAAACCAAGGGTATTGAAGCACAGTTAACTCAGTTGAATTCTGAGAAAAACAAGTTGGAAGAAGCCTTCAAGGTTGCAGATGAACTCAAATCTTTTGATGTTGATTTCGCTGATTTGAATGAGTTAAAATATACCGTAGTTATAACGGGTAAAATACCAGCTTCTGGCCTTGAAGAATTTAAAGAAAAGGCAGGAACTATTACAGATAAATTTCTTATTTTTGAAACTCTTGCTGATTCTGAAAAATCAAAAAAGAAAGCTCTTTCAAAAAATATCATTATCATAACCTTACCAGAGTACGGTGAAGAATTTACAGGACTTTTAAGAAGACTGGAATTTGAAAGATTCGAACTTTCAGAGCTCTCAGGCAAACCTGAAGAAGTGATGAAAAATTCCCAGAAAAGAATTCAAGCCATAGAAACTGAAAAGGAAACCCACTTGGATGAACTTGCAGTTATTGCAGGAAAATGGAAGGACACACTTCTGGTTTTGAAGGAAGAACTGGAAGTTGAAAAGGAAAGAAATGAAATATTTTCATCCTTTGGGGAAACAAAACACACAATGATGTTTGAAGCTTGGGTTACAGAGAAAAAGATGAAAAAAGCTCTGGAAACAATTGACAAATCCACTGAGGGATACTCAGTTGTTGAAGTTTCAGATCCAGATGAAAAAGATGATATTCCTATTCATCTTGATAATCCACGCTTTGCAAAGCCTTACGAGATGATGGTGGAGATGTATTCACCTCCAAGTTACAAGGAGATAGATCCAACCATTTTCATGGCAATCATGTTCCCATTTTTCTTCGGATACTGTCTTACTGACGCAGGTTATGGTATAATTGATGCAATCATAGGTTACATCCTCTACAGAGGACTTGGTAAAACCAATAAAACGTTGCGCAACTTTGGAATTATATTTATTGCATGTGGTGCGTGGGCATTCATTCTTGGAATGGTTACCAGTGGTTTCATAGGAGACTTTTTCCCGAGGTTCATCTGGGGAAATACAAGCTTAGCACTTCCAACTACAATACCCTCATGGAACGCATTTGTGCACCCTGAAAACATACTCATTGTGGCTTTGTTAATTGGTATACTCCACGTCAACCTCGGATTGATTGTGGGTGCCCGTAACAATATAGCAAATGGAAAGATTGGAGAAGCTTTAGGTTCTCAGATAGATTGGATCATCTTGGAATCATCAATAATTGTTTACTTGCTTACAGGATCACTTATAGGTGCAGGAGTTGTTGCAGCAATAGGCCTTGGAATAATGATTTACTACAATGGAGTTATAGGGGTAATGGATATTCTAAGTTTCATGGGAACACTTTTATCCTACTCACGTTTGCTGGCACTCTGTCTTTCAACAGGTGGAATAGCAATGACAGTTAACATCCTGGCACAGTTATCAGGACAGATGATACCATACATAGGCCTTCTTCTCGCTCCAATAATATTCATTGGAGGACACATATTCAACCTGGCTTTCCAGAGTTTAGGTGCATTTATAAATTCATTACGTTTACATTATGTTGAGTTTTTCAGTCAATTTTACGAGGGCGGAACTTCAAAATTCAAGCCCTTCCAAGCTGAAAGAAAATTTACGAAAATTAGGAGGTAAAATAAATGGCAATAGAACTAACATTAGGTACAGCATTAGCAGCAATCGGAGCAGGAGTTGCAGTGGGATTTGCTGCATTAGGATCAGGTATAGGACAAGGAATAGCAGCAGCAGGTTCTGTGGGAGCAGTAGCTGAAGATAGCAGCATGTTTGCACAGGGTATTGTGTTCACTGCTATCCCTGAGACACAGGCTATATACGGTTTCTTGATAGCTATTCTGCTTCTGGTGTTCTCCGGAATTATGGGTGGACACTCATTAGATACGCTCACAGGACTTGTGGCAGTAGGTGCAGGTGCAGCAGTGGGATTTGCATGTTTAGGATCAGGTATGGGTCAGGGTATCACATCTTCCGCATCTATTGGTGCTGTTGTTGAAAACCCAAGTATGTTTGCACAGGGTATTGTGTTCACTGCTATCCCTGAGACACAGGCTATATACGGTTTCTTGATAGCTATCCTGCTTCTTGTATTCGGTGGAATTATTTAAGTAGCTAGTTTAGCTAGTATTGGAGGATAAGTAGATGAGCTCAGGGGCAGAAAAAATAGTATCAAACATAAGATCAGATGCTCAAACTAAGGCTGATGAGATAATACAGAAAGCCCAAGAGGAAACCAGTGCAATTTTAGCAGAGGGCGAAAAAAAAGCCAAGATAGAAAGTGAAAAGATCGGGGAAAGTGCTGAAAGGCAGGCCCACATGAAGTACCAGCAGTTGATCTCTGAAGCCAAGATGAATTCCAAAAGGATGAAATTAGAGGCAAGAGAAAAACTTATTGAAGAGTCTTTCGAGAAAGCTCTTGAAGAACTCAAAGGAAGGGCAGCAGCTTCATCTGAAGATTACATTCAATCACTTAAGAATATCATAATCGAGGCTTCAACTGAAATTGGTGGTGGCGACTTAATTTTATGCCTTAAAGAAGAGGACGTTGCAATTATAAAAAAAGAAATAAAATCCCTTGAAAAAGATGTTACTGATAAAACAGGACAGAAAACAACCCTAAAAATTGGAGAAAATATAACTGCCATTGGTGGAGCAATTGTAAAAACCGAAAATGGAGAAATTGAGGTAAACAACACAATTGATGCCAGAATGTTGAGGTTTAAAAAGGCTCTAAGATCAGAGGTTGCAAAGGTGCTGTTCCAATAGGAGGAAAATAAATGGTTGGAGACATTACTTCACTCATAGGCACAATTGGATTTTCCTCTCCTGGAGCATTCATAGCGCTTTTGTTTCTGGTGCTGGCTGTCATTGGAGCCATAGTTGTTGTGGTGACCATACACCCAGTCCTACAGTACTATCCTTACATGTATCCTAATGCAAGGATAAGAGCAAGGATAGGTAAACTTTTCAATGAGAAACAGATCTCAGAGATCGTTGAAGCAGACAACCTTGAGGAAGTTAAAAACTACCTCAGGGGTGTTCCAGAGTACGCTGCTCACATTGAGAAGTACAACATTGAAAAAGCTTTAAACACCCAGCTTGCGGAAACATACGATCTAGTTGCAAGGATAGCTCCGGATAGTATAAAAGACACCTTTGATATTCTTTTATCTCAATGGGATGTAAGGAATTTAAAGAGCATAATGATTGCAAAGGAGACTGGTTTAACAGATGAAGAAACCATGGATCTTGTGGTTCCATTTGGAGAGTTAAATGAATCCATGGATAAGATCATGGATGCAAAAAACATCCCAGAGATAATCAATGCTCTAGAAGGCACAGAATATGCTAAGGTGCTTGAAGATGCTATGCCAGAATATCAAAAAACAGGAATGTTACTACCTTTAGAGGCAGCTCTGGATAAAAACTTCCTGGGTAAACTTGTTGAATCTGTTGCAAATCCTGCAGACGATAATGCATCTTTCCTTCAGAGTTACATAGGGACCTTTGTTGATTCAACCAACTTGAAGATGATACTCAGGGCAAAGGCTGATGGACTCAAATTTATGGATGTGGAACCCTACATGATTTCCAATGGTTACCAGCTTCGAGACTGGAAGTTAAAGGAACTCATGGAATCAGAAGATGTTGAAGGAGTTTTGAGTGGACTTGAGGGAACAGATTACTCCCGTGTGCTTGCAGAGGTGGTTCCTGAATATTCAAGTACTGGATCAGTGGCACCCTTTGAAGCTGCACTGGATAAAAACATCAGAAAAATTGCTAAATCCATATCCCAGAAAAATTCACTTGGAGTAGGACCAATAATCGGTTTCCTAAGTCGAAAAGAAATTGAGATAAGGAACTTGAAGATAATAGTTCGGGGAAAAATGGAAAAAGGATTTTCAACTTCCATGATCAAGGAGATGTTAATATGAGTTCACAAATAGCTGTGATGGCTGATCAGGATACAGTCACAGGCTTCCGGCTTGGAGGGATTAAAAAAGGATATCCCGTTCAGAACATGGAAGAAGCTGATAAAACCCTTAGAAAACTTGTAAAAGAGGATTTTTCTATTATAATAATAACAGAAAAAATCGGGGACGGATTAAGGAGTACAATAGATCAATTCACAAAAACAAGCGCATTACCCATGATAATTGAAATACCAGATAAAACAGGCTCGATTAGGCGGGAATCTGACCCTATGAGCGAGCTTATAAAAAGAGTAATTGGGGTTGAGATGGTAAAATGATTACAGGAAATATAATAAAAATAGCAGGTCCCGTTATTGTCGCGGACGGCATGAAGGGAACCCAAATGTATGAAATGGTTAAAGTCGGTAAAGACAAGCTTATCGGTGAGATCATTGAACTTAAAGGTGAAGAGGCCACAATTCAGGTTTACGAGGAAACAGCAGGTATGAAACCTGGTGAACCTGTTGAAAGTACAGGAGGATCACTATCAGTTGAACTCGGTCCTGGAATATTGGGATCCATTTTCGATGGAATTCAGAGGCCCCTTGACAAGATCAAAGTTATAACCGGTGATTACATCCACAGGGGTATAGATGTACCTTCAATACCTAAGGACAAAAAATGGAGCTTCAAGCCAACGGTGAAAGTAGGAGACGAAGTTAAAGGTGGAGATGTTTTGGGTGAAGTCCAGGAAACATCTGCAATCGTCCACAAAATTATGGTGCCACCTAGTGTGGAAGGTACTATAAAAAATATAGTTGGTGAAGGGGACTACACAGTTGAAGAGAATGTTGCAGAAGTTGAAACATCAAAAGGTGCTGTTAAAGTCCAGATGATGCAGAAATGGCCTGTAAGGGTTGGAAGACCTTACAAAAAGAAACTTGACCCTGACATACCACTGGTAACAGGTCAGAGAGCACAGGACACATTTTTCCCAATTGCAAAAGGTGGAACAGCTGCCATGCCAGGTCCATTCGGATCAGGTAAAACAGTTACTCAGCAGCAGCTTGCAAAATGGGCTAACGCAGACATAATTGTATACGTTGGATGTGGAGAACGTGGAAATGAGATGACAGAGGTTCTAAAAGAATTCCCAGAACTTGAAGACCCAAAAAGTGGAAAACCACTCATGGACAGAACAATACTCATTGCCAACACATCAAACATGCCTGTGGCAGCAAGGGAAGCCTGTGTTTACACAGGTATAACCATAGCTGAGTACTTCCGTGACATGGGATACGATGTGGCTTTGATGGCTGACTCAACATCACGTTGGGCTGAAGCCATGAGGGAGATCTCAGGAAGACTTGAAGAGATGCCTGGTGAAGAGGGATACCCTGCATACCTTGCATCAAGACTTGCACAGTTCTATGAGAGAGCAGGAAGGATCATAACAGTAGGTACAGAAGATAAAGAATCATCTGTAAGTGTTGTGGGTGCAGTGTCACCTCCTGGTGGTGACCTATCAGAGCCTGTTACACAGAACACCCTGCGTATATCCAAAGTGTTCTGGGCACTCGACTCATCACTCGCTGATAAACGTCACTTCCCATCCATAGACTGGCTTCAGAGTTACTCACTTTATGTTGACAGTATTCAGGACTGGTGGAACCAGAACGTAGGTGAAGACTGGAGGAAAAACAGGGACGAAGCAATGGCACTCCTGCAGAAAGAATCTGAGCTACAGGAGATCGTTCAGCTCGTTGGTCCAGATGCACTGCCAGACAAGGAAAGGATCACCATGGAAACAACAAGGATGATCAGGGAAGACTTCCTGCAGCAGAACGCATTCCATGAGATAGACACATACTGTCCACCTAAAAAACAGTACGAAATGCTCAAAACCATCATCCTTTTCCAGGAAAATGCAGTTGCAGCACTTGAAAGGGGTGCAGCATCCCGTGAAATAATATCAGTTCCTGTAAAAGAGGATATAGGAAGGATGAAATACATACCTGAAGATGAATTTGAAGCAAAACTCAAAGAAATTCAGGATAAAGTAGTCAAACAGCTCAGCGAGGTATAAAAATGAAAATAGATGCTAAAACAAAGGAGTACACCACAGTTTCCGAAGTTTCCGGTCCTCTCATGATTGTTGAAGGTGTTGAAGGTGTTGCCTACAACGAGATCGTGGAAATTGAAACGCCCGCTGGTCAACAGAGAAGAGGACAGGTTCTTGAGGTAAGTGGAAGTTTAGCTGTTGTACAGGTCTTTGAGGGAACAAGCGACCTTAACACAGCAAATACTAAGGTTAGATTCACAGGAGAAACAGCAAAGCTCGGTGTTTCCACTGACATGCTCGGAAGGATCTTCAACGGTACAGGTAAACCAATAGACGGCGGTCCAGAGATAATACCTGAAAAAGAACTGGACATCAACGGTAACCCAATGAACCCTGCAGCAAGGGAATTCCCAGCAGAATTCATAGAAACAGGTGTATCAACCATAGATGGTATGAACACACTTGTCCGTGGACAGAAACTGCCTATATTTTCAGGTTCAGGTCTACCACACAACCAACTCGCAGCACAGATAGCAAGGCAGGCAAAGGTTATAGGTGAAGACACAGAGTTTGCAGTTATATTCGCAGCCATGGGTATTACACATGAGGAAGCAAACTACTTCATGGGGGATTTTGAAAGAACAGGAGCCCTTGAAAGGGTTACAGTCTTCATGAACCTTGCAGACGACCCTGCAATTGAGAGGATCATCACACCTAAGATGGCACTCACAACAGCAGAGTACTTTGCATTTGAGAAAAACATGCACGTGCTTGTTATACTCACTGACCTTACAAACTACTGTGAAGCTTTAAGGGAAATTTCAGCAGCAAGGGACGAGGTTCCAGGAAGACGTGGATACCCAGGTTACATGTACACTGACCTTGCAACCATGTACGAACGTGCAGGGAGGATAAGGGGTAAAGAAGGTTCAATCACCCAGATGCCTATACTGGTCATGCCCCAGGACGATATAACCCACCCAATTCCTGACCTTACAGGTTACATCACAGAGGGCCAGATAGTGTTAAGCAGGGACCTCCACAGGAAAGGTATATACCCACCTGTAGATGTTTTACCATCACTTTCAAGGTTGATGAGTGGTGGAATTGGTGAAGGCCAAACAAGGGAAGACCACAGTGGTGTTTCAGACCAGCTCTACTCAGCATATGCTGAAGGCCGTGATCTTCGAGATTTAGTGGCTGTTGTTGGTGAGGAAGCACTTACAGAGCGTGACAGGAAGTTCCTCCACTTTGCAGATGAATTTGAGAAACAGTTCATAACTCAAACCAGCGATGAGGACAGATCTATTGAGGAAACCTTGAACCTTGGATGGGAACTTCTGGCACTTCTACCTGAAGCTGAACTCAAACGTGTACGTGCAGAGCACATTCCAAAGTACCACCCAGCATACAAATAAACCCCCTTAACTTTATTTATTTAATTTTTTAAGGGCCAAAAGAGGGATAAAATGGCGCAAGAAATGATAGAAGGCATCAATCCAACAAGGATGGAACTTCTAAAACTTAAAGATAGGGAAAAACTTGCAGTTAAAGGTCACAGCCTCCTCAAGGAGAAAAGAAATGCTTTGATCATGGAGTTTTTCAACATACTTGAGCGTGTTAAGGGTTCAAGGGAAAACGTTGAAAAACAGCTTGCTAAAGCTTACAAGGATCTGGCAACTGCCCAGGTAACAATGGGTGATCTGGCTGTCCGTAAGGCTTCACTTGCTGTTAAGGAATCAGTTGAAGTTGACATTGACTCCCGAAGTGTAATGGGTGTTGTTGTACCTGTAATAGAATCCAAAACCACAGAAACAAGAACAATGGTCGAGAGAGGATACGGTTTTGTTGATACATCTGTGAAGCTGGATGAAGCAGCCAAGAATTTTGAAGAGTCAATCAAGCTCATAATCGAACTTGGAGAAATAGAAAAAACAATCTTACTTCTCGCAAAGGAGATAGAATCAACAAAAAGACGTGTTAACGCTCTGGAACATATAATTATTCCAAGGATCGAGAACACAGTTAAGTACATTGAGATGAGACTCGAAGAAATGGAAAGGGAGAACTTCGTAAGACTGAAAATGATCAAGAAAACCATGGAGATGGAGTAATGGTCAGAATAATAACCCGTTTAGGTATAATAAAACAGGAACTTGAGGACCTTGAAACTTCAAAGGTTGACTTCAAAATCGGAACAATTGTGGGGAAGATGAGGGCCATAATAGCTGATGATGAAGTGGAATTTAAATCTGGAGATGTTAAACCCGTTAAGATCCAGAACATAAAGGTTCCAGCAAACCATGTATGTTTCCTTTATGCCTATGCAGAGAACAGTTACGGCCATGTCATAGCTGTGGGCGAAGAAACACCTCTACCACTTACCATGGATCGGGAAGTGGACCATGCAACGTTCGTTGCAGCTTTAGATGGTGGTATAATAAAAGATGACCTGCTTGGAGTTTTGATACTTCTTCCAATGGAACTTATGAAGAAGATTTAAAACTTCACTTTTTCCATTCTTTTTGTTTTAAATCTTAGAATATTTTAAATTAAAATATTTTAAAAATAGTTTTTGGAAGTTTTACTCTAAATGTTCTATTTTTACTATTTTCTATTTTTGTAATGTTTTATTTTTACTTTAAACTTTTTATCTGATTTTCTAATTCTAAATTAAGTAAGGGCCATTTTTCACTATTTTTAAGTAAGATTAAGTTTTTAAGAAAATTCTTTAAATTTGGAGCGTTTATAGTTTGAACCTTCTTATTTGACCTCAATTTAAAAAAAATATTACTTAGAAAGTTAACTTAAACATTATTTTTAACTTGAAAAATAAAAAAGATAAGAAGGTTAACTTGAGGAATTACTCTTACTAATTACTCTTATAATTGATTACCCAAACTTTCCTTAATGAAATCGTTTGCAGAATGTTTCATTTCCTTTATTTGAAGTAGAAGATCATCGGCCATGTATTTAACTTCACAGTAGGCTTCTATCTTACTTTTAACATTTGTATCCAGATGTTTCAGGGCTTTTATTCTCCTTTTTTTATTTGAACCCCTGAAAATGCTGATTATTCCAGAGCTGTGGTTTTTTGGGTATCTGTTTATTATGCTCTTCTTCTTTTTAATGTGTTCAATCTCTATTGAATGAATCTCTTTTACAAGAACCTTTCTAAGCTGGATTAATTCTTCTTCCCTTTCATTTAAGTCAACCATGAGATGTTTTGAATCTGCAATAGATGATACATTCACGTCAATATCCGCTATCTCTTGAAGTAAATCATTATAATCGTTAATACTCATTTTTAACACCATAAAATCGCTAAAAAATATCACTTATGGTAAACCATTGAAATGGTACCAATTGTAGTGCATTTGATAAATAAAAATACCTATTTAAACATTTAAAATGATTTAAATTTAAATGATTTAATTAATATGTATAATTTATACAACCTGATTCAATTTGGGCTTTACAGGTTTAACATCTCAATTAGTTTAAGGGTTGATTCAGTGATCTGATAAATAAAATCCAATAAATAAAAGTTGTAGGCAAGGTTTAATGAAATTAAGAGTTTTAGATCAATGGTTCAATGAAAAATTGTATCAAATGGTTTTTATTCAATCAAACTTGGTTTTATTCAGTTTTTACCCTGATTAAGATGTTGATGAGGTTATCTTCAACCTTAACTTTTGTTGAAATGTCGTTGTTGTCATTTTCTATATTTCTTATCTTGTAAATGACATTTGCAAGGGAGATGCTGTTGAAAACTCCCATCTGGTTTTCTGGTTTTGAGGAAATAAGAAGTATGTTCACGGTGCTTCCATCTACAAAAACGTTGTAGTTTATGGCGTTGATGTAAATGGTGTCAGAAAGCCGCAGCAAAATTTTTATATGTTTCACTGGAAGTCGGCTTTTACTAATTAACTCCTTTATTCTATCGTTTTCTCTGCACTGTTCTACACTTATCTCCAAGTTTTTCATCCCCAGTTTTATACCCTGTGCATGTTTTACACTTGATCGTATCCAACTTCTGTTTGATAAGTTCTTCACAAAAAGTTATATCGCACAACATAGATAAGCTTAACAATATGACAGGTGATTTTAACCGGGCTGACAGGCTGGTGAAAAAACAGATCCTGAGCCTTAACAGGCACCTTCCACGGCGTAGAAAAACTTTGAAAGAACTTTTAGCTGAGGAAAGGCCTCACGTTGTGGGTGCCGATGGTACAAGGCACAGGTTCAAAACAGAGGAGCTTGAGAAAATTGCAGGTATGCTGCCAGAATCAGAGCATCATCTCCTGAAACTACCAGTTTACATAGGTATAGAATCAAACACATCAGGTGTTGTAATAAGTGGCAGGATCGAGACACGGTTGGTGTGCATGATCCTGGACATTGAACCTGTTTCTGGAGAACTTTTCATATACAGGCCAGATGTAAAAGTCTTAAGAAGAGAATTCCCAACAACAACCCAGTACATATTCCTTGTGAGGTGACATAAGTGAACCCAGACCCCCTAGAAGATTTAATAGATGACCCAGACAAACGCGCAAAGGTTTTCATGTATTTTACAATAGCACTTATCGTATCAACCTTCATGATAGCCATTGGAACCATTATATTCATTCTTCATATACTGAAGATAATTTAATTTGATCTGTTCAATTTGATTAATTCTTTTTTAAATTATTTTTAAGATTGGAAATGTCATCAAAACAGAAAAAAAATATTTTTAAACAGGTATTCCTTTTTAAACAGCTAACTTCTAAACAGATACCCTAATTAGAAGAGCAAACTAAATTTTAAACCATAAATTTTA
>DAHH01000002.1:126181-128331 GCA_002498385.1 Methanobacterium sp. UBA410
TTAAACCATAAATTTTAAACCATGATATTTCATATTTTTGCAGTGCATGGGATTATTATTAATTAGTATCCAGTTCTGTAGATTCTGGGTAATGCCTTAAATAATCGTAAACCATCTCAACATTCCTATTTGCCAGGTAAACAGCATCTTCAAGAACACGGTTTGAGGATACAACCGTTGCAACAGGCTCACCCTTTTCAATAATGGCATTATTATGTGGTATATCGTAAACATCATGGAATTTGAGCTGTTTTTCAATGAGGGATCGTTCCTTTGCAAAGACTATTTTTTTCACGGTGAAGTTTCCAGGGGCAGGCAGGTCCATTAACTCTCCGTTACAAGCTTTTATATGGGCTTCTACCATGTTTATGTTGAGGGAAGCTTCAGCACACTCAAATGTTCCCTGGAGGCGTGGGTTAACCTCAACTATGTAAACTTCGTCTCCACCTTGTATCATGTCAACCCCATTTGATCCCACAAGGCCCAGGGATCCTATCAGGTTTTCTGCAATTTTTCCAGCTTTTTCAGCATCCATGTGGGGGGCGATGTTTCCACAGTAGCCATAGGGTTCCATCTGACCCAAACTCCTATCACCAACAATTTGCTTGCTTGTTAAAATTGTTCGTGTTTCCTCTCCCGTTGAAAGTACAGATGCACTGATACTTTCACCTTCTACAATTTCCTGAAGAATAGCTTCATGGAACTGGACAGTTGAATCTGCATCTTCACGGTTTATTATACCTATTCCCCCAGATCCAGAAAGAGGTTTCAGCAGGAATTTTTTGTCGGGATATTCCAGGGCACGATCATGGGCTTCAGCAGGACCATGTACAAGAAAGGTTTCTGGAAACTTAAATTCATCTTTGAATTTTTTATACAGTTTATACTTATTTTCAACATTTTTCGTATCTTTGTTTCCAATTATTTTTTTTTTAGGAAAGTTTCCTGGAGATGCACCCGAGGTACATATTACCGAGTCAACTTCATCCACAAAATCGGAGGCCAGGTCCCTTAAAACTGTTTCATCACATTCCTGGGTTAGTTTACCACAGGACTCGTAGGGCTTCTGGGATAAAACACATTTTCTATGGTCTGAACATTCGACCAGATCCCTGGTGCAGAAGTAATCCGCAGCATAAACAGTAAATCCAAGTTTTTTCAGGGAACATGCAACCGGTCTTGTGTTTGAACCCACAACAAGCACTCTTTCCATAAAATTACCTTTTTTTTATAAGTTTAGAACAGGGCTAAGTAGTGTGAAAGTCCTTTAAAATATAGGATAGTTTATTAAGCTTTGGTTAAGATTGAATTGAGTAGTCCCGAGCGGAGTCGGACCGCTGTCTCCGGTTCCAAAGACCAGAAGGATTACCACTACCCTACGGGACTAATATAAAAGAGACTGCAGTGCAGCATTTCTTTTTATATATAAACGTTCTATTTAAGTGTATCGAATACTTAAAAGTCCAGCCTTTTATCACAAAGGCTATTAAACCTGCATCCCCTGCATTTATTGGGATTTTTGGTTGAAACAAACTCCCTTTTTCCCACTAAGAGTTCATGAACACGGTTTACAAGATTTATGGTGTTAATTTCAGCTTCATTATTGAAGTAAGCTGACCAGTAAACATTATCTGTTCCCCTCTGACGCAGTGCACCAATTATCTTCCTATCATCGTCAACCATGTCCTTGAAAGCCAGACAGTAACCATAGACCTGATTTATACTTGAGTAATAGGCAACTGTACCTGGTTTATCGTCGATTATCATAAATTCATCAGGTGTCATCCACACTTCGTCTATAAATCCGCGGATACCATATTTTGAGGATATAACTGGAAATTCCCTTGAAAGGATCTCAGAAGTTTCTGATGTTTCAAGCATCTTCTCAAATGTTGCAGGCTGGGCTCCCTCCTTGAAATCTGCCTCTAAAACTGCATGTTCCACTGTACCTTGAACCATGGCCTTGGTCGGTTTCACCTCGATGCCCCTGACATTTTCAAGGTAGATACCATACTCACAGAAACCCTGCTTGTTGAGCCAGCTTATTGGAAAGTTATTCCTGTTGTCAATTATCTTGACCTGGGATATGGTTGGATGAGGAATTGATCTGGAATTTTTCATTTTGACAACTTCCATTTAACACTTAAACT
>DAHH01000002.1:128543-135717 GCA_002498385.1 Methanobacterium sp. UBA410
CATTTAACACTTAAACTTCCATTAACTTAAGGTCCCTTTCATTACGATAATTTAAAAGTATTTCTAAGAATATTTATGATCTTTATATAATTTCATTGCAGTAACTGAAATTGCAGTTACATAAATGGGAATAAACTGCAGTTACTTAAATAAGATTTTTCTGGAGAAGATCTTATTAAAATTAGTTGAAAATTGCATAATAATGTTGTGTGAGTATTTGATAAGTAAAATTGGTTGAAATTACAGCTCAAAAAGTTGGAGCCTTGAACTGAAGGAATTTTACCAGTAATATCGTATATTAATTGTAATAATTTTACTTCCCTTTTTCTTCCTGTTCTCTTTTGCCACCATTACTTAAACGATTTTTTAAGGAGGACCAGATGTCTTTGTCCTTCTGCATTTTGAGTTCATCTTCGAGTATCCTGTTTTTTTCAAGTTCTGCTTCATGCTCAGCCTTCAAAATTTGATACTCCTTTTCTTTATCCTCAAAATGCCTTGAAAGTTCGTTGTTCAGTGTTTCCAGGCTTTTTATCCGTTCGTTTCCCAACCGCAGCTTCTTGTTGGTTTTGGCGTTTTTGGACACTGTGGCCTTGTAGGATCTGGACAGCTCGTTGTGTTTCCATTCCAGTTTTGCAAGTTCTTCCTCAAGTTGGATCGTGCTTTTCTGGTACAACCCTATTTTGTCAAGGTAAGACTCCAGATCGGACACTTCCCTACCCACAAATTCACTGAACTGTTTTTGGGGTATTATGAAAACCTTTTCACTGCACTCCATATCATCAGACTTTTTTAGGGGTATGAGGTACTGGTTGTACTCGTAGGTCTTCTTTCTACCCCCAACTGTTTTTTTTGTCCTCTTTTTATAACATTTAACAGCTGATTTTATTACTTTTACCATCAACACTACTCCAATTGCAATTTACAGTTATAAAAAGTTATTGAAACTATATTAAATAGATTGAAATCAATCCTTTTTATAATTAACTTCTTTATACCTTATTTAATATTCTAATGTAGAACATGTCTATATTTGGGGAATAAGCTTTTATGTTTTTTGATCTTCAGTTGTTAAATAGAAGCTAACTGCTTCTTTTATAGAAATTCATAAGTAGCGGTGAAAAAAATATTTTCAAAAATTTTAAAATGAAGATCCTAAGAGGGCTAGATAATGGTGGTATATTTCATTAACTCAAGGCCCACAATCACACCCACCGTCACACCAGCGAAAATAAAATCCCTTGATGCAAGTTTCTTGTTTGCATTGTAAATCTCTGAATCCTCTGAGTAGCCGCGGCTTAACATGCTGAAGTAAACTGTTTCACCCTGTTCAAAGGCATGTAAAAACATCATAGCTATTGTGTAAGCGACCTGTTTCAATCTCCACAGGTAAGCTGTTTTCCTGTTGAATATATCAAAGTTTCTGCTTTTTTGAGCATTTCTTATTCTCTCAAGTTCGTCGTAAAACATGAAAAGGTACCTGATGAACAAGCTGAATATCATGGCGAGATCTCGAGGCATTCCCAACCTTTTAAAAGAGTCTACAACTTCTTGCATGGGGCTTAAGGAAGATAAAAGAACTATGCATGTAAGGGCAACTACCAACCGTGACATTAACAGAACTCCAAAGCTTAAACCTTGAGCTGTAACGGTTATACCAAATGGCAATGTGTAAATAACTGTACCCACATGTATAAAGGGTTGGAATACTGCTATAAATCCTCCAAAGGGTAATATTAACAATATTTTCACAAATGAATCTTTAAGCGAAAGATGTGACATGATTAAAAGGATCACTAAGTAAACTTCCATGAGGGCCAGAACAGATAGGTCTGTGGTGTAAACAGCATAGACTATGAGGGCTATTAAAATTATTAATTTAACTCTACCATCAAGAGCATGAAGAGCACTATCTTTGTTGTTTGCCTTTTCAAGTTCGTGCAATGATCCTGCTGCGCTCATGTTCTATCTCCAAAATTATTTTTTTTCCATTTTATTGGTTTTTTTTATTGGATGCTACTTAAAATTTAAAAAAAATAAAGGAACTCTGGATTTTTAGTTTGCTGGCGGATTCCTATTTTTCAAAACTGCGGATACACCGTAACCGAGTCCAAGTGCAATTAAAACACCTATAGCCAGGGCAACTATTCCAGAGAATGGACCGTCACCAAGTACAGGAATTACATAATCTGCAAAGGGTGCCTGATAAGCTCCGGACTCTTCTGTAGTGGATAGTTGTTCTGCAGATTTTTCAAGCCCGTCTGGATTGGATGAAGCTATAAATGGTGCCATGATAGCTATAATGAAACATACGACCACGCCAACCATGATGAGTTTTTTGTCTTTTGGACTCATTTCGATGTCACCTCACTTCCTTCGGCTTTTAAATCAGCTGTTTTGTTTTTCCGGTTCCAAGCCAGCAGATCTGGTCGAAGTTTTTCAAGGGCGAGTATAACCACTACAGTTAAGATGGCTTCTATAACACCAATAACAGCATGGTAAAGTCCCATGAATTCAAGACCAAGCACTAATGGGAATGTTCCGGCTAACCACATTTCCACTGCAACTGCCTCAGCTGCTATAAATATGGATAACCATGATGCAACTGCTATTGCAGGGACTTTTCCTATTGGTCTGTGGAGAGCTTTGAATGTGTAAAGCCCCACGCATCCTCCAATAATCCCCATGTTCAACACGTTTGCACCTAAACAGGTTAATCCTCCATCTCCAAAGAACAATCCCTGTACAATCAGTACTAAAGTAAACACGATAACTGCTGCCTCAGGGGCTAAAAATATAAGGGCCACTAAAGCACCACCAACTATATGACCACTGGTTCCCCAAGGTATAGGGACGTTCATGGACATTATGGCGAATATACCCGCAGCTAAAACTGCCATCAAAGGAACTCTCTTCTCATCAAGATTGGTTCTTGCCCATCTGAGAGAGAAGTACAATGCTATTGCCAATATAACATAGTAAATGGCGCACTGCCACAAGGGTATAAATCCATCCGGTATATGCATCTCTTCATCTCCTTTTATTTTTATTGAACAACGAAAGCTTATAAATATTGCATATAGTATTACTAAATCCTGATTTTCGAGAGAGAATGTAATACTGGCTTAAAATCTGCTTTAACGCTGTTTAAACACATAAAAAAGGTTCTAACTTATATAATATAAACATTTCTATAAGTATTACTTCCTTACACGTTTTGAGAATAAAAATAATACTTAATTTATTACTAAATTTGAAAAGGGATAATAAAACCTTTAAATTAATAGAGATCCTGGGATCGTTTATGGAAAAATTTGGAATGTGCCATTTGTCCTGTTTTTCAAATTTTAGTTTATTACAACTGGAAAACATCAATTCCTTCAGAAGTATTGCATTTTAATGAAAAATAGTAAAAAATTACAATATTTTAACTTTAGTTTATTAAAACAATTTTTATGAATTTTTATTATTATTTTTATTTTACTTTATTATTACTTTTATTATTATTTTTATTATTACTTCATTTTTTTAAATAATTAAGAAACTTATCATAGAAAATATTTCATCAATCATCATATACCATTCACGTTTTTTTAGGTTTTTGTTATGGAAAAACAGCGTATTAAATAAAAACTAAAATTGTTCATGAATTTAAACCTTTTTTTAAGAGGAGACCAACTTTAAAAAAATAAAAAAAGGGAATTATTTCCTTTTACTAAATTTTTGATTCAATAGTTTTTTTTAACTTCTCTTAAAATGGCAACTCTTTATAATACCCTTTCAGTGTGTACGTGTTGGTGTTCCAGTTGTTTATTACTCCAAGTGAGTTCCTGCTACTCGATAAGTCTGCTCTTACCCACTGGTTGTTGACGTATAGCTCTGCCCAGACGTGTCCGTACCAAGCAGTGCTGAATTTACAGTATCCATGTACGTATCGTGCTGGTATTCCTGCAGCCCTTGCGAAAGCCACCATTAAATGGCTTAAATCGCAGCAGTTTCCATAGCCTGAACACAGGGTTCCAACAGCACCTTTCTGTGTGTTGTAGTAGAACTGATAGTGTTCGTTGGATTTTAACCAGTTGTAGAGCTTTACAGCTTTGTCATAGGTGCTGGTTGCGCCGTTTGTTATCACTGCAACGTTTGCTGTTATTCTGGAGTCTGTTGATTGGCAGTTTGCAGTTGATTGTAGGTAAGGTCGCAGTTCTGCTGGTATTGACTCTGTTGGTGTGCCTGTGCCTGTCATGGTGTCTATAATTGCGGGCCAAGATCCCATGGTTGAGTAGTTTGGCAGTAACTTGTTTGCTAGCTGGAAGTTCAATATCCTTGAGTACATGTAAACTGCTGATTCAAACTGAACTTTTCCAAGTGAACTTGTAACATAGTTTGGAGCTGCTTTGTTGGAGTCAATGAAGTTTTTAATGTTCTGTGCCAGGTTGAGGTACTCTGTTTTGTAAATTTTTCCTGTTGCAGTGCTGTCTGTTGGGTTTGATGGAGCTGTAACACTTTCAAGTGTTATATCTGTTGTTGTTCCGTTGTTTATGTTGAGTAAATCAGTAACCATTAACTGTAAAAACTGGGCCATTGTGACCTGTGTTGAACCTATGTCCACGTACGCTGGCAGTGCCTTGTTTGATTCTATGTAACTTTTGACCCTGGAAGATGCATCCAGTATCTGATCGTTGGTGAATGTTGGCTGTGTTACTACAGGAGTACTCGGATCGGTTGGGTTGTTGTAGCCGTCAATGAGTCCGTATCTGAACAGTGCATAGCCTGATGCTCCACTGTTCATGGCCGTGTTTATATCATTGTTGAGTTCTGTGGATGATAATTTGGTTGTGTCTTTGTCTGATTTGTAGGTTTGTAAGCCTGCGATTACCGGTGTTCCATTGGCCTGGCTTACTATGTAGTCTGTTGTGCTGGCTATCCATGTTGTATCTTTTCCATAGTTTCCTTTGTAGATCATGGGTACCATGAAGTCCAGGTACTGAGCTAGTTGAGTGTAGTTTTGTCCATAGTAGTGAGCATTGACGGGTCCTTCAGGCATAAGGTCAGCTGAAACAATAACGCTGGAATTTATGGATTTAACCGTATTGTAAACTCTTTTAACAAAGTTGGTTATGGCATCCGTTGCACCAGCATGCTGGTAAGCTGTTCCAGGATACCTAACATAATCAAGGTTAATTCCTGCAACATTGTAGTTTTTAACAATGTCAGAAACAGCATTTACAACTTCATCGTTATGCGAGGTATTGTAACCAGTCCTTGTCTCATCAAAAGTTGTCTGGCCCCAAACCCAGTTGAGTTTCCAGAAAGAAGCCCATTTCCAGGTCCAGTGTCCTTTATATTTGTACCAGGCTTTGTACCATATCTGCTGCCAGGTTTGGTACCATCCTTCATATGGAACTTTCACTGTGTAGGTGTAACTTGTTCCTTGAGGGTCTATCCAGTTTCCCTTGGCATCTATGAAGCAGCTGATCCATGCGTGAACCTTTAAGTTCATTTTTTCAGCTTGGATTAAGCTTAACACGTGATTTAAAACTGTTTGGTATGTTGGAGTTGAAATTAGATTTGCCTTCACAAATATGTCAGTGATGCCCTTATTCTCCAGATTTTTCAAAGCTTCTGCACTTATGGTGCTGGCATCATCAGAACTGATCCACACACCATGTATGCTAGTTTCTCCACCTGCAGCAGCTGAATTTTCCGTTGTATTTGTATCTGAATTTTCAGTGGACTTTTCACCTGTGGAGTTTAAAGAGTTAGTTGTGTTTTCATCTGTATAGTTTGAAGAGTTAGTTGTATCTGCATCGGTATGGTTTGAAGAGGTAGTTAAGCTATCATCTTTTAAAGTTGTGTTGATGGTTGTGTTGGATGTAGCCGTCAGCTGAATTGTGTTTGTTGAATTTGTGGTCTGGTTATCAAGGGCATATATACTTGTTGTGTTGAGTATGGTTACGCCTAAAATTAGAAGCATAACCAACAACAAATTTTTGTTAATTATACCACCCCCGTTTCCGGGACCCCAAATCAAAATTAACATGTAAACTCGGGAAATTGCATTTCGGGTTTAATAATTTTGGGGGGTTTTTTAACAAACAATATTATAAAATCCGTAATATATAATAATTTTGGTTTAAAATTAAAATAAAACCATTTAAAACCTTTTTTTTAGATTTAGGACATCCTTAAATTGATTCTATTACTCGGCTTATTAGTTTCCCCTTTTAATTTCTTATTTTTGGAAGTTAACACTTACCATGACATATCTTAAGAAAATAAATCTTATAAAAACGTTTTTAGTAGGTGTTACTCCCTTTGATCTGGAAGCGTCCCAAAATCGATTTACTTTTTAAAAAAAGGCTTTTCAATGCTCATTTTCTGTATTTAAGTCATCTTCAAATTGGAAAATATCCTTATTGCAGTGTTCTACATTCCAAATGTGTTTTTTTAGAGAAAAAAAGCCAATAAAAACGAGATTTAAAGAATTTAAAATTATTATAAAGTCATTTAATTGTTCATTAATAATGAAAAAAGGTCTACTATTCATTCAATAAGCAAATTTCAACATGAAACATTAAACTTGCTAAAAAGTTAGCCTTCACTTAAACTACGTACTAAATCTTTTGATTTTAAAAAAAATAAAAAAGAGAAAAAAAGGTTTTGGGAATTTAAAATGGCAACTCTCTATAATGTCCTTTCAGTGTGTATGTGTTAGTGTTCCAGTTTTTAACTGTTCCGAAGGAGTTTCTGCTGCTTGTTGTGTCTGCAGTGTACCATGTTCCGTCAACGTAGACCTGTGCCCATACGTGCCCATACCAGTGTCCGCTGGTTGTGAAGTAGCAGTATCCGTGTACGTATCGTGCGGGTATTCCGGATGCTCTCGTTAAAGCTATTAATAAGTGTGTTTTGTCACAACAGTTTCCTTTTCCTGCGTTTAATGTTCCTACTGCTCCGTATTTTGTGTTGGAGTAGAAGGAGTAGGTTATGTTGTTTCTGACCCAGTTGTATATTGCCACTGCCTTAGCATACGTGGTAGTTGCACCGGCACTGGAAATAATTGAGTTAGCCTTAGCGATTATCGCGGAATTGGTTGATTGACAGTTGGTTGTAGGCACCAGATACTGCTGATATTCAGATGGAATGGTTGTTGATGGGTTGTTGGTTGTGTTTGTCCATG
>DAHH01000019.1:0-70361 GCA_002498385.1 Methanobacterium sp. UBA410
AACCTTCTTATTAACGTTCATTTCAATTACCTCCAAATTAAAATGTTTGTTTTAAACATTATTACAAACAAGGTAACTTACTGGGCGCAGCAGTATAAAGATTTTTTACAATGATTAATCATTTATATTAATACTTATATTAATACTTTTAATTATTTATATTAATATTTTTAATCATTTATACTAATACTTTTTGTTAACAGAATTTTATTATGTATGATTTTATTGTTGAGTGTTAAATGATCAAATGGCTTGGACCAACACTATAATAAGTTCAGCAAGTGTTGTTTTATCAACTTCTATTCCTCTTTTTAGCTTTAATCCCATTAGTTCGTTATGGAATTTTTTTTATCAGATTAAGTTTGAGCCGTTCCAGTAGACTTAAAATTGAGAGTTGCCTTTAATAGCACCTTTTTACATTCTCTCTTAGAATAAACGTTCCATTTATATTTTAATAATAATCATAAACAGTAACACTCCAGTTTTTGAGTCTTGTAACGTATATGTTAACCTGATAATTCCCAGGTCCTCTTGATGCTTCGATAATTGTTTCCTTTGTTGTTACGGGTTCTGTTGATGTCCATGATACTAAACCATTGGTTATGGCGCGGTTATTTTTTAGAAGATCAACATTCAATATATTTTCTTGATGATCTGCAGGTGGTGTTGCCGACACAACTATCTTGCAGCTTTGACCATGGATCTTGAAGTTCATCACACCCTTATTGGGTCCCTGTAAACTGCTACTTCATGCCAGTAGGCTGATTCATGGTTTCTTGATTTGAACCAGTTTTGTATGCATAAACCGTTGGATTACTGGCAGTCGTAGCTCCAGTATTTAGGCACGCTGAGCCTGAGGCCGCCACTCCTGCAAGAATTACAAGGGCAACAAGGAACAGGGAAAAAGATGGCTTCATTTCATTGTTTTTATTGGAGTTTTTGAAGTTTATAACCCTATTTTTTAGATTTGAACTGCATTTTTCAAAAAATTTGGTGTTTAGACCATCTTCATGTCTATATTTTAAGCGTTTCATTTTTATACACATCCTTTGAATTATAAAATGTTTTATATAGCTAATTTAGATTTTATAGTACCTTTAAGCATGTTTCAAGTGGATCTAAGAGAATTAAGGACAAATTAAGTGACGATCAAAAGGTAAAGGATATATATGTTATTTTGATCATGATTATATTTATTTTTTCAGTTTTTGTCAACATAAAAAGCGTAAAGTATAATATATTGTTTAATTAATTACTTCTAGGCTTGATCCACATGAAGTTTTACTCATACAATAAGTTTTACTCATGTAATTTTTTGGGCACATCTGCGAGGCATCAAATTTATGAGTCATACCATACAAATATAATATAATAAATTGACGTGCAGTGGGTGACTATCTTTACTGTTCCATGATAAGTGGTGAAGCATAGGGGTGGTGAAACATAAGATGTCAGGTGAACTGGTTCTAGAAGGAGCTTTACATAATTCAAAGCTAATTTGTCCATGGAATATTACTCTTTTCAGATTTTAATTCTTCGCATATCAACAGATCTCAGAAACTAAGAGTCTAAATGTGCTGAAATACATAATTTAATGATTTAAAAGCTGGAGGGTATCTATGGTAGAAAAAAAAGGCTTAAAAAAGAAAAATGAGAAAATGGAAGGAATAAAAGAAGTTAAGGAAACTAGAGTCCAAGCAGAGGAAAACATCAAGGGAAAAATGGGCGAGGCCAAAGAAGGTGCCATGAAAAAAAAGGAAGAAATGGGCAGTAAAATGGAGAAAATCCAGGAAGGAGCTGTTGGGAAGAAGGAAGGTGTACAGGAGGGTGTTAAAACCCGAAGGACACAGGCAGAGGACATCTGGAGTGATATAATGAGAAGTTTCAGGGGCAGACAGGAAGATTTTGGACGGGCACTTTCAGAGTACACAAGCTCTCAAAAGCCGTTGACAGATGTGATTGAAACAGATGATGATGTAATAATCAAGGTAGACCTTCCAGGCGTTAAAAAAGAGGATATTAACATTGGAATTGCAGAAGACAGTGTGGAGGTCATGGCAAAATTTGAAGAGGAAAGCGAGGTCAGGGACGTAAACTACATTCAAAAGGAGAGGACTTATGGAGAGACGTTGAGGAAGGTGTCGCTTCCGGCCAAGGTAAAGACTGAAGAAACCACAGGAACGTTCAGTGATTCTATTTTAACTATTAAAATGCCTAAACTGGAAAAGAAGATGCATAAACTGGACATTCAATGAGATATCCATTCTGGCATATGTGCTCAGTAGGATATTCTTAACTGGGATCTTCTTAAAAGTAGAGATATTCAACAAGATTCTTCTTAATTTTACTATTTTTTGTAGATTAAACGCAGATCGAACTGCTGTTTTTAACGCAGAGATTAATAATCAATAAGATCAATATAAAAAACTGTTTAATATGGGATCGTTGAGGATCTAACAAGGCTTAAACCAGATCGAAACAACCTCAAGGCAACAACCTGTACCTTGAGAAAAACCGTGGCAAAAAAAGAAATCTTAAAGAAAGGAAGAAAGAACAATACTTTTAAGAGAAAAAGTCTTAAATTAAGAGAAGTGTTAAAATAGGAAGAGAAGTGTTAAAATAGGCGTGCTCATTTTCAACAAAAAAAATTTAACATGTAACCGATTACAGCAGAAACATTTACAGCAGAAAATTAGTTTATAATTCAGTTCAGCCAGTATCTAAAAATTTTTTTAAAGATTAACATTCAAAGCATTAACATTTAAGTACGTTTAAAGAATTATTCTACAAATTATTCTACAATTTAAAACATTCAAGTGATACAAAAATGATAGAAATTGCAATAAACATAAAGGCCCGGAACAAACCTGGAGTTTTGAGGGATATAACCGACATGATAGCCAAGTGCGGTGTTAACATTACTTACATTCATCTTTTCATGGAAAACAAGGAATCTGCATCCATATACATGGAACTTGAGTATGTTAAAAACGTTGAAAGGTTTATAGAGAACATCAAAAACTTTGAAGAGGTGCTCGATGTTCAAACCCACAGATCCATGGATGAGATCTACGGTAAGAGGATCATAATAATAGGGGGAGGAGCCCAGGTATCTCAGGTAGCTTTAGGTGCTATAACAGAGTCTGATAGGCATAACATAAGGGGAGAAAGGATAAGCGTTGATACACTTCCACTTGTGGGTGAAAAGGGGCTTGCAGAGGCAGTTCTTGCAGTTGGAAGGCTTCCAAGGGTGAAGGCACTGGTGCTTGCAGGGTCCCTCATGGGCGGCAGCATCTCAAAGGCCATAGAAACGGTAAAAAAGGATCATGACGTGGTTGTTATAAGCCTCAACATGCCGGGAAGTGTTGCTCAGAAGGCGGATCTGGTTGTAACAGACCCAGTCCAGGCAGGGGTCATGGCTGTCATGGCCATTGCTGATACAGCAGCCTTCGATATAAACAGGATTAAGAATAAAAGGTTTTGATCTTACCCTATGGTCCTTATTAACCGTTCTACAGCATTTTTAAGTTCTGGATCTTTTATTTCCCCACTTTTTGCCAGTTTCATGGCCATTTCAAGAACCTTAGGAACGTCCTCTGCTTTGATGTTCTGGGCCATTTCCATGTAACTTTGATCGGCATTAATCTCTTCAGGAAGTTCTGATTTCTTCTTTTCCATTGTTTCCAGCACAATTCTACACGTAGTCATAACTTCGGGCTTATTGTCCACCTCTTTACACTTTTCAACCATTTTTTGAGTTTCTTCATCCTTAGTCATAGTTACCACCGTTTATTATTATGTCAGAGAATCTACTTATTTTTAACGCTTCATAGAATTTTATAAAAAAGGCGAACTGTTCCTGTAAACTGAAGTTTCACTGGTAATTGGAGTTAACAGTTGATAAAGACGGTTGATAAAAAAAATTAATTACGTTACAAAAAATAGTTTTCAGGTTAACTCATTTCTATAGCTCGTATGAGTACACTTGCAGCATTTTTAAGCTCTGTATCTTTTATATCTCCACTTTCCCTTATTTTGAGTGCCATCTCAAGAACCTTTGGAATATCCTTTCTTTTGATGTTTTCCGCCATTGAAAGGTAGTTCTCATTGGGATCCAGCTTCAAATCCTTTTTATCCATCATCTCCAGGAGAACCTTGCATGATTCCATGACATCGGTGCCCCCACTCTCACACTTCTTCATGAGTTCTTCAGTCTTTTTATCCATGTTATCACCTTTCTTTAATATGAGCATAGTAAGATTTATACATTTGTGCTGTGGAGTTTTCAAGACATGGGAGTTTTTTTATGAGTAGAATAATAAATTTAAAAGCAGAATATAGTTTTTACAATATTAAGAACGTTTTAAAATTATAAAGTGCTTTGCGATGTTTTAAAATGACTTTCAAATCTATTTGAATTACTTTAACCACTTTTTCTTGAATCTGAATTCTGGGCTGGCCTAATCCACTGGATGGTAAAATGTATATGATCATTTCTGCATATATTTAGCTTGAAACTTACTAAAATTATATTATGTAAAAAATTTATTACATAAAAATTTATTACATAAAATCTTTTGTTAGCATAATTTTGAAACTTAATTTAAGGATCGTCAAAATTCTTAATCCGGAGGAACTTCAGACCTAAAAACCACATTTAATATGGATTTCAGTTTTTAACTTATAATTCAATGTTTATTTTAAGTTTTATCCTTTTAAAATCTTTGTAGATGTCAAAAAGGAGGTAAAACATGAAGAAATATCGGTGTTTGGTTTGTGACTATGTGTACGACCCTGAAAAAGGTGACCCTGTTGGGGGTATAGAACCTGGAACAGATTTTAAGGATCTTCCAGAGGACTGGATCTGTCCAGTCTGTGGAGTTGGTAAGGACAAGTTTGAAGAAGTTACAGAGAAATCGGAGAGAAAATCATTAGCAATGTTCTGTTACCAGTGCTCCCAGACTGCGGGAGAAACTGGTTGTACAGTTAGGGGTGTTTGTGGAAAGGAACCTACAGTTGCAAGACTTCAGGACAATCTGCTCTTTGCGATTAAGGGAATATCTGCCTATCTCTATCATGCAAGGGAACTTGGATACACAGATCCTGAGATAGATGCCTTCCTCGAGAGGGGATTTTACTCTACGCTTACCAACGTGAACTTTGATGCTGAGGATTTTGTGAAACTGGCGCTGGAAGCCGGTCACATGAACATACGAACCATGCAACTTCTGAAGAAGGCTCATATCGAGAGTTACGGCGAGCCAACGCCAACAGAAGTTCGTGTGGGATCTGTGAAGGGTCCAGGGATCGTTGCAACAGGTCACAGCATGAAGGCACTTGAGGAACTCTTAAAACAGACTGAGGGAACTGGAGTAAATGTTTACACCCACTCTGAACTTTTACCGGCCCATGGATATCCTGGGCTTCGCAAGTACGATCACCTGGTGGGCCAGCTTGGAGGGCCATGGTTCGATCAAAGAGATACCTTTAGTAAATATCCTGTTGCAGTGCTTGGAACCTCAAACTGTGTATTGCTCCCTAAGGATGATTACAGAGATAGGATGTTCACGTCGGGTGTTGCACAGCTTCCAGGGGTTAAGCACATAGACGGCTACGATTTCACTCCTGTAATTGACAAGGCCAGATCACTACCGGAACTTCAAGATGAACCAAGAGAAACAGTTCTCACAACAGGATTTGGAACATCAACGGTCCTATCACTTGCAGATAATATAAAAGAACTTGTTGAATCCGGCAAGATAAGGCACTTCTTCGTGGTTGGGGGATGTGACTCACCAAAACCCCAGGCAACATATTACAGGGAATTTGTGCAGAAACTGCCTGAAGATACAGTTGTTTTAACGCTTGCATGCGGGAAGTACAGGTTCAACGACCTTGAACTTGGAGACATCGAGGGAGTTCCAAGGCTCATAGATTTAGGCCAGTGCAATGATGCAATAGTCGGAATAGACATTATAACAGCTTTATCAGAATTATTCGGCCAAGAAATAAATGAACTGCCCCTCACGTTCATCTTAAGCTGGATGGAACAGAAAGCAGTGGCAATACTCTGGAGCTTTCTATCACTAAATGTTAAAGGAATGTACCTCGGCCCAATAATACCTGGATGGATGAATGATGACATTCTGAAAATTTTGGTGGAAAATTACAACATAAAACCAATTGGTGATCCGGAAAAAGATATAAAAGATATTCTTGGTGAGTGAAAACATTTTGATGAGTAAAATTTCGCTCCATTGACTAACATTTGATTTAGATTTTATAATAAGAATCGGAGGTGAGTTTGTGGCGTCCCTTTCTGAGAACATGGAAGGTCCCGTTATTAAAGCCGCAAAATTGGCTCTGGAAATGGAAAATGTTAATTATGTGCTTCCCTTTGTAAAGAAGGACTTTGAAGAAGAACTTAAAAATGCCTTCGAGAAGACTATGATGGTTAGGGATCTAAGCGGTGAGGCAGCAGAACTTGCAGATTACTGGTTCTTTGAAACAACAGTTCGCCTCCATAAACTTGGAAAAGAGGCGTATTTTACCGGATTAAAACCTCCAGAACTTGATGGTGGTCCAGTAATTTCAATGGCAAACAAAGCAATTGAAACAGAAGATCTAGGTGAACTGAGGGAATTTTTGATGAAATTTATGGGTGGAGAAATAGAAAAGCGTTTCCAGGCGGTAGTTTCCAGGAAAAATTATAGGATAAATAATGTGGAAGCAGCAAGAAGCTATGCAGAAGCTATGATGGAATTTTTACGGTTTTCTCACAATGTCTACAAATATGTTGAACTCTGCGGTGAATGATAAAAAAAGGAGGACAACCCTTTTATATACGGTTTCATACCACAAATTTATCTATGGAATCGAAGTAACTATGGATTGATATAGGTAAAACTCTTGGAGGTTCGTTCATGTCGGAAGATATAAAATCAAGAACTTTAAAAACAGTGGATCTAATAGATTATCAGGAAGGTGCAGTTGTAAGCCGTGAAATCATAAAAAGAGAAACAGGAACGGTCACGGTTTTTGCATTTGATAAGGGTGAGGGTTTGAGCGAGCACACTGCACCCTTCGACGCAATGGTTCAGGTAATTGAAGGCAAGGCAGAAATAAGCATATCAGGCAAGAAAAATCACGTTGGTACTGGCGAAATGATAATAATGCCTGCAAACATCCCCCATGCCCTGTATGCCCCTGAAAAGTACAAAATGATACTGACCATGATACGATCGTAAGCCTGCAGAGATCCCACTTAGATAAATCTAAGTTATTGATGGATTAAATGGACTTATAGATGTACAGACACTTCTTTGATCATTTTTTTTTAAATTATTCATGGTTTCTCTAGGTATTATTAGATTTTTTTGTAGAAATCCGTTTTTTAGGATTTTGATAGTTTTAAAGATGTTTTCTGAACAAAAAATCATTCTTAAACATAATTCTTAAACAAAAACTATGGATATAGTTCTATGCACTGTACCTGCAGGAATCAGAAAAATCGCACTTTGCACATTTTTTAGGATTTTGCGTTAATTCAGGAATGTTTCCATCAGTTAGCATGGCTTTTATATCTTCAAGCACATTTAAAACTTCTTCACGTAAGTCTATGCTTACAAGGACAGGTTTGCGCTGACAAGCGCCCGTGTAATCAATAAAACCCAATGGAATCTCCCTGTTGAATTCATGTTCCATTAACATGGCGTATGCACCTATCTGAAGGGCGTCAGATTTCCACACACCCTTCAAAGGGGGTAATCCATTTTTTATTTCAACTGGATAGTAGGATCCATCAACTATCTCTATCCTGTCTAACTGTCCCTTTAAGTTGAGTTCAGGGTCTTCTATTGAAAATTCAGTGAGCAGGGGTGGAAAAAGCATATCCAGAACATCAGAACCGGATTTTCCAGTTCTTTTAAGTATTTTATAGGTTTTAAGGGTCAGAAACCAGGATTCAAGCTTCAAATCTTCTTCCAGATCCCTGCAGATTTTTTCTTTGATATCTGGGCTGATTAAGCCGGTTCTCTGGTAGCGTTCTGCTTTGCTTTCTATAAATTCTGGAACATCCTCAAAGAGGGTTTCAAAGATATCTTTGACATCCATTTTCTCATCAACAGACCATATGTTCCGTTTTGAAAGTTCATCAAAACCCCTTCTGATTTCATGTGTGAGCTTCCCATTTACCATGGCTGCTGTCTGGATTTTGCGCTGTTCTGTGCATTTTATGTAGGTTTTCATGGGGCAGTACATATACTCTGAAATTGAAGACACGTTGATCATGTTATCACCGTGTAATACTTAAACCACAAGTTATTAATACTTACTGGTACAATATTAATACTTGTCTTTACTTCCCTAACATCCGGTGGTGGTGACGTATCACCACCACATCTATTAGCCCAAAAAAGCAGAGTTTTTTAAGTTAACTGTGCTCAAATCAGCATCTCAAATGTTGTTTTTGGAGATCATCCTCTTAAAACTCTTTTGTTCACCTTTATCACTTTCTTCTTTGACACGTTTATTTGTTAACACCTTCAGAGAACTTGTAATTGTTAACGTACTCCTTAAAATAGGATAAGCACTTGAATTTTTTTGGAAAAACTTGAACTTATAAAACAATAAAACAGATTAACCCCCAAAAAAAAATAAAGTATCAAAAATAAAAAAATCAAAAATAAAAAAAGTCTCCATTTCACCACTCAAACTCTACTTCTGAATTATTCAAAAGATGATCTCATGGAGATGTGCATCTGCATGGAATTTCAGGTTTTATCTGTGTTAACGAGTCATGTTCTGTGGTTAACGATGTTATAGTTTTGATTTTAATTTATAGGTTTATAACAGGTCTATTTTGATTATAACTACCTTATACTCATAAAATCCTTATAAAAACAGTTTCTCCCTTTAACAAACTCCAGTTCGTTGATCTTGGCCACAGCTGCATTCATATTTTTTTTCAAGGGCTTCGTGGGTCACCATGAAGATGGGAACTGGCTCCCCCTTGGCTGTCTGTTTTTGGTTTACAGATTCCAAACTTACGTTACAATCGCTCAGTATGCCAGATATACTGTGAAGAACGCCGGGTTTATCCGTTGCCTGGAGCCTGATGTAGTACCGGGATCTTACATCTGCCATACCCTTCAAAGCTTTAACCCGGTTCTCTTTGGGTCCGTAAGCTGTGGGTTTATTCATGTTTTGGATTATGTCCATGCAATCACCCACCACAGCACTTGCAGTCGGCATCATTCCGGCTCCCGGGCTGTACATCATCACAGGCCCCACAATGTCCCCAACAATGTAAACTCCGTTGAAAACACCGTTAATAGATGCTAAAAGATGGCTTTCAGGTACAAGGGTTGGATGTACCCTCACCTCAAGCTCACCATCAACCAGTTTGGCTATTGCAAGGAGTTTTATACATGATTTAAGTTCTTCCTTTGTAAATAGGATATCATCGGGTGTTATTTTGCTTATTCCCTCAACATGGAAGTTTTTCTGTTCCACGTAGGTCTCAAAGCCCAGAATTGTGAGTATAACCAGTTTATGGGCGGTGTCATAGCCTTCAACATCAAAAGTTGGATCCGTCTCGGCGTATCCCTTTTTCTGAGCTTTTTTAAGAACATCCCCAAATTCTCTGCCTTCTCCAGTCATCTTGGTGAGTACGTAGTTGGCTGTACCGTTCAGTATACCGTAGATCTATGTTGTTTGCAGCCAGGTTTTCGTTCAACGCTGGAGAAGAGGTATTTCCTCACCGATGTTGGCCTTAAAACAGATCCTAACGCGGTTTTTACGTGCAGTTTCAATAACTTCCTGGCAGTGTTTGGCAAACAGGGCCTTGTTGGCGGTTACAACGTGTTTACCCTTGTTCAGGACTTTTAATATGAATTTAAGGGCAGGTTACTAACTTCCCATAAGTTCTGCAATGATGTCTATTTCTGGATCATCCAAAATATCATCAACGTCAGTTGAAAGTTTATAAGAATCAGCATCCACGCCCCTGTCTGTTGTTATGTCCAGATCAACTATTGTTTTAAGTTTAACATCCTTCTGAACCTTGTCATTTATGAGATCAGGGTTCTGGTTGAAGGTTTCCACAACTCCACTTCTTATGGTTCCAAAACCAATGAGTCCTATATTTACAGAATCCTTCATTAAAATCATCCAGTTTTTATTTGATATCCTTTTTTATTACAATTGTTATAATTACGATTGTTATATTATAGGATCCACATGCACCTGACGTATTTTTGTGGTACTTTTGTGGTACTGTCAGGATTTGATCATAACATCAGGATTTGATCATATATTTGTTTGGAGTTTGGAGCCCATTGATCACAGTTTTAAATCTTTCAGTTTAATGTACTCGTTTATAGATTCTCTGGTTGTTCCAACTATGAGCCTGTAACTTACATTACCTTTAGTAACCTTTTCAAGCTTTCCCCTGGCCACTATTCTTTCTCCTTCCCTGACCTGACCTGCATAGGTGTGGGTGAAGGAGGCAACCTCATTTAAAGGCACTTCAGATCCTTCGAGGATCTCAACGTCCTCAACGTTGTAAACTGCAGGGTTGTCGAAGGCAGCAAGGGCATCTTTCACGGTACATTCAACCTTTATGGTCCCTACAGGCTCATAGATCGTGTCTCCATAAGTTCCACTGATTTCTTCCCAGTCCCTGGTTGCAAGGATATCGAAGAGAGTGCCCTCAATGATTCCCCTGTTGTGCTTTCGGTTTTCGTACCACATGAACTCATCGAAACTCAGGGATCCGTCTTTTATCCGTTTTTTGTAGAGTCTGTTCCAGTAACCACCCTGGATACCCTCAAGGATGCCTTTTTCCTTCTTTATTTCTTCGAAGGCTTTCATGGCGTTCCTGTGATTTTCAAGGCCGTAAACAACAAAGTCAACGTCTGAATTTTCAGGGTCGTAGAGCCCCGGAAGGGTGGAACCTGAAATACCCATTTTATCGTAGGGAATTCCAGCACGCTCATGGAAGGTTCTTGCAACCTTCACAACCTTTTTAAGCAGTTTATCCGGGTCTGGATCGTTCATTATTTCTTTAAGACGATCATTTGGGTGCAAGATCTCTTTCACCCTGTCCTGGGGAACTCCCATCATCTGAACGTGGGTTACCTCAGAATCGAAGAGGTACTCTGGAAAATTCTTGTTTAAAAAATCGTAAGCCTGTTTTGAATCCACCTTGGAATACCTGGTACCATTTAAGGACCGCTCACCCTCAGGATCAGGAACGTATCTTAAAAAAGACAGTATCCTGTCATCGGGGTGGAGATAATTCGTTGTTGCAAAGAAAAGATCGTCTGTTGTGTGTATAAAATCTCTGGGTCTGGCTCTCATGGATTAATTTAATTGTGGGCAACACTATTAAATATGATAGTTTCAAGACTCGAACCCGGCATGGATCTTAAGGAAGGCATATTGAAGACACAAAACGAAAACAACGTTGAATCAGGCATCATTATATGCATGGTTGGAAGCCTCAAAAAAGCTGTGTTGAGGATGTCAGATGGAAAACAAAGGGAGTTCACTGGTCCCTTTGAGATAGTGTCAGCTGAAGGTACCATATCTACCAATGGAGTACACTTACATCTGGCAGTATCAGACAGGGATGGGAAGGTTTTTGGAGGACATTTAAAGCCCGGATGCACTGTGCACACAACTGCAGAGCTGTGCATCCTGGAATCAGACGAACCATTAAAAAGAGTTTTTGACCCCAAAACAGGTTACAGGGAACTTTTCGTTGAATGAAATCGTTTTTCATTATTTTTTTCATGCAAAGGGGAAGAACTATAAATCCGGAAATTTTATACTTCAACTGATACAATTTTCAATTGATATCTAATTCAGTTGATCCCCCAATAAATTCGATCTCCAATTAAATTCATAAAAAAATTAAATTCATAGAAATAAATTCATAGAAAAAATTGGAATCATGTTACAAGGTATTTAAATTTATCATAAAATTTTCTTATAAAAAGGGGTTTCCCAGGTTGAATTTAAATGTTGTTTATTGATGGAGGATCAAAACAACGGGATCAAACCTTAAAAAGTGAGCTTATGAAACACTTAAAACTTGAAAATGGCACCATATATGATGGAAGCCAGATACAGCCTATGTGGGCTTTCAGACAGTTTGGAATAAAGGATTCCAGCATAGTAAGCTGGACAGGCCCCATGGAAATAAGATCAGATGAAGTGATAGACTACGAAGATGTTGAAGTTGAAATAAAAGGTGGAGAAATGTTAAATTTCATAATAGAGCACTTCGATGTCCAGCCTGCAAATATAAGGCTCTGCTATCACAGGCAGCGCCTCTTTGTCACCATAGTCAAGGATCTCCTGGCGGGTCACGGTGTGAAAACCCGGCGGGATGGTGACGATCTCTACGTTCTTCAGAATGATAAAAGGAGAGGTAAGCTCAGTGTTTCAATAGCAACGTGCTCTGCAAGCAGCATGAAGGTCCACTTTGCATTGAATCTCACAGAAGAAGGAACACCTGATGATGTTGAAACTTCTGGTCTTCTGGAGTGTGGTGCAGGCCTTGAAAGGGAAAATGTTCAGGATCTTGCCGACGAAATATGTTCAGCTTACATAAATGAAGTAGAATCCATTGAAAGCGATATAACTAAAACAAGGGTATTTTAAGTACTCATAAAAAAACAGTATTTTAAGGTTACAGTGGATCGTAACCAGATCATACAAAACAGTAAATAATAAACAAAACAGTAGATAATAATAGATGGAAGGTTTAAACGTATTAGGAGTAAGATGTTCAAATGAAAATTGTTATAAACGGGATCCATGCCAATTTAAGGTTTTCTGCAGCGCATTTAATCCCGGAACATGAATCATGTGGTGTTATACACGGCCACTCATACATAGTTGACGTTGTTATCGAGGGGGAAAGATCCGGCAAGTTCGGATTTGTTGTTGACTTCAAGAAGGTCAAGGCCATAGTGAGGGGTATATGCAAGAAACTCGACCACAGGGTTTTAATTCCACTAAAAAATCCTGAAATGAATTTTAAAAACCTTGAGGATGCTGTCGAATTTTCAATTGGATCTAAAGAGTACAAATTGCCGCTTGAAGACTGCAGACTGCTCGATCTTAGATCCACATCCGCAGAGGACCTCTCTGAGTTCTTTGCAAAGGAACTTTACAGGAAACTTGAGAAACTGGACAACAATATCTCGAGCATCCAGGTGGGTGTGAACGAGGGAATAGGACAGGGAGCCTACTTCACAAAAAAGGTTGAATAAAAAGAATAAATAGGGAAACAGGGTTTTAAAATGAAAACACGTATAAGTGAGGTTTTTTCAAGCATTCAGGGTGAAGGGCTGCTTTTAGGCCGCAGACAAGTCTTTGTAAGGTTTACAGGATGCAACCTGAACTGCAACTACTGTGACACACCTGAAAACAAGGATCCCTCCTATGGAGAGCTTGTTTCCACAGATGAACTTTTTGAAAGAGTTGATAAATTAATAACTCCTGATTTTCATTCTATATCTTTTACAGGTGGTGAACCATTACTAAATGCAGATTTTATCAGTGAATTTTTAAGTAAATATGATTTTACTTCTTTAATTGAGACAAATGGTTCTTTACCTGATGAGTTGGCGAAAATAATAGATTTAATAGATTATGCATCCATTGATATAAAATTGCCTGAACATGAATCCTCCGGTAACTGGGACGATCTCTTTGAATCTGAGCTTAAATCCATAAAACTATTAATAGATAAGGGGATAAATACATACATAAAAGTGGTTGTGATGCCTTCAACAAAAGTTGACTTGGTGGGTTATATAGCCTCAAGGGTAAAAGATGAGGTTAAGGAAAGCACTGACTTATCAATGGTTATTCAACCTGTAAGTCCCCTTGATTTGTGGGCAGATGAAGAAGATAAATTATTCAAGATCTCTGAAAAGGCAGGAGAGTACATGGATGTTTTAACCATACCTCAAGTTCATAAACTTCTAAAGGTTAGGTAGGAGGTTTTAAGATGGAAATGGACACCAAAGTTACAGTACACGACGCAATGACATCAAGCGTTATTACAGCAGACCCAAATACAACAGTTGCTGATGCAGCTATTTTAATGACAAGGTTTAAAATAGGCTGTCTCATAGTCAAGAGCAACAGCGAACCTGAGGGACTGATCACAGAAAGTGATATCATTGGAAAAGTGGTATCAAAGGACATTAAGGCCAGTGAGATAACAATAGGAAATATAATGACCAAAAACCTCATAATGACCACTCCTGGAAGTGAATTAAATGAAGCCGCAAGGTTAATGGCTAAAAACCAGATAAGAAGACTTCCTGTTGTAAATAAGGGAGTTCTTGTAGGTATATTAACATCAACGGACATTGTGATGGTATCTCCTGAATTAACGGATATACTGGTTGAAAATGCCAAAATGCAGAACGTTGAATACTCTGATGTGGAGCAATCAGTGCCGGGCATATGTGAGATATGTGGAACATACGTTGAGTACCTCGATGAGGTTGATGGAAAGTTTGTTTGTGAAAGCTGTAAAGAGGATTTAAAGGGTGAATAAATTTAGGTGAGTCATCTAAGGATGCATACACAAAGCTTGAGTTGAATAAGCAATTTAAGGGGTGAGTAACATGAGCAATGTGGGAGAAATTATGACCTCCAACCCTGTATCTGTTTCCGTTGACACCTACGCAACCAAAGTAAGATCGATATTCAGGGAGGAATGGTTCAGATCCATACCTGTTGTTTCAGGAGAACGCCTTGAGGGATTGATAACCCGTGGCTGCATGATGAACATAAGTTCAACAAAGTCCAGCATAGACGCAAGGGGAATAATGGAACATGTGAAGGTTGTTGCAACCCCGGATATGGACACTGCAGAACTTGCAAAAAAACTGATCAAAGCAGACACTGTTCAGGCACCTGTTGTGGAATCAACAGAAAATATGCGTCTTGTTGGTATAGTAACTGTTGCAGACATCCTTAAAAAATTTTTATACAACGGTAAAAAACCTAAAAACCAGACCTTAGCTGAAATAGCATCAGAAAAGGTTGTTACCTGCGGTCATGATGATCTGCTCTCGAAGGTTTGGAGCAAGATGGATGTGACTGGATTTTCAGGACTTCCAGTTATGAAGAAACGAAAAATGATAGGTATAATAACAAGGAAGGATATTATAAACTCAGGGCACGCCAGAATAGGAAGGGAGTCCAATGAGTCCAAAAGTTCCATCCGTGTTGAACGTGTTATGAAAACACCACCTGTTGTTGTGACACCTGATACAAGTGTTAGAGAGGCTGCAGAACTCATTGTTGAACACGACATCGGACGTATCCCCGTTGTTAAAAATCCAGTGTATGTTAAAAAAGAACCAAGACGAGCAAGAGAAGCCGATTTGATCGGCATAGTTTCAAGGGAAGATATTTTAGGATCGTATCTAAATTGATCTTCAACTTACACGTGCATTCAAACTTCAAATTAAATTATTTTACAGACTATTTTTTAGATAAATTATTAAAAAATTACATATATCCAAATTTACAAGATTTCTCAGGTTTATTAGATAATTACTTGTATGATTTTTTATATTTATTGAATAAACTAGATCTCCTTGAGTTAAATGATGAACTCTTAGGCATTCAAGGTCATCTTTCACAAGAGGTGTATTGATGAGAAGAAAAGAAACCATAAATATAGTAAAATCTATGGACAGAGGTCCAGTGGAATTTGAATCCCACGCCTCAGAACACGAAGGCGATGTGATGAGCATCGCAAAGAAAAAGGTGGTTACAGTCCCTCAAAGCGCCACCATAAAAGAAGCCGCTGAAATAATGGTTAAAAACAAGTTCAGAAGGCTTCCAATAACAGATCCCGGAACTGGAAATCTCCTTGGAATTGTAACCTCCATGGACATCATCGACTTCCTAGGAGGAGGAGAAAAGTACAGGATAGTGGAGGATAAGTACCAGGGAAACTTTCTGGGAGCCATAAATGAATCCGTTAGGAGCATCATGACGCGCAACGTTGAGGTTTTAAATAACAAGAGCTCCATAAATGATGCCCTTAAAAAAATGATTGCAAAGGGTGTTGGAGCACTTCCAGTCCTGGATTCAGACAAAAAAATCGTTGGAATAGTTTCAGAAAGGGATTTTGTCCTTTTACTTGCAGGAGTTCTAACGGATGAGGTTGTTGAAGATTTCATGACAGAGAAGGTCATAACAACAACCCCTGGAACAAGAATAGAGGGTGCATCAAAGATAATGGTGAGAAACAACCTCAGAAGAATTCCTGTTGTTGGTGAGGAACGAAAAACACCCCATCCTGAGAAGGACAAGATCGTTGGAATAGTTACAGCCACTGACATCCTGGGACTCCTTGGAAAAAACAAGGCCTTAACCCGGATGACTTCAAACAGTGCAGAGGAATTTTTAAACACAACCATAACCGAGATCATGGAGACACATGTGATAGCAACCACTGCAAACACAAGACTCGGAGACCTCTGCAATGCCATGGGAAGGGAAGGAATTGGTGGCCTGCCCGTTGTTCTCAACAGTGAACTAATAGGTATAATAACAGAAAGCGACATTTTAAAGGCCATAAGTTCCTAATGGCCATTAATTTTTAAAAAAAGGTTTACTCAACGGTTTATTGAATCTGTAGGCGGAGGATATACATGAAAGTTGAAGATGTGATGAATGATGAAGTGAGCGTAGTTCAGGAAAATGAGCATGTGGAACATGCAAGGAAGCTCATGCTCAAACACGGAGTCAGCAGGATCGTTGTGGTTGATGATGAATATAAACCCGTTGGAATAGTTACAGAAAAGGATTTAACCCGAAAAATGAGGGGAAATGGGCCAAAATGGAAAATGAGGCCTATAGATAAAATATCAATAAGGAGGGTCATGACGGAGGATCTTGTAACCCTAAGCCCCAAAGATGAGGCCAGGGATGCAGTGGAACTCATGCTGAAAAAGGATATAAGCTCCATACCAGTTGTTGATGAGGATGGACTTGCAGGAATAATATCCAAAACAGACCTTCTAAAGGTTTACACCAACAAATTTAAAGGTAGATGGAAAGTTTCAGATCTCATGAGCCCGGATGTAATAACAGTTAATGAAAATCACAGCATAGGCCATGTTATAGGTGTTATGGAAAAGAATAATGTGGGTAAAATCGTTGTGATCCGGGATAATGAGCCTGTTGGAATTGTAACCCCTGAAAACATTTCATTTGCACAGGTTGAGGATCCTGAAACCGGAGTGAACGTTGAAAAGATCTACTTCGTGAGAAACTCCGAGGGAAAAACCAAAAAAAATGTTAGGATGGTTTCAATGCTCACAGCAGGGGACATAATGAAAAATCACCTCATTAAAATTTCTAAAGATGAAGATGCAGTTAAAGCAGCTGATATAATGTACAAAGATAACATAAGTGGTATTCCAGTTGTTGAAGGGGGCGATCTTGTGGGTATAATAACAAAAACAGATGTGATTAAAGGTATCCAGTAGGTGCCTGAATTAATTTTTTTGTATCTTAAAAAAAATATAACTTAAAAAGGTCAGAAACAGGGTCTCAAGAGGGATAGAGATGCATGTGAAAGATATAATGAGGAGAGAAGTTTTTCTTGTGGACAAAGATCAGAATGTGAACGATGCACTGAAAATCATGAAAAAACATAAAATTTCAAGGCTTCCTGTTGTGAACACCAACAACAGCCATGTCAAAGAGCTTGTGGGCATGGTGACTGAAAAGGACATAGCCATGCGTTTGAGCTCCTCAAAATACGGAAACCTTGCACCTTCACATTTCCATGTTTCAACTGTAATGAGCACGGACCTTGTAACTGTTGAAAGTGCAAGAAGCATAGGAAAGGCTGCAAAGTCCATGATCGATAATAAAATTGGTGGCCTGCCAGTTGTGGATCAGGGCGAAATAGTTGGAATGCTCACCAAAACAGATTTCATAGAAATATGCCAGGGAAAACCCTTCAACAACACCAGCGTTGCAAGCAGAATGAAAAAAAACGTCTTAACTGTCAGCCCTGATGACAGGCTTGTACACGCAAGAAGATGCATGATAGACGGTGGAATTGGAAGGATACCCGTAACAGAAGGAAATGAACTTGAAGGAATAATAACAGCCAAAGATATAGCAAAAGCAGTGGTATCATTTAGAAAACTTGTTCCAGACAAACACCAGGCTGCAAGGATAAGAAACCTCCTTGTAGGGGATATTATGACCCAAAATGTAAAAACAATAAGTTCTGATGCTTCAATTGAGGAAACTTCAAGGATGATGCTTGAGAACAACTGCAGTGGACTGCCTGTTTCAGATGAGAACAATCTTGTGGGTATAATTACAAAAACAGACATGCTCGATTTTATTGTGGAGCTTGAGGAGGTTTACTGAATTTCACCAGAAATAAAATGTCCAGAATGCAATTCCAGAATGGACATAAGGATTGGGAGAAAAAACTCCCATAAAACTTTTTTTTTTAATTGTTCCAACTGCAGCGGTAGTTACACCCATACTTTGCCTGGTTTTATAGAAGAAGAACTGCCAAAACTTGTTGATCTGGAACCAAAACGACTGAAAAACTCATTTCGCAGGGGAAACCTGAAGTTCTATGATTCAAAGGGAATAAATGCTATTCAATTTCGAAAAAAGGTTGGAGAAATTGAATCTGGAACAATGGTATGTTTTGGAGATGAAATTGAAATTATAAGGGGATTTCCAAAGATAAGAAGGACTCTGATGCTGTCACCCACCCTGAGACAGCACTTCAACCATGAGGTGGCAGTTGAGGAAAAGATGAATGGTTACAATGTCAGAGTAGCTCTTGTAAATGGTAAAATTATTGCTTTCACACGTGGGGGATATATATGCCCCTACACAACACGTAAAGTGCCTCAAATCATGGACTTGACTGATTTCTTCAGAGAACATCCTCAGATTGTCATATGCGGCGAGATGGTTGGCACTGAAAACCCCTACGTAACCCACCATTACCCAGAGATTGGAAGCATCGGTTTTAGAATATTCGACCTGCGGGAGAAAACTTCAAACAGGGCCATGAAGGTTACAGAAAGAAGAAACCTCCTTGAAAAATATGATCTGCCCTCTGTAAAACTTTTCGGAATTTACAGTGTTGATGAAGTCCCTTCAAGGGTTGAGAACATCGTGAAAGACCTTGATAAAACAGACAGGGAGGGGGTGGTTATGAAGGATCCCCAGATGCACCTGTCCCCACTCAAGTACACCTCATCACGCGCACATGCAGAGGAACTTGAATACGCCTTCAGCTATCCATTTGACTTTGGAAGGCAGTTCTTCTTCAGCAGGGTTATAAGGGAGGGTTTTCAAGCCTACGAAACCGGAGAGTCAGGTGAGGAACTTAAAAGAAGGGCCCAGAGGATTGGGGAATCCATACTCTACCCTATGCTCGCCACCATAAAACGTGTTTCAAAGGATGATGTGGCAGGAGAAGACCTTACAATATATGTTGACAGTTACGATGAGGCAGCAGAGTTTGTACGTCACCTCCGCGACCTTGGGGTGGTTGCAACGGTCTACGATTTCAAGGATGGGAAAGCAGTTATAAGGAGAATCCATCAATCTACAACTGACAAGATAAACAACTACCTGAGGGGTGGCCTATATTGATAATAACAGAGCCAATTGCAACGGAAGATGAAAGGGATTGCAGCCATCCTACACGTTTTAAAGCTAAAAAAATAGGATTTTTAGGTCCTTCAGGAACTTTCACTGAAGAAGCAGCATCCAAACTTAAGGGGGAGCTTGTTCCATTTGAATCCATTGTGGATGTTCTTGATGCAGTGGACAGGGGCAAGGTGGACTGGGGAGTTGTGCCCATTGAAAATTCAATAGAGGGTCCTGTGGGCATGACACTGGACCTCATGGCCCATGAATACGATCTCAAAATAAGGAATGAAATAACACTTCCTGTAAGCCATAACCTTCTTGTAAACCATGGTGCTGACACAGACAGTATCACAACTGTTTATTCACATATCCAGGCCCTTTCACAGTGCAGAAAGTTTCTCGATGATCTTAAGGTTGTTGTGCATGCAACTCCAAGTACCTCTGCAGCTGCAGAGCTTGTTCAGGGCAGAATAGATACTGCAGCAGTTGGAACAACAAGAGCAGCCAGTATATACGGTTTGAAGGTTGCAGCCATGGATATCCAGGACTACGAGAACAACGTAACCCGGTTCGTTGTGCTGGATCAGGTGGATCATCCAAGGACCGGCAAGGATAAAACATCCATAGTTCTCTTCCTCAAGGAGGATAAACCTGGAGGTCTCTACGGGATACTTGGGGAGTTTGCCATGAAAGATGTGAACCTTACCAAGATTGAGTCAAGACCTTCAAAGGAAAAACTGGGCAGTTACATCTTTTTTATAGATTTCGAGGGTCACAGAGACGATCCCGTTATCAAGAATATTATAAATATCATAAAAATCAAGGTAGATTATATAAAAATTTTAGGTTCATATCCTACAGAAGGAGCGGATTTACATAGCTACGGATAAAGAAAAATTCATGAAGGAGTTAGATAAGCTTGAAAAGGAATTTGCTGAGGGTAAGCTATCTAAGAGGCAGTATACTGTTCATAAAAAGGTTTTAGAAGATAAGTTAGGCACAGTTCTTGCTGTGGAAAGGGTTAAAAAACTTCAAGGAAAAGAGGACTCTGAAAAGACCCTGGACTACTGGGCAGAAAAGGAGAAAGAAAAGGAAGACCGTAAGGAAAAGGAAGAACTCGTTGAAAAGTACGTGATGATGCCTTCACCAAAGGCTTCCAAGAAGAGGAAGGCCCAGAGAAAGCAGGTTACCCAATCAAAAAACAGTGGATTCAAGTTCACAAAGGGAAAAATGCTGGTACTTGGAGTCCTCATAGTGGCGTTTCTTGTGGGCATAAGCTTTGGAGTGTCCTTATTGAAGGCACCGGCCCAGACATCAACCGTGCCAATGCTTGTGAACGAGAGTGCATTCCCAACAGCCAACATGACTGCCAACGTTACCAATAACACCACAACAAACACAACGAAGACCTACAAGACCAACAAAACAACGACTCCAACAACAACTACATACTATGTACAGCAGAATACACCAAATAATGATCAACAAAGTACGAATACGAATGATAATAGTCAGTATTAACTAAAGTTTAAAATTTCCCATTTTTTTATTTTTAAACACTTTATCATATTTTTGAATGAGAGAAGGTGAATAATCGTGAAAAAGTATCCTCTTTTAATAATAGCTCTTTTGGTTTCTATTGTGGCTGTATCTGGATGCGTTTCAAACCAGAACCAGACAAATCAAACCAGTTACTCACAAAATGGTGTTACATTTAACTACCCCTCATCGTGGCAGGTTGCAAACACAACCTCTCCAAATGCTGTGGTGGCAGTTGCAGATCCAAAAACTGTGGACAATCAGAGTTCTCCAACAACACTGGTTGTTATCCAGAAATCAAATGCAACTGGAGACCTTCAAACTGTTTACAGTGAAAACTACGCAAACTTCTTCAACAACACAGGCAACCAGAGGGTTTCTGAGGGAAACATAACAGTCGGTGGTGCTCAGGCCATTGAAAACGTTTACACTGCCAATGAATCAGGCGTTCAGAAGGAGATGAGGGCTGTTTGGCTTACACGCAACAGCCAGATATACGTTATACTGTGCAGTGCACTGCAGTCAGACTTCAACAATGAACAGTCCAACTTCGACATGATAATCAACAGCTTCAAGGTACAGTAAACCTCTTTTTAGTTTTTTTATTTTTTTAAAGGAATTCTAAAGTTTTTGATGATTTTAAAAATGGTTTTAAAGGTTTTTTGTACATGGATATTTATATGGATGAAGGTATACAGATGAAAGGAAAGTACAACTGAAAGGAAAGTACAACTGAGAAAATTCTTAAGTGCTGTACAGCTGAAAAAGTTCTTAAAATGTCCAATCATTTTCCAGTGACCTGTTGTTATTCTTTTAATAAAAGTTAATACACATCTTGCTGCCATGCAAAATTATATATGCTGGACAGCAATACAGTTATATCTGTTATAGTACCATCTTTATAAGACAGAGCAAGAAGCCTTAAAATAGCCAAAATATAATCTGCTTTTATTTTAGTTGCATCGGCTCGATGCACAAAATGGAGACTATTAAGACCTCTCAGTTTAAAATAGGTTCTGCTAATTTGCTTATAATAAAATTAATCAGTTATTCGGGCACAAATTTATCCAAAAGCTGTCAAGAACAAATAAAATAATCGAAATACATGTTCAGACGATTTTGGGGGGCTATAATTAAGTTATTGACTAAAAAAACTGTAAAAAAGGATTTTAAGAATCATCAAATAACAAAGGAGGAATGTGAATGGTATTGCCAGTATGCGATGTCTGTTTAAAAAGTGGCATGTTGTGTCAGGGGTGTGAGAAGAAGCTGAGAACAGGTGAAATCACCCAGTTAGACGTTGACATTGCAAAAATACTTTACAGGGTAGGTGAGGGTAAGATCGGATTCAAAAAAACCATTGAAATAGGTGACATCGTTATAATTGTCACAGAAAAGGATCAGGTCGGAAAACTCATAGGGAAAAGTGGAAAAATAGTGAGAGAGATATCCCGAACTGTAGGAAAGAAGATAAGGGTTGTTGGCGAAAATTCAGACCTCCGCTCAGTTGCAAAGGACATACTTGCCCCAGCAAGGATATCAGGAATAAACATAGTTTACGGAACAGACGGAAACCAGAAATACAAAATAAGGGTCATGAGGGAAGATTCAAGAAAACTCCCAGGAAGATTGGATGTTTTAAACGGCATCATAAAACAGTTAACAGGCGAGGAAACCCTTCTTGTAATTGACAGAGAGTTTTAAATTTAACCAAACTTTTCTTTTAACCAAATATTTCTTATACTTCGTTTTACAATATTTTTATCTAGATGCAAATGGATGATGGTTTGTATGGAAATCGTGCTTTGTGTTACAGGGAGTGTAGCTGCAGTAGAGGCTGTGAAACTTGCAAGGGAACTTAAAAGGCAGGGATTTACAGTTAAATGTTTTATGAGCGACGGTGCATGTGACATAATCCATCCCTACGCCATGGAATTTGCAACGGGTCAGGAGGTTGTAACAAAACTCACAGGCGAAATTGAGCACGTTAAATATGCCCAATCAGACCTTATACTTGTAGCTCCGGCTACAGCCAATGTTATAAGCAAGTTCGCGTACAGGATTGCAGACAACCCCATAAACACACTTTTAATAACGGCACTGGGACACGACACCCCAATTGTGCTGGTTCCATCCATGCACGAGTCCATGTACACAGCCATCAAACCCAACATGAGGAAGATCAAGGCTGAGTGCAGGGGAGTAACCTTTGTCGAGCCCAAAAAAGAGGAAGGAAAGGCCAAGTTCCCCAGCATCCATGACATCACACTTCAAGCGCTGCGAGAAACATCAGATGGAGAGCTAAAAGGTAAAAAAGTCCTTGTAAGTGCGGGTGCAACCTACGAGGCAATGGATCCAGTAAGGGGAATTACAAACCGCAGCTCTGGAAAGATGGGGGTTGAAATAGCCAAAGAGGCCTTCAAACAGGGAGCTGAAGTTACAATGCTCTGCGGAAGGATGCAGACTCACGTTCCAAAGGTTTTTGACAGAGTTCAGGCTGAATCAGTTGAAGATATGGGCAGGGAACTTGAGAAACTCCTGAAAGACCAGGATGTATTTGTTTCAACTGCAGCTGTTTCTGATTTTACGGTGGAAAGAGTTTCAGGTGTGGAAAGTGGTGTTAAATTCTCTTCAGATGAAGCTGTGACCCTGAAACTGAAACCAACACCTAAGTTATTAACTAAAGCTAAAAAAATCAATCCAGACATATTTCTGGTTGGATTCAAGGCAGAGTACAATGTTCCAGAGGGCGAGCTTGTTGAATCTGCCAGGCAGAGGATGAAGGATTCAGGAGCAGACCTCATGGTGGCCAATGACGTTGCATTTGAGGGCAGCGGCTTCGGCTCCGATAAAAATCAGGTCATACTTGTTGATGATGATGTTTCACGTGTTCTGTTAACTTCTAAGGCAGAGGTTGCAGAGAAGATCGTGGCTAGGATCTTGAAAAAATTTAAGAATTAACCCACATTGATGATGTTTAAATTTGGGTTTAAGTACAAAAAATATAGAATGATAAATCTTTTTAATTAGGTTTAACTCATAAACTTTTTTTCATTGGTTTAATCTTAATCTAATTATGGCTACAATTTTTACTTTACAAAATTTTTACTTTACAAAAAAAAAACATGAAATTAGTAAACACATAAAAAACATATAAAAATTAAACACAGAAAAAACTCCAAAAATTCTAAACTTCCTTTAAATTTCCGCCAATTGTAAGAGGTTAACCCTTTTTTCTATTCTGTATTTTCTATAAAAAATTTTAAAATGCAGCCTCACACATGAAGGCCATGTGATCCTTTTCGTAGGGTTCGAGATCTACCTTCTCAAGCACCCGGAATCCTCCTCTTTTAAGTTTGGATTCTTCTTCCTGGAAGATCTTTTTGGGGTTTTTGGTGACGTCTATGCTTCTGGCCTTCACCATCATGATTCCAACACCCCCAGGTTTTAGAAACATGCGCATGTTGTCCATGAAAAGCTCGGACTGCTGGGGCTGGGCAACATCGCTGTAGAGAACGTCCACTTTCTCCACCATGTGCATGTACTCGCGGGGCTTGGTTGCATCGTTAAGCAGGGGCACCATGTTTTCCCTCACGCGGCAGAGCTCCACCAGGTCGCGCACCATTCTGGGTGAAAACTCCACACAGTAAATTAAACCACTTGAAGCAATGTCTGAGATGTGGGAGGGTGTTGTACCCGATGATGCACCCAGGTAAAGCACCCTTGAATCTTCCATGAATGGGAAGCTTTCGAGGCCATTTAAGAGGGCTGCTGCAAGCTTTGAACGGCGAGGGTCCCATATCCTGTACTCATGACCTTCAAGTTCCACCAGTTTCTCACCGTACACTTTCTGGGTTGGTTTGAGATTTTCTGTGGCTACATGATCCTCTAAAATGTAAACTCCTGGGAATTTCTGTGTTACACTCATTTTTTGGTTCCTCTTGCTGCGATAAGATATTTTAAACTAAAATCAAGATATTTGAGTAGAATCTTTTTGTTTTATAGATAAAAGCATGCTTCCTGCAACTACCTTTAAGATCTAGTAGTAATCACTGATCTTCTTCTTGTACTTGTCCCTCTTTTTGCGTTTCTTTTTGGATTTCTTCTTATCCACTTTTTTGCTGCTGCTCCGTTTTGGGAAGGGATTTGACTTCTCAATCTCCAGAACCTTCTCCTCAAAACTTTCCTTTATTGAGGGGTCATAATCTCCAGAGAAAACATCTTTACGAACTGCCAGCGATATCTTGGATGCCAGAGTCCTGGCAACTTTGCCCCGAATCCACCACTTGGCACCTCTAACAGCCGGGTGCTGGAATATGAGTCCATGCTTTGGAGGTCTTTCACCAGTCTTCAAATGCCTGAATAAAGCTTTTTCAGCACCTAAAACCTGTACAGTACCTGAAGGTAAGAGTGAAAGCCTTTTAATACCTCCAACGTGGGCTATGAGCTTTGCACCAAGGGAAGAACCGCAGAGATCCCTGAGGTTTGGTGCTATTTCCTTCATCTTCTGGTCTATGTAATCTGTTATGGATTCTTTTGATTCCTGGATGGATCTGATTGAGGCTGCAAAACCCTGAAGTACGAGAACGTCAGAATCACCTATTTCAGCCCCAACACTCCTTTCGATCTTCAGAACATCTTCCAGATCTCCAGATCCAATAATGGCGTCCCTGTTGCCATGTTCTGCAACCAACCTCACGTAGCCCTTATGGTTCTTCATTCTGTCAAGCTCTGGGAAGTGCACTGAGTACCACTCCCTCAACCTCTCAACCAGCTTACCTGTTGCCTCGTCCACCTCATCTATTGAGTTTATTGCCTGTATAAGGAGCAGATCTTCGGCTTTGGAAGCTTCCTTCAACTTATCCTCAGTTAGTTCGATGGAGAGCTCGTGCAGAATCTCTTTGAACTCCTTCTCTGCATCTAAATTTTTTACATCTAAAAATTCATTTTCTGTATCCAAACCTTCTGAATCATCTGAATCTAAAAAACCGGTTTTAAAGAGAATTTCAGTCATGTTGGACCTTAAAAATTCTCCTCCACGGTTTGGAGTTTCAAATTTGAATTTAGAGTTGTCCTTGAGATTTTTGTACTTTGAACGTGGAATAACTGTTTCTATCACAACTTCTTCATGCTTTTTCACAGCTCTTTTCAGCACTGATTCTTCTTCTCTGGTTAAATTTCCGTTAGCTCTGCTTTTGAGTCTTTCTGCAAGTTTGCTCCGTGGGAAAAGTTCATAGTCTATGAGGCCACAATTCTCATTAAGAACTATAAAACCTGCAAAACAACATGTAAGATAACACTTCATATAGTTAGTGTGTAATCTTCAGAATTTAAACTTTCTTTAGTATGTAATCTTGAGGTTCAAACTTTCTACCAGGTTTTACGGTAGGTGAATTCAATGCTGGAAATTGAATTATGTAACATAAAAATGAAAAATCCCACCATGCTTGCAGCAGGAGTGCTTGGAAGTACAGCAGCATCATTAAACTGGGTTGCAAGAAGTGGTGCAGGAGCCATTGTAACAAAATCATTCGGACTAATACCCAACAAGGGATACTCAAACCCAACAACAGTTGAGGTGACAGGAGGGATAATAAACGCAATAGGCCTCTCAAACCCAGGAGTTGAGAACGTTAAAGAGGAACTGAAAAAGCTATCTGGATCTGTTCCTGCCGTTGCCTCCATCTACGGTGCCAACCCCCACGAGTTTTCGGTGATAGCAGATAGAATCAATGGAGAAGTGGATGCAATTGAACTCAACGTGTCCTGCCCCCATGCAATGGGAGGATGTGGAGCAGCAATAGGCCAGAACCCCCAGTTAACAGCAGACATAGTTCGGGCCGTTAAGGAAAAGGTGAGATGTCCGGTTTTTGTAAAGCTGACACCAAACGTTACGGACATAGTTGAGATAGCTACCGCTGCAGAGGAAGCAGGCTGCGACGCCCTTACCATGATAAACTCCCTGGGCCCTGGCATGAAGATAGATGTTGAAACAGCCAGACCAATACTCAGCAACAGATTCGGTGGAATGTCGGGGCCTGCAATAAAACCCATTGCACTTCGATGTGTTTTCGATGTCTACGAAGCGGTGAACGTTCCAATAATAGGCGTTGGCGGTGTAACGAACCACGAAGATGTTCTTGAGTTTTTGTACGCCGGTGCAAGGGCAGTGCAGGTTGGAACAGGGATCATGTACCATGGACCCGGCATTTTTGCAGATATCTGCGCAGGACTTGAGAAATTCATGGCTGAGAAGGGTTACAAATCGGTTGAAGAGATGGTGGGACTGGCCCACCTTTAAAATAAGGCTTGATCAGTGGATATCACTTATGTAAGCACTGAATTTACTTAGGCCAGTAAAGAGCTGAGAAATATGCACGTTCCAAAGGTACTTGAAATAAAACGAATAGTAAAAGAAACACCAACAGTTAAAACGTTTATATTTGATTGGAAGGTTAAAAATGAGGTTCCAGGCCAGTTTGTCATGGTTTGGAACTTCAAGGATGAGAAACCCATGTCTCTATCCATAATTGACCCTGTAAACAACGAAATCGGAGTTTCAATTAGGAAGGTGGGGGAGTTCACAGAGACCCTCCACAAAATGGATGTAGGGGACAAGCTGGGTATCAGAGGACCTTACGGTCATGGATTTGACATGGTGGGTTCCAGGATCCTGGCAGTGGGTGGAGGTATTGGAATGGCTCCAATAATCGCGTTCACAGAGGATGCACGCCGCAGGGGCATGGATGTTGACGTTGTAAGTGCAGCTGCAACCGCAGGTGAGCTCGTCTTCAGTGAGAGAGTTGAAAAATCGGGGGCAAAGCTGTTAACATGTACAGATGATGGAAGTAAGGGCTTCTGCGGTTTCGGCACGGACCTTGCAGAGAAAACCCTCCAGGAAAATGATTATGACGTGGTTGTAAGCTGTGGTCCTGAGATCATGATGAAAAAACTTTTCGAGCTCGTTTGCAGGTTCAGGATACCTGCACAGTTCTCACTTGAGCGTTACATGAAGTGCGGTGTGGGCATCTGTGGGCAATGCTGTCTAGATGATGTTGGATGGAGAGTATGCGCTGAGGGGCCGGTTTTCTGGACAGATCAGGTCAGGATGATATCTGAATTTGGAAAGTACAGAAGAGATGCCTCTGGTTTAAAACATGGGATGCCCTGAATTTTCTGTAACTATTTTTTAGGATAGATATCTTCAAAGTCAAGGATTAAGTGGGAATGTTTTAAAAAGGTCGCTCTTGTCCTTTTTCTGGTGCAAAGGTTAAATTAGTATGTGGTGTTATGTTTTTTAGGTAGTGAAGGGTGATTTGGCGTTGGAATTGTTTATTTCAGATGAAGAAAAGGCTTTAATTTTTTTTTTTAGATGCATATGATGGCCTGGTGGGGTTTATTGTCCTGAGTGTGGGTCTTTATAATGTTTTATAAGTGTGGTTATGTTTTATAATAAATAGAGTTAGGCATTATTCTTGTAATGGATGTGGTGGATAATTTCACAGATTTCTTTTGAAACAAATATTCGTCAATAAACACTTATCTTCAGGTGAAAATGTTTTATAATAATAGTTAAAGTTTTATATAAATATTAAATCAGGAATAAAAAAAGTGTAAATCAGTTGTCAAAAGAATTAGGTCATAGATGGGAGAGTATTGACAGGTTATCCGAAGAATTTAAGGAATATCCCGAGAAAAACATGAAAGACCCTGTTTTATCTGGAATAAATAGAAATAGATGAAATGTACCAATCTTCAGGCGATAAAGGTTTAAAAAAGAATCCATGACACAGAGGCCTTAAACATAAGAGGAAAAGGCACATGGAACATTAAGACAAACCACCAATAAGTCACATAACGGAAAGAGAGAAACAAGAAAACACCATTCTAAGCGTTGAAAAGGAACCCTCTTCCTTCAAAAAAAATTAATACAGAACAAAAACTTAAAACATACTGCAAAAAGCCAGTAACAGTATTTCACAGACGATTACACCATATACACAGGTTTAAAACAATATTATAATAATATTTGGGGGTATTTCAAGAGGTATACCTCAACATAATACGTCAAATTCCTTCCAATTCACATTTCATAAACCAAGTAAACTGAATAAACAAAACAACACACATAACATACAATGCACCTAAAAACCAATAAGAGCGAAGGAAGGTTTATCCATTTCAGCATGAAACTTTAATAAAAAGGTATTGAAGAATTAATTTAAGTTTAGTTTCAAGTAAAGTAATTTCTTCAAGGTAAAGTATTTTTTAAGTATGAAGGATATTTTCAACTAAACTAATTGAATGGAAGTTGGATTATTGAATGGAACTTGGATTTTTACAAAAAAAATTGGAAGAATGTTGATAGAAACCCCATGGGGCCATGCTTTTTTATAAAACTTTAAAATAGTGATATTAATGCGTTATGGAGTAAAAGGAACTTTAACATCAACAGTTTTCATCATTGTCCTGCTTCTTCTCCTGTCCCTCTTTGTACTGTTTCCAATGCTTGACATGGTGATTCTGGGTGCCATTGTTGCCTACCTTATCAGGCCCCTTTTTACCAGAATGGAGCCCTACATGAAGTTCAGATCCCTTGCAGTTTTCATAGCCATGGTGCTTGTTCTCATACCTTTAATAGCTGTTCTGGCTCTTTTTGTTACCACCCTCATCCAGGCAACCCCTGCAGTTGTAAACAGTTTGAGCAGTGTTGATATAAACAGTTTGAGCACCAGCAGCATCCAGAACTATCCTCTGGTTAAACAGTACCTGCCTGAGGGATCACCCTACATATCTTCCATCATCAACTCCATCAGTGCAGCAGCTGCAGATATCCTTAAAAACGTTACAGAGTATCTCATTAAGATATTGGAGTCTGTACCGGTTATTGCTCTTGCACTCTTCATATTCTTTGCTTCAACCTTCTACTTTGCAAGGGACGGTGATAAACTATGGGAATATGTGGTTTACATCATACCTGAAAACCGTAAAGGCTATTTCAACACACTTTTTGAGGAAATAGACAGGGTTTTAAAGAGCATATTTGTTGGACATTTCTTCACAGCAGTCATCACAGGTACCATAGCAGGTCTTGGATTTGCAGGTCTTGGATATCCATTTCCATTGTTTTTAGGTGTTTTAACAGGATTCTTCCAGCTCATACCCATTATAGGGCACTGGCCAACAATTCTGGTCCTTGCACTCTACGATATCTTCTTTGGAAACTACATCAGAGGAATTGAGGTGCTGATTCTTGGAGTGGCCTTGAGCCTCATAGACATGTACATAAGGCCAAAACTTGCAGGAAGATACGCAGACATCCATCCACTAATATTTCTCCTGGGATTCCTCTGCGGACCCCTTGTTATGGGTGTCGTGGGATTCATAATAGGCCCCCTGATTCTTGGAGTAACTTACGCTGCAGTCACCGCCTACAAGAAGGATGAAACCCGAAAAGAGGGTGCTGCGGTGAAACAGATTAAATGAATAAAATAGATCATGAAAATTGGATTGTATATTAATATAAAAATTAAGAAATTAACTTTAAAAAAAATACAACGAGTACAAAAAAATAAAATTTCTTCATGCCCATAAAAAGTTAAAAAAACTTGAATTCAGATTTTTTTTATCTCTAAACCCTTTTTTTACTTTAATTTTTTACTTTAAACCAGTTTTATCTCCAGATCGTTTGAGTTCAGCGAGTAACTTGAACCTGCAGAATCAGTGTAACTCACAGAGAATCCCCCTATGAAGAATGGGTTTGAAACTGTGGAGTTAGCTCCGAAATCCTCCTGAACTTCCTGGTCTGTGGGTATGTGTATGGTGTACTGAAAATTTCTGGTTGCACCGGCTTTTAAAGTTCCAAGGTTTTTATCAAAGTTTTGTGACTGGGCCTTAACATTGTAAGCAGGCTCGCCGCCTTTGTTAGTGATGTTGTAATTTACGGTTATATTTTCGCCTTTAATGGCTGTTGAAGGTCCTGTTTGGGTTGCAGCCACACGAACTCCAGAAACTTTCACGTTTGACGTGTTGCTGAGGTTGTTCTGGGTGCTGTTTGAAATGTTGAGTTGGGTCGTGCTTTTGAATGTAATGGATGCTGCCAGTGCAACTAAACAGAAAAAGATCACTAAAACCACTGCTGCGATTTTTTTATCCATCTGGACACCCCCTCAAGGTTTTCCTGTAACTAATATGAACTGTTAACCTATATAATGATCACACGAACTTGACCTGTTTATCCTTCCCGGTAATTTCATCCAGTTCAAGGCCCTTATCAAGTATCAAATCTCTATCTACCCTATAATTTCCATTTTTAGTCTTTTTAAGGTCTTCAGGTTTTACAAAACGCCACTTCATGTAGTTGAACTTGACCCCAATGTAGGGATCGGCACCGAAGGTTCCTGAAAACTGGAGCAGACCATTTATCTTGGGATAATCAATATATATCCAGTCTTTAGAGGATGATTTGACTTCAATAGCCAGATAGATTTTACCGTTGCCCGCAAGAACATCAGGTAAAGGTTTTTTAGTTGCACCCCCAGATGCAGGGGCCCTCATGGCTGCAAAACCAGCATTCCACAACATCTTCACAAGGTCTCTCTCTTCCTTCGATCCAGTTTTACTCATGGTAATCAGCCGAAAATCCAAAACAAGGATTCAATTTAATCATAGTTTATTTTATATATTATATAACTTGACGATAGTTGATGTGATGAATGAATAATGAAAGTAGATTAAAAAAATTTATTCCTCAATAATATCAAAATTCATAGTTCTCTATTTTTTCAGCATGGAATGTGCCGTTTCTCATAGGACTTCTCATCCATTCAACCCTGGCATTTTTAATGAGAAAAGGTTTATCACGAAATGCTATGTCTACAGTTATGCCGGAATGGCTGTTACCGGGATCCAGTGTTATGAACCTTGAAAAGTTTCCAGTGTAATGGTACCTGTTTTTAACAAACCACTGTGTTAAATTAACCCCTTCCATATGTCCTATTTTAGTGCCTTCCTGAATAACATCACATCTTAATGAACCACAACATCTTTCCATTTTTATCATGGTATCACCCTCTGCTTCAATGTTTATGAAGCTGTTATAAGTAACTTTCTAAAAAAATTTCAGTGGACTGGCAAAATTTGGATCAAAGAACTAAAGAGGGGATGGTTTGCCTGAAATTTCATAAAAGGCTGCTGTTTCAATGATAAATCTCTGAAAAATGAATCTCTGAAAAAAAGGGTTAATACGTTATAAAAGGTGAACCTTACTTATAAAATGGATTTTTATAGGATGAGAGTTATTTTGGGATTGATAAAATTATAAAACAAGACCATAACCAAGGATAACAGCTTATAAAACAAGTAAATGGATAATAATAAGGCCGGGGCCGAGATTCGAACCCGAGTCGCGGGATCCACAGTCCCGTAGGATAACCACCTACCCTACCCCGGCATATGAAAGTTAGCGTTTGAGTGCGGGGGCAGGGGTTCGAACCCTGGTAGACCTATGTCAACAGGTCCTAAGCCTGTCCCCTTTGACCTGACTCGGGCACCCCCGCAGTTAGATTTATTTAATGTCACTGTTTTTTTACGTATATTTCATATTCCTTTTTCATATTCCTTCACATGAAAAATGTACATAAAAACTAAATGCTCCGGCCGGGATTCGAACCCGAGTCTTCGGCTCGAAAGGCCGAAATGATTGGCCGGACTACACCACCGGAGCAATATGATCATGATTGAACTGATTTTTTGAATAGTCTGTTGAATAGAGTGGGCCCAATGGGGTTCGAACCCATGGCCGCCCGGTTATGAGCCGGGCGCTCTACCTGGCTAAGCTATGGGCCCAAAACGCCGCCGACAGGGCTCGAACCTGTGACCAATCGGTTAACAGCCGAACGCTCTACCTACTGAGCTACGGCGGCAAATGTCAATCAAAGCCTGCAAACAATTTATCTGGATTTGCAGGATTTCAAAACACAGCATACCAAGGCGTATGTTTAAGATAGATATTTATCCTATATAAACGTTGCGGATGTAGGAGTTTCTGGATAAAAAATATGTTTCCATGCTGAATTTTGATGATTCTATTTATTTTATGTGTACATTCATTTAAAAGGTTATTTCTATAAATATTTAACGGTTCAAGCACCAAATCTCTAAGTTTTATTTTTATTTTTATTTAAATGAATTAAAAAACGTTTTACCACATTTGCAGGTATTGTTTCCATTTAGATAGGATGTAAACGGGTTCAAATGTCGTTAGATCTTAGTTTCCTGTATTCCCATTTCAGCTTGAAAAAATAGTTAACTAAGTAAAGTTTCCATTTATATGGTTCAACTTTTTTCATGAAGAACAGATTTATATGCATGTATCATTCAAAATAAGGAACATAAAATAAATATGTGGATCATCTACCTACCATGGAGATCCTGCATTACTACCCAATTACTACTTAATTCTTTTTTTCTACCCTGATGAAGGGATTAGTGTAAAATTAGTACAAAAAAATAGTTAAAGGGCAGATCATGAACCTCATCAACAAAATCAAGAACTTTCAAACACTTGAACTTCTCAATGAATCCAACAGAATCACACTAAAAGAACATGGAAATAAAATATCCCTTGAAAGAGCTGTTTTCCTTTCATGGTGGTGCGAGAGGGGAGACTGCGCATTCTGCTACATGTCCTCCCAAAAATCCAGGATCAGGAAACCAGAAACAGCGCGCAGAAATGAAGAATCCATCCTCACGGAGGCAGAACTCACAAGAAGAATAGGATGGAACATAGAGTTCTTATCAGGTGGCTACGGTTCATTCACAACCCCTGAAATTAAAAACATAGCCGGGAACATCTACAAAATAACTGGAAAGCCAGTATGGCTCAATGTTGGAATAACCAAAGATCTCGAGGCATACGGCGATGAAATAGCAGGAGTGACAGGGGCAGTGGAAGCTGCAAACCCTCAGCTCCATGATAAGATCTGTCCAAGCAAATCCTTGGATGACATCGTTGAAATGCTTGAACTTGCAGGGGATCTGGGATTTAAAAAAGCTATAACCATTATTCTGGGACTTGGAGAAACTCCAGAAGACCTTAAATATCTATGGGACATGATAGAAGATCTTGGAATTGACAGGGTGACTTTTTACTCCCTGAACCCCCACAAGGACACCATCTATGAGAACGAACCCCAGCCTGCATCACTCTACTATGCTGGGGTTGTTGCAGCCACCAGAATAAGGTTCCCAAAACTTAAAATAATCACTGGCACCTGGACAGACAACCTTGCCAACATAGGACCCCTGCTTCTTGCAGGTGCCAATGGACTTACCAAGTTTCCACTCTTCAAGATGTTCGGAACAGGACGCGGTAAAAGAGTTGAAGATGAAATTTTATGGGCTGGTAGAACACTTGAAGGAACCTTCACAGATTTTGACAGACTCTGCAATGGTGAAGTTCCCAATCCAAAACTCGAGCCATTCATAAAAAGATATATTGATCAATGTCTCAATAACAAACCAAATAAAAGATTAAAACCAAAGAATGAATCAACAAACCAGATCTGAAATTTAAGCTCACAATAAGTTATAACCCACAAAATTCATACCAGGAGGAATAAACCATTAAAATGAAATGCGGATTGGAAATTCACGTTCAGCTTGAAACTGATTCCAAACTATTTTGCACATGTCACACAAATTATCAGGAAGCCCCTCCAAACTCAAACATATGCTACGTTTGTTTAAACCAGCCCGGGGCCAAGCCTTACCCACCAAACAGAGAGGCACTGGACGGGGCAGTGAAAATAGCCCTGATGCTTGGATGTAAGATATCCCCGGATATAACATACTTCCAGCGTAAACACTATGACTACCCTGACCTCTCATCAGGATACCAGCGAACATCCATACCCATAGGTTTTGAGGGCGATCTAAACGGCATCAGAATAAGGGAGGTTCACCTTGAAGAGGACCCGGGCCAGTACAAGCCAGACCTTGGAATTGTTGACTTCAACAGGTCTGGAATACCTTTAATTGAGATCGTGACAGAGCCTGACATGAAATCACCGGAAGAGGCACGTACATTTCTTAAAGAACTTATAAGAGTGTTGGAGTACAGTGGAAGTGCACGTGGAGAGGGAACCATGCGTGCAGACGTGAACATTTCCCTTGAAGGCGGTAAGAGGGCCGAGATCAAGAACATAAACTCCATAAAAGGGGCTTACAAAGCCCTCAAGTTTGAGATGGTTCGTCAGAAAAACCTCCTTAAACGAGGAATAGAAATAAAACAGGAAACAAGAGCATTTCTTGAGTCACAGATGATAACAGTTCCAATGCGTCTTAAAGAAGAGGCAGAAGATTACAGGTACATACCAGATCCTGATCTACCTCCAATGCTTGCAGAGGAAGAACGTATTGAGGCCATAAGGGAAGCAATGCCGGAACCAGCCCACCTGAAAACAGAACGTTTCGTTGAAGAGTATGGAATTGAAAGATCCCATGCAAAGGTTTTAACATCAGAACTGGAGCTTGCAGATACATTTGAAGAGGTTGCAAAGAGTGTTGATCCAGAGTTTGCTGCCCTCTGGATGAGGGATGAGCTCAAGAGGGTTATCTACTACAACAAGATGAGCTTCAAGGAAAGTGGAATAACCACAGCCCAGATAGTGGAACTTCTCAAGATGTTGCAGTCTAAGGAGATCACAACCAAGGCAGGACAGAGGATTGTTGAGAAACTGCCTGGAAACAGTGAAATGCCCCGTAAGATAGCAGAGGATCTGGGACTTTTAGGTGTTGTAGAAGAGGATGCTGTCTTGAAGGCAGTGAAACAGGCTGTGGATGAAAACCCGGCAGCTGTTTCAGACTACTGTGAAGGTAAGAAAAATGCTGTGAACTTCTTGATAGGCCAAGTAATGAGGTTAACAAGGGGTAAAGCAGATCCAGGAGAAACTTTCAAGCTTATTGAGAAGGAGTTAAAAGAGAGAGTTTAGATCTACTTAAACAGTTTTTTAAGCTTTACATTTAACTCTAAGCTTTACATTTAACTCTAAGCTTTACATTTAACTCTAAACTTTACACCTAACTTTACTAATTCAGGGAATTTTGTTGGACCAACTGAAGTTTTGGGTCAACATGTTCAAGTTTGAGGATACCTTTGGATTCTCAAACATCAAAATCCTCACGATGGCAAAAAATATCATAAACATGATTTTATGGCATCCTGAAATGGATATTAACAAGGCCAAAATAACCTATGTACATAGGGGGGCTAAAGGAAACCTTAAAACAATTAATGGAGATTTTATTGAAGGTTTAAAAGGTGGATTTTTAATACTGAAGGATGGAACACAAATTCCATGCCATAGAATTGTTAAAATAGAACTTAAAGATAGGTTGTTATGGAAAAAATGAGTTTGAATGATGATTAATTAAATGATGCTTAAGATCTTAAATAGGAGACTTTAAATGACGAGTTCAGCTTTAGTAAAAGATTACATGACTCGAAATGTCATCACTGTAACCCCTGAAACGCCCAACAACGAAGTTATAGAGCTCATGAAACGTACTGGCCACGATGGTTTTCCTGTTAAAAGCAATGGAGAAGTGATTGGAATAGTTACAGCATTTGATCTTCTCCTTAAGGAGTGGGTACCAGAGGTCAAGGGAATAATGTCAACTGACGTGGTTGTTGCAGACCATGAAATGCCCATAAACGATGCATCAAGGGTGATGTTTCGTATGGGAATATCAAGACTTCCTGTTGTGGATAAACAGGGAAAGTTAGTTGGTATACTTACAAATACCGACATCGTACGTTCTCATATTGAAAGATCCACTCCCATGAAGGTTAAAAATTTCAAAAAAACCCTGGAAGACCTTTACAACATAAAAACCAGGATAGTCCGCATGAAGGTACCCATAAAGGAGTTAAGGCCAACTCAGGACAAGATATACGCTGATGAACTGCAAGGAAGGACTTATGAACTTAAAAGGGGTCTTGCAGAGCCAACAATAGTTGTTAAGGTTGGAAACCGTTTTGTGCTTGTTGATGGACACCACAGAACTGTTGCAGCACGTAAATTGGGTTATAATGAGATTGATGCATACGTGATCCAAATTGATGAGGACATGAGACTTGGACTTGAAAAAACAGCCGATAAAGATGGCATATTTTCATTTGAGGACATAAAAATAGTAGACGATGCACAGCACCCCCTGATTGCATTAACCGAAAGCATGAAAAAAGGAACTGAGTCTAAAAAAGGAGGTTAAAAAGTGAAAGACGAGGTAATCAGGGAAGTTTACCAGGTTCTCGAGGAGAGAAGGGACAATCCAATAGATTCTTACACCTCAAAAATTATGAGGGACAGCGACAAAAGGGCGGAGGACAAGATACTTGAGAAAGTGGGTGAAGAAGCAGCTGAGGTTATACTTGCATCAAAAAATGATGAAAACCTTGTTTACGAATCCGTTGACCTCATATTCCACACACTGCTCCTTCTGGTTTACAAGGGCGTTGATCTGGATGAAGTTTTCGATGAGTTCAAGCGCAGGAGGCACTGATTTTTAAAGGTTTTTTTTCAATACCCTTCCAGCTCATACTCCTTTTTACACGAGTTAAAATAGACTTTTTTTTGGAATTTTAGGAAATTTTCATGAAAAACAGGTTCAACTAAAATAAAATAAAAAATTGATGTGATCTTAACTTTTTACTTTAATCCAAATCCTAGCTTTTTACTTCCTTCATGAACCGGGTTTTAACTGCGCACGGATCCATATCAATTATTGGAACCTTTGCATTGCCCTTTTCAACCTTCACATGGACGAAAACAGGTCCTTTGCTCTTTAAAACTTCATTGAAGTTGATTTCATCCTTGAAGAAAAATGTTTTCCTGAATCCAATGGACTCTGCAACTTTTTTAAGGTTAACTGTTGAGGCGTAGGTTTTCTGGCATCCTGTTGAACCGTAGCACCCGTTGTCAAGAACCACAAGGATTAGGTTTTCTGGGTTCTGGTTGTAGGTTGTGACAAGGCTTCCAAGGTTCATAAGAACGGAGCCGTCACCGTCCAGGACCACGACCTTTTTGTCTGTGGACATTGAAAGCCCAAGCCCGATTGAGGAGGCCATGCCCATTGAGCCCATCATGTAAAAGTGGGTTTTCGAATCTTTAACATGATACAGTTCCCTTGAAGGGAATCCTATGTTACATATTACCAGTTCGTCCTTAAGCTGTCCTGTGATCCGGGAGATAGCATCTATTCGTTTCATGTTTTTTCATCCTTGATTCAATTTATTCCAACCATCTTTTTCAATTCATTACTCTCTTCTTTAATCTTAAGCCATTTCCTGTTCTCTATAAACTAAATTTACAAATCTCTCTCAAGTTTGATAACAGCATCCTGCACTGCTGATGTTAACTTAACACCATTCTCTTCACCTAAAATCATGGAGTACCTTTTGAAGAGGTTTTTCCAGCATGCAACTATTTTCTCTGTTAGTTCCAGTCCTTCTTCTGTGGGGTGGAGTGATGGTGATTTTCCTTCAACTTTCCTCTCAACAAAACCCTTGTGCTCCAGTTTGTCCACAAAACGCGAGATTGTTGATGGTTTAAGATCAAGTTCACGGCTCAGACGGCTTTGGGATATTCCCGGGTTTTTGTTGATTAGCATGAGGGCAAGAGCCTGGGATGGGAAGAGGTCTGTTTCTCTGAATTCTTCCTCAGCCATTCTGGTCAGTACCCTTGACAATCTGCTGCTTGTGAAGTATAAACAGTTACAGAGGGATCCATCCACCATAATCTTTTCTCCTGTATTTAAATGCTTTTAAAGCATTAGAAAATGAATTTTTCAACTTTAAAAGTTAATATGTTGCTGTCGGTATAAAAAATTGTTCCCTGATTGTGGTGAACCTGGATTTTTGGTGTATCACACATGGTTTACGCAGCAACTTGAAAAAGATTCATGCAGCATCTATAGAAAGATTTATATATGTTTGTACATACAATCTTCTTTGAGGATAGAGGTTCAAAAAATGAAAGTACTGGGATTTGTTGGAAGCCCAAGGGAAGGCTCAAACACAGGAATAATGGTTGATGAAGTTTTAAAAGGAGCTTCTGATGAAGGAGCTGAAACAAAGGTCTTCAACCTCAACAAAATGAACATAAAACCATGCCAGGCATGCCAGCACTGTAAAGGCAATGCTGGTGAATGTGCCACAGACGATGACATGCAAGATATTTACAAAGAGATAAAGGAAGCAGATGCTTTTGTACTCGGCGCACCTATCTACATGTGGCAGATGTCTGCCCAGGCAAAGCTGTTCATAGATAGGCTTTATGCGTTCTTCAAGACTGGATTTGAAGAAAAGTACGGTAAAAAAGATGTGGCACTGGTTTTCACACAGGGGAACCCTGAAGACATGTTTGCAGGATACATAGACTCCACAAAAGACATGTTCAACTTCCTGGGTTACAACGTCAAGGGCGTGCTTTCTGCAAAAGGAAACCAGGCACCAGGAGACGTTAAAAATAAGGAAACTATTCTTAAAAAAGCAAGAGAGATAGGTAAAGACCTGGCCAACTAAAAATTTTTATTTTTTAATTTTATTATTTTTGTTAATTGATGTAAATTTTTGTTAATTGATGTAAAAAGAGTCAACAAGGTTACGAGGTTTTTAAAGTGGAAAATGAAGCACTGGAAAATGAAGCATTGAAGGTTATAAAAAATCGTAAAAGTGTGAGAAATTATCTGGATAAACCTGTTGGTGAAAAAGACCTGGAAACTTTGATAAAATCAGGTATGGCTGCACCAAGTGCTGTTAATTTAAGACCATGGGATTTTTTAGCTGTTAAAAATGGATCCACACTCAAAGCTCTGGCAGATGTAATGCCCTTCGGTAAAATGCTCTCTGGTGCGGGTGCAGCATTGATAGTCTGTGGCACGCCTGAGAAATCCGTGCCGAATGCTCCTGAATTTTGGGTACAGGACTGTTCTGCTGCTTCAGAGAATATTCTTCTGGCTGCAGAATCCATGGGACTTGGAGCTGTTTGGCTGGGTGTTTATCCAGTTAAAGAACGAATCCAAGGCGTTAGAAACATCCTTAACATCCCTGAAAACGTTGTTCCCCTGAACATCATTTCAATAGGTTATCCTGCAGGTGCAGAAAAGCCCAAAAACAAGTTTGAGGTGGAAAAAATTCATAAAGAGAAATGGTGAGAGCTTTTTTAGTTGTTTAACTTAATTTTTTAGTTTAATCTTTTTTAGATATAAAATTTTAAATGTTTTTTTATTTTTAAAATTTAATTTTGTGTGATATGATAAGAAAATAATATGATAAGAAAATATGGAAAGTGAGAGCAGATGAAGGTCATGGCATTTAATGGAAGCTCAAGAAAGAGGGGAAACACTGCAGCCCTGCTTGAGAAAGCCCTTGAAGGGGCCAGACCAGAGGGAGCAGAAACAGAACTAATTCACATCTACGATCTGGATTATAAAGGATGTAAAAGTTGTTTTGTCTGCAAGCTGAAGGGAAGTAAAAGCTACGGAAGACGTGCTCAGCGGGACGCTTTGACACCCTTACTTGAAGAGGTTAAAAACTGTGATGCTCTTATATTGGGTTCAGAATTAAAGGCAAAAAGGCACAGGGAAGTTTTCCCTGAGGACTGTGAGAAGGCCTTCAAGATGGGTGCCAGGTTTGCAGGAAGATGATGTGTTTGTTGACCAAGTCCAAAGTCCTTCTAATTTCAACACTCTTCAGGTTCAATTTATTTTTAAGCTTCAATCAATCTTCATCACCAGATTCATCACCAGAATGTGATGTTAAGGAGCACTCCAACTGGCATGCTCCCTGTTTCGGCCAGCTTCCATGATTTTTCAATTACTTCGAGGGCTTCATCAGGTGTTTGTGGGTTGAAGTAAGGAACGTCCAGTGCATCGAGAATCTTGGATGTGGCCTTGCCCATGGGTATCTGTGCTGATATCCCCTCGCCAAGGGTTCCTCTCTGGCTTATGACCATTAAAATTGGGAATCTGTAAAGTTTAAAGAGTGATGCAAGCACGTTAACCGAGTTTCCAAGCCCTGAGTTCTGCATGAGAATTGCGGGTTTTCTGCCCCCCATGAAGGCACCGGCACATATTCCAAAACCTTCTTCCTCCCGGGTTACAGGTACGTGGGTTATCTCAGGGTCGCATTCAATCATTTTCAGAACCTTTCCAAGGTTAACACATGGTACGCTCACTATAAAATCTATTCCTGCTTTTTTCAGGGCATCATAAACTGCTTGACTGCTGTCCAACTTCATACACCTTTTATTTAAATTCTTACCTGGTTAAATTTAATCAACGCATTTAATTGAAAATTCCATTTAATTGAAAATCTTTTTCTCTGTTATAGAAGTATATCATCATGTAATTTAACTTTTTCAGGCAATGAACTGTGGGTTCGTAGTGTATCCACTTACAGTAATGGACTTTTAAAAACAATCTGAAAAACTAGAAATAAATTTTAATGGTTTAAGCTGATGTTTAGGTTAAGTCCTGAAGTTTGTTTATCTTTTTTTACAAAACAAATAGCGTAGGGATCCGCTATGTAAATTTAGCCTGTATGGATCCCCACATCTTGTATCGAAGGAAATGGCTGAATTAATAACATTCAATCAAATTCCATGATTTAGTAATAACAAACTCATTCTTCTTCCTATTGTAGATACCTTTCCCTTGATAATATTTAATAATTTCTATTTCTTCTGTATTATTACTTTCACCTTGAATCCATGGATTTTCGTAATAATCAGGATTAAGTTATTACTATTTGAGGTTATTTAAGTAAATAGTAATAAAACTAACTTAAGTATTACTTTCGAGATGATTTTTCCTTTAAAAGTAATAATAATAATTGGATCGAAAGTATTATAAGTATATGACTCTAACCACAAATTGTACTTACAATAAGAAAAGGAGGTGAAAAGTACGAAAAAACAAGCGACTTTAATGATATTTAGTTTAATTTGTGCACTGGCACTTTGTGGTAGTGCTTCTGCTGCTGATGTTGCTTTAAATACCACACACAATGGCACAGTTTCAGGTGATCTTTATGTGAACGCTACGCAGCCTGTGGCTTGGGGTAATCAGGCTAGTGGTGTAAATAGTCGAGAATTTAATCAGACTTTTAATCTGCCTACAAATGGAACAAATATCCAATGGGCAGAGGTATATGTGAATATTTACTCGGGAACTGCAAGTGCTAACTGGCCTTCCAATGCCACCATCATGTTGGATGGTGATGGTGATGGAGTTTATGAGACTACACTTGGCAATGAACTACTTGACAGTGGTACTAAACATTCCATGGATGGGGTACAGTACTGGATTAATGGGCACTGTTTCAGAGTTGCCTCAGACTACCAGCTGTGTTACAACGTCACAGGACTAATAACCTGCAACAACCCTTCCATCTATGTGAAAACCGAAAAAGTAGGCACATCTTCCTATGATGGCCGGTTGAAGATGATTGCACTGGTTGCAGCCTACAACGACGGAGACAATGACAAAGTGGATTACTGGGTGAATGATGGACAGGACTGGATAAGCAGCGGTACATCACAGACCACCTTTAAAACCAGCACAGTAACCAGCACAGTAACCAATGCCACACTCAATACCGTAGCTCTTTCCAGTGCAGATGGAAGCTACATATTTAACGGTGAAAAACACAACGGAACAAACTCAGTAAACCCAGTGAATTACTTCGAGACTCATACATGGAATGTCACCAGCCAGATCACTCCGGGAAATGACAGTACATTAACTTACAGAGCTGGAAACGGATCTTTTAAAAACGTTCTGGCTACACTCACGCTACGTGAAAAACCAGTAGCTCCAAAAGCTAATTTCACAGCAAACGCAACTTCAGGCAATGATCCATTAGGAATAACATTTACTGATGAATCCACAGGAACTATAACAGGATACAACTGGGATTTTGGTGATAACAGCACATCAACTGATGAAAACCCAAAACACACCTACACCAAAGCAGGTACCTACACTGTAAAACTTATGGTAACAGGACCTGGCGGTAATGACACCAAGGTGATGAATAACTACATTACAGTTCTATCCCAGTGTGATCTTCAGGTTACTGAAGTAACAATCCCTGTAAATGGACCAACTGTTTTCCCAGGTGAAACAAACAACGTGACAGTTACCATCAAAAACAATGGTCCTGATGCTTCTCAGGCCACTACGGTGAATCTTTACGCCAGCGACGTTACTTCTGGCCCGGTAGCCTCAGCAAACGTGCCAGCACTGGCATCTGGAGCACAAACAACCGTATTATTAACTGATCCAACGATCCGTCCCATAACCGCAAACACCACCTACGGAAACAGCAATGCAAGTTATGTGACCTACACTGCAAATGTGGACCCTCTTAACACTGTACCTGAATCCAATGAAAACAACAATCAGCTGGCCAGTACAGCATGCCCAGTTTACTACAACGGCTACAAGGGTAAACAGTACGAGTACGGTGGAGATGATTCAACCCAGCGCAGCTACGATCTGCGCGGAGATCTTGTCTATTCAATTGGAGACTCGACCTACGGTAGTAAAAAGGCTGGTTATACTGTAAAATGGAACTCGACAGATCTTACAATTCCTGCAGGTGCAACTATCAAGGAAGCATGGTTGTACATGGCATATTCCTGGGACAGCACCAATCTCTTCCCAGGCAACATGCAGATAACCTTTGATGGTCAGAATGTTTCCTACGTTAAATGGTACTACGATCTTAGTAACTTCGGTAGTTGGGGTAGTGGTGTTTATGGAATGTTAACGTACAACGTAACTTCACTCTTCCAACCAAACTCTGAAAATAATGTTACAATTTTTAACAGTACAGTCAGTGCAACTTTGTATCCATTCACGTTAATGGTGATCTACGAGGATTCAAGTTCTACTGAGAAACAGATATTCATAAATGATGGATACGATCTTTTAGGTGTGGATGAGCGTTATGGAACAACAATTAATGAAGCAACAGCTTATACTCAATTTAATGGAACAATAAAAGATATTTCAAATGTTAAGAGTGCAAAACTCATAACATCTACATCAGCCACTGGTCAGGGTGAAGGTAACCTGCTTTTTAATGGTAATACACTTGGACTAAATGTCTGGAACGCAACAAGTACATACTGGTATGCTATTGATGTGCACGATGTGAAGGATTACCTCAACACATCCAACAACACGGTAGGTATCCAGGAAACAGATTCATGCTTAGGTGCAAATCAACAATTTTTAGTTTTAGAATACAATGAACCGGTACCAGTTGCAAATTTCACATCCAACACAACCAATGGAACAGTACCACTTGATGTGCAGTTTACTGATAATTCTACAGGTTACATAACATCATATGCCTGGGACTTTGATGGTGATGGAACTGTTGATAGTACAGCTCAAAATCCAAGTTATACCTATACCAAATCGGGTAATTACACTGTAACAGAGACTGTAACAGGACCAGGTGGTAGTAACAGTACAACTAGTATCGTAACAGTTAACGCTCCTGATCTCGTCGTGACAAATGTTACAGCTAACAACGGCACCGGTGGCTGCATGTTCGCCAACGAGCCTAACGTGATCTATGTAACAGTTGAAAACAATGGAACTGCAGCAACTCCAGAGTCCACACTCAACGTGAACATAAATGGAACGGATTACACTGTGAACGTTCCTGCTTTAGCTGTGGGTGAATCCACAACTGTAACTGTAACAGATCCAGTTTCACGAAAAGATGGTGACAGCGTACCTATAAATGCTACAACCAATCCAAACAATACCATACCAGAAACCAACACGTCCAACAACAGCTTCTCAACCAATTTAACAGTTTACAACAACGGATACAAAGGTAAAAGATGCACTGACGGCAGTGACATAGACACCCAGAACACGTTCCAGGGTAACTACGATGTGGAGTACTCCAGTGGTAATTCAGCCTATTCTGGTAGTAACTGGACATCAAATAATGTCACATGGACTTCAAGTCAGCTGCCAATACCTGAAGGAGCTACTGTAACCCAGGTCAGACTTTACCAGCCCTACACGTGGGATAAAACAAGTGGTCAGCCACATTTGAATGTTATTTTCAACGGTGGAAATGTTGTGAATTATATCGGTTGGTACACTGACAGTAAAGGATTTGGAAGCTCTAATTACCCATCAGGACTTTTCGTCTACGATGTGACGAGCTTATTCAACACTGCAGGCAACACTCTCAACATGACACCCGGAACTGGTACAAATCTAATACTCTACGGCAGCTACCTAGTAGTGGTTTACCAGGACCCAAACACAACCAATAAAACCATTATTATCAATGACGGCTGCGACCTGCTCTGTTCAAACCCAGCATATTCTGTTAACGACACTGAAGCAACAGCATACGCTAACTTCCAGAACGTTAGCACGAATAAAGCTATAAATGCCAAACTCATTGACGTGCTTGCTTCAGCAAATGGAGATGATGGTAATGGAGCAAACCAAGCATTCTTCAACGGCAGCGTTGTAGGTTCATTCAATTCAGACTACCTGAAAGATCCAGAGATAGGTTTCAGTCTTTTCAACATAACAAGCCTGCTCCAGAATGGTACCAACACTGCAGCTATGCAGAGCCACAACAACGCCACCAAAGGTGACAACATGGTAGCTTTAAGCAGTTTACTGGTTATTGAGTACGATACTGTGGCTCCTACGGTGAGTGCAGATATTAAAGGTGGTTCTTTTAATGCTTCGCAGAGTGTTAATTTAACGGCTTTGGATGATCAGGATTCTAATCCAACGATTTATTACACAACTGATGGTAGTGACCCAACAACGAGCAGTGCTAAGTATACTGGTTCTATCAGTGTTGCTAAGACTACCACGTTGAAGTTCATGGCGGTTGATGCTGCTGGTAATCATTCAAACATCTGTAATGAGACCTACGCGATTCCTGATGCGGATGTTTATGTGAATTCTTCGGTAAGCGAGACCAATCCAAAGGTTGGTGACACAGTTACTGTGACGCTTAAGGTTGGAAACAATGGTCCTGACACAGCTCATGGCGTTGTTGTAACCTACACAGTGCCTGAGGGAATGGAATTTGTTGGTGCAATCACTGACACGCCAGGTGCCTCAGCACCAGTCTACAACGCAACCACAAGAACTGTTACCTGGAATATTGGTGATGTACCAGTTGGAGATCCTAAACTCTTCGTAACCTTGAAGGTTTTAACTGCTGGTAAACTTGCAGGTAATGCTCTTGTAACCTCAACATCCCACGATCCAGTTTCAACTGATGATACAGGATCCTTAACTGTTGAAGCAGTGGATGTGCAGTCCGGAACAGGACAATCAACAGCGGGACAAGAAAGTAGTTCTGTTGCAAACGCAGCAGAAGTTACAACCACCAGTAAGGTACCGATGCAGCCAACAGGAATCCCATTAGCAGGATTTGTCTTAGCTGCTCTCTCCATATTCAGTGGACTGTTAGTTCCAAGAAGAAAATAAACCCATTTTCCCTTTTTTATTTTTTTAAGGTCTGAATTTAACTTTAAGCTTAAACTTACTTTTAATCCTGTAATGATACTTTAATTAATCTTATTTCAGTGGAGGCACATAAATTGGCGAATAAAAAAGTCAAAATAAATATTTTCATGCTACTCTTCTTAACACTGTTTTCTTTAACAATCTGTGGCACCGCCTCTGCAGACAGTAGTGTGGGAGGTCAGCCCGTTGTCACAGTTTTAAACGGCACTGTGAGCGGTGGTCTCTACAATGATTCTTATTATGGTATCAATGGCTCAGAAGATCACCAGAACGTAACTTACAATTTCAAGGATCTTCCAAGTAACGCCCAGGTTCAAAATGCCACACTTTATGTAGCTGTTTACTCTGGAAACATGCAGAGTGATCATATAACCTGTGCAAACGTTACTTTCAATGGTAAACAGATTGACAGCCAGACTTTAGACACCCACTATAATTCTCCAAGTAGCGGTGGCAACGATAACACCGCTTACGGTGGAACAAGAAGGGATCCCTACCTTATAGTAAACAACCACACTGTAAGGGTTACCAGTGATTACATCATGTGTTATGATGTCACAAGCCTCGTAAAACAAAAAAACATGGCTTACGTTGACACGGTCGGTTCCTACGATGGTGGAATAAAGCTCATAACTTTAATTGTGGCTTACAATGATGGGGACTCGGATAAAATAGCCTACTGGGTAAACTTTGGCCAGGACGTTTGTGACTCTAATGACTCTGGAAATACAACGTTCGGTGGATTGCCTGTGGATGATACAGTAAACAGCGCAATTTTAAAGGTTATACACCTGGCAAGTGCTGATGGTATATATCACTTTAACAGTGCTCACGACAGTATGGACAACATCCTTTCCAACAGCAGTCCAGTTGGAAGTTACAGTGGATCAGATACATGGGATGTTACAAGCATGTACAAAAAGGGCACTGAAAACACCTTAATTTACCATAGAAGTCTCGCATATTACAAACTGGTACTGGCCCTTCTAACAGTAAACTACACAGAACCAGCGGTTAAATTACCAGATTTACAGGTTAGCAACATTATATGCAACCCAGATGCAATCAAACTTTCAGGTAACCTTTTTTCTGACAGTTCCAACACCATAAAAGCCACGGTTAAGAATTTAGGCAGTCTTGATGCAGGTCAGTTCAAAATGGTCCTTAAGGTTGGTAACTACATAGAAACAAAGGTGATAAAAGGCCTGGCATCCGGTGCAAGCACAATTGTTTCATTTACAGGGTTTTTGCCCATCACAAATGGGCTTGTTACACTGGATGTAACTGCAGACAGTGATGGGCAGATTACAGAGGCCAATGAAACCAACAACATGGCTGCCAAATCTGTGAACGTTGTTACAAGCATTCTTCCTGATCTTGTACCTGTGAGTATCAGCGTTCCAAGTGACCTGAAAGTAGACACGGCCTATCCTGTTACTGTTACAGTTGTAAATGAGGGTGTTAAATCTTCAGGTAAAACAAGAGTTATCCTATGGGCAACAAATATCAAAACTGGAGATAAGGTTGAAGTTGGAAGTATGGATCTGGACTCTCTACCTGTTAATGGAACGAAGGTTTTAACGTTCAGCTGGACACCAAAGCTCTACACAACCTACAACCTGACTGCAGAAGTTGACCCCGATGGATCCATAGAAGAACTGGATGAAACAAACAACAAAAAAGTGGATGTAGAATACGTAAAAGAACCAGGTTCCACCATGATCTTCCTCACCAGTGACAATAATGGAGTTAACATCCTGGACTCTGCAGCACGGGAGGTACTTAAACAGTATCCAAAAATTGATTTCAAGATAAGGACTGGAACAGAGATATCAAACATGGACACAAGTGAGTTAAGGACATACCTCTTAAATTGTGATATCTTTATAGGTACGTGGGTAACTACAGAAGCTTACGAAGCAATAAATGCAACTTTAACGGCTTATCCAGATCTTATCAATGTAATTGCAGGTAAAAAAGTATTTTTGGTGCTGGAACCTCCAGCATCAACAGTTTCAAATGCAATAAACTTCATGAACTACTCTGTTATTGATGGAGTTAAACTGCTTGGAAACTTCACATCTGATGATTTAACTGCTTACTACCAGAACACTGAGAGGGGTACTGATTACAATCAGGTTTTAAAGTACGTTGAATCTGGAACTCTTGCAACCCTCATCAAGAGTTATGAGGGAGCAAGCAGTGATGTTAAAACCAGCATAGTTTCCCAGGTAAAATCCATTATAAACATCTTCAACATAGGTTCGAACATCCAGAACTTAACTGGAGATAATCTGATAAATGCAGTGAAAGCTTACCTATCACTGGTAACCTTAACCACCAGTTATTCCAGTGCAGGTACAGATGAAAGAAACAAAATAGCTGCCAAGATCCAGGAACTCATAAAAAACTACAACTTCAACTCCTTCACTGATGAAATGAATGCATGTGTTGCCCTTGAAACATTGGTGGACAACTATCAAAACGCATCAACGGACGAGGATAAAACCAAGATAGTTTCACGGCTTGAAAACATCATTAAAGATATAACAGCTTACACAGCTGCAACCAGTGATTCTGATAGGGCAAACATTCTCCATGACTTTAAAAGTCTTATTGGCAGTACAGGAACAGATGCAGATGCAGTTACAATGATGGTTCAGGTGAGAAGCATCCTTGAAGACGTAACTGGCATGAAACTTGAGAACTTAACTGCTGATGAGAACCTAACAGGCAACGTCACTGCAATCCTGAAGTACAGGGGAGTTTTCAATGACTACTTGATCGGCGCAGTCAGCAAATACACTGGAAGCACTGTTGTCACGGATTTAGACCTTCCAGACCTATTTGATAAGGCAGTGCTCTACAAAGATCTGAACGATGCTTCACGTGCAAAGGACATGATACTGTGGGCTTTAAGCCTTGATGGTTTTGTTACAACCTACAACGAGCCGCCAAGTTTCTCAAGCACACCCTCCTATGGAATCTATAGAAATAAATGGTACTCTTACGTTGACAGTGACGGCGTGTGGCACACTGGACTTGAAGAATATGAAAAAGAATACTTCAAATCAGGACAGCCATGTGTGGGACTCCTTGAAAGTACAATGTACGTTACGGGTAATGGATTACAGCCTTACTATGCCATAATAGCAGCTCTTGAAGCAAAAGGAATAAATGTAATACCCATTGTTGCATACGGTGGAACAGCTGCTCAACTTGAAGCAATGCTTGAAATATTCACCAACGCAACGAGTTATGATAAATTCATTCTTAACCCCTCGGCCTACAAAGTTAATCTAGATGCTGTTGTTGACATGGTTGCATATGGTCTTGGAGGAACTGATTTCTCCGAGATAATTCCATTCTTCAATGCTTTGAACGTGGAAGTTGTGGCTGCAGTTCATTCGGATTTCGAAACGAATGCTCAGTATGCACTGGGCACCAGTGGATTAAATGCTTTAACAGGTGACAAGTGGTGGCACATTGCAATTTTGGAAGATCAGGGGATAGTGGATCCCATATTTGTTGGAGGTAAAGCAGAGACTGTAGACCCTCTTACAGGAACAACAATCAGTAGCTACGTTCCATATGAACAAAATATAGAACTTCTGGCAAATAAAATAAGTAGCTGGACAGCTCTAAAATACCTCTCAAATGCAGCAAAGAAGGTAGCCTTAATATACTACAACTACCCTCCAGGAAAACAGAACATTGCAGCAAGCTACCTGGATCCTGTGCAGAGCATATTGAACCTTTTAAATGTGCTGAAACAGAACGGGTACAATGTACAAAACATTCCGTCCAATGCGGCCCTTCTCCTGGATGAGATGATGGCGCAGGGAACCAACATAGCTTCCTGGGCACAGGGTCTTGTGGAAATCTTAGCCAACAACAACGGATCCCTCTTGGATGAATTAAAGGCCTACCAGGAGAATGACACCTACAAGGTAGACCTGACCAAGCTGGATAAAACTGAACTGGAAAAACTCGCCAACACACCAGGAGTTATACTGTACTCTGCAGATGACTTCATGAAATGGTTCAACCAGCTCGACGACCTTGTGAAGCTGGATATTACAGAGGGACCCGTTGCCTACATAGGCGAACTCTGTAAAAGGGCAGTTGCACTGGGTTATGTAGATAACATGGACAGCGTTATAGACAGCTGGTACTCCCAGATGGTCTCACTGCTTCCAGACAATCAAACAAACGTGGCATTACCAATATTGACAAATTTAATCAGTGAACTCAAGGTTTACGTGGATTATAACAGTACAGCTGCATACAACAAATATTTGAACTACAAAAAAGAGTTTTTAGCCATTGAAATAAAGGGAATGTCTGGATGGGGAGATTTCCCCGGAAATGTAATGACAGTTGTGAAGAATGGAATCAAGTACTTTGTTTTACCAGGCATACAGTTTGGAAATGTGCTTATAGCGCCAGAACCGCAACGTGGATGGGAAGGAAATGCTGAACAACTTTACCACAACAGTGTTGTACCTCCAGATTACCAGTACCTTGCATTTTATGCTTACCTGCAGCAGCAGGGGTATAATGCAATGGTCTTCGTAGGAAGACACGCAACCCATGAGTGGCTACCAGGTAAGGAGGTGCTTGAAGATGCAGATGATTTCACATCCATAGTCACAGGAAACGTGCCACAGATATACTTCTACATAGTTGACGGTGTGGCAGAAGGAATAACAGCTAAAAGAAGGGGATCTGCAGTCATAATAGATCATCTAACCCCACCAATGGGATTCACCAGCCTTTATGGAGGTATGTCAGATCTTGAAAGCCTGGTTGAGGATTATGATGGTGCAGATGATGCTGGAAAGGCTTCTATCATAATTAAAATCAAAGAGACAGTGAAAGACAACAACCTGGCGGCAGACATAGGCATCGACATAAATAACTTGAGCAGTGATAAAATAATCAAGTTAATCAATGAGTACCTTGAAGCTGTGACAAACACGTTCTATCCATACGGTGTGGACGTTCTGGGCCAGAACTGGACGGATGATCAGATAGCTCTGCTTGTAACCTCCATGCTTTCTGTTCCATTCAATGTTGGCGGTGGAAACGAAACGAGTTTGCAGAATGAAATAGCCCTGTTAATGAGGGGAAAGACCTATGACTCGTTGAATGCTGCCGAACAGAATGCGGTGCAGGAGAAGTGTATTGAAGTTGTGAAGGAGCTCCTTCAAAGTGATGTTACAACAGTTGCAAATAAACTCACACCTAATCCCACGGAAAACCTGCAAACTGCCCTTAAAAAGGCTGTAACCTACTGCAATGAAATAAAGGAGAGCGTGAACAATGAGATAAACAGCTTCCTCAATGCGCTGAACGGGGGTTACATAACTCCAGGACCTGCAAACGATCCTATAAATAACCCTGAGGCCCTTCCTACTGGAAGAAATTTTTACCAGGATCAAGCAGCTGAGATACCCACTAAACAGGCTTACCAGAATGCAAAAGACCTTGTTCTCGCAACTTTGGAGGGTTCAGACCTTAAAGACACTGTGAAGAAGATCGTGGTTGGAATCTGGGATGTGGAAACAGCCAGGGACAATGGAGAACTCATCGCAATGATACTTTGCCTTCTTGGAATGGAGCCACAGTGGACAGATTCACCAAGTGCAGGATCAGGCGGTGCAAAACTCAAAGAAATGCCCATCTATGATGAATTAAGCAGTCTGGTCAGGCCAGATGGTTGGGGGAAGAAAAGAATAGATGTGGTGGTTGTAATCGACGGTAACTTCAGGGATCTTTACAGCAGACAGCTGGGACTACTGGATAAAGCGTTCAGAGTGGCTCTGGCAAGATCATACTACACCCTACTCAACAATGCAACCCTCCAATCCAAATATGGAGACAAGATGAAAACAGCTTTAGATGCTGTGCTTTTGGACATTGGATACTATGGTCTTGGCAGTGAGCCCCTTGACGATAATTACGTGGCATATGATTGGGTTGATGATTTCCAGTACTACATGGATGAGGGCATGAACTGCACAGAGGCAGGAGAACTTGCAATATCCAGAATATTTGCCCCACCAGAAAATGATTACGGTGCACTCATCAGCCAGTCTGTGAAGCAGAGCTGGACCTGGAGCAATTCCGCAGAACTTGCAGAGAACTACCTGAACAGAATGGGACACATTTACTCCTCTGAAAACTGGGGAACCTACAGTGCAAAAGCATTCAAAAGAGCCCTCACAGGAGTTTCTAAAGTTTTCACAAGCAGGGACACAAACTTATACGGTATACTTGACAACGATGACTTTTTCGATTACTGGGGGGGTCTTTCACTGGCAATAACTGCAGTGAACGGTCAGACACCTGACATGTATGTTTTAAAATATGGTAGTGGTACTAAACCAGGAGTTATGGGCATTGAACAGTTCCTTAACAGGGAATTGAACACCAGATACTACAACCCACAGTGGATCCGGGGAATGATGAGCAGTGGGTATGCCGGTGCAGGATACATGCAGAAATTCGTATCCAACCTCTGGGGATGGCAGGTTACAAGGTCAAGCGCGGTTCAGAACTGGATGTGGGACAACATAGTTGACACATACCTCAAAGATAAAAACAACCTTGGGGTTACACAGTTCCTTGAAAACGGTAACAATGCCTATGCCATGATAAGTATGACGGGAACGCTTTTAACGGCTGCTTACAATGGTTACTGGAAGACGGATCAGGCAACCTTACAGATGGTTGCAAATGAATGGGCTCGCATGGTTATTGAACATGGTGTGGCCTGCTGTGACTGTAGCTGCGGTAACATTGCCATGATGAAGTGGGCTGTTCAGTACATCAATGTGGACATGCTGGCGCAGTTTAAAAGTCAATTATATGCTGCAACTCAGAATTCTGCATTTGCTCCTTCATCGCAGCAGCAGACAAATCCCGGTGAAAGTCAATCTTCTCAAAGTCAGTCCGGTCAGTCTCAATCTGGCCAGTCCAGTGCTCAGGGTAGTTCTCAGGGACAATCCAGTGGTTCAAATCAGGGTCAAAGTCCGGCAGGTGTTGGGACTTCATCTGGACAGTCATCCTCTGAGTCGGGCCAAGGATCCTCTGGAGATCAGGGTAAAGCCAGTGAGGTAACTCCTGTAAGCCAAAGTTCCTCTTCACAGACAGGAATGCCAATAGCAGCCATATTTGGTATTATTGCAATTGTCTGCCTTGTTGGTGTGGGGTACTTTAGGGGCAAAGGTAAATTCTAAAAATATTTTTCTTTTTTTCTTTTTTTAGATTAGTAAGATAATTTGTAATTAGTTTTAAAAATTAGTTTTTTGCAGATTCTGGATCAGCGCATGATTATTTTAAAAATCCTGTAAAAAAAGTAGTTTCTGAAATGTTTAGAGTGTTTCAAACCCCTTGAAATTCAAGTTAATTCTATAAAAAGTTCTAAGAATATGTTTTAGATCTCTATTTTGAATCCAAACTTCAAGGAGGAAATAGAGGATCTAAACTATTAAAACAAGAGTTAGATCCCGGTTACCCATTTTTTTCTATTTTGATGTTTTTTTTAGGAGGTTTAAAACTGTTCAGTGGTGGAATTAATTATTGGTCTCATCACCACACTTGCTTGTGCACCACAGTATATAAAGCTTTCTTTATTTTTTATCAAGTAACTGTGAAAAAAATAGTAAATTATATAAGTCATATTTACTTTACTTTTTTTCATGTACATTTGATTAATTTGGATTGATTGTTGAATGTACAATAAAAAATTTCTTATAAAAAGTGAAGGAGGTGAAAATGTGAAAAAGCAAGTGTTATTACTATTTTTTGGTCTTATTATTGGAATTACAGTTTTTGGATCAGCGGTTTCAGCTGCCGACGTGAATTCTAATGTTAATGGCGCTCAAATTCAGATGGATAGTGATGTTTCAAACAGTACTGTAAATCCATCCGGTATTAATGCATCAACAGTAGTCGTGAATTCTCAAGGTTCAAACAACTGTGAGGATTCAGATTATAATGTTACAGCAGGTACTGATCCAGAAATTACCCTGAATGTTAATCTTGAACATCCAAAAGCACTTTCCAATAATTTACCAACAGTAACGGTAACAGATTCAGATGGTAAAACCATAGGTGATGTAACAGTAACAAAAACTGGAGACAAACAGTACAAAGTGAACTTCACAAGCGATAAAAAGAACTTCAACTTAACAGTTGGTGCAGGAGGACATGTACCTCAAACAGTGAACGTATCAGTCTCACAAAAAAACGCCAGCGATTCTACACGCTACGGTGAAGCAACAGTAAACCTGAGGGTTTACAATCTACTTATAATCAGTGGATCTCCAAATTATGCCAAGAACTTCGTTGATTCGAATAGGGAATTAAGAGATAAAGGTTACTACTTTAATTTGAACTTTTTCACCACAACTGATGTAATATCCGGTGATCCCAATGTGCAAAACAAGATAAAAAAAATGGCTTCAAGGGCAGACCTTATCATTCTTGAAATGATGAGTGAACAGGACACAGTTTCAATGGTAAGAAAACTTATAAATGGCACAAATGCCAAGATAATGGCTTTAAGATGTGGTGTGACATTTTTAAATGACCCAATCATTGACTCAAACGACACTGAACTGACGGCTTACTGGGATGGAACGGGTACAGAGAACATGGCAAGATTCCAGTTAAAAGCACTTCAAAAAGTGGGAATGAATGTTGACCCTTCCGAAGATCTGAGTGTTGTTAATTATCCAACTGAGTTCATTTACCATCCAGATTCTAACATATCAATGTTTTCAACGTGGGATGACTACCTGAAATGGTACATGCAGAGTGGTCATTACAAATCGGGAGCCCCATGGGTTGGAATAATGATGTATGGGTCAATGTTTTTCGGTGGAAACAGTGATATGGCTATGAGTATACTCAGAAGCCTTGAAGCAAAGGGTTTAAATGTGATTTTAGCTGTAACTACATCCACTGATAAAGCCAGAGTAAATGCAATCCTCAAATATTTCTTGGACGGTGATCTAAGTAGAATAAATGCCCTTGTGGCCTGTGTGGGTTTCAACATCATTTACAATAACCCACAAAACAGTACAGATCTACTTAAAAAAATGGATATACCCATATTTGCACCGATATATGCTTCAGACCTTGAAGCATGGAAAAATAGTTCTGGTGGATTGTCTAGTGAGGTTTACTGGCAGGTTGCATGGCCAGAGATGGAAGGAAGGATAGAACCCATTATAATGGGTGGTGTAGAGTCTGGAGAAACAGATCCGTACACAAGCATCACAGTTAAAAACTATGAACCGATAGCAGATCGGATAGAAAGAATAGCAAACAGAGTACTGAACTGGGTAGAACTTCAAACTCTCCCCAACAGTGGGAAGAAAATAGCTTTGATCTATTACAACACTGCAGGGGGTAAAGATGGTGTTGGTGCTTCTTACCTCAACGTATCTGAAAGCATATCTGAAATTCTAAAAGCTCTCAAAGCAGCAGGTTACAATTTATCAGATGATTATTCAGTGGATTCCATAATTAAGCTGCTTTTAACTGCGGGTAACAACGTTGGTTCCTGGGCTCCGGGAGAGCTTAAAAAGGTTGTGGATGCAGGTGCGATAACCATACCCGTTAATGAATACATGCAGTGGTTTAATGCTTTACCTGAAGAACTTAGAAATGAAGTTATCGTTAAATGGGGTCCAGCTCCTGGTAATGTCATGGTTTATGAAGATAAAATCGTTTTACCTGGCATAATGTTGGGTAATATTTTTGTTGGAGCTCAACCAATGCGTGGATGGGGAGAAGATCCTGCGCAGATAGCTCACTCTCCAACCTTACCACCAACTCACCAGTACATAGCCTTTTACATGTGGCTACAAAATGAAATGAAGGCCAATGCAGCCATACATCTGGGAACACACGGAACACTGGAATGGTTGCCAGGAAAAAGTGTGGGATTAAGTGGTGATGACTGGCCGGATGTTCTAATGGGAAACATACCTGACATATATCCATATATTGTGGATAACCCTGGAGAAGGAACTCAGGCCAAAAGAAGGGGTTATGCAGTGATAATTGATCACATGACTGCTCCTGAAATAAGCTCAGGGCTCTATGGAGATCTTTCAGACCTGCAGACTCTGATAAACAGCTACGACAGTACCACCGATGAGGAACGTAAAAATGTTCTTGAAAAGCAGATCAGGGAACTTGTAACCAAACTGCATCTGGACCAGGATCTGGGAATCAACATGGATACTGAAGCTTTCAACAACATTAAAAATGATGTTGAACACAAATTGCAGGATATTTCAACAACACTCATGCCTTACGGTCTTCATACCTTTGGAGTTACCCTAAATGGTACAATTCTGGATCAGATGATTGAATCCATAGTCAGCTTTGACCCAGCAACTAGGGACAACCAGGAATTCAGAGACAAATTAAGAGAGGAACTTTCTAAAAACTATGAAATAGAAGATTTATTGACAGTATTGAGTGGAAAATTTGTATCGCCTGCTTTGGGTGGTGATCCAATTCGTAAACCTGATGTTTTGCCGACTGGTATGAACTTTTATTCATTTGATCCAAGATCAGCGCCAGATAAAACTGCCTGGGAAATTGGTAAGAATATGGCCGATGACATGATTGCAGATTACTACCAGAAAAATGGTCACTACCCAGAATCAGTAGGAGTTGTTTTATGGTCAACTGAAACCATGCGTACCAACGGTCAAACTATAGCCATGATACTCAGGTACATGGGCTTAGAACCGGTCTGGGATTCCTCAGGAAGATTCAAAAGCTTTAAAGTAACACCATTGAGTGAGCTTCAGAGGCCTCGTTTGGACGTCATGGTAACCATAAGCGGTCTTTTCAGAGACACCTTCTCTTACACAATTGATGTTTTAGACCGGGCCTGTCGTGAAGTTGGAAGCCTACAGGAAAGTAACAGTGACAACTACGTTAAAAAACACTATCAAAATGACTACAATAAATATATACAGGAAGGAATGAGTTCTAAAGATGCAGCAAAATTTGCAGGAGCCCGTATATTCGGCCCTGCTGCTGAAGGTTATGGAACAGGAATTGCGGCACAGGTACCTTCAACTTCAGGATGGAAGGACCAATCAGATCTTGTGGATACTTACCTATCAAGAATGTCCTACATTTATGGCAGTGGAAACTACGGTGTTCAGGCAACTGAAACCTTTAAAGACCAGCTTAAAAATGTGCAGGCAACTGTACAGGTCAGAGACAATAATTATGGGCTTCTGGACAACGACGACGTGTACCAGTACCTCGGTGGTTTAACCATGGCTGCAAAAAGTCTTTCTGGCCAGGATGTAAATGTTTACATAGCAAACACCAGATCACAACCAAGAATAGAAACTTTGGGAAGCTTCCTGAGTAACGAACTTCGAACCAGACTCTACAATCCTAAATGGATTCAGGGAATGCTTAATGAAGGTTTTTCAGGGGCTCATGAGATAGATCAGGAACTAGGAAACTTTTTCGGCTGGAATGCTGTTACTCCAGGTGCTATAAGTGATTGGATGTGGCAGGGTATGGCTCAAACTTATGCGTTTGATTCAAGTGTCCGAAGCCAGATGCTTCAGGCAAATCCTTATGCTTACACTTCGATGCTTGGGTGGATGCTTGAGGCAGGTAGAAGAGGCATGTGGAATGTTGATAAGACAACTCTAACGGAACTTGCCAATCAGTACGCTAGTTACACGAATCAGTACGGTGTTACATGTTGTCATCACACCTGTGCGAACATCATGTTCAACCAGTGGGTTGTTCAGGCTTCTTCCTTAAATAGCGGCCAACTGCAGCAGTTTGCAAGTGTTGTGGCTGCTGCCACAGGTAAGAGCATAAGTGTTCCAAGTGGTTCAAGCAGTCAATCTGGTTCTCAGAGTTCCAGTGGGTCTCACTCTTCTTCGTCTGTGACTCCTGGTCTCAGTGCATCTGCAAGTAAAGTTCAGGGCAGTGCATCTGGTGCACAGTCAAGTTCTGCATCTCAGAGTGGTTCAGCTGGTTCTCAAAGTAGTTCTACCAGTGGATCCAGTAGTAAAAATGCGCATGAGATCTCTCCAGTGAGCTCTCAAAGTTCTTCAGCAGCATCTGGAGTTTCTTTTGCAGCCATAATTGGGGTAATATGCATTGTGTGTCTTGTTGCTGTGGGATACTTTAGAACTAGAAGAAATATTTAATTTTTGGGGTTTAAACCCTTTATTTTATTTTTTAAATCATTGGATCAAAGTTTTTAGGATTTTATTTTTGGTTTTAAGGTGATATTTTCTTGTTTTGCTCAGTTATTGATGTTTGTTGGTTTTAAGTTTCATAGGAAAATAGATTTTTCAGATGGTTTTTTTTGGACTGTTTTTAATCAAAAACTTTAAATATTCCATTTATCTTTAATTTTTATAAAGTATTCTTGATTAGGGGGAATGGCTAAACCAAAGAAGTTACAAAAAGGATTCGATCATATGCGAATAAGTTTTAAATAGATTAATGTATTACTTAAAGGCTTAAAAACAGCTTTAAAGTAATAATATTTATCAAATGAAAAGTATTATATGCTCAAAGAATAAATCATGGAAATGATTAAAATGATTGAGTTACTATGGAAATTAGGAGTTCTATCAGCAGTTCTGGTTTTTGGAGTGAAGATTGGACTGGCAATGGGATTTGCAGGTTTGTCTAAAAAACTGGCAGCTTTGATCACCTTTGGATACGGTGGTGGGATACTTATCCTGTCAAAACTGGCTGAGGCTTATACAAGCGTTCTTTATAATGTTATCTATAACTACAGCAGTGTTGCTTTCATGTTGATGGCGTTGATCATTTTTGTTGCAGGGTTCCACACCATTAAGGAGTGGAAGAAGAACAAGAAGAACCATGCAAAGGCCACATGTGCAGCCATGATAGCACCTTGCCCATGTTGTTTTGGGGCAGTTATAACTGCGATCATAATTGTATCACCAATAATTGGAGCTTCATCTTTCTTTGTTGGAAAGTACGCAGCAATATTTTTGATGGTGTTCATAGGTGTTTTCTACCTGTTATCCGATGTGATCGTGAGGATCAGCAGGAAACCCTTCCCGGTTTTGCTGGGTAACTTCATGCTCTTTGTTGGATTGTACTTCCTCGCATCTGCCCTGATCATGCCAAACATCAGCTCGGTTTTAGCATCGCCCATGTCCAAAGTGGAAATTCCTTCAGTTGCAAACATGGTTTACGTGTTGATCGTGGTTGTAGCTTTGCTGGCATTGGGAATTTATAAAACAAGGAAAACCAGTTCTCTGATAAATTAAGGTGAGGGGTGAATCAATGGTATCAATTCCGGGCAGTGACTTGCTTAGTGGAGCTTTACACGTGGTTTCGCAGAGTCTTCTCATACCAGTAATGGTGACTCTGTTAATATTTCTAGTTTATGCAGTGATTGAGGTAGGAGGAATCCTATCTGAATATTCAAGTAGAATCAAGCTTGATGCAGCTCAAGTTGAGCTCATTGTAAAAGGCATCACTGTTGCAACTACATCATCTGATATATGCAGGGTTGTAGAAAACACTGAACTTCCACGTGAACACAAAGACGTACTTATAAAAATTGCAAACAATATTGAAATGGCTCCAAAGGCCAGGGAAACACTTGCAAGAAAATTAATTGAAGATGAAGAATTGAAGGCAGAAAAAAGAGTTGAAAAGACGGATATTATTGGTAAAGTTGGGCCTGCAATAGGTCTTATGGGTACGTTAATCCCACTGGGCCCAGGACTTTCAGCCATGGGTTCCGGAGATATAACCACGCTATCCAAACATTTGATAATTGCGTTTGATGCTGCAGTTATTGGAATGGCCACAGCATCAATTGGATACACAATATCCAAGATCAGGAGGAGATGGTATGATGATCAGCTTTCAACTCTGGATGCACTTGCAGAATCAATACTGGAGGTTTTAGAAGATGTTAAGGCGGAGACGAAGACTGTCGTCTTCCAGTGAAGATATAGACCCCATGGTTTACGCCGTGAACATGGTGGACTGCATGCTTGTGCTTGCTGTGGGCTTTCTGATCTTCACTGTGATGTCCATGGGTTTGCAGAGTATTGTTTTCAGCGACGCAACACCCCAGCAGAAACAGGAAATGATAAAAACAGTGGCACAAACAGTCCAGGTCCAGCAGGGACAGCAGCTAAATGAAACACCTCAAACATCATCTGGATCAGGCTCAGGATATGCAGAAATGGGAAAAGTCTACAAAGATCCCTCAACAGGCAAACTTATCATGGTGCAGGGTTCTTGAAGTCTTTAAAACTAAATTTTAATTTTTTTAATTATCCTTTTTTTAACTATCCTTTTTTTAACTATCTGATGTTGATGGGTTATTGAGGAATATGAATCCACATGAATTTAAATAAAATGTTAATGCTGATTGAAACTAATTTTAAAATTTATTTATAAAATTTTTATTTATAAAATTACAACAGGTACCTTTAGACTCTATGAGAATTTCTAGATTCTATGAATTTTTAATTAGAGCAAAAATTGTTTAAGACATCATGAAGAAGCTGCATGAAAAATTAAAAATCCTTCCGTTATTTCATAAGCTTTGCTTAATTCCTTACTTTTTTTAAGCGTACCATTTGAGTTGGTTGCATGAAATAATTTTAATTGTTTACTTGTACTGTTTAGGCCCTCCTAAGAAAAGAATAATTAAAAATAATCTATAAAAATAGAATCTCTGAAAAAATAGTATACTAAAAATGATCTAAAAATTCTAAAATCTAAAAATTCTAAAATCTAAAAATTCTAAAAATTCTAAAAATTTCTTCTAAAAATTTCTATTAAACCAAAAATTTTTCTTAAATTAAAAAGGTTGGAATTTTGGGAAGTTAAAACTCCCCTTAAACGTTCCTCTTGAATTCTTGAGTTATATCCACTTTTGAGTTATATCCACCAAAACAGGATTACTCTTCGCCCAGAAAGGCTTCCAGATCGAAGGAGAGTTCACTGGATATCTCTTTGAGCTGGTTGAAGAGTTTATCATCTAATTTAAATCCTTCTTCTTTATGTTTCTCAACGTTTCTGGCTTCAATATCTCCAGGGATGAGAACGTTTCCTGCAGCTTTGACCTCTTCAACAAAGTCGTCAACATTTTCCTCGAACTCTCCAAGGTCGCAGAACTTGGTTGGATCTATGGCCATTACAAGGTCACCCTTGGTACATGTGGCATCACAGTGAGCTGTTCCAGTTACCTTTGTACCGAAAGCTGCTTTCACAAGTGGACCTGAGAGTATTTCTATCATGAAGGCAAGCGCATAACCCTTGTGGGCTCCAAATGGCAGTATGGAACCTTTGAGTGCCTCGTTAGGATCCGTTGTTGGGTTGCCATCAGCATCCAGTGCAACGTTTTCTGGGATCTTCTCACCTTTACGTGCTGCCTCAAGGAGTTTTCCCCTTGCAGATGCGGATGTTGCCATGTCCATGGAAATGTAATTCTTATTTGAGGGTATGCCAATTGCAAGCGGGTTTGTACCTATTATGGGTTTTGTTCCACCAAGCGGAGCTACTGCAGGTTCTGTGTTGGCTATAACAATGCCTATCATGCCCTGCATCAGTGCCATATCTGAGTAGTAACCCGTTGCACCGAAGTGGTTTGAATTATGAACTCCAACAAGTCCAACACCAGTTTCATGTGCTTTTTCTATTGCAAGTTCCATTGCCCTGTAGGTTACAACGTGTCCAAACTTGTGGTTACCATTTATAAGGGCTGTGGACACGGTTTCCTTCTCTATCTCCATGTCCTGATCCTTTGTTATGAAGCCTAAGTTCAGTCCCTTCACGTACTGTGGGAATCTTCCAATTCCATGGGATGAAAAGCCCTTAAGATCCGCGTCTACAGTGACGTCTGCAACGATCTCTGCATCCTCCTTCTGCACTCCCATTCTATCCAGGATCTCAAGAACTATTGATCTTTCCTGTTCTACTGTTATATTCATGTATGCACCTTCCGTTTTTTAAAAGTCTTCTTGTTACTAATTGGATTAGGTTATAGCAAAATTTTTCATCAAAAAAGAAAGCCCAAAAGCAATCAATAAAAATTTTTTTAGCTTACATCTCTATGATACTGTCATCAAGGGCCTTTATTCTAACCTTTTCTTCTGTGTCTCTGGTGACGTATCCTATTTTATAAGCTTTGTTGTACTTTTCTATAACCTTTATGGTTCTCTCGGTATCTTCTTCCCCTACAATAATAACAAAACCAATACCCATATTAAAAACGTGGTACATCTCACTTAGGGGAACTCCCAGAGAGTAAATAGATTTAAATATTGGATTCGGTTCAGGTAAACCATTTATATTGTAGCCAACACCATTTTTAAGCCTTTTAAGATTTGAAAATCCGCCGCCAGTTATGTGGGCAAGTCCGTGAACATCAACGTCAGTTTTTAAGAGTTCAACAACTGGTTTCACATATATTATGGTTGGTTCAAGTAGCTGGGAACCTACAGACGTGCTTGGATCATCTGGAAGGGGATCATCCACGTTAAAACCACCTTTTTCAAATAAAACATTTCTTGCAAGACTTAAACCGTTGCTGTGGATTCCGCTACTTTCAACTCCGATTAAAACATCTCCCTCCCGGATGTGCTCTCCAGTTATGATTTTTTCCGAGTCAGCGATACCAATACCAGTACCTGCAAGGTCGAAGTTCTTTATTATCTCAGGGAGGGAAGCTGTTTCACCGCCTATCATTGCAACATTTGCCTGTTTTGCCCCTTCCAGGAGGCCTGCACCTATCTGACTTGCTACATTGGGGTCTGGTTTTTCAACTGCAAGGTAGTCAACCATTGCCACGGGTTCTGCTCCAACGCAGAGTATGTCATTTACAACCATTGCAACACAGTCTATACCAATTGTATCATACTTTTCCATCATTTCAGCCACAAGTATCTTGCTTCCAACACCGTCAGTGCTCATTGCAATAGCCCTATCACCGAGCTTAACAAGTGCCGCGAAATGACCGCTTTCTGTCATCACATCCCTGAACTTGAGGGTTTCTTTTAGTTTTGAGGTTAATGCAGAAACTGTTGCTCCCTCAAGGTCTATGTCAACCCCTGATTCTGAATAAGTTACCATAAAATTCACCGTTTATTGATGTTTTTGAGTATTTATTTTGATATTTTGATTGATATCCAATTTTGATATCTGAATTTGATTCTGTTGTTGATAATTTAACATGGCAGGTATCAACTGGAACCATCTATACTACCTTTCTCTTTTAGGTTAATTAATATATCTGCAACATGACTTAAAGCTGCAGCCCCGATCATCCGTGTGTTGTGGTCTTCATCATCCAGGAAGGATTCTAACCTGCGTAAATGCCCTTTTTCAAGGAAAGTGTTGGTATAAACAGTTGCTAACTTATTTAAAGGGTTTTTTTCTTCGGATTCAATTTTTGTCAGTTGAGAAATGGGTAATACTCCCCTCTCCTCAACTAAGATATCCAGATCATCAAATATGGGTATTATATCATTTATTTTGGATAAAAAACTGTTTTTGTATATTGAGTAGGTCAACATGTTGTAACGAATTTTTAAATTCCTTCGAAGTTTAATTTCTGGTTTGAAGTTTGAGATCTTGAGTTTGTACTTGTACACAAGGTAATTCAAAACATTGCAAAACTGTGTTATTCTGGCTGAAATTTTGGCTAAAATTGAGGTTTCAGTTCTATCTTTGAAAACTGGTGAATTGGAATGTAATTCGAATTTTGGTGTTTTGAATGATAATTCAAAGGAGTTTAAGGTGGGTAAAACTGGAAACTGGATTTGCAGGGATTTGAAATGTTGTTCAAGTTTGGATCTAAACTGGTTTTCCAGCTGGGTGGATAGTTTCGGTATAACCTCAACTGCCTCCAGCATTTCTGATCTGTTTAAAACTAGTTCCAGTGATTCTTCTGCACATTTTTGGACATCTGGGTCCTCATTGCTCATTAATGACCTGAGTTCGCTGATCATGATCCCATTTAAGTGGGGTTCCTGATTTAATGAGGATAGGTTTCCAAGGGCGTAGGCCTCCACATCCTTTCTCTCATGTGAGAGAAGTACTAACGCGATTTTTAAACCAATCTCTAAGTTATGGTTGGAGGTTTTTTTTAGAACAGTTTCCAGAATTTCTTTTAGATCTTCCAGATTTTTAGGATCATCTCTTATTACATATTTCTGATTTGATTCCTTTTTATTCAAATTTAAGTTTTTAAAAACCTTAATAGAACCATATTTGTTTTTATAACTTATCTCAGGCACCATATCCTCCATTCCTCCTTATATCTTTTGAAAAAATATTGGTTCGAGGTTATCATAGGATCGATAACTATTAATATGTTGTAATTACAAACAATTAAGTTTTGTGGTATTACTAATAATTGAAGTTCCAGTCTTTAATCAGAATTTTGAGTAAAAATAAGCATAAAAAAATTATAAAATTCCGTATAATGCCTTCCTGGAAAAAGGAGTTCTAACTGCAATGAACTTTAAAAAATGTTTTTCATGTATCAATTTTACAACTGGATTTGAATTTAAAGAAAGATTTGTTGTAAAAAAAATGATTTTCCAATTGTTCAACGTATTGGAGCAATAAAAAATTTGTATGTCTACTTAAAACTATTCTAAAGAGTTTTTAAGCAAATAAAAGTGTAAATCAAAAAAAAGTTGGAAGAATTAAAGAAGATTAAGAAGTTCAAAAATGTGGTGTTTTTTTCACGACTTCTTGATTCTTCTTGGGCTTTTACAAAACCACTGGAAACTTAAATTACTATTGCCTTTTAAAAATTAAATGTTTATCTGAAATAAATTAATGCTTCTAAATTAATGCTTCCTTACAAAAAAGGTAGTTTCCTTTGGAACTACCAGTTTAAGTGTACATCACTGGATCCTGATGGTTTCAAGGTTCATTGGGGTTTTGGTTTCGATCTTGTAGGTTCTGTAAATGCTTGATGCCAGATCCAGTGTTTTGTAGTTGTCACCGTGGCAAACCATGATCTTCTCTGGTTTTGGTGACAGCCTCCTTACATAATCCATGAGCTGTTTCCTGTCTGAGTGTCCACTGAAACCATGAACCGTCTTGATCTGCATTTTAACATTGTAAACGTTGGTTTTGCCCTCTTCCTTGAGAGGTATCTCCTTCCAGCCCTTCTGAAGCCTTCTACCCAGGGTTCCCTCAGACTGGTATCCCACAAATATTATGGAGTTTTTCTCATCTTCACACAACCACTTGAAGTAGTCAACTGAGTTTCCACCTGTGAGCATCCCAGAAGTTGAGAGAATTATGCATGGGTCTCCTTCAACTATGCTCTGCCTTTCATTCCCTCCGTTTACCTTGTGGAAAACCTCGGACATGAATGGGTTCTTGCCCATGTGGAAGATCTGATCCCGGAGATCCTTGCTCAAATATTCGGGTCTTGCTGTGTGGATTGCAGTTGCTTCCCATATCATTCCATCGATATAAACTGGAACTTCATCGATGATTCCATTCCTTATATACTCCTCAAGAACTATCATTATCTCCTGGGCACGTCCAACTGCAAATACAGGAACAAGAACCTTTCCACCACGTTGTAATGTGTTGTAAATAGTTTTTATGAGCTCCTTCTCAGCTTCGTTACGTGTTGGCTGTACATCCTCGTGGCCACCGTAGGTGCTCTCCATAACCATGGACTCTATCCTTGGAAATTTGGCAACTGCAGGTTCCAGGAGTCTGCTCCTCTCGTACTTGAAGTCGCCGGTGTACACAAAGTTGTGCTGGCCGTCACCTATGTGCATGTGTGTGATGGCAGAGCCGAGTATGTGGCCTGCATTGTGGAGTGTTAAACGAATATCTGGAGCTATATCGGTTACTTCTCCATAATCAAGGGTTATGGTATGTTTTATACTTTTTTTAACGTGTTTGATGTTAAAAGGTAGGGGGTTATCTTCCCTGTGAGCTATATCTATATGATCAAGCTGTAAGAGTGTCATCAGGTCCCTTGTGGGTGTTGTGCAGTACACAGGCCCTTCGTATCCGTAGTGGTAAAGGTAAGGTAAAAATCCTGAGTGGTCCAGGTGTGCATGTGATATTATAACTGCGTCCAGATTGTCCAGGGAAAATTCTGGAACGTTCAGGTAGGGGTACGAGCTTTTATCATCGGTACCTGCAACGTTCACACCGCAGTCCAGCAGGATGTTGCTGTTGCTGGTTTGCATGAGTATTGAAGACCGTCCAACTTCCCTGAAACCTCCAAGAGCTGTTAACCTTGTCCATTCATTTTCCCCGGGTATCTCCCTGTGTATCCTGTTTCCAAGCGTTTGCAGGATCTTTTTACGTTCCTTGCTGTTTTTTCTAAGTGTCCTCCTCACTCTCTGTATAACTTCAGAAGTTATCGGCGGCGTCCTGAGTATTTTAGGCGCCCAACCTGTATTTTTAACTATTTCCCTTGATGTTGAGCCGTACTTACCTATTACAAGTCCTGGTTTTCTGGCTTCTATAATTACCTCGCAAGTTACATCGTCAAAGGAAATATCAGTTATCTTGGCATCCTCTGGAACTATCTCCTGAATCTTCTTTATGGAGTTTTCAGGTTCCATGAGAACAGAACGGTCTGACCGGATAATTATCCTTTTCCTTATGTCTTTTGCAAGATCCCTTATGAGATCACCGTTTTCCGTTATTATCTCCGGATTCTTGGTGTAGATCACCACTTCAGGACCTTCAAATTCAACCTTTGCAACTTGTACTCGTTTGGGTAATCCTTGTATTATCGTATTTTTAATTTCTTGAATCTCTGAACCCATATAATCACTTCTAAAAAAATAGAAAATAATTGTAAACCACGTTGAGTGTTTACTTTCTAAATATAACGTAATAAAAAAGTTTTAATAAAATTTAGACTGAAAATTAGTTTACTTCTTTAATTTTCTTTTCAACTTCTTCTGAAGATAGCATTTTAAAACCTTCTTCTTTTGTAACGGTTGCAATTAATATTCCGTTACCAGAAAATGTGTCCCTTTCCATTGCAGATTTAATGGCCCTTATGGCAGTTTCAATGCCTTCGTCCACGTACATATCTTCACTGTAACGGTCTTCAAGGACACCGTAAGCCACTGGTGATCCTGAACCTGTTGATATCATCATATCTTTCACAACACCGCCTGCAGCGTCAAGTGAGTAAAGTGCTGGTCCTTCATCGTCCACTCCTCCGAGCAGGATCTGAACGTACATTGGTGAGGACTGTAATATACTGGATGTTAAGGTTGCTGCAGCCTGAACGCTGATTCTAGCATCGTTTCTAAGTCTGTAAAGAGCCACTTCAGCTTTTATAAACTTCATTAACTTCTGGGCATCTGAAACACCGCCAGCAATGGTGGTTCCCATGTGGTCGTCTATCCTGAAGATTTTTTCTGCAACCTTGTGGGCTACCAGGTTACCCATTGTAGCTCTTCTTTCAGTAGCAAAAACAACTCCATCCTTGCAGGTTAAACCAACAGTTGTAGTGCCTTTTAACTTATTTTTATCGTTCATAAATACACCTCGAAAAAAATGCGGCAAATAAAAAATAGTTTTCAAAATTGTTTTCAAAAAAAATTTTCAAACTTCTTATGCCTATATGTTAAATTCATGCTATATAAATATTGCGAGTTTTACGTTTTCTTAATTTTATTAATTAATCCTTTTAAACACTTTCTTTCCAACTTTCATCTAAATACTTATAAATATTTCTATTTAATTCCTCTAATCCCCTCTTTTTGTTAAATTTTTTGCTGGTTTATTTAGTGGAAGTTTATTTAATGAAGGGATTTTTTTTGTTGAGAAGTGTGCTGAGGGCTGACCCAAAAAAACATGAACTATGGAACATTCATTTAAAGGTAAAATGTGTGAAAAATTTTACAAGTTTTTTTAAATTTTGTAATCTTTTTTTTACAGTCTGTCTTAATTTTAACCATTCAATGAATGCAGTTCCTTTTAGGTGTAACAGAGGGTAAAATCTTTTTAAATAAAGTAAAAATATAAATCTTTTAATAGAGTATCCTTTAATAAAATAAGATTCCATTAGTTTTTAAAACCTTTAAAAAACCCTTAGAATTTAAAATAATTTAAAACAAAAAAATAATTTAAAACTGTAGAATCAGGTTATGAGAACATCTAATTTGCCCTGATTGATTCCGTTTTTGATTTCCCTTGATATTCTGCGTCCCATGCTCATAGGCTCTCCAAATAGGAGGTAGCTATATGGGGATGAGTCCATGAAGGTGTTGGTTCCACCGTCTATTCTTGCACTCATCTCAAAGACCACGATCTCAAGGTTGTCTGTGCAGAGACCCTGAAGGCAGAATGGACCATTCATGCCAGGTTTTACAAGTTTTCGTGCGGTTTCAACAAGGTTGTCACCATTTTCAAACACCTGCGGAAGCAATGATTCCCTTATAACAGCTGGATGGTTTCCTGTTATAACGTAGGATGGATTTAGGTCTGCTTCGAGCTGGTCTTTGGCAGGAATTCTGCACAGGCCGTCGATGTTGGATTCATAGCGGCTGTCCATTCCCAGAACCTCCACTTCATCCTTTAGTACTGAGTAGAAGTAGTGAATGCAGTAGTTGCAGCCTGAGACGTACTCCTCAATGTGGGCCTTTTCAACGTCGTCGGGGGTTATCCATTTCCTCTCCAGCATGTTCTCGATCTTGGAGTTGTACTCTTCCGTTGTTGATGCAACGAAGTATCCGCGGCCTCCCCTTGCACCTGGGAACTTTACCATAACTGCCCTGTCAATGTCATCGGGGTTTTCGTACTTTTTAGGCATTCTGATACCGGATTCTGTTATGAGTTTCCTTTCTAGGTCTCTTTCAGCTTCCCAGCGCAGTATGTCCCTGTTACCAAACATTGGAACGTTGAATTTGTCTTCGACATTGTCGAGTCCAGCGTATGCAACGAAAGAACCGTGTGGAACCACAATGCTGTTTAGATCCCTGAGCTTCTGCTGAACGTCCTCGTTAACAATGTCGCTGAACTTGTCCACCATTATGAACTCATCTGCAACATGGAACCTTTGATATGGAATTTCACGTCCCTTTTCACACACAACGGCGGTTCTGAAACCCTCTTCCTTTGCCCCTTTAAGTATGTGGAGTGATGTGTGACTTCCGAGGGTTGCAATGGTTATGTTCTCTTTATCGTATCCATCTAGAATTTCAAGAATTTTTTCTCTCTTAACTTTACCCATCTTGAATTTCTCCTTACCTTAATTATAGTTTAAACTGTATAATTTAACTAGTATTAGTAACTGATGCTTATCTTCTGTAGGAATGCCTTTGGATGCTGGAAGAAATTATATTTAACACGAATTCACGCTTCATCCAATACTTCATTTTTTTTAAAAATTTGAGATTCAAACCTTAAACTATGACTAAACATGTGTTTTTATTTAAAATTTCCTTAATTTATTCTAAATCTATTAAAATTTATTTTTTACTTTAAAATATTTT
>DAHH01000019.1:70529-115150 GCA_002498385.1 Methanobacterium sp. UBA410
AAAATATTTTTTACTTTAAAAAAACAATTCTAAACTTAAAAAGTATTTTAAAAATTGAAAAGTAATTCTAAAACTTATTCAAAATAATTTTTATTCAAAAAATGGGGTTATCCAAAAAAAATAATGGTTTGAAATGGTTTAAATAAATTCTTTCATGAAGCTGCCTGAAGAAATTATTTATTATCCCAGATGAAACTAGACCCATGAAAGGAAAGGTAATAGGAGACATTCTTGTTTTAAAGAAGGATGTTGAAAACCCCTACAGACTCCTTGAAATACCTGGAGTCAACAGGGTAGTGAAATTAGGACATATAAACGGTTTAAAAAGGGAACCGGAAGTTGAAGTTTTGATAGGTGACGGCACAGAAACCATCCACAAGGAAAATCACTGTTTATTCAAGATGGATGTTGCAAAGGTTATGTGGTCCAAGGGAAACACCGGAGAGAGAAAAAGAATGGCCAACATAGTCCGGGACGGAGAAGTGGTGGTTGACATGTTTGCAGGCATTGGCTACTTCTCCATACCAATGGCAGTGCACTCAAAACCTGCTAAAATCTATTCAGTTGAAATAAACCCCATTGCATACGGTTATCTATGTGAAAACATCCATTTAAACAAGGTTGAAGATATTGTGGAGCCCATGCTTGGGGACTGCAGGGAGCTTGCCCCCAGGGGTGTTGCAGACAGGGTTCTCATGGGCTACATTGGAAACACCCATGAGTACCTTCCAGCTGCAATGGAGGTACTTAAAGATGGAGGGGTGGTACACTACCATGAATCTGTCCCAGATAAAATAAAGTTCATAAGACCTGTTGAAAGGATAAAGGAAGCTGCAGGTGAACGTGATGTTGAGGTACTCAAGAAGAGGATCATAAAACCCTACTCACCTGGTGTTTACCACGTTGTGGTGGATGCAAAAATTGGATGAATGAAGCCAGACAAAGTTACCATACGATCATCATGAAAATTTTAGAGTTTGAAACTTGATTAGGTTGTGGTAACGTGGACGTTTTTGAAGCCATATCTGGAAGAAGAAGCATAAGAAAATTTAAAAAGGAAAATGTAAGCGACGAACTGATACGAAAGGTGGTAAATGCAGGGATATGGGCACCTTCAGCAGGGAATGTGCAGGCATGGGAAGTTGTAATTGTGCAGGATGAGGAAAAAAGGCGAAAAATATCTGAAACCGCCTATATGCGTGATTTCATAGCTGAAGCCCCAGTAATAATGGTTTCATGTGCCAACATGGAAAGGTCCAGTGCAGTGTACGGGGCCAGGGGCATGGACCTTTACTGCATACAGGATGCAGCATGTGCAACCCAAAACATGCTCCTTGCAGCCTATGCACTTGGACTGGGTACATGCTGGGTTGGTTCATTTGATGAAGAGCTTTTAAGGGATTTAATAGATATTCCAAACATTTTAAAACCTGTTGCACTTGTTCCATTGGGATATCCCGATGAAGAACCATATCCACCAACGAGAAGGGAACCTGAAGAGTTCATCCACATGGAAAAGTTTGATTAAACTTCAAATCCATTTTTACGATAAATTCCAGGAAAAATGAACTTCAAACCAAAAAAATGAAAATTTTAGGCATAGATCTAGCTGGAAAACCTGAAAATCCAACGGGAATATCTGTTTTAAATGTTAACTTGAAGACCCTTAGATCTGATATTAGGTTTAACCTGCTCCACAAGGATGAAGAAATATTAAAAGAAACAGAGAGGTTAAACCCGGATTTAATTGTTGTTGATGCACCTTTATCCCTTCCAAGAGGTAGATGCTGCCTTTCAAAAGATTGCAGCTGCAGCAGGGTTGGAGGACATTTCAGAGAAGCTGAAGCTGAAATAAGAAAGTATGGAAACGTGCTGCCCTTAACCTTCAGGGGGATGAGAATGCTCACAGAAAGAGCAATTGGTCTTTCAAACAAGTTAAAACGAAAATATAAGGTTATAGAGGTGCATCCAAGAACCGTGCAGAAAATCCTTGGATTTGACGATTTATATTTTGCTTTAAACAGATATTTTAAGTTACCCTGTGAAGTTACGGATCATGAATTGGACGCTGCACTTGCAGCTTTAACAGGATTTTTTTACCTTAAGGGCTGTTACATGGAACTGGGCGATCCTGCGGAAGGTACAATAATTCTTCCAAGAAAAGGATGCTTAAGACGGGTAACAGATGGTTTACATGTTAAACAGATCTAATACCCGGGAATTCTAGTTATCCAGAACTTGTATGGAAATCCTATAAAATGCGACAAAGGTTTTAAGGCAGTTTAATCCGTAAAAAATAGCTTAAAGAGGTGAATTTAAAAAGTTCAGCATATAATCAACTTGAATTGTTTAAAATTCAAAAATTTTAGTGAATACACCTTATTGGACTTAATATGTATCTCAAAAGTTTAAATGTATCCTAAAATCTACCTAAAATCTAATTTTATGTATTAACATCTTTAATCAGGAAATTAAACCTCTAAAACTTAAAGATCTATTTTTTCACGTATTTTTTCGCTTAAAAATTCTTCTGAAAGATCTTCTGATAGAAATTTAGGATAAACTGGCAGTCTTTCAGCAAGTTCAAATCCTAATTCCTCCGTAATACCTTTAAGTTCATCAAGATCTGGCCATGGTGCATCTGGATTCACGTAGTCCTGTGTTATTGGTGAAACTCCCCCAAGATCGTCTGCACCTGCCATGAGGAAAATGGATGTTGTGTACCTGTTCAGGTTTGGAGGTACCTGAACCCCAACATCAGGAAAGAGCAGCTTCGTAACAGCCATCATCTTTATCATTTCAACCAGGGAAGGTTCTCTGTAATTCTCCATGGGGATTCCAGGTTTTGGCTTGAAGTTCTGGATGATTATCTCCTGGATGTGGCCGTACCTGTTTTGAAGCTTCCTTATCTCCAGGAGAGATTCTGCACGTTCCTCAACAGTTTCACCTATTCCAATAAGAAGCCCTGTTGTGAAGGGTATTTTAAGTTTTCCAGCATTTTCAATGGTTTTTATTCGAAGTTCAGGTTTTTTACCCGGACTTTTTTCATGTGCAATTGTTTTCATCAGCCTGGAACTTGTTGTTTCAAGCATCAAACCCATTGAAGCATTAACTTCCTTCAAAAATTTAAGTTCACTTTTTTTAAGGATTCCCGGGTTGCTGTGGGGCAAGAGATCAGTCTGATTCAATGTTTCCGAGCAGAGGAAGTGGAGATACTCGAGCATGTTTCCAAAGCCCAACCTTTCAATTGCAGCCTTAACACTGGAATCTTCATCTGCATGTTCTCCAAATGTAAAGAGGGCTTCCCTGCAACCGTACTTGTCTGCAAGGGTGATGTTTTTCATGACATCGTGCGGTTCCATGAGAATTGTTGCGTTTGGGTCGTTTACATCCTTTTTGAAGGTGCAGTATCCACATTCATTTCTGCATATGTTTGTTAAGGGCAGAAAAACGTTTTTAGAGTAAGTAATCGTTTTTCCGCATCTTTTAGAATTTGCAGCGGCCATTAAATGTATTATATCATCACATTTGGCATTTAAAAGCGATAATACATCTTTTTTTGATGGTTTGGACATTTTATTTTCTACCTTCTCCAAGTTGAAAGTTTGCCTCAGTGTACTTCACTTGCCGTCTTACGGTTATCTTTTACGGTTATCTCTTGCAGTTAACACCCAGGTTATGTTGGCAAAACACGGTTTTCAGGTATATTAGCTGGTGTACCCAACATGAAGGTTGGATACAACCAGTTCAACGAATACAGGGCCCACTCCACTTTTATCTTTCCACAGGATCAAAAAGAGGCCTATGTTTTCAACGGTGGCCAGGGCATATTCCAGATGGCAGTTGATACTTTCAAAAGACTCCTTAAGTCTGTAAATTCCCTGGATATCAGTTTCTTCAGGGATATCCACACTTGCCCTTATGTTTTCGTCCATGATCCCTATGATGTTCACTGCCTCTTCAGAGACCATTTCAACCCTCTGGGCTTCAATGCTTTCCAGGGTTTCTGAAAGCAGTTTTCCGAGATCTTTTGGTTTAATCCTTTTTCTGGAGATCCCACGGACTATCAATATTTGAGGAGTATCCATTGCGGCTTTTGATCCGTTAAAAGCCTCAAGGTGGGTCATGATCTTACCTGCAACCTCTTGTATACGTATCAATGTTGCTCTCCTCCACCTGCTTCATTTCCTCTTTTAATTCGCCCATTGTGGCCACTTTCTCTGCAAAGGCGTTGTGTCTGTGTATACTTTCCTCGTTGACCTGTCTCACAGTTATCAGAGTGTCATCTGGAAGGTTTGAGTACTTTGCAACGATCCTCTGGACCATGTTTCTAACGCAGTCCTCAACAAATTTGGGGTTTTTGTGAGCATGTTCCACAACTGCATTTTCGTCAACCCTTTTTAAGAGTTCGCATACTGGTGAACTCATTGAATCCTCTATTATCTTTATTATATCTTCACCTCGAACTACAGGGTTTTCAGGGACCTCTATCATTATCATACCCTTTCCTCTCTGGTTGTGGGATGCAAAAGGCACTGTATCAAGAACTTTTTGGGTTGTTTGTTCGTCTAGGAATTCTAAGAGCTTCTGTCTTGCAGATTCTTTGGTTGTTTCCTGTGCACATGGGCAGACCGTCATTCCCACAACCTCTGCACCGATCATCTTCCTGATCTTAACACCGTCTCCATCCCTTACACCGATGGCGTTTGCCATAACTTTGGTCATCTCCTGAGTTTTGACCTTGGTTACAGGTGATTCCTTCATGATCATGTAGTCGCTTTTCATGCTCACCTCTGCTTTTTTGGCATATTTATGCTTTTTAAGCAGGCAATTGACGATTTCAGCGCATAAAGATTCTATCTCAACTGCCGATCCGCTAATTGCTCTTTCAAGAACTGCACTTATGGCTTCAGGGTTCCTTGACATGTGGATCCCCCTCTGTGAACTTGGAAGGTCAACAAATGCGTTGAATGTTGGTAAGAGGACTATGGGTCTTTTCCCGTTCCTTCCGATTTTTAAAAGTTTTTTAACCCCTGTAACTCCAACCCTAGTAAGATGCACAGGAATGGTTGGTGTCTTGTCCTGCGTATCTGGAAAACTCAAATCCAATTTTTTCACCTCAAATGGTAATTTGTTTTCATGTGATTGTAGCTTTCATCTGGTTGTAGCAATAATTGAAGCCATAGTAATTATGAACGATATCAAATGGAAAAAAACAATGTCCTTCTTCCTTACTTAACTTCAATACACATTTTTTTTACTACGGTCCTAATTTTTATGAAATGGAGGCACCAAAAATTTGACAGCTCCAACAACACATCTTCAATAACATTGCCTTTCTTATAATATTATGTTTGGTATGTTAACCTTTACTATTAAGTTTGGGTTAATATTTTGGAAATGCATGGAGAAAAAGATATTTTGGAAATGCATGGAGAAAAAGATCATGAAAATGATTTGTTTTTAGCTTATAAAACTGTTAAAAATTAAAATGGAATGCTAATGGTGTGTTGAACTAAAAAAAAGAAGTTGGAAAGAATTTAAGACAAAATGCCCTTAAATTCATCGGCAGTTATTTCCTTTAAGTTCTCTGAAACTATAACCTGGGCATTATAAAGCTCTCTGGCCCTTGATCCAAGAACTTCACCAGTTTTGTCATCTTCCACAACCACAAGGATCGCTGATGGATTGAACTGTTCACTTTTACGTTCTATATCATTTTTAACATGTTCTATTTTCTTTTTTATTGGTATGAGCGCTTTTTCAGGGATTTTGGGATTTATGAGCTTCATGTCTTCCAGTTCAAGTGGAACTCCTGCAACGATTATCCTCTGCGGTTCCACCCCCAACTTTTGCAGTGCTTTTTTAAAGCTGCTCTTGGTTGTTAAAATCAGAAAGTTCTTTGAAAGCTTTTTGATCTCATTTTTATCACTTTCTCGCTCGAGGACCCCGAAGTCTGCAAGTATGCTGTCTAACTTGCGTCTTGCTGTAATGATCCTGTTACAGAAGAGCTGGGCATTGTTTTCATCAAGTTCCTGGGATGGTCTGCTTGAATATATGAACTCTTCTGCCTCAATTAGCTCGTTTAAAACCTCTTCAAAAATATTTACATTAATCTTACCTGCTTTTGGAGTTTTAAACTTTTCTGCATTATTTTTAGATTTTCCTGCTTCCTCGAGTAATGATTGCATCTGTTTAATTCTGAATCTTTCCATAAAATCGCCTCAAAATTCAAAAAATGGTGAAAACAGGTCTTTTATATTCTTAAATATGTTCCTTGTTTCAGGGGAGATGTTTTCTGAAACATCAGTTCCCCTACTGACATCAAGATCCGCCTGCTTTTGTGATGTGTTACTAGTTAATTGATCCCTCAACCCATTTATTAATTTCACATTACACCTTGAAAGTGCTCCCAGGCTGTAACCACCCTCAAGGATTAAAACCATGGACCCTGCAATATCAAGCATTTTGCTGGCAATCCAGGGATAAAAATCGTCTGTAAGTTGGATGCGTGAGAATGGATCGTCCATGTGACCATCAAAGCCAACATCAACCAAGTAAAAATCCGCTCCAAACTCATGAGCAACAGGCTCAAGGATACCCTTGAGCATGAACATGTAATCCGAGTCCCCTGATCCAGGGGGCATTGGAATGTTCAGGTTGTAACCTTCACCTGCACCCTTACCAATTTCTTCAATGAACCCATTTCCTGGAAAAATTGTGCTCGGATCCTGATGAATTGATACGTAAAGCACATCAGGGTCTTCGTAGAATGTTTCGGCGGTTCCATTGCCGTAGTGAACATCAAAGTCAAATACAAGGAACTTTTTCACGCCGTGCACCCTGCGCAGGTACTCGAGTGCAACTGCGAGGTTGTTAAAAAAACAGAAACCTCCAGCACGATCTTGTGTGGCATGATGCCCAGGGGGTCTTGCAACTGAATAAGCAACATTACATCCATTTAAAACAAGTTTTGATGCCTTTATAGCCCCGCCTGCTGCAAGTTTGGCTGTTTTATAGGTTTCAGGTGATGCGAAGGTGTCGAAGTCAAGGTAGCCTCCCCCTTTCCTGCAGAAGGATCTCAAACTGTTGATATAAGAAGCCGTGTGTACTCTTAAAATGTCTTCATACTTGGCAATTTGAGGTTTTGAGACATTTATCTCATTCAGGATCCCCTTTTTTTCCAGAGACTCTACTATAACATGGAGTCTCTCCATATTTTCAGGATGATCTCCTGTTTCATGTTTTATGTACTCTGGGGAGTAAACCATGGAAATCATATTAAAACGCCTTTAAAGATGGGTGGATAAAGGTGGTTATTGGGTCCCCACCATGATTTATATTAATTTATGTTGTGGGTGCTGTATCAAATGTGCTGTATCACATTTAAGGTCGAGCTGGCGCCAGCTGAATGGTGTTATATAAGAGTCTTCAGTTGGTTGATCGTGGATAAAAAAATAATTAAGTATTTTTCTGGATGAATCATTTCTGAATGAATCATTTATAATAAGTTAAAACTTAAAAAAAAGATTTTTATTAAAGTAAATCCTATTCCAACCTATGTTACCCAGCAAAATGTAAATTTGAACCGTTGAGATCAAACTTCTGTAAAGAACATTAGTTCAGTATGGTTTTTGGCAGCAGACCATCATTCATAATATTTTTTAGATCATATATTTACATCATTTTGCTTGATCCCAGATCTTCCTTAACGATGTTGAGAACTGTCTGTGTATAAGTTCTTTGAACTTCAGGTTCTTTTAAAAGGTTTTTTACAAATTCATTGAGTTCTTCTGTGTCTTTAAACCTTGCCACAAGTATTGCATCAAATTCACCGGTTACATCGTACATACAGAGCACGTTTTTGTAGTAAGCTGTTTTGTCTTCCCAGTTTTCAAGAACTCCACCTTTGACCCGAACTCCTATTATGGTTGTTAAGTTGTAGCCAAGTTTGTTGTGGTCAATTACAGGGGCGAATTTTTTGATAACACCACTGTTCATGAGCTTCTCTATCCGGTTGTGTACTGTACCTATGGATATGTTCAACCTTCTGGAGATCTTTCTGTAAGACATTCTACCATCCTCATTAAACAAATCGAGGATTTTTTTATCTACTTCGTCAATACCTGTTATGTCCCTTTTTTCATCATCATTTTTCATATATTTCACCATTTACTGAACGAATGTTTGGATCCCTTCTATTAAACATACAAAGTAATATCATCTTTGATGTGATTCGATATGGAACTGTAAATATGATTTTTTCATGGTTTCTGTGAATAAGGAACTATGAAGTTGGATCTTGAACAGATCTTTGTTTATTAGAGTTAATGTGTAAGTTTTAAAGCTTTAGTGATTGTTTTGCATCATTGAATTGGTTTTGTATTTTGAACTGGCTGCCATATGTGTTGGTAAAAAGTTGCTTTAAATTTTTCATAGTTCGACTCTATAAACGGTACATTTTACCATACTTCTCGGTACTACAACACTCATAAGTTACTAAATTGTCTATTTTAATATTTCTATATATTAATCTTGCGTTGTTGTTGGTGGTTAAATATTAATTAAACAATCGGCTTTTCTATTTTACTGTGGTTGAAAAGTAGTCTGTTTGCAACAAGTGGTCACCTGAGAAAATGTGATAAAATGGGTTTAAGTCAAAAAAACCATTATCTACATGGGGTGGGCCTCTTTTGAAGGAAGGAAGTTTTTGAAAAATAAAAAAAAGAAGTAAAATTTGTTCAATTATCCTGCTTTTTTTATTCAATTATTTGTTCAATTATTTTACTCATTCAACTTTTTGTTTTATTCAATACTATCTTCAACATTTTCAAAGGCTGATGCATAGAGCCAGGCTGCAGACCTTGCATAGAACATGTAAATGTATGGGTTAACCAGTAAGAGGAGTATTATCCCTCCAATTACAGGGATGGATATAAGGATGCTTATCGCAACACTCAAAACAATTCCTATCATTATCATGACCACATACCAGATTATCAGGTCTACCCATCCAATCTGGGAGATTAAATCCAGTATACTGCTGAAATCAAAGGCTGCATGTAAGTTGCTCTCGTTAAAAGCCATGTTTGCCACTGCAACCACTGTTATGGGTGTGATTACAAGCATGTAAATCATTGATATGAGCATGCCTGCAAGTGCAGATCCCCCCATCAAACCCATCATTGTTGTAGGCGCGGTACTGGCAGCCTGCATGGCCATAATGGACATCATTGAAGACCAGATTGACATAACTGAAACTGCCATGATAACGATGGCGGGTATGAAATAAATGATGTACACCACAAAAACTTTAATACCGTCCACAAACATTTCACCCCATTCCTCAAACTCAGGAAGTTCATTTAAACCTGCTAACGATGCTTTTAAAACCCTGAGAACGTATCCTAACACCAAAAATACGGGAATTATTAAAAAACTTAGTAAAAATAAAATACCCAGTACAACAACCTTTTTCCAGTCGGATGATGGATATCTAAAAGAATCAGATACAACTTCTCCTATGTCCATAGATTTCACCTCATGCACTATATTTTGTGGTTTTTCAATTATGGAACTAACTTTTCCAAATGGATATGGATTTTAAGTTACGGGTTGAACATTTAAAACTTTTCTACAAGTTCAATATGGTATTTTTTTGTTCAAAAAAATAAAAAAAGGGATAAATCTATTCTTCGTTTGATGTAAATAAAAGGCCGATGGATCGTGCAACTAACAGATTTGAGTATGGATAAATTAGCAAAGCGGATATTAGGATGCCTATAAATGGAATGTTGTTAACTATGTTTGTAATGATGCCTACAATGATTAATATCACAATCATCACTATGTACCATACTAAATACTTTCCCCAGCCTAATGCGCTGATCTTTTCGAGTATCTCACTGAATTTAAATGCTGCTCCGAGGTCGCTGTCGTAGTAGGCCATGTTTGCTATTGCAATTGTGGCTATTAAACCGAATATGGCTGCAAGTATCAATCCAATAAGTACAGTTACACCAATTAAACTCATAGTAGCTGTAGATAATGTTGCTAAACCCTGAGTTGATATTACTGAAGCTCCCACACCTGCCAAGATCACGATTAAGGGGATTATGAAGTACACTACTTCAACGACAAATACTTTAAGCCCATCAAAGAACATTTCGCCCCACTCATCAAACTCAGGTAATCCGTCTAATCCTGCTATGGATGCTTTTATTGTCCTAAGTATGTATCCCATCACTAAAAATGCGGGAATTATCAAGATACTTAGTAGGGTTAAGATACCCAATATTATCACTTTCTTCCAATTGGATGAAGGATATTTAACTGACTCGGATATAATCTCTCCAATTTCCATGATTTCACCTCCATATATTTTCATTGTTTAATATGGAGCTTTATTCATATAAATTTATACAAAATCATGATCTAAAAAAGATTTAAGAAGATAAAAACGTATGAGATTAAGGAATAAATAAAATCAACTGCTGAATTAGATCTTACATTAATTAGATCTTATTGAATTAGATCTTACAATTTTTAATGTACATTGCCCTGTGTTGGATTAAAAAAATGAACAGAATACTCCAAAAAAATAAAGAAGCTTCATGAGTGTAATTAGGGGTCCTGAACGAATACTTCTAAAAAAAAATTAGTTAGGTTATATCTTCCTTTTAATGTTTAAGTCACAGCCTTTCAATAAAAAAGAAATAAAAAAAGGGGGGTCATGTTTTACATGCCAGTGCAACTGATCTGGAAAGGAACATGTCGATGTAAGGCATTATAAGTAAGTACAGTATCATGGATCCTACAAATGGATGAAGAAGGCTGAAAGCACCGCTTATAACTCCACCCAACAAAGTCAAAATGATTAAAATCATTATCATGACTATGTACCATATTAAAAGGTTCTTCCAGCTTATTTCACGGATTTTGTCCAATATCTCATGGAATCTGAATGCTGCAGCAAACTCATCGTTGAGGGCCATGTTTGCTATTGCCACTGCCATTATTGGTAAGATTATGAGCATGTACAGCAGTGCAATCACACCTCCAATTCCTGCTCCTACTAAGATTCCCAGCGTCACTGCTGAATTTGATAGTTCTGTGATTCCAGCAGTTCCTAAAGTTGTGATTGCTGCAATTGCCACTGAAATTATGAAAATTAAAATTGCAGGTAGTGCATAGATTATTTCGGTTACAATCACTTTTAAACCATCTTTAAACATGTCGAACGTTTTATCAAAATTTGGAAGCTCTGAAGTCCCTGACAAAGATGATCTCACAATTCTGAACATGTAACCTTCTACCAGTAATCCAACCAGGATTCCAACGATGCCTAAACTTGCCAATAGAATATCATTTTTAACGCCAAGATCTGATACCAAACTTGAAATACTGCTGATTGTTATTATAACTCCAAATATTAGGATCTTCTTCCAATCAGAGAAAGGATACCTTATAGCATCAGAAATGATTTCTGATATGTCCATAATTTTTTTCACCTCGTTTTTGTGGGTGAGAGCAGATATGCTCAAACTTCAAAATAAACATCCGTTTTTTTTGGTGCAGAAATGGAATTTAAATCTGAGTTTTAAGTGAATGTTCAGTTCAAGTGGGGCGTGTCTTTAATTCAAGTTGCTCTCTATAACTGAATAACTTCTTAAGGAATTATCTCCGTAAGCACAAGTAATTTCTTAAGCACAAGTAAGATTAATTACAGTAGAATACTTATATAAACCCGTTGCATGTTTATAATCGCTGAAGTGTGCGGTAAAAACATTTTTTTTATGTATTGTCCTGTTTTCACTAGTTTTTGGTTGGCTGTTAAAGGCAGACCAAGGTTTATATACGATATTCGTTAAAGAAAAATTGATTAAAAATTGGAACGTTCATATGATGTTCACGTCTTAAAATAATTATTCGATACGTTTAAGAATGAAACTAATTATTTAAGAGGTAAATACTTAACTAAAGGTAAATAATTAACTAAATTATTTAGCACGTAAAATTTTTTAACACATAATGATCATATTCTTAAGAATTGGATTTAAAACATTTTTGTGCATGTAAAGCATTTATAAGGTGAATTAATGAAATGGTACGCAGTTTTATTGATAATTCTCATCTTTTTCGGGGGTTACCTTTACATCTCAAGTTCTATGGGTGATGTTCAACCACTTGGAAGGCTAAGCTTTGTTAAATTAGCAAACCCTGACATGTATCCTGGACATTCTCATTCAGAGCTTTTGGCACAGTATGCACAGCAGCGCGGTTCTAAATGTGCGCTTGTTGTGCACTTTAAGGGAAGTTCGAACTACGTGAGTTACAACGACAATGGAGTGTACATAATTGAAATGGCCTTTGAGTCCTCTGCAGGATCAACAACGAATATAGACTGGAATCAGGCTTTACAGTACTTCATTTTCGGAGTTCCAGACAATGAATGGAAGATCGTGGTCAACGGTAAGGAATTCGACACCTACGATGAAGCGTGGGCTGAAGTGATGAGGGAAGCCAAGGCGCACGGCCAGCAGGGACCAATACCCATGGTGTGGCATGGAACTGTAAGGGCAGGAAGCCCTGTAATCAATCCGGGGTGCGGATTCCCACTTTATTACTACATATGCTGGAAGCAGTACGGTCGTTTTGCAGCTTATTACTATGTACTATCCGGATATATCTTCCCCTACCTGAACGATCCCTACCGGAACTTTGAACTGCAGCATTCTTCTGAACTTCAGTATTACTACACCCACAACATGCTGAACTACGAGTGAAAGGTAAAACTCAGAGGTTTTGCCCTATCACTCATGTGGATACTTCTTTTTTTGAAGTGTAGATCATAAAAGAGGTTTAGATCAAAAAAAGATTAATTGTTTAAGGTGTTTAAAAATTTAGTTTTGAAAAAAATATTTTTTGTAAAAAAAGTATAAAAAGTACACTAAAAATGTTTGTTCATTAACTCTGAACTTAAACCCTTAATCCTTAATGGAAGATTTTTTAGCATTTAAAACAATTTTTTTCAATTCTTCAATGGGTGCATCTGTTTTGATACCTGTTGGTTCAAAATGCGTTCTTGAAACAAAATACCCTGCATTTTTAAGCATTTCAAGCACATTTAGAAGTGGTGGGGCGCTTATTTTCAGGTTTTTACATACTTTGTGGAGGTCATAGTATGTTGCAGGGGCAGAGGCTTCTTTATAACATGTTTTTAGAAGTTTAATGATTTTATCTTCCTCTTTAATGTTGATTTGAGGTAAAACTTCAATCATACCTGCTGTGAAATCTTCATCAATTATGGGTCCGCACCAGAGGGGTCCCCCAATCCTCAAACTTTCTCCGCAGACTGGACATTTTAATGGAATTTGAGGGACCATTCCCTTTATTAGGGCCCTGTTAAGGCAGTTGTCACAGTGCGCAACGTAACCAAGGTTTTTAAGACTTTCATCGGTTTTTTTAGCTCCCTTTCCAACGGTTAGGTAGATCCGCATGTAATGTTCCGTACTGTGGGAAAACATGATGTTCATGTACTTCTTGTACTTGGCAAAGGTCCTTGCAATGAAACCTGCAAGGATTCTTATGCCGTTTTCATGACAGTACTCAGTTTTAAGGGGTTTGGCACCGTACTTTCTGATACATGGTTCGGTGTAGGTACCGCAGAGTGAAGAAGTATCTGTGGCAGTGACACAAAGCATTCCTCCAGCCCTTAAACCTGCTGCAGCAGATTCAACATATGGTGCTGGTGTACCGAATGGGTCTATGTCCACAACATCGAATTTACCTCTGCACCTGCGAAGCATGATATTGGCATCCTCACGAAACACCCTCACATTCTCAATCTGATCGTTTTTAATGTTTTCCTCTGCAAACTGAACTGCAAGGGGATTTAAATCGGTTATAACCACATTTTCAACGCCTTTCAATTCCTTGGCATATCTTATTCCCCTTATTCCAGTCCCTCCAAAGGAATCGCAGATGCTGATATCCCCTTCATGGTTTCTACTGAAGACTGTTAATGCGGCCACTGAAATGTCCCTGTTAAGTTCCATAACTGGATTGTAAAATACTGGTGCTTTGGCTGATACTTTCTCAAACTTTGGCACCTTTATTGTTACATTTCCTTCGTGAATAGTTAAATTATTGTTATCTGTATCCAATTTATCCACCTTTTACTAATTTGCGTATCTTGGGCAGCTATTGTAATAACCTTTAAAGCTATTGTAATAACCTTTAAATATGTAGTATTATACTAATAAATCTATGAGAATGATTTCGGGATTTAGAAATTTCGGGATTTAGAATGATTTTCATGGAATGATTCCCAACTACATTGTATCTATTTTTCCTGAAAATTTTTCCTGAAAATTTTTATTACCTTTTTTGTTTAATTACCTTTTTTGGAGGAAAAAATGTCCCAGCTACCATTTTTAAATAGTGCATCCCAAGGTAAAAATAGTTGGTGGCGTTATCTAATAACCATAGTCGTATCCCTTGTACTGGGAACCTTTGCAGCAATGATCCTTATTATTGCAGTTCTCACTGTTTATTCTATTTATTTTAGAACCAAAGCTTCTTACCTTATAGATATAAGTTCAACACTTTCAAATCCAATATTTCTCCTTCTGGAAGTGGGTGTTGGGTATTCAATATCCCTGTTATTCTTCTATCTCTGTTTGAGGGTTCTGCATAGAAGGAGCCTGATCTCCCTCATCAACATGGAAGGTAAAATAAGTTGGATGAATATGTTGAAGGGAGGCAGTTTATGGACATTTTTACTATTTTTAACAACCGTATTACCCATACTTATATTTGGAGGGTCAGGTTATTCTGTAACCTTTGATCCAAAGACATTCAGCATTCTTCTGATTGTATGTTTAATAACCTTCCCGATCCAGGCATCCTTTGAGGAAATATTTTTCAGGGGCTACCTCATGCAGGGATTTGGGCTTCTTTCAAAGAAACCTGTGATACCACTGCTTTCAACGTCAATTATATTCGCGCTAATGCACTTTTTTAATGGAACAGATCTGAAAATGAGTTTAATATTTGTTTCAAGTGCATTTGTGATTGGTTTGATGTTTGGAATAATAGCTCTTGGAGAGAACAGAATAGAAACAGCCATGGGGACTCATATTGCAAACAACCTCTTTGTGGCATTGATATACAATTCCTCAGATTCTGGGCTTGGAAACCTTCCATCGGTGGTTACAGTGCAGTCCTCTGACCTTTACATGGGAGTGGTTGTAACAGTGGTACTTGCAGTTATCATGATAACCAGCATCTTCTGGAACAAGAAAGAGGATCTTTTCAAGATTTTCAGATTAAGTGCATGATATTTTTAAGCTAGTAACTATGGGGTAACTGAGCAGTTAAGATAACTCAAGTAGTTTAAATTTTGATTTTTTGGTTTTTCCTAATTTGGCACTTTATTTAACATGCAGACTGTATTACACGGAAACCTGGATTAAAAAATTGAGGAAGGTGGCACGTGCCTACTTTTCATTCACATTTTAATGGACTTATAAAGGGCCAAATATTATATATGGAACTGAGCATATCCATATGTTGAATGAGAGTTGCGTATACCACTTTGGGTACAACCCTAAAATTCCATTAATGTTTTTTTGGAGGACTGTAATCCTTTATTGATTAATACAACCAGTTTAAAATTGAATTTTAGAGGCATGAAACTTAATGAAAACTTAAATAATCCTGCAGCGTGTTCGGTGTATTCACCCAACATGATTTGGGTTTATATCTTGTTTTTTTAGTGTTTAGGTCAAATTTATTGAATTAAAAAGGTGAAACCATGATACCAATTGCCAAACCGCTCATAGAAGATAGGGAAATAGAAGAGGTAGTGAAAGTTTTAAGGTCTGGATTCATTGCACAGGGACCAAAAGTTGCTGAATTTGAAAGAAAATTTGCAGAATACGTTGGGGTGAAACATGCAGTTGCAACAAGCTCAGGTACAACGGCGCTGCACACAGCACTCCTTGCTGCAGGTGTAAAAGCAGGAGATGAGGTTATAACGACACCATTCACCTTTGTTGCAACATCCAACTCGGCACTCTACGTTGGCGCAAAACCAGTATTTGTAGACATAGACCCAAAAACATACAATATCGACCCTAAAAAGATAGAAGAAGCCATAACAGACAAAACAAAGGCCATAATGCCGGTGCACTTGTACGGTCAGCCAGCAGACATGGACACCATATGTGAAATAGCAGATTACCATGACCTTGTGGTTATTGAAGATGCAGCACAGGCCCATGGGGCTGTGTACAATGATAAAAGGACGGGGTCCATCGGAAACGCGGGATGCTTCAGTTTTTACCCAACAAAGAACATGACAACGGGTGAAGGTGGAATGATAACCACGAACAGCAACGAAATTGCAGAAGCTGCCAGAATGTTCAGGGCCCACGGTGAAAGCGAGCGTTACACACACGTTGTTCTGGGCTACAACTTCAGGATGACGGATATTGCAGCTGCAATAGGGATTGTTCAGCTTAAAAAACTGGACACTCTCAACGTAAAACGGATAAAAAATGCAATATACCTTACAGAACACATAAAAAACATAGATGGAATTGAACCACCATACGCCCCTGAAAATGTGAGGCACGTGTTCCACCAGTACACAATACGCGTCGATAGTTCCAAAAGAGACGACATGATCAAATTCCTCAATGACAAGGGAGTTGGAACAGGCATACACTACCCAAAACCAGTTTACGCTCAAAAACTTTACAAAGACCTTGGAATAACCGCATCATGCCCCGAAGCTGAAAAAGCAGCATCTGAAGTAATATCCATACCAGTACACCCATCGGTGAGTCCAGAAGACCTTGAAAAAATAGTGGCTGCACTTGAAAAGGCTTCAAAAACCATTCTTTAAATTTTAAATAATTCAAAACTTAAATTATGAGGATTTAAGTTATAAAGACTTAAATTATAAATTTAAGAGTTGGATCCAGGTAAGAGGTTTAAAAAAGTTTTTTTCTAACTTTCCTCCTTTTTTATTCACTTTTTTATCTTAATTCTCATTATTTCAGTTTGCGCTTATCATTTTTATTTTGGAAGTTAAAACCAGAATGATAAACAAAGTTTAATTCAAAAAATAAGCAATTTTAATTCAAAAAATAAGCAATTCAAAAAATAGGCCTGAATTTAGCAATCATTACAGTTAACAGGAAAAATGGGCAAAATAAGGCCTCTCCATACTTTATAAGAAATATTTTACAATTTTACAATTTATAAGTTTTTAAAGATTTTATAAGTATTTCATTAACAAACTAAAAAATAGTTTAATGGCCTCTAAATTAACTAAAAGTATGGCTACCAATTTAAAGCTTTTCAATGAACGTTCATAAAGTATCCATAGAGTCAATTATAAAAAGCTATTTCTATAAAAAACTATTTCTAAAGGAATTAAATGGGATGTTCTTTTAAAGTTCTGCTGAACTTATACAGATTTGGGCAGACTCATTTAAAGCTTTTCTTTGACTGAAGATACCTTTTCATTTATTGTTTTTTCTTTATCTCTTCTGTCATCTATTTTAACGCTTGTTGCAACTCTTTTGGCACCTTTCATAAAAACAGCTTCATGAGCAGCTTTAATGGCAGTAAACAACTTTTCAGGGTTGTTTGTCTCCATTACTGTTCCCATTCCATTTATCTTGTATTTTATACCAACATCGTCCAGTGCAGATACAGCAGCAGCAATGTACTCACTCACACCTGTATCTGAGGTTCCTATGGGGATTATGGTAATTTCTGCAGATATCATAATTCTTATTTATGTTGCGATCCCCATATTAATTTTATGAAAGCTCTGGACCCAGAAAACTTCAACAGGCACATAGAAGAAAGGGCAAAAAGTGTTATAAAGGATTATAAACTCATAGAGCCTGGAGAAAAAGTTGCAGTAGGACTTTCAGGTGGAAAAGACAGTGTTTTAACCTGTTATCTACTTTCAAAATTCAGGGAAGACTTTGATTTTGATCTGGTTGCAGTGTCCGTTGACGAGGGAATTTCAGGATACAGGAGTAATGGAATAACTGCAGCACGTAAAAATGCTGCAGCTTTGGATGTTGAGCTTGTTGAGGTTTCATTTAAGGATGAATTTGGTCTTAGGCTTGACGATATTTCATCCCTTTACAGGAGCTCCTGCATACCCTGTGGAGTCTTCAGAAGGTATCTCCTGAACAAAACTGCCTGCAGTTTAAGTGCTGATAAACTTGCAACAGGTCACAACCTGGACGATGAGATACAATCTTTTCTAATGAGCTTTGCAAGGGCTGACTTCCGAAGGTTCACCAAGTTTGGACCCAAGCTCGATAAAATACACCCGCGCCTTATTCCAAGAATAAAACCCCTATGGAAAATCCCAGAAAGAGATGTTGGAATCTGGGCTGTCCTTAACAATGTTGATGTGCACTTTGCAGAGTGTCCGTACAGTTACAAATCCCTCAGAGCCAAGATGAAGGATCACCTGAACCGTCTTGAAGGTAAACGTCCCGGAACAAAACTTGCAATTCTTGAATCCTTCAACAAAACCTTTAAATTTGATAAGCCAACTCCTGAAATTGGAGAGTGTGAAAGGTGCGGTGAGCCATCGTCTCTGAGGGTATGCAAGGCATGTGAAATGCTTGAAGATATAAAAGCACGTGATGATATCCTCAAATAACCTTTTTTTTAATTGTAACTTCCATAGGTTGAACACAAAGATTATATTGAACAAGGTAATTCATCATAACACTGAAGTTTATCAGTTATTACATAAAATGGGCTTGTGAAATACATTTTATGAATTTAAAAAAAAGATTTAATCTTTTTCTATTGATAACTCCTTGGATATATGATAGCAACTGTTTTTAATTTGTTATATTACTACTTGCCAGCAACTAAAATAAATAATTCAATTTTCTTCTAAAATAATCTTCTTAACTTCTTTTTTTTCTTTTTTTGCAGGTTCAAAATTCGGATTTAATTCAAGAGATTTATTATAACATTGCAGCACTTCATTGTAATGCTGGAGTTGTTGGTTGGTTTTACCTTTGTAATAATATCTTTCTTCCATTGAAAGTCTATTTTTGTCGTTTTTTCAATGATATTTTAGTGTTTCTGGTTTTCTTAGGTGTTTACTTGACGATCTTGGTAATGGTTCCAATGCCCTTACTCCTCCCTTCACGGAATATGAGCTTTTGACCTTCATGGATGTAGTATGGCCTGTATTTGAACCGCATTTTGACTTTACCAGTGTCTCCTGCCGATAAATACTCTTTATCAAGGGGTTCAAAGGTTGTGGTTTCTGCAATGGTTTCTATGTGGGCTATGCATTCGTAGCCCTTTTTTATGGTTGTTGGATGCACGAGTATGACAACATCTGCCTCAAATTCTCTCACAGCTTTTGCAGGATAGTCTGTATGGCAAACAATCATTCCTCTTCTTATATCATCAATTTCTGCCCCTTTTATTGCAATTCCAACAACATCACCCACGTCAGCAACTTCTTTTTTGTAGTGGTGCATCTCTATGGATCTGGTGCTGACATTCAGGAATCTGCTGGTTTCCATGGGTCCTAAAAGAAGTTTATCACCGATTTTAAGTTTTCCCTGTCTTACAGTACCGCTTACAACAGTTCCAACTCCCATAACAGAATATATCCTGTCTATGTACATCATAAATGGTTTTTTAGTGTTCTCAATGTTTGATGGAATTTTCAGCCTTAAAAACAATTCATCAAGAATTTTTAAGCCTTCACCAGTCACTGCTGATGCTTTTAGAACTGGAACTATGTGCTGGTTCATATTTTCTGCAACAAAATCAGCATCCTCCAGGGATTTCACTGCAAAGGGAATTCTGCCAACGAGTTTAAGCAGGTCGAATATTTCCCTTCGAACCTCCATTACCCTTTCTTCTGGCACTGTGTCTGTTTTGGTCATCACAACTATCACGGGCAGTTCAGTGGCCAGTATGATCCCGAGGTGTTCCTTGGTGATGTGTGTGGGGCCCTGATCTGCAGCCACAACCAGAAGTCCATAGTTGAGCTTCTGACCAACTATGCCCCTTATGGTGGTTCGAAGCCATGGCTCGTGTCCAACGGTGTCAACAAAGGAAACCACCCTATCACACTTTTCAACGAGTTTGGCCTTTTCCTTTTTATTTAAAGGATTTTTAAGACGTACCACTTTTTCTTTACAGAATCCGTAAACTGCAAATGAAAGGTCTGCAGATAAACCGCGTTCTATTTCATGTTTCTGCACGTCCAGGAATATCCTGGTACCTCCTGAACCATTGTCAAGTGTTCCCGTTGTTAAAGTACCAACAAGGGTGCTTTTTCCATGGTCAACGTGTCCTGCAACTCCCACAAGAAGGTGATCCTTTTTTTCGTGGGGTTTTCCAATAAGAACTTTCGCAACCTTTCCCATGCCAGCGGACTGTTTTTCAATGTCTAAAATTACAGCATCAATTTCAAGTGCTATCTTATTTAAAACAAAAAGAGATTCTTCCATTTCATTATCTGAAAGTCCTACAAGACGACCTTCATCATGAACTCCAATGAAGTAAAGGGCTTCACCATTACCCCTCTCCATTCGGTACTTCATCTGGCTTGCAAGTTGATGTTTCCTGTCCTTTTTGAGGTGGTAATCTTTTTTAAGGTTTTCTTTGAATTCTATATTCTTTCTCTCGCCCTTCCTGGTAATATCATAGATATCAGTCATGGAAATCAGGCTCCTGAATGAATCAACGTTTTTAATTAATTTAAATAAATTTATGGCTAGTTTAAGTTAAATTTAAATTTATGGCTAGTTTAAGTTAAATTAACTTGAGCTTAAATAATCAATTAAATTCGATAATTTCTGAATTTAAATTCATTTCATTCAAGCTTAGGTGTAAATCAAATTTTATCTGCAGTTGTGAACTGCAAGCCCCCATATTTTTCTTCCTGAAACTTCCTGACCATTTTAGATGCTGTTTCATGGTTTTCTGCCTTTGCAAGAATCCTTCTCTCCTTAACTTTCAGATTTTTACCGCAAACACATTTTTTATGAGCTATCCCTTCTTTGGAGTACATTGTACGGCCGCAATCGCATCTGAAGATGAGGTACATTTTTCATCACTCTCTAATTTTTATTCATTTTCCAATTACTTTATTCTGTTTATTGTTACTCTCATCCTGGACCTTTTATTTTTTTCTTTATTGACTCATTCCATTTATAGCCAAAATTTCATTTAGATAAAAAAAGTTTAGGTAACAATGAACTTTCAGCAGGATAAAATCTTTCCTTTAAATCCAAAAATACATTCAATCTGTAACTTCTCTATTTGAATAAATTCTCTTGAATAACCAAAATAAGTTGAAATAGATCATGCTTCAGCAGACAGTTAGAAACCAAATACCTTGTTGAAAAGTGGTAATATCACGTTGGGTATGGTGAGGAGTGTGCCTATTGAGCAGCCTATGTTGGTTCCAACAACCACAAGAAGCACCCTGAACAGATTGTTGCTCAGAAGTTCCCTGAAACTTTCGCATTTGGTGATTCCATGCATGTCATCCATGGAAACGTGCCTGAACTTGGCCTCAACAAGGCCTGAAAACCATCCTGCAGCTAGTAGGGGATGTATAGATGTTAAGGGTGCCACCAGAAATGCAATCGCTGCTGAGTATATTTTTGAACCTGATAGGATCGATCCGAGAAATGCCAGCCCTCCAGTGAGCATCACAAAGTTAATAAGGCTAGTTTTAAGGTTTATACCGTTTAAAAATGCCAGCACAAATATTACTATGAATATGGCAGGTATGGAAAACAGTATCAGTTTTTCAATGGGAATCTTGGATTGTTTGATGCTTAGAAGCTCATGGAAGGGGGGGATTTTCTGGGGATTCTCCATGTACTCTTTTATCCCTTTTTTGTGCCCAGCACCAACAACGGCAACCACATTCTCCTCCTCAAGGTCAAGAAGTCTTTTGGCCATGTAAGCATTTCTCTCTGTTACAAGAACGTCGTATGCTGCGGGTGATGCGTCCCTGAAGTATCCCATGACCTCTGCAAGGGTGTCATCCTCTTTGATGCTTTCAATATCCTCTATTTCATCGTCTTTACTGAAAAATGATGCGATTATCTCGTACATGAACTTTGCCTTTTCAAGGAAGCTCATCTGATTTAAAGCACGTTTCAGTGTTGTCTGTATATCCCTGTCAATTAAAGCTATTTTTGCACCAGTTTCATTTGCGGCTTCAATGGCTGCAAGCATCTCAGAACCGGGTTTGACACCTAGATCATCCCCTATCTTTCTTTGGAAGTAAGATAAGAAGCTGCTTACAAGGAATAGGGTGAGGTTGTTCCCTTTTATTATCTCTTTTATTGGGATGTCCTGTTTTGTTTGTCCATTTTTTTCGGCCAGCATGTTCTGATATCTGTTAAGACATAGTTCAATGGCCACAACATCCGGTTTTTCTTCGAGTATTGTTTGTTTTACTTCTTCAACACTTTTATCAGATACGTGGGCTGTGCCTATTATGGTGAGATTTTTTGGGGCCATTTCTTTTTCACTTTCTTAACTTAATTGAGATCTTTTAATTTTAATGGGTTACATATCTTAGTTGTACTTAAAATTTAAGGGTATCCCCCAAATTTAAGGGTAGCTTAACTGGTGAACGTTTTTTAATTTTCCACCTATTTTTTAAAAGTTCTTAAAAACTTTTGATTATTCTGGGAAGATCTGAACACTACCTTACTTGTTGATATTACTTTTGTTGATATTATATTTCGATCTACTCATTAATTATTTTACGCATATATGATCTGAAATATATGATTTTTTTAAACTCCGGCTGCAACTTGTAGCTACTGAGACCGTTGGATGGTTCCATTTTCATAGACTGGAACAGTTTCATACATGTTTCGATTTAGGCAGAATTCAACGTCCCCACCCAGTCCAAGTTTGTAGAGTGCTGCTGCGGATTTTGAGTTTTTAACGGCTTCATTCACCTTGCCATGATTTTGTGAGGCCATGCAGGCTGCAAGAGCAGTTTCATCAAGTTCTTCATCCTGCAGGTTGGATATTATTTCTCCAGCTCCCAGAAAGTCTTCTATAACAAATTTGCCCTTGACACCAGCCATCACAACTTCGATGTGTTTGTCTGCAATTTCAAGGGCTTTCTTTGCCACTGCACTTGCATTTACAAATGATCCTACCAGGGTTTTTGAATTAATTCCCTCAAGTATACGGGTCCCGTTTGTGGTTGTGAGAACAAGTACGTTTCCACTGAAATTCTGGATTTCAACAGGTGAATTCCCAGCATCAAAACCTTTTATTGAAGCTCCATTCCTTTCTCCGGCAAGTACTGCGTTGTACTGTTTGCTGAATCTTTCTGCATCTTCTATAGTTTTTACAGGAATAATCTTCCTGAAATTTTCAAGTGCAGCTGTCATGGTGGTGCTGGCCCTCAGTGCGTCCACCATTATTACAACATCTGGATTGTGTGACCTTTCCAAGCTTAGGGAAACCTTCATTTGAACACCAAAAATAGAAAAAAAATAATTTAAAAAAAAAATTTAGATCTATTCGATCTTCTCAGCAAAAGCAAATCGTCTTCTTACAGAGGTTATTTTCACTTTAACTTCGTCACCTGCTTTAGTATCCGGTACGAAGACAACAAAACCCTCTATGCGGGTTATACCGTCTCCTTCTTTACCAACATCCTCAATTTTAACGTCGTATTCTTCGCCCTCTTCAATAGGAGCTGTTTTCGGATTTTGATCTACTCTAAACAATTTATTCACATCCCCAGACCAACTTAAATGGTCTTAATGTAACTTAAATGGTCTTAATGTAAAGTTTTTTGTTTAACAAGTTATATAAATCTTTTGCAAAACATATTATTCTACAAAATATTGTGTTATGAAACCTACGCCCAACTCTGAACTCAAACAATTTCCCTGGTGATAAACATATTATTATAGGATAGCTGATGAATTAGTTAGTGAGGTTTGTTTTATGAAGATCGTTACAACGCCCATGTGTCAGGAAGTACTGAGACTTGCAGATGTTCAGGACTTTGCAGTGATGAAATACATAGATTCTGCAGATGCAGACATTGCAGTTGTCCTTTCCGAGACAAATACCAGTAAAAAATCGATTAAACTAAAATTAAACACATTTTCACAGATTGATGACAGCATAAGACTGATTTCAGAGACCTTTGGCACCAAACCCCTTGTTTCTACTGTGAAAGATCATGATATTTTAGATTCAGTGGTTGAAGACGTAAACAGCAAAGTGAAGGTTAAGGTGTACTCAAAGTTTTTAGGCGACATCGTTGAGGATCTCGGGTTCACAGTTGTCCGGGGATATGAAGATGTTAAAGGAACTGGAAAGGAAGATATTGAAAAGGAAACCTATAATTTCCTTGTTTATCCCGATTACATGGAGAATAAAATAGAGGATGAAATAAAACTCATGGGTGAAAGGGCTGTTAAGATACCATCCCATGGTAACACCTCCCCAAACCCAATTGAAAGGGCAAAACTCAGATACAGCATCCTGGAGAAAAGACTATGTACGAAACTCTGAATTATACTGGAGGAATTCACAAGCACGAAGAGATGAACGAACTTATAGAAGATCTTGGTGGATTCGTGCTTCAGGAAAACACAAGCCAGATGGACTTTGTCCTGACCCTGGCTGTTCCAATTGAAGATGTGGAAAAGGTTAAGGAAAAGGCAAAGGAACTTCTTGGAACCGTTAAAATAGCTCCAATGGCCGGTACAGAGATAGCAATAGTTTCACCAACCCTTGCAAGGCAGCATCTGCCTCACTCAGCCTGTGACATATCTGAGTACCTCAGAAGGTACGGTGCAAAGGACAACATGATAGGACTTGCAAGGGGGGCTGGAAAGGGAATATCCAGGATATCCGAGGATGAAAAAAAGCTCATAGGAGAGCACGACCTGGCAGTTTTTGCCCTTGGAAGCTTCAAAGAATGCATAACCAACAAAACCCACCTATTTGAGGACATAGACATCCCTGTGGTTGTAACTGGGGCTCCAGATCTTGACGTGTCTGAAATACCCGGTGCAGATGCCTACGTGGGAGGGCTTGGCAGAATTCCACGGAGGCTTAAAAGAGGAGAGAACATAAGGGCCCTTAGAAAACTAGTTAAAGTTGTTGAAGGAATTCTTGATAAGAAAAGGGTTGAAATGGCAGACGATCCTCCAATTGTACCTCCTATACTTGTTAAAACAGAGATAGAAAATCAGGTGCCTGCTGTAAAGGATATTTACTCACCTCTACCCATTGTAAGCCAGCTTGATGGTGTGAGGGTTAAACTGGACTACGATAAGTACCATGAAGAGATCTCCAAGATTGTTGTGGATGACTACGTCCTTGGAGACATTTCCGAGATAAAAAGGTCTTTCATGTACAACTATACCCTGGTTAAGCTGCTTCCAGAAACTTCAATTATCTAGATTAGGAGAAATTCTATTATTAGGTTCTGTTATACATCTTTAAACCAGTAGGAAGGTTTTAACATGAAAAGGTTTCCTCAGTTTATAACCTTCGTTTCAATGTTTTTTATGGGTTTTTTAGCCCTCAACTACTGCGTTTTCAGTGGAATGGTGTTCCTTCTGGGTTTGCCCCAGAACAGGTTCTTCTACGTTTTGATGTTTGTTGCAGCTGCCTCATACCCTGCAGCAACACTCCTTGAAAGAATGGTTTCAAACAACTTAACAAGGTGCTTCTACACAGCTGCCTCTGCATGGATGGGTATATCCTTTTATCTGCTCTGCTTTTTGGTTATATATGGTATCCTGTCCTTTTTTGTTAAAATACCCCATGAAGCAGCGGGAATTTTAATAGGAATATTGACAAGTGCATTGAGTATTTATTCAATTGTAAATAGCTTATTTTTAGATATAAAAGAGATAGAGATTCCTTTAAATGGTTTAAAAAGAGATTTAAGAATAGTTCAACTCAGTGACATTCATATAGGCTCCATAAGGAATTCAGGTTACATGGAACGGATCGTGGCTGAAGTAAAAAATTTAAAACCTGATCTGGTTGTAATAACAGGGGATCTGGTTGATGGAAGTGCAAAACTGCACAGGCACACCTTCAAAGCAATAAATGATCTGGATGCACCCGTATTTTTTGTAACTGGAAATCATGATTTTTATGAAGGAAAAGATGAAATTTTCAGAGTTTTAAGCGATACAGACCTTAAAGTTCTCACCAATGAAATTGTGGAATGTTCAGGAATCCAGATAATTGGTGTGGACTACTCATTCAGGGCTGATCATCTGGAAAAAATTCTTAAAAAACTGAATATCAATAAAAAAAAGCCATCAATCCTTTTATATCACATACCCCGGGGATTGAAGGTTTCAAATCAAGCAGGAATTAATCTACAGCTTTCAGGTCATACACATAACGGACAGATATTTCCATTCAATTTTTTGGTCAAAATGTTTTTCCCTTACATAAAAGGACTCTATGAGTATGAAACTGAATTTTTAAAAACTTATATGTATGTTTCTCCAGGTACTGGGACTTGGGGGCCGCCAATGCGGCTTGGGTCGAGGTGTGAGATAACTTTGATCAATTTAAAAAGTTGAATTTAACTGAGATACAAATTGAAATATAAATGATATGTTTTTTAAATTTTCAAATAGTTTTAGATTTTTAGTTTAGATATTTTTTAGTCCGGATATTTCTCTTTTTTAGGATATTTCTCTTTTTTATCTTTTAATTGCAGTTTATCTATTTAGTCTACTCTTTACTTACTCTATTCTTTACTTTTTACTTACTTTATTCTTTTTTTTTCGTGTTTAACATTCCTTCCTTAGTTTTTTTCTAATTTTGATTTGAAAAATTCTTTATTTTTTGATTTTAAAACGTTTGAATCCTTAATAAACTTTAATTGATGATTGAAGTGTGTTATACCTATTTTAAATTCTTTTCAACTGGTTGCTGGTTGGGTTTCATCAGCTTTAAATAGGAGTTATGAATATATATTCATAACATGCCTGGGCCGGGATGTGCGAGAAGATATTAAGAGAACCCGCGGTGAGATGTTTTAAACCAGATACTAAAGGTAAGTAACAAGTTAATGATGCAAAAATAAGTTTAGATGAATTTGAGGCTGTGAGACTTTGAGATTATCAGCAAAAACATCAAAAAAAAGCAGCTTTGTTGATGTGAATTTCACAACTTATATTTCACAGCTTACATTTCACCGCACTATAACTCTTTTTCGCCAAAAGTTGCCAAGGCTTTGGTCGAGGAAAAATAATAAGAATTGAGGGAGGAAACTACATGACAAGTGGAAAAAAGTATAAATGCATGGCATGCGGCTTTGAATGGCACAGTCCTGAAAAGGAATATAGAAAATGTCCGGACTGTGAATCTGAAGATATATACACAGTTTCCATGGAGGAAGAAATTCCTAAAGTGATGGTACAACCGGGTTTAGGAAGGAGAAGAGGACGTGGTGCAGGAGTGGGTGCTGGTGCCCCAGCAGTTTGTAAATGCCCACAGTGCGGTTATGAATCTGAGAAAATTCCAGGAATCCCATGCAGAACACAGAAATGTCCAAAATGCGGTGTATCCCTATGTGGTGCAGGTTAGGAGGTAGAACTAATGACTTTAATATGCGTACCCACTGAAAGCGACATTGGCCCATACTCTGAGATGTCAGCGCACTTCGGTAAAACTTCTTACCTTGTCTTTGTAGGAGTTGAAGAGAACATGATCAAAAACTACGAAGTTAAAAAATGTTTGGGAAGACACGAAGGTGGAAACAAGACTCCTGCTGAGATAATAGCAGAATCAGGTGCAGATATTTTGATCTGCGGAGGTCTGGGATCGAAGGCGGTATCGATCTTAACTCAAAGAGGAGTAAAAATATTTTCAGGAGCTTCAGGAACTGTTGAAGATGTGATTAAACAATGGAAAGCAGGAAAACTTTCTTTGGCAAATGAGAGTTCATGTCCAAATGACAATTGATCTAATTTATTTTTAAACCTTGTTCAAAGCTAGATTTAGGACTAAATTTGAATTTAAAGATATATAAAGCAGTGTTTATTTTTAACAAGGTTTATATAGCGGTTTTGGACATATATTTTGAACATGCCTAGGCCGAGAAGATGCAGAAGAATATTTCGAGAGCCTCAGATACGATGTTTCAGGCCGGAAACCATTGATGAGATTGAACTTGAAGATGTGGAAATTACTTTGGATGAGCTTGAATCTGTAAGACTCAGTGACTACCAGAAAATCCACCAGAAAAAAGCTGCAGAAATGATGGGAATTTCACAGCCAACTTTTCACAGGATAATCACCTCTGCAAGGGAAAAAGTTGCCACAGCTCTTGTTGAAGGTAAGATCATAAAAATAAAGGGCGGAAACTACATCACAGACAAAAGAAGGTGCAAGTGCAGGGCATGCGACTTCGAATGGTACAGTCCTGAAAAGAAGCATGAAAACTGTCCTGAATGTGGATCAGCAGACATATTCGTGATGTTTCAAGATGGAAAAAAAAGTTCAATTGGACAACCCGGATTTGGAGTTAGAAGAAGTTTTGGTGGTCCCGGCCGGGGTATTGGAATGCCCCTGGTCTGTAAATGTCCAAACTGTGGTTATAAAACTGAAAAAATCCAAGGGGTACCCTGCAGAACACAAAAATGTCCAAAGTGTGGTAAACCACTGTGTGGCGCAAATTAAATTCTCAGCACTTCACTGAAAAAACTTAAAATTAATTGTGAAATCATATTCATGATAAAACAAATCAGGATATTCATGATAAAATTAAAAATCATGATATTAAAAATCATGATAATATAAGATCCTGGTAAAGTTGATCATTTATATAAAATTTACATAAATTTACTTATGGATTGAGTAGAGGAAGAAAAGTATGGCACCAGAATTAGATGAAAAGCAGAAATTGGCAATTATGGAACAGGAAATAAATATATCAAAAAACATGTCCAGAATAAAGCATAAAATAGCTGTTATAAGTGGAAAGGGCGGTGTTGGAAAGTCCACAGTTTCTGTGAACATTGCAGCCGAACTTTCAAAGAGGGGATACACTGCAGGGATTTTAGATGCTGATATTCATGGACCTAGCGTCCCTAAAATGTTGGGAGTAAACGGTTCAATGGTGGGAATTGATGAAGACAAACTTCTACCTGTAAGAAGTGACAGCGGTATAAATGTAATGTCCATCGGGTTTTTACTTCCCTCAGAAGACGCTCCAATTATCTGGAGAGGTCCTAAAAAGGCAGGAGCAATCAAACAATTCCTTTCAGATGTTAAATGGAGTGATCTGGACGTTTTGATAATTGACAACCCTCCAGGCACAGGTGATGAACCTTTAACAGTTTTACAATCCATACCATCCATAGATGGTGTGGTTGTTGTCACAACGCCACAGTCAGTTGCAATTGATGACGTTGAAAAATCGATTAACATGGCAAAAAGTATGAAAATTAAGGTTCTTGGAGTTATAGAAAACATGTCTGGATTTGTATGTCCTCACTGCGGTGAAGAAACACCAATATTTGGTAAAGGTGGTGGAGAAAAAATGGCCAAGTCCATGGACGTCCCATTCCTGGGAAGACTGCCGATAGACCCAAGAACTCCTCTGGCATCTGATGAAGGAAAACCAATAATGATCAAGGAACCAGAATCTCCACTTGCCAAGAACTTCTCCAAGATAATTGACGAGATAGAGTCTGAAATTAAATAAGCCTTTAAAAAGGCGTCCTGAACTGAAGATGAAATCGGAAAAGGTTAAAATGGACCTTAAGTTTGTCTACAACAACAGATCAAGGCTAAATGATTTTAAAACAGGCTGGGGATTTGCTGTTGTGATTGAAATGGGTGGAAACACTCTTCTTTTTGACACTGGTTGGGATGGGAACCTGCTGCTTTCAAACATGAAACTTGCAGGTGTAAATCCTGGAAGTATCCAGAAACTGGTTCTATCCCACCAGGACTGGGACCATATTGGTGGGGTGAACCACGTTCTGGCTTACAACTCTGTAGAGAAGATATATATGCCCCAATCATTCTCAAAAAACCTTAAAACTGAGCTTGGAAAGTACTCCCACCTTGTGGAAGTTTCGGGTCCAGTTGAGATCTGTGATGGAATTTACACAACAGGCGAACTTGGAACGGGATCCAAGGTGGAGCAGTCCCTGATAATTAAAACAGGTAAAGGCTTGGTGGTTTTAACGGGATGTGCACATCCAGGACTTGGAAACATACTGAAAACAGCAGAAACCTTTGGAAAAATCTTTGGTGTCGTTGGAGGGTTCCACAACATCTCGGATCTTGGGGTGTTTAATGGAATCCCCATGGTGATGCCCTGCCACTGCACAGAACATGTTGAGGATATAAAAAGAACATTTCCAGAAGCTTACCATGAATGTGCAGACCTACACATTGAGTAAAAACTATCAAAAACATAACTCAAAAACAACATAACTCAAAAACATTGAAAATAATATGCTCTGACAAGATACGTCTCCAACAATTTAAAATGAGCAATAGTTTTAAAAGTGAAGATTACGATTTTATAAATCTTTAAACTTTAAAAGTCCCTTGAACTTTAATAAATCCTATTTTCATTGGTTTTTAATTTACTAAACAATTTTTTTTATTAAATTTCTTCTTTTCTCTTAATCTTCTTTTTCTCTTAAGTTTTCACATCCTCCAACTTCCAAACTTAAAAGTTTGCTCTTCTCCTTTTAGTGCAAATGTAGTTATGCATTTCGCATTTTCTTTGATTTAAACTAGATCTATCCTAACTTTAAATAATTTTGATGGGATATTCTAAAATTTAAATTCCTAAAATTTAAACTCAATAATTTGATCTACAGAAAAGTGCACAATAAAAAAAAGGAAAAACATAGCGTAAAAGTTTTTTAAGCTTTTATAAGTTCTGTAACTTCAATTATAATAAGGGTAAACAGTAATAAGGGTAAACAGAAGTCATGGGTTTTAGTATGTAATATTAAAAACAGCAATCTGATTATTGTCAACCGTTAAAAGCACTGTAAATGGCAAATTTGGCCCCCCCCTTAAATTATAGTTTAGGAATATTTTTGTGTAGTTTAAGAGTTTTTTGTGTCATTTTTCAGGCATTTCATCATCTGTGTAACTGTTTTGATGTGTTTACCCTGTGATTTAACTTCGTCTAAAAGGGCATTAAAAAGTTTTCCAGACATTGGAATTGGCACACTCCTCGAAACATATGATTCAAGCATTAAATTGAATGCTCGGGCTTCTGCAACACTTAAACCCTTCACACTGTACTCTGGATCCTTCTGGATGAGAAGATCATCCTCTTCACCAGTTTCAAGGACTTCTTTTCCAAGTAAGGTTCCTGGAATGGGCTCAGCAATGCTTACAAAGTAATCATCCAGCATAAGCTCGTCTGCAAGCTCCATGGTTGCATTGAAATCTTCCTCTCCCTCGCCGGGGTAGCCCACAATGAAGGAGCCTGCTATCTTTATTCCCTGTTTTCTTGCGGATTCCACGGCTTCAATGACTCTGTCAACGGTTATTCCCTTTTTCATGTGTCTGAGCATCCTGTCGCTTCCGGATTCTATGCCAAAGTAAATCCAGCCGTTGGTGTAAAGCTTCACAGCCTCCAAAACATCGTCACTTATCATGTCCACCCTTATGTCAGGTATGGTTAGGTTTCTAGGGCCTGTTAACTCGCTTATACCTTTTAATAAGTGGATGAAGGATTCCTCATCAACGTTCCTGAATTTACGGCTGCCGTAAAGAGAACCTGTACCTCCACTTACTGCTATACGTTTGGCACCCCTTTTGAGAAAGGCTTTAACTTCCGTGAGAATGTCTTCAATTGAACGGCTTCTAACATCCCTGCCAAAAAAACAGGGAACCTGGCAGAAACCACAGCTTCCAGGACAGCCTCTATGGGTTTCAATGTAAACGTTGGCCCCTCTTATGTTCTCATGGGATATTTCAGCAGGTATAAATGGTAAAGGTCGTTCCATGGATGGTTTTTCAGCTGGGCCTGTTTTAACAACTCTGTCACCTTTAAGGAATGCCAGGCCGTTTACTCTCTGTAGCTTCTCATGTATGGATTCAGTGCTGCCGTTTAATGAAAGAGTTTCAACAACTTTAAGGACTGTGTTCTCTGCTTCACCGATCACCACAGCATCAACAGGCAGATATTTCAAAACAAGTTCAGGAGCCTTACTCACAGGTCCTCCAACCACCTTAAATCCCCTGATGTTCTGTATCGCTTCCCGGTACTTCAGAAGGTGTATGGTGGAATGAAGACTCAAAAACACAATATCTGCATTTATATCCCCATTAAAACCCTTTTTAAGGGTGACATTGTAACCTGCATCTTTTAATATTCCTGCAATGAGCATTGCACCGTAATTATAAAATTCAGGACTTAAAACAGCCACCTTAATGTTTTTTGTATTGTTCATGTTACTCCCCAAGTGTAGTGATGGTATCAATACAGTTTCGCTCTCCATTTAAATTATGAACCCTTTAGATTATGAAGCTGCATATAGATTGAGAGTTAACTTAAGTAAATAAAATTGATACACAGAAACTACACTTCAATTTTTATGGACTTTTTCTTTGGATTTCATTTGAATATTTATTATAAATATTTATTCATTGCACCTTCTGCAGCAACCCACTCATAAAAACAGGAATGAATGGGGGATCGAGGTGAAACATTCAAATGGAAAATTAATACTTAAATTAGAGCGGTAATACATTTAAATAATAATTTTGTAACACTATTCATATTACATGAAGTTTGATCCGCAGTTTCAGTCTTCTTTTCTAACTCCAAAAAAGTTTATAGCTTCTATCAAATCTTCAAAGGCCATTAACTCTTTTTTCAGGACATCCTCACGTGTTAATGTTCCGCTCATTTCTCCATCCACTGAAAGCTTGTCAGGTCCCCGTGCAACGATCCTGTCCACACCGTCACGACTTAATATGTCTTGAGCCCGATTATCATGGACAAACGCCCTTCCAGGTATCATAACGGTTTCTTTCAACTTTTTGAGGTCCAGATTTTCGAGATCTTCATGGGTTATGAGGCACCCTATATCCTGGTCTGCCGCGACAACGTTCACAAGATCCTGAGCCCCGATACTGTTTATTATTTTATCAATGAAAGGTGCTGCAACTTTACTTGTGAGAATTGTGGCTTCAGATTTAACCTTAGAAAGTATTTCAAGATATTCACTGTTTTTATCCTTTGAAATTGCGAATGGACTGTCATTTTCAGGGTCACAAACTGGTGTGCCTGTAACACGGAGATTGAACTCTTTGTTAACACTTCTAACAAGTTCATCGAATTCCTGAATGCTGTGAGATTCTATTCCTTCCATTATAGGCTCATTTCCAAGTATTAATCCCTGGTTTCTGTGGTTTGCAAACCTCATCAAAATAAAAGCCTTTGCACCCCATTCTTCCAGTTTGCTGCAGGTTTCAAAGAGTTTTTCACCGTCGTTAACCCCTGGAACTATCACTGAAGCTGCGTGGACTTCACAGTTTTCACAGAATATTTTAAGGGCTTTCATGGATTCTTCAGGCTTCTGGTCCAGAACCCACTCCCTGCGAAGTGAAGGATCGGTTGAAAATACCGTGAAGGTCACCTCATTCACACCGAGAGATACAAGGTCCTCTGCAATCTTTGCATTATCTATGCCCTTTCCACTGGTGTATCCAAGGTGCATTGGAAGATTCCACTGGTTTAAACCACTTGCAACTTCTTTTAAATAGGGGTAACAGCTTACATCTCCCCCTCCACTTATGTTAACCTTGAGGTTGGAGTCCTGATAGTTCCCAATCATCAAGGAATTTTGAACGTTGCTCACAACCATAAATGGGGGTATAAACTCGCTTTTTGTCTCTCTAACTCCTGTAGTGCAATTTTCACACCCTACCCTTCCGGGTGAACAGTTTCTGCATCCGAGAGGCTTGTTTCCTGTCACTTTTCTAAAATAACAGTATTTACAAAAGCCTCTGCAATCTTTGCCGGGTATACCGCCTACATCTGCTATCATTTGCATGGTATCTACTTTCTGGGCATGTAAAATAAGTAATTTTGGATTCTAAACCAAATTTAAAAATTAATATGAACACTAAAAAGATTTAGAGTCATACTCATTAATAAATCTTTCTACTTTAATCAAGAAGAAACTTTAATAACATATAAAGCAAAGATGGAGTCTCGTATATCAAAAATTGTACTACTGGGATGTTAAGGGGAAATCCTAACTGTGAAGAGATTTTTTGGCCTTCTCACAGGAAGTAGCTACAAAAATTGGTGTACAAGAATTTGTAGGAGGGAAAAAATGGCAAAGTTTGAAGATAAGATAGACTTGTACGACGACAGAGGCAATCTTGTTGAAGAGCAGGTTCCGTTAGAAGCCATAAGTCCATTGAGAAACCCTGCAATTAAGGGGATAATTCAGGGTGTAAAAAGGACAGTGGCTGTGAACTTGGAAGGTATAGAAAACGCTCTAAAGAACGCCACAGTCGGTGGAAAAGCATGTAAAATACTGGGTAGAGAACTGGATTTAGACCTGGTTGGAAATGCAGAAGCCATTGCAGAGAAAGCAAAGGAAATGATACAAGTTAAAGAGGATGACAACACAAACGTTAAGTTATTAGCCGGTGGAAAAAGGGCGCTTGTTCAGATACCAGCCACCAGATTTGAGGCAGCAGCTGAGTATTCAGCAGCCCCACTGGTCACAGCATCAGCATTTACACAGGCCATAATAGACGTTTGTGATGTGAGCATGTACGATGCAAACATGGTCAAAGCAGCTATCTTAGGTAGATACCCACAAACAGTTGATTATATGGGTGGAAACATAGCTACTATGCTGGATTTACCTCAGAAACTCGAAGGTGCAGGTTACGCATTAAGGAACATCATGGTAAACCATGTTGTTGCAACCACGCTCAAAAACACCATGCAGACAACTGCTCTGTCCAGCCTATTAGAACAAGCCGCAATGTTCGAAATGGGAGATGCAGTGGGTGTGTTTGAGAGAATGCACTTGTTAGGTCTTGCATACCAGGGAATGAATGCAGACAACATTGTATTTGACCTGGTAAAAGCAAACGGTAAGGAAGGTACAGTTGGATCAGTCATAGAAGATATAATTGCAAGATCCCAAGCAGACGGTGTTATCGGTGTGGAAAAAAATCTGCACGATTTCAAACTTTATGGAACTGACGATTTAGCAAAATGGAATGCATACGCAGCAGCAGGTATGATGGCAGCTACAATGGTAAACCAGGGTGCTGCAAGAGCTGCACAGGGTGTGTCATCCACACTTCTATACTACAACGATATAATTGAGTTCGAAACGGGATTACCAAGCGTAGACTTTGGTAGGGTAGAGGGTACAGCTGTAGGATTCTCCTTCTTCAGCCACTCCATATACGGTGGTGGAGGTCCAGGTATCTTCAATGGTAACCACGTTGTTACAAGGCATAGTAAAGGATTTGCTATACCATGTGTGGCAGCAGCAATGTCATTGGATGCCGGTACACAGATGTTCTCCCCAGAATCAACCTCCGGATTAATAAAAGAAGTATTCAGCCAAGTTGATGCCTTCAGAGAACCACTTAAATATGTTGTGGAGGCAGCAGTCGACATAAAAGACAAAATTTAAGTAAATCCAATATTGGGGGCAGCAGATGGACATCGAAATATTTCCACACAGATTATTAAGCGCCGATACAACTGAAAGACTTTTAAATGGTCTTGATAAAATAGATGGCGTTAAAAGAATGGTTCTCCAAGGACAGAGACTCCCTCCAGAACCAGGAAACCCTGACCGCAGAGTCATAACTGTGAAGGGTGAAGAGATAGATCTCCAGGTTAAAACGGGTCGAGTTCTAATGGAAATCGACACAGAAGAAACAATTGATGAAGTACGTGAGGTATGTGAAGAACATTTACCATTTGGATACAACATTCACGTGGGTATGTTCATCCGTAAACAGAGAACAGTTACAGACCATATAAAGTATGGTGAGAAGATGGACGAAGTTCCAGACGAGATGATCGGTTTAACTGATCAGAACGCCAAACTCAGTGAAAGGGCCAAAGTACTTAAAAGGAAAGAGCAGAAATGATCGGAAAATCAACGCATGTTGTAGATTGCAGAGAAACCATGGGGATGGGCGAAGGAGGAGGAATTGCCCAGAGAGGAACATTTGCACAGTGTGGAAGTGAAGTACTGGCAATTGCAATGTCTCCTGGAAGGAGGCACATAACAAAGCCAGTTTGCGAAATCACATTTGCACTAAGGGAAGCCAATATCCAGACAAGCACACTAGTCTTAAATGCAGGCTCAGGCGTTCCACAAGACGCTCCAACGGCAGGTTCTGGAAGTCTTTTTGGACTCACTCCAAAGGAGGTAGAGCAGATAAAAAGGCACAGACTGATCGTTGTACACCTTGGAGGTGTGAAGCATCACATCATCTACAAGGCAAGACTAATTTTAAGAAATGTGAACAGACCTTGTGTGGTTATATGTGAATATCCAGTGGATTTTGAAGATTTTGCAAAGATCGGTGTTAAAACTAAAGCTGTCATGCCTGAAGAACCAAAGACTCAGGGTGAAATCGTGGACATAATAACAGGTGTTATTAGAGGAGAAACGTGTCCCCAAGAGAAGTTGGATGAGATTATTAGAAAGGTAGGATTAGCATTAGGAGGTGCATGAATATGGCACAGTATTATCCCGGAACAACCAAGGTTGCCCAAAACCGAAGAAATCTATGCAACCCTGATTACGAACTTGAAAAATTTAGAGAAATCTCAGACGAAGATGTTGTGAAAATCTTAGGTCACAGAGCTCCTGGTGAGGAGTACCCAAGTGTACATCCACCACTGGAAGAAATGGATGAACCGGACGACGCTATACGAGAAATGGTTGAACCAATCGATGGTGCAAAGGCCGGTGACAGGGTAAGGTACATACAGTTTACAGACTCAATGTACAACGCCCCAGCTCAGCCATATGTAAGATCAAGGGCTTACCTATGTAGATACAGAGCAGCAGATGCAGGTACACTATCTGGAAGACAGATCATAGAAACAAGAGAGAGAGACCTGGAAAAAATATCAAAAGAACTCCTTGAAACAGAATTCTTTGACCCAGCAAGAAGCGGTATCAGGGGAAAATCTGTTCACGGACATTCGTTAAGACTTGACGAAGACGGTATGATGTTCGACATGCTACGAAGACAGGTCTTAAACAAAGAAACAGGAAAAATAGAAGCAGTTAAAAACCAGATTGGTGACGAATTAGATGAACCTGTTGTTTTAGGTGAACCACTCGATGAAGCCACCCTTCAAGATAAGACAACCATCTACAGAGTAGACGGTGAAGCTTACAAAGATGACAAGGATGCAGTAGAAGTACTCCACAGAATACACGTGACCAGATCACAGGGTGGATACAAACCTGAATAAATGGGGAGGTGGAATTATGGCTGATAAAAAATTTATTAAAGCTCTAAATAAGAAATTCAAAGAAGACCCAGAAGATAAAAAAACAACTTTTTACTCCTTCGGTGGATGGAAACAGTCTGAGAGAAAACGAGAATTCGTTGAAGCTGGTAAAGAAGTGGCAGCTAAACGTGGAATTCCTCAGTACAACCCGGATATCGGTACACCTCTAGGACAGAGGGTTTTAATGCCTTACCAGGTCTCAACTACAGACACATTTGTTGAAGGTGACGACCTGCACTTCGTAAACAACACCGCAATGCAGCAGTTCTGGGATGACATAAGAAGAACCGTTATTGTTGGATTGGGAACAGCACACAACGTTATAGAGAAAAGGTTAGGTAAAGAGGTTACCCCTGAGACAATCATGAACTACCTTGAAACCGTAAACCATGCAATGCCTGGTGGAGCAGTTGTTCAGGAACACATGGTGGAAACCAACCCTGCACTTGTTGCAGACAGTTACGTGAAAGTTTTCACGGGTGATGATGAGATAGCAGATGAAATAGACCCTGCATTTCTCATAGACATAAACAAAATGTTCCCAGAAGAACAGGCAGAAGTTCTTAAAGCGGAAGTTGGAAGCGGTATCTGGCAGGCTGTCAGGATCCCAACAATTGTTTCAAGAACCTGTGATGGTGGTACAACGTCCAGGTGGTCTGCAATGCAGATCGGTATGTCCATGATCTCTGCTTACAAACAGTGTGCAGGAGAAGCCGCAACCGGTGACTTTGCATTTGCTGCAAAACACGCAGAAGTTATACACATGGGTACAGCTCTACCACAGAGGAGGGCAAGAGGAGAAAACGAACCTGGTGGAATCCCATTCGGATACCTGGCTGACATCTGTCAGTCCTCAAGGAAATACATGGATGACCCAGTAAGGGTGACCCTCGACGTTGTTGCATCTGGTGCAATGTTATACGACCAGATCTGGCTTGGATCATACATGTCAGGTGGTGTCGGATTCACCCAGTATGCAACAGCTGCCTACACCGACAACATCCTTGACGACTTCACTTACTACGGTAAAGAATACGTCGAAGATAAATATGGCGGACTGTGCGAAGCCCCAAACACCATGGACACAGTTCTAGATGTTGGTTCCGAAGTAACCTTCTATGGACTAGAACAGTACGAAGAATACCCAGCACTCCTTGAAACCCAGTTTGGTGGATCACAGAGGGCAGCAGTTGCAGCAGCTGCAGCTGGATGCTCAACTGGATTCGCAACAGGAAACGCACAAACTGGTCTAAGTGCATGGTACCTATCAATGTACCTGCACAAAGAACAGCACTCACGTCTTGGTTTCTACGGATACGACCTTCAGGATCAGTGTGGTGCTTCCAACGTCTTCTCAATCAGAGCAGACGAGGGATTACCACTTGAACTCAGGGGACCAAACTATCCAAACTACGCAATGAACGTGGGTCACCAGGGAGAATACGCAGGTATAGCTCAATCAGCACATGCAGCACGTAAAGATGCATTTGTATTTAACCCATTGGTTAAAATTGCATTTGCTGATGACAACCTAGCATTTGACTTCAGTGAAGTACGTGCCGAGTTTGCTAAAGGTGCATTGAGAGAATTTGAACCAGCTGGAGAAAGAGATCTTATTACTCCAGCTAAATAAAGGGTGCAAAGCGTACATCTATTTATAGGTGTTCTACACACCTATTTGTAGGTGTAACGCAAACACCTATTTTTTTATATTTTGATGAAAGAAAAAGGAGGAAATAAAATGGACCCTATGTTAACAGGATTAGGTGTTGTCGCTCTATGTGGTGCTGCTGCAACAATTGCAGGCGCTGCAGAGGACTTAGAATCTGACACTGGTTCAATGAGTAACCCTAACTCTCAGGTTCAACTCGCCCCACAGATGGGCAACCTTCACAGAATTTTCAACAAGGCTGTTTCAGGTGAACCCGTACAGATGGGTGTTTTAGCCGGTATAGCAGGTTCTGTGGCATTTGTCCTTATGGGTGCAGTACAGCTACCAGTTATAATGTCAATAGCTGGCGGTGCATTTATAGCAGCATTGTTCCATACAGTATTTGCAACAACATCTTACTTAGGAAGGATAGTAAGTGAATCACAGTTCAACCAACCAGTATTCATGGATGTTATTACATCTCATTTAGGGCCAATAGCTGCCCATGGTTTCATAGTAACATTCTGTATAGTGGGATTATCATACTTAATGACGTTACCAATACAGGGCTTTGGGCACCCATTCCCATTACCGCTTTTGGCAGTGCTCTGGGGTATAACAATAGGTGCTATAGGTTCATCAACAGGGGACGTTCACTACGGTGCTGAAAGGGAGTACCAGCATCATCCATTTGGTGAAGGTATACCTGTTTCAATCCATGGTGACATAACAACCAAGTCAGAGCTTGGCCCAAGGAACTCTCTGGATGTTGTTTACTTCTGTGCAAAATACGGAGGACCAGTCACAGGTTTCTGTTTCGGTCTTATCGTGTTCCTAAGCTTCTGGACAACCCTTGTCTTTGGAGCAGTAGGTGGAGTGATTGCTGGTATTATAATAGTTTTACTACTGATAATTATCAACAATAGAGTAGAAGTATTCGCAAGAAACAGATATGGACCATATAAAGAATGAGGAGAAATAAGGAGGTTTTATGATGGATCCATTATTATTAATCGGTGCTATAACCGTTGGAGGAATATTCATCGGTGGAGGTGTACACTTCATACCAGTGGGTGGTGCCCCAGCAGCTATAGCAACAGCTACAGGTGTCGGAACAGGTACCGCAATGCTTGCAGCAGGTTCCGGTATGACAGGACTCATAACAGCAGCAGCAATGACAGGATCACCTTTATGGGTTATCCTTGCAGCAGGTGCTGTGGGTGCAATGCTCATGCTTGACATAACCATGCTCGTAGGTAACTTCATTTATGTATGGGGTGTAGGATGTGTGCCTGCATCAGCAAAGGTAGAATACGACCCAATAACAAAATACCCCCAGGAAAAATACATAACACAGGGTACTGAAGGCCACGGAATTCCAACGGTATGTTTCGTGAGTGGAACAATAGGAGCAGCCCTTGGTGGAATTGGTGGAGGACTTGTTTACTGGGCTTTGTACAGTGCATTAACCACAGCCGGCCTATCTTACTCTTCACTAGCTGCCACAACCGTTGCAGGAATATTTGCTGTAGGTACATTCTTTGTAAATGCAGTTATAGCATCCTACAACATAGGTGGTACCATAGAAGGATTCCATGACCCTAAATTCAAAAGACTTGGACGTGGAATGTTAGCATGTTTAATCGCATCCCTTGTGATCGGTATATTCTCAGTACTTCTAATTAAAGGAGGTGTATTCTGATGGCAGAAAACACCATAAATCCTAAAAAAACACTGGCTCTCGGAGTTATAGGTGGTCTTTTAGGTATCTATGCCACACCAATCAACCCAGTTCTTGGACCATTATTTGCAGCATTAGGAGGTGTCTGTGCCATAGTATGGGGTTCTGATGCCATAGCTAGAGTTGCTGGTTATGGTTTGGGTACAGGTGTTCCATCCATAGGATACATGTCACTTGCCATAGGTATAGTAGGTGCAGTGGCAGGTTTAGCAGGAGCCTTGATACCTGGAGTACCTGCAGTGCTTGGACCTTTATTCGGTTTCGTACTTGCAATGGTGCTTGGAGCTATAGTGGCTTTAATAGCTAAAAAAATCGTTAAGATGAAAATACCAGTGCTTATAAGATGTACAACTGAACTTTCAGGAGCAGCTGCATTATCTGTATTCGGATTTTCAGCAGCAATAGCTGGAAGCTACTCAATGTCAGCAATACTGACAGCAGTTATATCAACAGGATTCATAGCTCTGCTCTTTATCATGAACACAATGGCCATACAGCACCCATTCAATGCATGCTTAGGCCCAAATGAAGATCGTGTTAGAACTTTAAAACTTGCTTCATCAACTGCTTTTATTTCAATGGCCATAGTAGGTCTACTTGGAATAGGTTTATCCAAAGCATGGTGGTTAATTGCCATAGTTGGTGCTTTAGCTTGGTTAGTCTCAATACGAGCATTCATACAGTCATCAGAAGAAGATGCAGCATCAGTTAGATGGTCTGGATGGTGGCCAGAAGAGGAAGAACAGTAAGGAGGAACAAGAATGGTTGAAATGTTACCCTTAATAAAAATCGTTCCCGAAATGAGCCTAACCCTTGACCCTTCTACAGGTGTTGTGGGGGCAGCTTTAGGTAGAGAAGTCTTAGTTTTATCAATGGACACCATAAATGAACAATTAACGGAGTTAGAGGTTGCCGCAGACGACATGGAACACGCCCTTGATCCAACAACCACATCTCCAGGTTCTCGCCCTGGAAGGGAAGGAGTTTACCTTACAGCAGGTAAACTTACAAACATGGTTTATGGATTTGTTTTAGGGCTAGTGCTGCTGGTTGCCGTATTAATGTAGGAGGTTAAAACATGGTCGAAAAGAAAGCAGCAGTAGAGGGATGGCCACCAGTTACAGGTGAATACGAAATTGGTGATGCTGAAAGTCCTGTAGCTGTTATAACTTTAGGTTCACATCTTGATGGTCCTATACAGGCCGGAGCTGGAATATCCGGTCCATTACACACAGAAAACCTGGGTATTGAAAAGGTTGTAGCTAACGTAGTATCCAACCCTAATATCAGGTTTCTGGTGGTTTGTGGATCTGAAGTTCAGGGACATATCACAGGAGCCACAATGAAAGCCCTCTATGAAAATGGTATTGATCCTGAAAAAAAGAACATCATTGGTTCTCCAGGCGCAATCCCATACGTTGAGAATCTTCCAGTTGAAGGAATTGAAAGGTTCCAGAACCAGCTTGAGTTTGTCGAGATGATTGATGTTGAAGATATGGGTGCAATATCATCCAAGATCAAAGAGTGCGTGGAAAAAGACCCTGGTGCATTTGAAGAAGATGCAATGGTCATAGAACTTGAAGAAGAGGGCGGTGAAGAAGAAGAAGGAGAAGAGGTAAAACCTGTAGCTCCTGAAACAGCTTTACTGGAAGCCAGGATACGTAACATACAGACCCAGGTAAAAGCAGTTGGTTCATACCACAGATTGTCTGCAGGTATGTACGCTGGAAAAGTTCAGGGTATAGCTGTAGGTCTGGCCTTCATCTTAACTCTTGGAACCATATTACTGTTGAAATAATTGGGGGTTTTAAATGATAATATCAAACAAACCTAATGTTAAAGGCATTAAAAGTGCTGTAGAAGACGTAAGATATCGTACCCAATTAATGGGTAGGGATCAGAGGCTCTTTGCAGGACTTATAGGCACAAGGATCTATGGTATGGCTGTGGGATTCATACTTGCAATGCTCTTGATAGGTCTACCAGCATTATGGGTAATTGTTAGGGGGGCATAATCATGGCAGACGAAAATGTTATACCTCGTGTTATAGTCCCTGAGGACGAATACAACAAAGCAAACGAGAGATTAGACAGCATAGAAAAGAAAATTGAATTTGACTATGGTGAGGTCTCTCAGAGAATGGGTCAACAGATAGGCAGGGACATAGGTATTTTATACGGTATAATAATAGGGCTCATAATCCTTTTTGTGGCCTTCAAAGTTGTAAAAGTAGGAGCAATCCTATCCGCATTTGGTGGAGTCTAAATTTAATTAGGAGGATTAAATATGTTTAGATTTGACAAAGAACAAGTTGTATTAGATATAGCTGGCACTAAAATTGGTGGACAGCCAGGTGAATATCCAACTGTTTTGGCAGGAACCATATTTTATGGTGGACACAAGATCATAGATGATGAGAAAGCAGGAACTTTCGACAAGGAAAAAGCAGAATCTTTAATCAAAACCCAGGAAGAGATGTCTGATTTAACAGGAAACCCACACATCGTGCACACATTCGGTGCAACACCCGAAGCAATAGTTAAATACCTGGAATTTGTGGGCGACGTAACAGATGCACCATTCTTCATAGATTCCACATCTGGAGAAGCAAGGGTGGCAGGTGCAAAATATGCATCAGAAGTCGGTTTAGGAGACAGGGCAATATACAACTCTTTAAACATGTCTGCAGACGCTGACGAAATTGCAGCACTCACGGACTCAGATCTTTCAGCATCAATTGTTCTTGGTTTCAACCCAATGGAACCTGGTGTAGACGGTAAAATTTCAATCTGGGAAGATGGAGGAAGCGCACTTGACCAGGGTCTTCTAAAAACTGCAGAAGACTGTGGAATAGACAAACCTCTCATGGACGTTGCTATCACACCACTCGGTCAGGGTGCAGGTGCAGCTCTAAGAACATCATTCGCTGTTAAAAGCAAATGGGGATACCCAGTAGGAAGCGGTATACATAACGTTCCATCAGCATGGGACTGGTTGAAGAAATTCAAAAAAGAAAATGAGTATAACAAGAAAAAGGTATGGCCTGTTTGTGATGTAGGATCCAACCTTATACAGATAGCTGTTGGAGGAGACTTCGTGCTCATTGGACCTATCGAGAACGCAAGAATGGCATTCACCGCATGTGGTATGGCTGACATATTCATGGCAGAAGCTGCAAAAGACCTAGGAACAGATCCAGTGGAAACACATCCATTCTTCAAATTGCTCTAAATGTAAAAAGCGACTTAAAGTCGCTAAACTTTATTTTTTTTGTTTTCACTGAGATTTTGCGCAAAATCTCTTTTTTGGAATACTGATTAATAATACTGATTAATGGTACAAGGTAGCACCCACAATCTCTAGGATTGTACTCCTATTTTTAGCACTTCATGTTTAGTAACTAAAACTTCTAAAATTTCAGTTACCGGATGGTTTGAATCCCCTTGTATTGTTTATATAAATTATTTCTCGTCTAATTCTTGTTAAAATACTTTAAATTAAAAAAACTTATTTAAACCTTCTTTAAAAGGTTTATTACTTTAAAACAAATTTTATATGCCTTAAAAACAAAGTTTTAAATAGACAAAGAAATTAAAAGTTAGTGTTCTAATTATTTATTGAGGATGATAAAATGAACGTTAATAAGAAGGTT
>DAHH01000014.1:0-7853 GCA_002498385.1 Methanobacterium sp. UBA410
TTGTCTGGCCCCAAACCCAGTTGAGTTTCCAGTAGGATTTCCAGGTGGATTGCCAACTGTATCTCCAGTAGGATCTCCATTTACCATGGGATTTGTACCAGGTTTTGTGCCATGATTTCTGCCAAGTCTGATACCATATCTGCTGCCAGGTTTGGTACCATCCTTCATATGGAACCTTCACTGTGTAATTGTAACTTGTTCCCTGAGGATTGATCCACTTGCCATTAGCATCCTGAAAACAGGTTACCCACGCATTTACACGAATTCCTGTACCATTAAACATTGAAACAACCTGCGAAAGAATTGCCTTGTACGTAGGATTTGAATAAATGTTACATTTCACGTAAACATCTGTTATACCCATACCTAATAGTTGGGTCACATTCAAACCAAACACATCACCACTCTGAACCCAAACACCATGAATTTCACTGTTACTTCCATTCTCTGAGGCATTTGTTGCTTCTTTGTTGTTTTCAGCAGTTAATGCAGATCTGTTATTTGTTACCGGCATACCAGCAGATTCAGAATCATTTCCTGCAGAGATTTGGGTGGAATTTAAAGTTGTGGCATTACCTGTCATGTTTGTAGTTGCATTTGAGGCAAATGCACCACTTAAACTGAACAACGTTAATCCAAATAGGAGAAACATTGTTGCATATAGTTTCCAACTAAATTGTACCATCTCCCATCTAAACGTCAGAAATTTATAAGAAATTGTAACTCCCAAACGTTTTAGACATAAGATCCTTAATTTATTTAATATATAAAATTTTGTATTTTTAGGCAAAAAAAGATGAAATAATCCCATTTTTTTCAATTTAAGAAGTTTAAAATGGAGATTCATTTCGACTTTAAGGGGTTATTTGGGATTAATTAATAAAAATAAGAGTTTTATTATGATATTTTTTAATAGCCCCTTAAATTGCTGTGGCGTCATGATACTACAAAGATTTTTGATTAAATTATGTTAAAAACAATTAAAATTATTTGAAAACGTTTTCAAAGTATAAAAAAATCTTTTTAAAAAAATATTTAAACTAAAGTTAAAGTTTAAAATTAATTTCAAAAGTTTTATATTTTTTCATAAGGGAAATAAAGGTTTAAACTTCTAATTCTACTCAAGTTTAACTTCATGGATCTAGCGCAATCTCGTGTTAATTTCAATGAATTTAACGGTGAATCCAAATAAAAATAGTACCATTAAATTATTTGAACATTAATTTTTAATATAAACAACACCAAAGGAATATAAAAAGATTTTATGGTGAAACGGATTTTATGGTGAAACGATGATCAAAGTAGGTATAGTAGGAGCAAGTGGTTACACAGGAGGAGAACTCCTGAGATTCTTAAAATATCATTCTGATGTGGAAGTTGTTGCCGCAACATCAAGAAAGTTTGACGGCATTCCAGTTTACAAGGTTCATCCAAACTTGAGGGATCTCGAACTTAAGTTTGAAAACCTGAAACCCGGTGAAATCGATGCAGACCTTATTTTCACTGCAACACCCCATGGGGCGTCCATGAAGATCGTGCCAGAAATCCTTGAAGCCGGAGCAAAAGTAGTGGACCTCAGCGGAGACTACAGGTTTGACGATGTTCATGTATATGAAGAGTGGTATCACTTCAAACACACAGACCCACGAGATGCTGTATACGGACTTCCTGAGATCAATAGGGATGAAATAAAAAAAGCAGAACTTGTTGCAAATCCCGGATGTTTCCCAACAGGTGCCATACTGGCATGTATTCCTGTTGTAAACGAGAAACTTGTTGACACCATTGTTGTGGACTCAAAAAGTGGTGTTAGTGGAGCAGGTGTGAAACCAACAACAGTTACACATTATCCAAACTGCAGTGACAACGTTGCCCCTTATGCTGTTACAAAACACAGACACATGCCTGAAATTCAGGAAAAGCTTTCCAAATTTGGGGACGTGAGGGTATCGTTCACCCCACACCTTGTACCTGTGACCCGGGGTATCTTAACAACTGTTCACACTTTTCTCAAGGAGGATGTAAGCTCTGATTACGTTAAAGAGATCTATGATGATTTTTACAGGGAAGAACCATTTGTAAGGGTTCTTGATGTGGGTGAGATACCCAGTTTAAGCTCTGTAAGGGGATCAAACTACTGCCACATTGGCTGCTTTGAGATCGATCAAAATGGAAGGCTCGTTATTGTATCTGCAATCGACAACCTTGTTAAGGGTGCTTCTGGCCAGGCTGTGCAGAACATGAATTTAATGTTTGGATTCCCTGAAACAAGGTCTCTTGAGCAGGTAGGGTTACATCCATAACTTTTGTAAACTTAAATTTGTGTTAAAACACTTAAATTCGAACAGTGTACACAAAGTAAATATGAACAAGACTATGAAAATTAAAAAGGTAAGTTGAAAAGAAAAGGTTGAAGTCGAGATCAACCAACAATTATTATCCATAACTTAAAGAATTCACTATCAGGTAAACCATAACTTCCAATTATATATTGTGCCCATAGTAAATGGTGAGAAAATAAAAAAATGAGGTGCTCCATGAAGACCGCAATCTTATATTATTCCAGAACCCGAAAAACAGCTTTGGTTGCGAGAACCCTTGCAGAAAAAGTTCAAGCAGACATTTTTGAGATCGTAGACCTTAAAAATAGGATGGGAACTCTTAACTATATGAATGCTTCCATAGATGCTTTAAGAGAAAACAAAACCCAGATTAAACCTTCTTCCGTTGACCTTGAAGATTATGGACTAATTTACATTGGCACCCCAACATGGGCTGAAAAACCATCTCCTGCAATCATCACGTTAATCGACAACTGTGACCTCAAAGGGAAAGACGTCATATTATTTGCCACAATGAGTAGTAGAGGTGGTAAGAACGTTATTGAACGAATGAAGGAGAAGATAGAGGCCAGGGGCGGAAGAATGGTGAATTCATTCATGATCAAAACGGGAAATCGGGAACTTGAAGAAGTAAAAGAGGAGGTAAATACCCTAATTGAAGAGATGGACCTTGAAATATATGGAATATGAAAAAAATTAGTGAATACGTGTTAACGATCAAAAAAATTCTACTCCTAATATATGCAGTAAACCTACCAATATACAGTAAAATATAGCATGGTACCAAACGGCATCAATATGATTAAATTAAATATGATTAAATTAGATATATAAGAAAGAACTTTAGATAACTACAAGCTTAATATAAGATTTGCAATATAAAGATGAATTTAAATTTAATGAACGATTAATACGTGGAATGATCTGGTGATTCAATGTCAACAAAAGATAAATTTTTAGAGTCCTACAAAACTCTAATAATAATTCCAGTAATGGTAACAATACTGGCGCTGGGATTAGTAGCAACACATGGTCTGGATGAAGGCGTAGACCTGAAGGGAGGGTCTATAATTTCATTACAGCTTGAACAACCTATAAGTCAGGGCGACCTGCAAACCAAAATTCAAGACGGTATAGGAATAAATGATGTGACTGTCACAGAAAGCGGTAACCAGGCTACAGTCGAAGTGAAAGGCTCTCCAGATGTTACGAAGTTTACAAATTCCATCAATGGAATAGCGACCATAAACAGTTACAGATCGGTAGGGGCCATACTCAGTACGCAGGCGCTACACCAGGTTTATTGGGCGGTCGCGTTTGCATTTATATTCATGTCCATAACTGTTTTCATAGTATTCAGGGATTTTGTACCTTCAATCGCAGTTATACTCTCTGCATTTGTAGATATAATTATGGCAATTGGTGGAATGTCCCTCTTTGGAATACCACTTTCTGTTGCATCTGTTGGTGCATTACTGATGCTCATAGGTTACAGTGTGGATACTGACATCCTTCTTACAACACGGCTTTTAAAGCGGAGAGAAGGGAGTATAAATGAAAGGACAATTGATGCCATGAAAACAGGTTTCACAATGACAGGGGCTGCAATCGGTGCAATGGTCACCCTTTACCTTGTTACGGTTTTCCTTATACCATCAGCACAGACCCTGAGCGAAATAGCAGCCGTTTTAATACTTGGTCTTATTGCTGATCTAATGGCAACGTGGCTCATGAACCTTGGAATACTAAGATGGCACTTGGAGGGTCACTAATGAAGGAAGGATGGATAGATTTTTTCAAAGATTACCGTGTGATACTGCTGATTGTACTTATATTTGTGAGTATAGGTTCAATTTCAGTATACGGAATACAACAGGGTCTGGATTTACAGGGAGGTTCTCTCATCCAGATACACCTTGATCAACCAGTTGATCAGGGTACCATGAACAAAGTAACAGCAGTACTGGATAAACGTCTAAACCTGTTCGGTGTGAAGGACGTTAAGGTGAGACAGAGCGGTGCTCAGGATGTTATCGTGGAGATAGCCGGTGTTCAACCACAGGATGTGGCCAGCGTGGTTGGAACAACTGGTAAGTTTGAAGCAAAAATAGGCAATGAAACAGCCCTTCAAGGCTCTGACATAACCACGGTTGATACTCCTCAGGTTACAAGCTCAAGCTGGAGTGTTCCATTCAAAATATCAACTGATGCTGCGAATAAGTTTGCACAGGTTGCAAAGGGTAAAGCAGGACAGCCCGTTGATATGTACATGGATGATAAAGTGGTTTCCAGTCCGGAACTGAGTAGTGATCTTGCAAACGGTGTGGCATCAACCGATGTTGAAGTTTCAGGCAGTGCATCGAGCAAGTCCAATGCAGAAACACAGGCCAAACAAATTCAAACCGTTCTGGAATCTGGTGCTTTACCTGTAAAGGTTAATATTGCAGGTATAAGTAGTGTATCTGCAGATCTGGGAAGCCAATTTAAAAATGGAGCTATTATAGCGGGCATCATTGCAGTGATTGTGATATCCCTCATAATCATCATAAGGTACAGAAGTCCCAAACTGGTTGTTCCAATAATATTCACAAGCCTTGTGGAGGTTCTCCTGATACTTGGAGTTGCCTCAATAATCAAGTGGAACATAGACCTTTCTGCAATAGCTGGTATAATTGCCTCCATAGGTACGGGTGTGGATGATCAGATCATTATAACAGATGAAGTTCTAAAGGGCAATATAGCAGAAAAATCAAAAAGAAGAAGCACAGCTGTGAAAGTGAAGATCAAACATGCTTTCTTCATTGTTTTCGCATCTGCGGGTACGCTGGTTGCAGCAATGCTGCCACTTGCATATATTGGATTTGCCAGAGGAGCCTCTGGAATAGGAGCTCTAGCTGGCTTTGCATTCACCACCATAATCGGTGTTTTAATAGGAGTCTTCATAACAAGGCCTGTATTTGCTGAATTTCTTGAACAGTTAATGCGTAAGGATGAACCAGTATCAGCAGCTGCAAGGAAAACAACAACGGGTAAAAAGGGTAAAAACAAAAAAGGTAAGAAAGGTAAAGGTAAAAAAGGTAAAGGTAAAAAAAGGTGAGATCACTGAAAAAAAGTGAAATCATTAATTAATCTTTACTTTCACCTTTAAAACCCCAAATTTTTTATACTTTAATTTTTTAAAGTTAATTTTCAAACTTGATTTTTTTAATTCAATTTTTTTTTAATTTGATGAGTATTAAAAAATAAAGAGAAATTATGTATAAAACGGAGAAAGGAAACATACTTCTGGTGAAAAAATGGTTTCGTGGATAGTTTTAGTAATAGCATTAGTGGTGTCACTTATTATAGTGATAAAAGCTGCAGACATATTCGTTGACAACTTGGTGGACATTGGAAAATCTGTAGGGATCTCTGAGATTATATTGGGTGTTACAGCGTCAGCAATTGGAACTTCACTGCCTGAATTCGGTTCTGCAATGATATCTGTATTATCTGGAAGTCCAGACCTTGGTGTAGGTGTGGTTCTTGGTTCCAACATTTGGAACATTGCAGGAATTCTGGGTATCTCCGCTTTCGTTGCAGGAGGTATAGCAACAGGTGCACGTGAACTTAAAAGAGACGGCTTAATGACCCTTATAACCGGTTTAATACTCTTAGGGTTCATACTGTTTGTTAGTTCAATAACGGCTGCTGTTGGTATAATTCTTGTGATAGCATATGCCATTTACATGTGGGTTCTCATAAAAGATGAGAAGGAACATAAAAATGAGTCATCTGATGAACCAGAAGAATCAGCATCAACTGAAGCAGCATCAACTGAAAACCAAAAACCTATTAACAAGAAGAGAAGCCTTTTAATGGTTGTAATTGGACTTGTAGGTCTTGTTGTGGGCTGTGAGGTTATGGTATGGAGTGGTGTTGGGATTGCCAAGGTTGCACATGTGCCTCAGATGATAATAGGACTCTTTGCACTTGCAATTGGAACAAGCATGCCTGAACTGGTTGTGACACTGGGCTCTGCCCTCAAAAAATTACACAGTCTCTCAATGGGAACCATCCTCGGAAGTAACATCTTCAACATACTCATAGGAATAGGAGTACCATCTTTATTTACAGCTATTCCAGTTGAAAGACTTTCCGTGACATTTGATGCCCCTGTTATGATATTCGTAACGGCCCTCTTGATCCTACTATCCATAAGGAACAAGAAACTCTCGCGCTGGGGTGGAGTCCTCTTAATAATAACTTACTTAGTATACGCAGTACTAAGATTATTTGTGTTAGCATAAGTTCAGTTTAAAAAAAATGGGTGATAGAATGTATGAAAAAATTTTGATTCCAAGTATGGGAGAATATCTGGAAGAAACATCTGCACACGTATTGAAACTGGTGGACGACAGGGAAACCGAGCTAATTGGGCTCTACGTTCTCGACACATCAACCCCAATTTTCACCCCAGCAAAGGTGAAAGAAATGATGGTCCAAGAACTAAAAAAACGGGGAACAGAAGTTTTAAAAGAAATGGAAGAAACCTTCAAAAAACCAAACATAAAATTCAAAGGAATCATGGTTGAAGGCGACCCCGCCCACCAAATCATAAAAACCGCAGAACAACAAAACACAGACCTCATAGTAATAAGCACAGGAAAAAGCAAAATAAACAAACACATACTTGGAAGTGTCTCAGAAAAAGTCATACACTCCACACCCTGCACAACACTCCTCATAAAAACAGAATAACCAAATTATAAGATGAACTGGATAAACCCGAATACTGCTGTGCAAAGGGCGTTCTTCCTTTGTATTGGGGGTCAGATCAACATGAAAACTCCAAAGGAACTAAAGGTTAAACCAATAAGAAATGGAACAGTTATAGATCACATAACAGCCAACAAAGCTTTAAATGTTATCAAGATACTCGAGTTACCAAGCGAAAAATCTGCAGTCACCATTGCAATGAACGTTCATTCCTCAAAGATGGGCAGTAAGGACATAGTGAAGATAGAGGGCCGTGAACTGAAGTCAGGAGAAGTTGATAAGATAGCTCTCATAGCGCCTAACGCAACCATAAACATAGTCAGGGAATACGAAATTGTTGATAAAAGCGAGGTGCACCTTCCAGATGAGATAAAAAACATCCTGGAATGTCCAAATCCTAACTGCATAACCAACACAGACGAACCCGTTGAAACCCGGTTCTCTGTAATTGAAAAAGAACCAGTGATCCTCCGCTGTTACCACTGCGAAAGAATAATGACAAAAGAAGATATTGAAGCACAATTCAAACTGTTTTAAATCTAAAAATATTTTATAGAAACTTTATAAAAACTTTTGTTACAGAAAGGTTTTTTTTACTCTTTTACATTTTTTTTAGAACTTAAAAAATTTTTAAGGTTCATGAATTTGTTGATTTTTTAACAGGATATATCACGATCCAAAAAATTGTTATCAAATGTAATGATTTTTTAAGATATCAAAATTTCAAATCTTTTAAGAATTGAAGCTTTTTTA
>DAHH01000014.1:8080-8363 GCA_002498385.1 Methanobacterium sp. UBA410
CTTTTTTAAGAATTGAAGCTTTTAAAAATTTTTATATTTTTTTAAATCCAAATTTAATACAAGACTTATCCAAATTTAATACAAAACTTAAATAAATGATACATGTTTTAAAAAAAGTTAAATATAGATTTAAAAACCTTAAAGAAGATGTTCTGATGATAGTAAAAGATGTTCTAGACGTGAAAACTGACAAAAGGGTTGAAATTGTGGATGTAACACCTCAACTTGAATCTGCACTCATAAAAACTGGAATGAAAACTGGAGTTTTAAACGTTTTCAGCAG
>DAHH01000016.1:0-44264 GCA_002498385.1 Methanobacterium sp. UBA410
AACTACAAAAAAAACCACAAGAAAAAAAACAAGAACCAAGTACAGAGAGTCTAGGACAACATGTTTATTTGTCGTGTTAAATCTTTGAGGTAGCTGAATCCAGGAAAACAGGCTATTTCCAGGTTATTCTTAATTTAATTGGTAAGCTGCACTTGATTAAGCTGCAAAATTGAAAATTTTGATAAAAAATTTGGTAAAAAAATGAGAATCTATTTCAGTGATGAGTACATATCCACATATATTAACTGGTAATTCTTAAGGTATGGGAAGTTGGGTTATATGGATAAGTATTCTGTAGAAGTTGCCGTGTTCATAAGTATTATAGTACTTATTATTTTGAACTTTATTGGTTTTGGAGGGGTTTTTGGCATAATTGTAATGGGATTTGTTGCAACTTATCTCACAGTCCCTGAAAAATCAAACTACAAGGTAGGAAGCATTGCTGCCTTCACATTTTGCATTCTATCATTCTTGTACGCTTTCTTCACACCTCCAAGTTTACCCTATAAACTTCCAGCTTACTCAGCGGGTTTAGGACTCGCAGCAAGCAGTTTGATAAATCTAATTGGCGGGTTTATGGTGGCTGCCATGGCTTACATAATTTTGGGATCCTTTGGAGGGATTATTGCAGGCTTACTATCTCCAAGGAAAAAAAGTAAGCCCAAGTACAGGAAACCTGAACACAAAAGGAGAACCCTTAACCGTGTTTCATAACTTTATCCAAGATTTAACTTTCTTTCTCAAATTCAGCAGATTTTATGGGTACGATTTTATGTGTTTACCTATTAGTGAGATTTTACATGAAATTTTTTAGTTTTAAATAAAAACATGAAAAATTAGAAGACAAATAAATTATTTATTATTATTTATTCCATTTAAAGTAACAATTTCTAAGAAATTTAACCAAAAAAAATAATTTTTTAACCAAAAAAATAATTTCAGATTAAAAACTGGTTTAATAAGATTAGTTTATAATGGTGATAAAAGATGGAAAACATTGTAATTGTGGGATCCGGAGCAGGAGGTGCTTCCGTTGCAAGGGAACTTTCTAAAGCTAAGAAGAATGTTACCATAATTGAAAAGGGGCCTTCTGTAAAATCTAAAAAAGCTTACCGGTGCTATGAAAACTCCAACGTTGGGGTTGAACTTTTAAAAACATCATGTGTTGGTGGTGCAACCATGGTAACGGCGGGAAATGCCGTTAGAACCTGTCAGCATACACTGAAAATGCTTGGAGTTGATATTGAGAAAGAACTGGATGAAGTGGAAAAAGATCTAAATGTGAACGCATTACCTGATTCCCACTTTGGTGAGGGAACCAAAAGAGTAATGGATGCTGCTGAATCTCTGGGTTTTGAGGTTCAGAAGATGCCAAAATTCATAGATCCCACTCTCTGCAAACCCTGCGGAAAATGTGCCTTTGGATGTCCCAATGACGCTAAATGGACTGGTTCAAAGTATGTTGAAGAAGTAAAACGGTACGGGGCAAAGGTAGTTGATGGTACACCAGTTACTGAGTTAATGGTTCAAGATGGAAAGATCGCCGGTGTTAAAAGTGGTGAAAGAGAGTTTCCTGCTGATAAGGTTATTTTGGCTTCTGGAGCTATTGAAACACCCAAACTCCTACAGAGAGCGGGTTTAAATGCAGGAGAAAATCTTTTCGTGGATACGTTTGTTACAGTGGGGGGAATGTTGAAGGGTATCAAGTTCAACAAGGAGGTCCAGATGAATGCCCTCTTAAAACACGGCGATGTTGTTCTGGCTCCCCACTTCTCAGAGATCCTTGTGGACAAACTTCAAGGTTACGGAGCCAAAACTGAGGATATACTTGGAATAATGGTAAAAATAAAAGATGAAGCCTCTGGAACTGTTATGGGAGATTCTGTAACTAAATACAGCACAGCCCATGATGTTGAGCTTCTTGCGGAAGGTTCAGCAATTGCAGGTTCCATACTGACTGAAGCTGGTGTTGATCCAAGAACACTCACCTCCACTCTTGCAAGGGGAGCTCATCCCGGTGGAACTGCTGCCATAGGCAGTGTTGTTGATAAAAACCTTGAAACAGAAATATCAGGGTTATTTGTTGCAGATGCAAGTGTCTTCCCACAGGCTCCAGGTGCACCACCCGTCCTTACAATAGTTGCCCTTGCAAAGAAGCTCGGCAAGTACCTGATTCGGGACTAAAAACCTGTTCAAGACTAAATTTTTAAGATCAAATTGATAATTTAAGCTCTTTTTTATTATTTTTTAGGATTTTTAATTGAATTTCTTGGTTATTTTTTTACACTATTTCTTTCTATTTTCAATTTTATTGTGTTTTCAAGAAATATTAAGTTATTAAGGCCCTCCTTTTAGATTCAGAAGTTCAAACTGATGATAGACATGAGAGGGGGGAACGAAATTTAAACACGGCAAGATCAAAAAATAAAAAAAATATGAAACAGAAGGTAAAGATTATTAAATGAACGGTACGAATACAATTGATAAATCGTGCAGTTTGGAGCATTGATAACTTGAAATTTAATCTTGAAGTACTAAATAAAATAGAAAATTAAAAGGTTTTTAAACAAATGGATTCAAAAATACTGGGCACATAACGTGATTTTCAATGATTTGATTGTTGTTAGACTTTAAAACTGGATGGTGATGGTATGGAAAGGTTTTTGGATTTTTTTGACGGTATTGTGGGTGTGATGGTTTCTCCAGAACGTTCTTTCAGAGAAATTCTGGATAAAAACTCTGCAACACGAGGCATATATATTTTTATTTTCTTTGCAGCATTTTTAGGGATTATGGTAGGTGCATTAATTGCAGGAATTGTAAGAAACGCATTTCTACCCGTCTTACTTGCAGTGGTCTTTGTGGTTTATGGACTTGTAAAAATATTTATATGGGCAGGAATTTCCCATTTGGTGGCTAAATTTGTTTTTAAAGGAGAAGGAACCTTTTTAAATACCTTTGGACTTTTTGGGTACAGTTCTGTTACCTACATCCTTGGGATATTTGGAGTGATGACCCTGATACTTGCATCAACAGTTTTCACATCGGGCATGCTGTGGCTGCTCATGTACATCTGGACCGTCCTGATTGGAACTGTTGCTGTGAATGCAGAACATAAAATTGGAATGGGAAAATCATTTTTATCCTGTTTCGGAGTTCCTTCGCTGGTTGTAATTCTTTTATTAATGGTAGTGGGGGCTTTATAAATGGAAAGCAGAAGATTTTGGGGGATCATCATCATAGCTGTTCTGATTGTGGCTTTCTGCACAGCGTTATATGCAACAGCCTTTGGACTGGTAAAAAATCAAAACCAGGAAAAACAGGCCATTGTAAACAATTACACGCTTACAGATGCCCAGATGGCCGGTGTTAACTACGTCAACTTCAACTTTGAGGGTAACGCCACAGGCGTAGGTGTTGTATTTAAAAACAACAGCGACACACTTTACAACATAACCACTAAAAGGGATAACAGCAGCTCAAAAGAGCCTGAAGTGACCTACACTAAACAGGGCGAGGTTTTGAACGTGAACATGAAACTTGACAGTGGATCCGCAGACGTAGTGCTTGGAAACAGGTGCACCTACAACGGAACCTTGAACAGTAGGGTTGGAGGATACTCACTGATCCTTACAAACGGTTCAAAGGTTGATAATCTCAATGGAACCATTAAATATGCAGGCGGAGGAATGCTCTACCTTGGTGATACATCATTCAACCATGTGGACATGAATGTGAATACTGGAGGATTCATGATTCAGGGGGTTAACCCAAACATCAAAACAAATGGATCCATAGCAACCACTGTCCAGGTAGGGGGTGTCACAATCAACCTCAAACCAGGTAACACTGGACTTAAAATAATGGGAATGGTTGATCTCGGTGGAAATACATTTGAACCCGATGCATTTGATGTGATACAGAACAGTGCCAGTGTTTTAGACATACAAACTAAAGGTTACAATGACCAGCCTGTGAAACTGCAGATAAACAACACAATTGGGCTTGGTGGTTTGAACGTGAACACGTTCATGATGCCATTTCCAATGGATTATCAGTGAAACCTTGATGAGAAATGGAACCCTGTGATCAAAAAAATGGAACCTGCAGTTTTTAGTTTTTCTTATTTTCCCTTCCTTTATTTTCTTTTGAATTGAGTATTTGTGATTGGATTGAGTATTTAATTATAAAAAAAGAAGTTTAAATGATCCCAAACTTGTTTCAGGCCCACAAACTGGATTTTTAAGGAGAAGCAAAGGTTATAATGTTATAATGGTAAAACTCTTCTACCATGTTCTTCATTTATAACCTCAGCCAGTCCAACGTACACAGCACTTAAACCCGTGAATATTCCCTCGTATCCAGCTATCAGGGTTATGGATTTGATTCCTGTGATTTCACCAGCTGTGAGTAAGAAGAACAGAACTGCCAGCGTTATGAATATCACCTGAAGTCCTCTTCCCTTTTTCAGTGTTCCAAAGAACATTGCAAGTGTGAAAATTCCCCACATGAAGAAGTAAGCTGCAAGTGATGCTGGGTCAGCTGCCTGAACAGGTGCGGCTGCGGCTGTGAATATGGCCATTGCAGGAACCATCAAGAGGAAAACAAGCGACCACCAGAAGAGGCCGTATGAACCAAATGCGACCATTCCAAAGGTGTTACCCTTCCTGTATTCCATCATACTTGCAATTATCTGGGCTATTCCTCCATAGGCAAATCCCATTGACAGTATCATGCTGTTCATTGGGTAGAATCCTGCATTGTGAAAGTTCAGAAGGACTGTGGTCAGTCCAAACCCAAGAAGTCCGAGTGGTGTGGGGTTTGCAGTTGTGTCCTTCAGTACAAGGTTCTGATTTTCCTGATTTTCGACCATATCTTTACCCCACAGTTTTTTTACAATCTAAAAATTCAACCAAATTAATGATCAGTTAATGATCAGTCCAATTTTCCAAGAAAATTTAAAAAATCTGGAAAATATTTAAAAAGTTCTTAAAAACCGTTTTAGCCTTTAAAAACTATTTTTAAAATTTTTTAAAAACTTTCTTAAGCCTTTAAAAATTTTATTCCATTGATTTACAGTTGATCTTTAATTTTTTTTCTCATATTGGTTCTTTTAATAGTTTTTTTCTCCTTTTTGTCTTTTTATTCCCTTTCTGTGTCTTTTACTCCCTTTTATTCCTACTAACCTTTTTTCTACTTCTTCTAATGTTTTACTCTCTTTAGTGTTCTTCTTGATGCTCTCAATTATCCTTTAAAGGCTCAATCTTCAAGGGTTGAGGTGTCTCCCAGATCTTCACCATTTTCCTGTGCCCTTAACACTCTTCGCATGATCTTGCCGCTTCTGGTTTTTGGAAGACTGTCAACCTGAACAATTTCACCAACAACTGCAACAGGCCCTAGCTCGTATCGCAGGTGCCTTTCCAGATCTTCGATCAGCTTGGTTTGATTTTCCATCAGTCTGGTTTTAAGCTTGTAACCCTCCTTGAGTATGACAAATGCTTTTATAACCTGTCCTTTGATTGGATCTGATTTTCCAATGACAGCTGCTTCTGCAACTGCAGGATGGCTTACAAATGCAGATTCAACCTCAGCAGTGCCCACCCTGTGTCCTGCTATCTTAAGAACATCATCTGATCTTCCCTGGATCCAGAAGTAGCCGTCCTCATCTCTTCTTGCCATGTCCCCAGCAGTGTAGACTCCCGGTATCTTGTTCCAATAGGTATCAAGGTACCTCTGCTTATCTTTGTAAAGTGTTCTGAACATTGCAGGCCACGGATTTCTTACAACCAGGTATCCTCCTTTTCCAAGTGGTACAGAGTTACCCTCCTCATCAACGATGTCTGCATCAATTCCAGGGAAGGGTTTTGTAACTGAACCTGGTTTCAGTGCTGTGGAAGGTAACGGAGCTATGAGGTGCATGCCTGTTTCTGTCTGCCACCAGGTGTCCATTATCGGTGCCTTCTCCCCTCCAATATTCTTGTAGAACCACATCCATGCCTCGGGATTCATTGGCTCGCCAACTGTTCCCAGTACCTTTAAGGATGAAAGGTCGTAACTGTTTGGGTACTTGTTTCCATATCTCATGAGATGTCTGATTGCTGTTGGTGAGGTGTAAAATTTTGTAACACCATACTTCTCAACGATTTCCCACCATATTCCAGGACCAGGGAAGTCTGGGGCACCTTCATAGATCAGGGTCGTTGTGCCCAGAAGCAGCGGTCCGTAAACTGCATAGCTGTGTCCTGTGATCCAGCCCACATCACCTGTGCACCACCAGAGGTCGTCGTTGTGGATGTCAAAGATGTTACGGGTGGTTGTTGCCACTCCCACCATGTATCCTGCTGTTGTGTGGAGTACTCCCTTTGGTTTTCCCGTACTTCCAGATGTGTAGAGTATAAATAGTGGATCCTCTGATTCCATGGGTTCTGGTTCGCATTCTGCTGTTTCCTTCTCCATGAAACGTCTGTAAAATATTTCTTTTCCACTTAGATCCGATGTTTTTATGGGTGTTCCTGTATGTTCTACAACAATGGTTGTTTCAACTGTTGGACATCGAAGCAGTGCTTCATCTGTTATTTTTTTCAGTTCTATAACCTTTCCACGTCTGAAGGTTCCATCTGCAGTGACAAGTATCTTGGCTTTTGAATCGTTGATTCTTTCAACAACGGCTCCAACACTGAGCCCCGAGTAGATAACGTTGTGAACTGCTCCAATCTTTGCACATGCAAGCATGGCTACAAGGAGTTCGGGGCACATTGGAAGGTACATTGCAACTCTTTCACCCTTTTTAACGCCCAGGTTCTTCAAACGGTTTGCAAATTTGTTCACCGCAAGGTAGAGTTCGTAGTAGGTAACCTTCTTTTCATCACCATTTTCGTTAGCGTAAAGAATTGCGACCTGATTTCTTTTTTCTGTTTTTATCCACCGATCAACGGCGTTGTAGGTAAGGTTGATCCTGCCTCCGGTGAACCACTTGTAGAACGGTTTGTTACTATCATCCAATACAGTATCCCATTTTTTAAACCAGTGAAATTGTTCTGCTTTTTCAGCCCAGTATCGTTTAAAATCCTTTCCTTTCTCAATTTCAGCTTCCCAATCTTTCACATTGGCTTTTTCTACAGTTTCTGCATTCGGATTAAAGATCCGTTTTTCATTAAGGAGAACGGTTGTATCCTTAGTCATTTTCTTTTCACCACTGTTTCTTTCTTAATTTAACTTCAGCGAATCTTCTAAATCTTCTCGCGTTCTAAAATAAGTTGCTTTTACTATATATATTTTTTTATTATTAATCATTATAAATATTGATTAATCATTATAGATTATGTTTAAAAGCTGTGACAGTTCAATTTACTCAAAGAACCTTATTAACGTATGGAATGTATGAGTGAAAACAGGAAAAATCAAAAAAACAGCAAGTCTATCCAAAAAAGATCATTTAAGAAGTTGAAATTCTAAGAAATGAAGTTTTAAAATATGAAAATAAAATGTTTGAAAAATAAAATGTTTGAAATAATTTTTTTTACAGTTTATGATTCCTAAAGTTCTTATATTAATATTTTGGCTTTTTAAATTAATTAAATTAATTAAAAATTAAAATTAGTTAAGAAAATAACTCAAAAACCATAAAACATGAATTTCAAAGCTTATATAAATTTTTAAAAGGAGCCCAAGATAAGTTAGGAGTTAGTTCTAATTAAAGTTTTAATTAAACGAAAAGTTTTAAAATAAAAATGAAATGGGGTATGTAACCTTGAGGTTACATCATTGGTGGCATTCCGCCGGCTCCGCCCATTCCAGCTGCAGCCATCTCATCAGGACTTGGTTTTCCTGAACCTGAGGATGCTATAACATCATCGATTCTTAGGATCATTTCAGCTGCTTCAGCTGCTGACTGCATTGCCTGTTTTTTAACCCTGTGTGGCTCTATTACACCAGCTTTGTACATGTCGCGTACCTCACCCTTGAAGACGTCGAGTCCCATGTATAGGGATTTTTCATGTGCAGAGCGAAGGTCCACGAGGGAGTCTATGCTGTCAAGTCCAGCGTTTTCAGCGAGTGTTTTTGGGATAACCTCAAGTGCTTCTGCAAATGCAGCTACAGCTAGCTGTTCCCTTCCAGTTATGGTGTCAGCGTATTCCTTCAAGCTTTTGGCTATTGAAATTTCTGCTGCGCCTCCACCTGCAACAACTTTACCATCTTCTACTGTGGCTGATACAACACCTATTGCATCGTCAACTGCCCTTTCTATCTCGTCAACAACATGTTTGGTTGAACCGCGGAGTAAGAGTGTAACTGATTTTGGATCCTTGCATTCTTCAACGAAGATCATTTCTTCGCCTGATACTTTCTTCTCTGCAACTGTTCCTGCCTGTCCAAGGTCTTCAAAGCTGAGGTCTTCAACGTTGGTTACGACCTTTGCACCGGTTGCCCTTGCGAGTTTTTCCATGTCGGATTTTTTAACCCTGCGGACTGCCATGATCCCTGCCTTTGAAAGGTAGTGCTGAGCAAGGTCGTCTATTCCCTTCTGACAGAAGAGAACGTTTGTGCCTGCATCTTCGATCTTGTTGACCATGTCACGGATCATCTGTTCTTCCTGTTCTATAAAGGCCTGCATCTGTGATGGGTCTGTTATCCTTATTTCTGCGTCAACTTCTGTTTCTTTAACTTCTAATGCGCTGTTTAAGAGTGCTATATTTGCTTCCTCGATTTTTCTAGGCATTCCTGGGTGTACCCTTTCCTTGTCTATGATGACACCATGGACCAAAGCGGATTCATCTATACTTGCACCCTCTTTTTTCTCGAGTTTTATGTGGTCTGCATCGATTTCTCCGTTTTCCTCGACCTGTTTAACAGCTCCAACAATGAGTTCTGCCAATGGTTCCCTGGCTTTTTCTGTTCCTTTTCCAGTCATTGCAGTCATTGCAACCTGCAGGAGAGTGTCTCTGTCATCTGCATCAATTGCTATTACATTCAGGATTTCTTGTGCTTTTTCAGCTGCCTGTCTGTATCCCATTGCAATAATGGTTGGGTGTATGTCCTGTTCAAGGAGTCCTTCTGCTTTTTTGAGGAGTTCTCCTGCTATTACGACTGCTGTGGTTGTTCCGTCTCCCACTTCATCTTCCTGGGTTTTTGCAACTTCCACAAGCATCTTTGCTGCAGGATGTTCAATGTCCATTTCTTTAAGGATGGTTACACCGTCGTTTGTAACAACAATGTCTCCCAGACCGTCTACAAGCATTTTATCCATTCCTTTTGGACCTAATGTTGTTCTGACAGTCTCTGCAAGTATTTTACCTGCCATTATGTTCATTCTTTGAGCGTCTCTTCCTAAAAGTCTGTTAGTACCTTCGGGTAATATTAAAATTTGTTGGCCTTGCTGACCACTTCCATATTGAGCCACATTATTCACCTCTTTTTTATTATATTCTATTAGTGGGTTAGAGGTTCTATAAATAGTTTGTGGTTCAATTGTTTTCAGGGGATTAATCCGCGAACCAACAAGTTAAACTGCTTTATATTACCTTAAACTTTTTTTTACAGTCAAAATTTGGCTTTATAGAATATAAAACCGTGGAAATTTAAAAAGTAATGATTTCATCATGATTTTTTAGTAAATTTTTAGCAAATTGGCAAAATGAATTAACACTATAGAACACGATCACAGACTATCAGAACATGAAAAACCGTGATCTATCACTTTTATTACAATTAACATCCTCTTAACTTTAAGTTTTTATCTAATCCACCTTTTTTCTATCTATTTATTTATCTACCTTCTCCCAAAGAAGTTCTCCATTGTTATTTCGAGACTTAAAGTAACCCTTTCTTTCAAGGTTCTTCAAAGCGTGCTTAAAGTTTTCAGTGGACAATTCCTTGAATCCTATGTCGTATATATGAGAATAAAGATCGTTTTCAGTGCTTTCACCTTGAGGTAAGAGCTGGTAAATCTGCGACTGGAATGATGTAAGATCTTTTTTAGGTTTCTCTGTAAGAGCTTCAAAGTACGTTTTTATCCTCTCAAGATCTACTTCAAGATCTCTTATTAAAGCATTTTTTTCATTTAAAATAGTTTTAAGCTGTTTTATTTCTACATTTTTCTCTTTAAGCTGCTTTTGAAGCTCATCTTTAACTGCTTTTAACTGAATGTTATCCGTGCTTTTGGACTTCGATGATGCATTCTGACATTTTTTAAGCTCAACCTTCAACTTGCTGATCTCAAGCAGACATGCTTTCACAAGCTGTCTTAACTGTTCCCTTTCTGTATCCTTCAACAACGGCATTCTTATCACTACTATAATTTCTGGACGAACCTATTCTTAAGTTTTAGGATATCCTCCTCAAAGTGGAGTATTAAAAGCGAACATAGCACACCAATCAACGCACCAACCACGACATCAAATGGGTAATGCACACCAACGTAAATCCTTGAAAATGCAATGGTACATGCAAATAACAGAAAGATCGGAAGGTAACCGTATTTTTTACCGAGAATCGTGCAGCCTATAAAGGATGCAACGGAATGACCCGATGGAAATGAGTATTCATTCATGGTCACAAGCAGGTGCACGTTTTTCAGAGTTATAAATGGGCGGGGTCTTGCAACCTCGTACTTCAAAATTTCAGTCACGCCGTAGCCAATTGAAAGGGCAATCACAATAATTAAAGCCACATTTCTGCCTTTTTCACCACCAAAAAGGAAAAGTAGAACACATAGAAATAACCAGAATGCATCAGTACCTGCATTTGTTATTAGGGGCATTAAAAAGTTGAAAAATGAGTTCTGCAGGTTAAGATTTATCATATAAAAAATGGTGGTATCCACCTGACTCAATGTACCGATCAAACCTTCCAACATGGCATCACTTCTAACTGTCCCAACAACTAATGGTAAAAAATTGGATTACTGAATATTTATTGTGGAAAGAAGTTTTAAACTTATCTTCTATTAAAAAAGTTTGTTTCCAGATTAAAAACTTAACTGAAAACCTTACCCTGAAAAAAATATTTTTTTATATTCTCTCAGTTTCTTCTTTCTGTTATCTTCTTAGTTCCTATTTTTATATTTCTCTTAAGTTTTATATCTCTCTTAAGTTCCTATTTTTATTATCTCTCTTAAGTTCCTACTCTTATATCATCCTGTTCCTATTTTTAGGGGGTCTTCAAGTTATTTTTCTCAACACTTTAATTATGCCCAAAGTCTTTGCTTCAGGGAAGAGCCGTGCATGATGAACTCAATTTAAAAAATAAAAAGAAAATAAAAGATCGTTATTTTCTTTTCTCTATCTTGATCTTAAATGGAGATTTTACTTCCTTCCTCCTCAGGACCCATACAGTAATTCCAAGAACTATCAGTACGATCAGCCAGACTGGGAAAACAAATATCGTGTCATTGGTTGTCAGAGTCTGTGTCTGGTTAACCCTTCCATACTTTATGGTTGTTTTAGCATTATAAAAACCTAAATCTAAAATTCCAGGTTCCCATGTGGTGTTGAGGTAGTACTGGTCATCTGGGTACACTCCACCTGTCATGTTAAGGTGGTGTTCGCTGAACCATCCTTTAACATCCACATCCCCTGTCATGTTGGCATAAACTGTTCCATTATTTTTAACATGATAAACGAAGGATCCCTTCATGAAGCTCAAAAGAAATGATGGTGCACTGTGCTGCATAAGCTGTAAAGATTCAACTATGGGGCCTGGAAGTCCCACAGCTATGGGCACAACCAGTTCAGGAACCTGCTGGATCTGCATGCTGGGTAAATTTCCATTTGTCTGCTGGGCTGATTGCTGGGAGTATCCCCTTATAACAAGTGCACCCATTGCATCGTAGTAGTTGATGTTGGATGGAAGGTTCACATTGAAGTTAACTGTTTGCTTTTGGTGGGGTGCAAGCAGGAAGTTGGTGGGTTCAACTGTTATCCATGTTGCTATACCCTCATCTGAGAAAAGGAGGTTCACATTATCCATTTGAAGCCTTTTCTTATCTACAGTAACGTTAAGAGTTTCGTTACCAATGTTTTCCACGGTAACCTGGCCCTGGTAGGTTTGGCTTGTCCCCATCTTCAAGTGGAACCCACCTGGAGATGCAAGAATTCCCACAGCAGATGCTGAGCCCATTAAGCCCATGCTTATTAACAAAATCGTGAGTGTTATACTGAATTTTTTGAAAAATCTCTTTGAAACCATTCAATGCCTCCGAATAAATGCCTTGAATTGTTTTATATCTGTTTAAAATAGTTTAGAGTTATTGATATATAAATCTTGTAAAAAAATGGATTATTTTTTGATAGATTTTAAAAGAATTATTTTTTTGATGCATTTTTTTTATATGAAAACTGTTTGAGGATAATATAATTTTTGGGGTTATAGATTTGAAGAGTAGGTTTGAAGATTGTAGAGAACCTGTAAAAAAATGAATTTTCTGATTAAACACGTTAAATTTTTAAAACGCGTTAAAACCTAAAAAAATAAAAAAAATAAAAAAATAATTAAAACAACATTATGATTATAAAGGACCAGCTTGACCAGCTTGAACTGCAGAGAAGTACACTGTTGATGCGTAGTTACCTGAAGCTGTTCCAAATGGCACTGTTAGGGCAAGGTCTACACTATCTACATTTGGACCACTCTGTGTTGCTGCAGGCCAGTTTTCATGTATCTTTGCATATGTTTGTGTGAATGCAGTTTGTTCATTTGTACCAGTACTATCCTTGTAAAGGAAGTTTGATAGTGCTATGGTGTTTGTGCCAGAGGTTAAGTCCCCTGATGCTTTTGTGTAGACATCTATTGGAACGTTTGAATATGTGTAAAGCTGTTCACCACTTGCTCCACCAGCAAATGTGGTTTGCAATCCGTCAGCATCCCGTGAACCTAAATTTATTAGGGAGTTGTTTCCAGCATTTTCCCAGGTTGCTGCAATGGCAATTGTTGGATTTACTGTAACCTGAACCTGCTGTGTTGTGGATGCTGTTTGAGCTGCAAAAGCTGGACAAGCACCCACTGCAATTACCAGCGCAAGGGCCATTATTCCTATTATATTTTTATTTTTCATTTATTTCCTCCATTAACTTTCTAGACTAATAGTACCAAATTATTCAAAGTTAATACAGTAAGATCGTCATGATCTCTGTATTAAAAAAGATTATTTTTGTGAACTGAAGTATTATAGTCAATTCCCAATATATATACCTTTCGAATTTTTTCGAAATTAAAGGGCTTAAAACATGATTTCACTCTACTTTTCCCATGCATATAAAAATTTACATTTAAATTAGCAATATTTGATCCAGAGAATAATTTTAATCTCCTAAAATTAACTTCAACAGAACCAGCCACTATGTGACTCATTTCACAAAAATATGATAAGATCATAAAATAGTGGACGGGAACCATTTAATGATCTTGTTAAAACCAAAAAATATGAAAAAAATGTCACAAAGTTAGAAGTATAAATGAACAGTTTTAAAATAGAATTTTAGATCGTATTTGCGGGTTAAACAAAAAAATAGAAGCAATTTGCAGATTAATGAATGGGAAAAGAGCTAAAAAAATGTTTTTAAAAAGTTTTTAGAGGATTGTTTTATTTTTCTCTTGTTTTACTGTTTATAATTAAAAATTTTGCACTGAAATTTATTACATCTAAAAAAATTATTAAATTACATAAAAAAACGTAAAAAAAAGTTCAAAGTAAAGTTTTTGTCCATCAGATAACTAAAAAAACTATTTCAAGAAATTCTGCTTCAAAATCAATGAAAATGAAGTTTAGGTAGACTCCATCATTACAGTGTAATAAACTGTTGTACGGTAGGTTCCAGGACTTGTTCCCCAAGGCACTTTTAAGTAATAGTTTGCAGGGACTGTATCTGAAACACCATAGTTGTAATAAAGAAATCCTGTTGATTGTACTTGAAGAGGCCATGATCGGACCAGAGCGTTATTTGTTGTAAAAGCTGTCTTACTTAATCTTGAATTTGAAAATCCATCGTACTTAAAATTATTCAACACAATGGAATTAGAACCATCACTGAAATCGTCAGATCTAACATAAAGGTTTAATTTGTCAACTTGAGTTGTCCACCACCAATCAGATTCACTACCACTCACAGTAACGCTTGTCTGGGCAAGGTACGGCCATTCAGAGTCATCAGCAATTCTCTCACCCAAATTTAGGTTGGTGTTATTTAGACTTATAGACACTGACTGACCCCATCCATTTGCTTGCGCCTGTGCCTGCGCCTGTGATGCTGTTGATGTTTCAGCAACTGTTTGGTTTGTCACATTTTGGTCTGTAATGTTTGCAGAGCTGGCATCATTCAAGGACAGAAATGTGCTGAAAACCATTATTGACACTATTAACAGTATTAAAAATGTGTTTTGTAAGTTTTTCACTTAACAGTCCCCTTTTCCTTTAAGTGAATGGTTTTGTATGTTTATTAAAAACCGAAGGTTATGGATACCTCATTTAATGCATAAAAAATGAAGTATAGACCTGCGGTCCGTGATAATAACTTCAAAGATCAGGAGTTAGTAGAGTCAGGAGTTAGTAGAGAGATAAAAAATAAAAATTTGAACCATCTTAAAACAAATGCGGCTCCTCTCTTTACATTATCTCGTTTATAAGCTCTGCATTAAGTATTGATGCTCCTGCAGCTCCCCTTATGGTGTTGTGGCCAACCAGAACGTATTTAAGGTTTTCTGGGAACACATTGTCCCTGCGCACCCTGCCGACAGAAACTGCCATTCCTCCTCCAGCTCCACGATCCATACGTGGCTGAGGCCTGTCATCCTCTTCACGCACAATTACTGGGGATTCAGGTGCTGAGTGCAGTCCAAGTTTCTGTGGAAGCCCTTTAAATCCTTTAAATACATCTTTAACATCATCCACTTCAAATTCTTCTCCCATCTCAATGAAGACTGCTTCAGTGTGTCCGTCGATCACAGGGGTTCTGTTGCACGATGCGCTGAGTTTGAAGTTTGCAGGCGTTACAGATTCTCCGTCGAAGTCCCCTAAAAGCTGGAGCGTTTCTGATTCCATTTTTTCTTCTTCACTGCCGATGTAAGGTACGATGTTGTCGAGTATGGCCATTGAGGGCACCCCACTGTAACCTGCACCGGAGACTGCCTGCATGGTTGACACGTAAACCCTTTTTATGTCGTACTGGTCGTAGAGCGGTTTCAGGGTGAGGGTGAGTGCTATGGTTGAGCAGTTTGGGTTCGTTACAATGAATCCGTCCCATCCCCTGTTTTTCTGCTGAGTTTCAATGAGGTCCAGGTGTTCTGGGTTCACCTCTGGTATGACCAGGGGCACGTCAGGTTCCATCCGCATTGCACTGGCATTTGAGGCCACTTTCATACCTGCAGCTGCAAATTTAGGTTCAACAGCCGCTGCTATGTTTGCAGGCAGTGCTGAAAATACCAGATCAACATCTTTAACCTCTGAAGGGTCTGTGTCCACAACTACTGTGTCTTTAACTGCTTCTGGTATTCCAGTTTCAAGGTGCCAGTTTACAGCATCCCTGTATTTTTTCCCTGCTGATCTTTTCGATGCTGTGAGTGCAGTTATCTCAAACTGCGGGTGATCCGCCAGTAGTTCAATAAAACGCTGTCCAACCATTCCAGTTGCTCCAAGAATTCCTACGTTTACCATTTTATTTTCCCCATATGCTGGATTTATCTCTTAAAAATTAATTCAATAGAGTTTCATGATTCTAATTTTTATTTTAATTTTCAGCTCTATTTATTTTATCCAGCTCTATTTATTTTAACTTCCACCACTTAAAATTTAATAATACTTTAATTTTTATTTAGTACTTTAATTTTTCCATCTTTTCTTATGGAAAGTCTCAATTCATCTTTGAATGTCTTTGTAAATCCATTACTTATTTCTATTTGGGAACCCTTTTTAATTTTTGTATTTCTGGCCGTGTTATTCCATTAGTTCCAGGGTTACACTTCCAGTACCATCCTCAACTACGACCAGCCTCAGAAACCTTCCATCTGATCCTCCATCTGATCCCTTAAGCTCAATAGGATCACTTGAACTTGAAACTCTGCCTGAAACAGCTAAATTAAATAATCCTGTTTTTAAATCTTTTATTTCAATCTTTTTATTCCTTTTTATTCCTTAAAGGTTTTTTTTTATCTTTCAGCACTTTATCTTTCCTTAAAACATTTTTATTCCCTGCTCTTTTAACCTTTAACGTGAAGTCCATCTTATTTTTGCAGCGCAGTTCACCTGAAACTTCAACACGTTCAAAAAGTTCTGCAGAATCCAGAAATGCAGTGTTGCCCTTAAATCTAACTGCAATATCCCTTCTTTTGGTTCCAAGGATGTAAGCTTCATTTTTATCTATAAAAGCCAGATCTCCCCTGAAATTAACTGTTCCATCTGCCTTGAGGGTTAAATCTTCAGTTCCAAGAAGTTTTTTGAAGTCTTTTGGGTGGTGCTGAAATATCCCCGCCAGGTTGTGGGCCTTACATGAAAGTACGTATTTACTTGTATTTGAATAGGGTTTGGATCTCTCATGATTCCATATTTTCATGAAAAATTTACTTGCATCCTTAACAGCCTCATCACAGGTTGTGTAAATATTTGTTTCTATCTGGGGGACACCCTCATAGTTTCTGGGGGATCCAAGCCCGGTTCCTGTGAGATTTGAGGAACCAACAAGCAAAGATTGGTTATCAACAATTATCATCTTTGCATGGAGGTTGTTGTTGTACCTCACAGACATGTTACCCCTAAAGATTCTCTTCCACTGTTCAACATCCTCCAGTTGATGCAAGTGCCTGAAAACATCCACCTTTAAGAGTCGGGTGATAAGGCACAGTTTCAGATCGGGATTGTTTGAAACTGCATTTTCAAAGGGGATAACAAGTTCTTCTCCAAGACCTATCCACGGATAGATCATGTATATCGTGTTCTCTGCACCATTTAAAACTTTATGGAGCTTTCGAAGGTAAGATCTATCTTCCTTGAGAAATGTAGGATGGAAGGTTGTAACTTCATGAACAGATTCTTTAAGAGGTTTTCCACGCCCAAAAAACATACATCCACCTTTTCTGGTTAAAAAAATACTTCTGGTTAAAAAATAATTTTTTAAAGTTTTTTTTATTTTTAAAGTTTTTTTAAAGTACTTGTAATTTTTACTTGTAATTTTTTTCTAATTAACATTTTTCTAATTAACATTTTTTTTGTTAACGTTTTTTTTTGTGGTTAAATTATTTGTAAGCAACTAAGTAAGATTTATTCTAAGTATTTATAGATTAATGAATCTTTTCTAAACCCCTTAAGTTACACTATAAAAAAAGTTACAAGAAATGCCGGATTTTGCAAAGTGTTCGTGAAAAATTGTAGAAGGTTCATAAAATGAAAGCTGTGTGAAAAATGTGTAAAAAAGTGTGAAAAATGTGTAAAAAAATGTTCAGGCAAAAAAGATGTTAGTTCAAACCAAGAACATCAGCCATGTCACTTATTTTACCTTTCTCTGCATTTACAACATATCTTAAAGCTTTTATCACACCGTTTACAAAGGCCTGCCTGCTCTGGGCTCTGTGAACGAGTTCAATGCGCTCTCCTTCACCTGCAAATAGTACAGTGTGGTCTCCTACGATGTCGCCACCCCTGATTGCATGTATTCCTATTTCATCTGCTGTTCTCTCACCGACTGCTCCCTTCCTGCCGTAAACTCCTACTTCATCAAGGTTGCGGTTTAGTTCATCAGCTATGATCTCAGCAGCATGAACTGCTGTTCCTGATGGTGCATCTTTTTTGTGTTTGTGGTGTGCTTCAATTATTTCCACGTCGTAGTCTCCAAGGATTCTTGCAAGGTCTCTTACAACTTTGAAAAAGACGTTCACTCCCACTGCCATGTTTGGAGCTATAACTGCTCTTATTTCATTTTTCTCTATTACAGATCTTATTTCAGCCATCTGTTCATCACTGAATCCAGTTGTACCAACCACAAGGTTAACACCGCACTCTGCACAGGTTTTTATGGTACCAATGGCTGCTTTTGCTATGGTAAAATCAACCAAAACATCGGGTTTTTGGGTTTCAAGTGCCTGTTTGAGGTTCTCAGCACCAGTTACATTGACACCCATCTTTCCAACCCCAATAAGTTCTCCCACATCTTTACCCTCTTGAGAGGTGTTTGGAGCTTCTACTGCTGCCACAACTTCCATATCTTCCTGCTGGAGGATTGTTTTTATTATCTTTGAACCCATTCTTCCACATGCACCTGTTACAGCCACTTTGATCATATTTATCCCATCTCCGTTTGTGATAATTTGGAAAAATATTTTAAGAAAATTAAAAATTTAAAAATTAAAGCATTATCCTAATTAAAGAATTTTTATCCCAATTTTTATCCTATTAAGGAAGTTAATCTAATTTTTATCTTATTAAGGAAGTTAACCTGTTAAAAAATTTGATCTTTTCATTGACTACTTGATCCCTAACAAATCAACTAAAAAAAATAAATTGATTGAATTTAGATCAATCCGAGATCGTTTAAAACCCTCTGAAGTTTTACCTTGTTCTCCTCTTTAAGAGGTGCTAGGGGCATTCTAACATGACCTGCCGGTCTTCCCATTAGATTAAGGGCTTCTTTTGCAGGAACAGGGTTTGATTCTACAAACAAAACCTTCATAAGGTTAAATAATTCGTAGTGAAGTTTTTCAGCCGTTTTGAAATCTCCTTCAAGGGCAGATTGAACCATCTGGCTCATTCTTGCTGGATCCACGTTGGCAACCACACTTATAACACCCTTTGCTCCCAGCGCCATCATTGGAAGGGTCAGGTTGTCGTTTCCAGATAGAACCATGAAGTTACTGCAGTTTATCTCCTGAAGTCTTTTTATGGTCTGGGATACTTTATCAAGGTCAGGGTTTGCCTCTTTTATTGCAACTATGTTTTCAAGTTGGGCTATTTTAACTATGGTCTCCACTTCAAGGTCTGTTCCTGTTCTTGAGGGTACATTGTAGGCTATTATTGGAATGTTGGTTGAGTCTGAAAGCAGTTTGTAATGCTCGTAGAGTCCGTGCTGCTGGGGTTTGTTGTAGTAAGGAGTTATTACCAGTGCTGCATCTGCCCCTGCATCTTCAGCATGCTTCACAAGGCCCAGTGCTTCACTTGATGAGTTGCTGCCAGCTCCAGCTATTGCTGCAGCCTTTCCATTGACCTCATCCACAAGGATGTCGACCATCTTCATCTGCTCATCATGGGTTATGGTGGCTGATTCACCGGTTGTTCCGGCTACCAGTATGCCGTTAACACCCCTTTCCACTAAATAGTTTATGTTTTCACGCATTCCTGTTTCATCCACTCCATCTTCTTTGGTGAATGGAGTTACCATAGCAACTGTAGTACCTTCCAATTTCATTTTAAGACTCTCCTTACAAGTTCATAAGCTTTCGTACCGTCAGCCCAGTCCACAAAAATAACAACAGAAGTTTGACTTGAAGATATCTCAACTATGTTGATCTTATTCTTATGGAGAGGTTCTGTTATTTTTGTTATTATTCCGGGAGTGTCTATGAAGTCCTGGCCTGTGGCCGTTATCATGGCTATTTCCATGCCGAGTGAAATGGAACTCAAGTTATCATTTCTAACAACAACTTCATGAAGGACTTCATGGGCCTTATCTGCAACATCTTTATCTATAAAAAGTGTTATTGAGTTTTGTCCAGTGGATATTCCATAAATATTCATATCGTTAGCTGTGAGGGTGTCTATAAGCTCTGAGAGTATGCCCTTTTTGGTTAAAAGTTCCTCTCCAACCACAGCTATAACTGATATTGGTCTTGGACTCAGAGCAGATGTTTTAAGCATCTGATTCTCTGCAGGGCCCATTATCTCGGTACCAGCAGCAGAAAGATCTCCGCTCTCAAATCCAATGATCTTAGCACTTATATCTGGATCCTTGTACCTTAAGGCATGTGGATGCAGTACCTGCGCCCCATGGGTTGCAAGGTCCCTCATTTCCTCAACTGATATCTTATCAAGCTTCTTTGCAGTTTGGAGTTTGTGGGGATCTGTTGACATCACACCCCCAACATCGGTTACAATTATAACCTCCTCTGCTTTGAGGCAGTGTCCCAAAAGGAAAGCTGTTACATCACTTCCACCACGTCCAAGGGTGGTGACAGCGCCTTCATCATCCCTTCCAAGAAAACCGCAAACCACAGGGATAATTCCCTGGTCAAGTAACTTCAAAAGTTCCTTCGATTTTTTCTCAGTTTCTTTGAAGTTGACCTTTGCATTTAAGTAATTGTTATCAGTAATAATGGGCCAATTATCCTTACTTGGATCAATATATTCGGATTTAACACCAAGAGACTCTATTGCTGATGAGAATAGTCTTATGCTCAGCTTCTCACCCATGGTAACTATGTCGGCAAGCTGCTTTTCTGTTATTGCCTTTCCAATTGCATCATCAACGATCTTCAGGATATTGTCCGTGGTCTTGTTTATGGCTGATACAACGACTACGACCTTTTTACCCTTCATGTACTCTCTCACAACAGATTCTGCTGCCTTTTTTATTCTCTCTCCGTTACCAAGAGATGTTCCTCCGAACTTGGCCACTATTATTTCCATTAATTACACACCTTTAAATTGAAAGTTAAGATTATAAAGAACCTGAGATTAAAAACCTCAGTCACCCATAACCTCAAGACTGTTGTTTAATTATTCTGGTCACATATCCAGCTATTTTATTTCTTAAATGTTTTGTACTGACTGTTGTGAATTCTTCAACCAGTTTTTTGTTTTCTTCAAAGTTGGTTGTGAACTTACCTTCGTAATTCTCAAGCAGTTCACTTGATGTTCGTTTGATAAATGTTGTTCGTATGTTACCCATTCTTTTCCCTCCTTAACATTTTTTCTTGTTCTTTTTTGTTTATATCTGTTAATATTTTCATTATACGGGTAAGACTGACTTCATCAATATTCTTTTTCCTTGCTATTTCTTTTATCTTTTTGTGAATATATGCTTCTCTTTTTTTATCCTCGATTTCCATGCCAAGAACTATTTTTGCATCCAGAATATCTCTTGCAAGGGAGGTTCTTTTTGCTATGAGATTTATGATCTCCTCGTCCATCTCATCTATTTTGTTCCTTGAATTTTGAAGTAGTCTTAAAGCTTCTGCCCTATCCACTGCTAATCACCTTAATGCCATCATTGTCAACTTCTGTTCTTATTACCCTTCCTCTATATGAACTCCATGCACTTTCAATTCTGTCAGCATTTTTACTCTCGGTTATCGCCACAAAGGATGGTCCTGTACCTGAAAGTCCTGCTGCAGTTGCACCAGAATCCAGAGCATCTAAAGCTATGTCTGGATTAAAACCAAGGGCTGCACAATATAGAAATCCATTAAGGGTAAGTGCACTGTAAATATTACCATTCAGGGCTTCCCTGAAGGCAACTTTAACGTATGGAGAAAGAAGCTTCATCTTCCTCACATCAGAATTTGCAGTGTGTGACATTGTATCTGGCATGTATATTAATATATTTTGCTCTTCCATGGGATGCCTCTGCAATATCTCCCGCTTACCGTTGTCTGTGATGGTCAGTCCACCAAAAAATGAAGCGCTTGCATCATCAAAGGACCCTGTTACAGTAACCCCTGCATCAAGCGAAGCATCTATGGCCATGTTTAATATGTCAAAGTCATTTATGCCAATTTCATACATTTTAAGCTGATATTCATCAAGTATAGCTTGTACAGTTGCCATTACAATAGCATTTGAGGTTGCACTGCTGCTTGAGAGTCCCGATGCCATTGGAAGTGTGGAACTGGTCTTAACTCTAACACCGGTTTCAAGGTCCAGATTTTCACATGCTTCCATGCCCCTGAACTTTTCGAAAACCTTCTCAACGCAGAGTTCCATCAGGGTGGTGTCAACTTCCCTGTCAGTCTTGCATTTTATCCCTGATGAACCGTTTAGTTCAACTTCTGCTGTAACGTAAAGTTTTATACCAAATGCTGAACCACATCCTGTGGATATGGCATTTATAACCGTGGCTGATCCTGGAGATCGGACTGTTGTCTTCAAATTTATCACCGTAAAGAGAACGAATTATTACTTAAAACCTTTTGAAGGATTGTTTCATGTTAATAGGTTTCATCATTACCAGCTACTTTAAACTGAGATATTTTTTTTAAACTAGGGATATTATTTTAAACTAAGAATATAAGCATTGTTTATTCAATTATTATATAAGAGAAGCATTAATAAATAACCGATAATATTATCAAAAAGAGCAGAAGTATAAGAAGTGAAAAAATGGACAAAAACACTAAAATTCTCTTAACAGTTATTGGGGGAGGGTTAGTAGTACTTTTAGTTCTTGCATTTGCAGTTTTAGCCTATGTTGGAGGCTCTGGTAGCAGTCACTACGGTAACGAAATTGCTGTTATACCCATGGAAGGTGAGATAGCCTATGGATCATCTACGGATGTTATAAACCCCGAAAGTGTTAAAAATGCACTGAAACAGGCAAACGATGACAACGGTGTGAGTTCAATTCTCATGGAGGTTAACAGTCCAGGTGGATCACCCGTGGCAAGTGAAGAGATCATGGAAGCTGTCAACAGCTCAAAAAAACCTGTTGTTGTTTGGATAAGTGATATCGGGGCTTCTGGAGCGTACCTTGCAGTTTCGCCTGCAAAGAAGATAATTGCAAGCCCCTCATCCATGGTTGGAAGCATCGGCGTCATAATGGACCTGGCTGATCTATCCAGGTACTACCAGGAAATGGGCATAAACAAGTACGCAATTAAGGCTGGCCAGTACAAGGATATGGGTGCAGATTACAGACCTTTAACCACTGACGAAAGGAATATGCTTCAGCAAATGGTTGACGAGGACTACGATCATTTCATGACTCTTGTTTCAGAGAATAGACACCTTGATAAAAGCTACGTTTCCCAGATTGCAGAGGGAAAAATATATACTGGAACAGAGGCTAAGGATTTAAAGCTTATAGATGATACTGGCAGTAAAGATTATGCCCTTGATGTTGCTGCCAAGGAAGGTGGAATAAAAGGAGGTTACACCACCATAACCATATCAACATCCCCATCCTTTGGAGATATGCTAAAAAACTTTTCATCAAACCTGGCTTACTCTTTAGGTGAGGGAATTGGAAGCAAGCTACAACAAGGAAACATCCAGTACTCTTTAAGTTAAGAGGTTAAAAAGTATATTTAATTAAAAATGGCCTATATAAATATTAGATACGAGGTGAAAAGATGGTAGTCAAACTTGAAGTGTTTACATCCCCATCATGTCCATACTGTCCCATGGCAATTGAACTGGTGGATGAAGTGAAAAAAGAAATGCCTGATGAACTGGAAGTTGAAAAAATTGACATAGCCGTTGATCAGAAAAAAGCCATGGAGTACGGATTAATGGCAGTCCCTGCAATCGCAATAAACGGTGTTGTAAGGTTTGTAGGAACACCAAGTAAGGAAGATCTAGTGGGAGCCATTAAAGAAAATCTTTAAATTTAAAGGATTGTAACATCAAAAAAACTGCTTTATTAACATGAAGAACAAAGACAGCCCAGAAACTCAAAAATACACTACTGGCGACTATGGAATCACAACAGGGACTGCTGCAACTGCAGCTGCAACTGCAGCCCTCCTATCCATAAGAGAACCTGTGGAACAAGTTAAAATAAAAGCACCAGCAGGAGAACTGGATATTGACATTGAAACATCCATGAAATTAACTGAAACCTCTGGAAGGGCCTCTGTAATAAAAAGGCCCTACAAAGATCCTGATGTTACAAAAAACCTTGAAATTTTTGCAGACGTCCAGCTAAGCAACAAACCAGGAGTAACCATCCACGGTGGCGAGGGTGTCGGCAGAGTTACAAAACCCGGACTCCAAGTTGGGGTGGGTGAATCTGCAATAAACCCTGTTCCCCAGAGTATGCTGCGTTCCAACCTTGGAGAAGCACTTAAAAAAACATTTCCCAACAAAGGTGTTTCCGTCACCATAAATGTTCCAAAAGGCCGAGAAATAGCTAAAAAAACCATGAACAGCCGTTTAGGAATAGTTGACGGAATTTCAATCCTTGGAACAACTGGCATTGCAAGGTCAATGTCCTCCAGAAGTTACAAAGAATCCCTGAAATGCCAGATAGACATTGCACTGGCTGAAGGCTACAAGGACCTAATCTTCGTGCCTGGAAACATTGGAGAAAAACTTGCAAAAAAGGTTTTAAATGTTGATGATGACCAGATAGTTCAGATGAGCAACTTCGTTGGATACATGCTCACTGAAGCCTCAAATGAAGGTGTTAAAAATATAACCCTCTTTGGACATGCAGGCAAACTCATTAAAATAGCTGCAGGTATATTCAACACCAGGCACATCGTTGCAGATGGACGTCGCGAAATAATGGCAACCCACACAGCACTTTCAGGTGCCAAAACATCTGTTGTAAAACATGTTTTTGAATCAAACACAACAGAGGATATGATAGACCTTCTTTATGATGAAAACCTTGTTGATCCAGTTTTCAACAGCATAGCAGGATCCATTAAAGATCTGTGTCAGGATAAATACGACATGAACTTTGATGTTGTCATAGTACGGATGGATGGAACTGTGCTGAACCAGAACCATGATATCATGGTTAACAAAGAATTTGTTTACTGAACTTCATCAATTTCAGGATTTTTAGGCCACTAAATTTTAGGCCACTGAAAGCTTTTTTTAATGCTTTTTTTTAATTATTATACACAGAATGTAGGGGATCCACAGGATCCAGTTTATCACGAAAGATCAGAAGATAAAGGAGACACTGCAAATGAGGGAGAAAACACTTACGCACCTTACAGACAGCGGAGTTCACATGGTTGATGTGGGTGACAAACCAATTGTAAGAAGAACCGCCACTGCAAGGGGTAAAATAAATCTTAAGGCAAGCACGATAGACCTCATAAAAAAAGAGGAGATAAAAAAGGGAAATGTGTTAACAACAGCACAGATAGCTGCGATAGGGGCTGTTAAATCCACACACCACCTCATACCACTCTGCCACTCCCTGAAGATAACAGGGGTGGAGGCTGACTTCGATGTTGGAGTTGACGTCATTGAAATGGAGGTATCTGTGCGTTCCGATGGGAAAACAGGCGTTGAAATGGAAGCACTTACAGGGGTGAGCATCGGACTTCTAACAATCTGGGATATGGTGAAAAGTGTTGAAAAGGATGAAAATGGTCAGTACCCTTCAACAAATATTTCAGACATAATTGTGGTCCGAAAAGAGAAAAAATAAAATGTAAACTGACTTAAAACCCTTTTTTAAACCTTTTTATAGCATTTATTTCTAGCATTTATTGTTTTAAGTGGCAAAAAATATCTTTATTTTTACAATAAAGAAAGAATTTTTTTTTAAACTTCCCTAAACCTGGAAAGAAGTTAACCTGAAAAAAGGTTTCCAGTCTTAAAAAATTCAATTATCATCCCATTATCAGGTTCTTAAAATTGTTGGGCCTATAAACATGAACATAGTTCTAAATCCAAAACTTAGTTCTCATGGAACCACTAGATATTTTAAGGTCCAATCCAAGATCATCATTTAATTTAAGCACCACAATTTACGAAGTTTAGAGTTTATGATGAACTTTACAGTTTATGAACTTTAATTTTAGAATAACAAAATCATTAAGGATAATAGAATCATTTTACAGGGCCTGATGGAAATGGAAACTTTAAAAAGTGAGATTAAGGACATAATTAGGGAATGCTACCCCCAGATAAAGGAGCTGAACCCTGCGCAGAGGGCAGTTGTTGACTCTGGATTTGTTGAGGATAAAAACAACTACATCATAGCCATACCAACAGCCAGTGGTAAAACGTTGCTTGGTGTTATGGCAGCTTTGAATACAGTTTTAAAGGGCGGTAAAGCTGTTTATGCAGTTCCTTTAATATCCATCCAGAATGAAAAGATCAAAGAGTTTAAGAAGTTTGAAAAATTTGGCATAAAAGTTGGAAAGCATCCTTCATCCTCTGATCTTGCGGTGATGGTTTTTGAATCCTTCGATGCCATAACCCGTTTTTCATGGAACACCCTCCGTGAGGTTGACCTCCTCATTGTGGATGAGTTTCACATGATCGGTGAGTACACAAGGGGCCCAACAATCGAGTGTGCAATAACCCGTTCAAAGATATTAAATCCAGGCATGCGCATCGTTGCACTTTCTGCAACACTCAAGAACATGTCAGAGCTTTCCTCATGGCTGGATGCCCACGTTGTTGAACATGACTACCGCCCTGTGCCACTCTACAAGGACGTGCTCACAACTGAGGAGCTGGAACTTAAAAACAAAAATGATGTTATAGTGCGGATTTTGAACACTTCCATTGAGGAATCATCCCAGATACTGGTTTTCGTGTCCACAAGACGGTTCACAGAGTCCCTTGCAAAGTACGTGGCAGGAAAGATGAAGCGGAAGATTTCCCCTGAAAGAAAGAAGGTCTTCAAGGCAGTTGCAGAGAAGATACTGGACGTTCCCAAAAAGAGGGGTTCGCAGCCAACCGAGGTCTGCCTTAAACTTGCAGAATGCATTGAAAACGGTATAGCATTCCACCATGCAGGCTTATTTGACAAGCAGAAAGAAATAATCGAGGAGGAGTTCAGGGAGGGGAACCTTTTAATGATAACTGCCACCCCAAGTTTGATGTACGGTGTGAACCTACCTTCCAAGAACGTGATCATAAGGGACTACACCCGCTGGACGGGGCAGGGACCCCAACCCATACCTGTTTTTGACTACGAACAGATGTCAGGTCGTGCAGGCCGTCCAGGCTACGACACAGAGGGCTACTCCTACCTCATAGCCAAGAGCGTTGACGAGGCCTACAACCTCAAGGACCACTACGTGTACGGGGAGATAGAGGAAACCCATTCAAAACTCATAGAAAACAAGGACGCTGTCTACAAGCAGATAATAACCCAGATAGCTTCCACACTTGCCAAAAATCCAAAAGATATACTTGAATTTTTTGGAAGTACATTTTACGGGTTCCAGATGAGCAACAACGAATATTTATCCGCATATTCTGCTGATTCAATGGAGTACGAGGTCGACCAGGCCATGGACTTTCTCGTGCAGAATGGAATAATTCAAACAACACCTGAAGGACTCAAAACAACGGATTTTGGAATGCTCATTGCCCGGAGCAACTACACAGTTGAAACAGCGGTTCGACTGAAGGAATTTGCAAGAACCTGTACTGAGATGGATGTAAACAGGTTGATCTACGAGATGAGCAGAACCCCTGACATGCCTGTAATAACATTCAAGGGCCGTAAAAGTAAGGAACCAGTTCGAGACCGTTTGAACAAGGAAGGAGTGTTTGTTGTGGATGTTGGAAACAGTGAGGCCACAGCCGCAACCCTCATGGAATGGATAGATGAGAGAAACGAGTACGAAATCGAGAACGCCTTCAACGTCTACGCAGCCTCAACCCGAAGGTCAGCCTACGAGGCATCCCTTATGGTGAAGTTCTTCAAACGCATATGCGAGGTTTTAGGTGTCTACTCTGGCTTGAACCAGCTTGACATTCTGTCTGCAAGGCTTTATTACGGTGTGAAAGAAGACATAGTACCACTGGTTGTGAGCATCAAACGTTTGGGCCGTAAAAGGGCAAGAAAACTTGTAAAAACCTTCGGGTCTGATCTGAAGTATGTTACAAAGGATGAACTGGTTAAGATAGATGGTATTGGACCTAAAACAGCTGAGGCCATTTTAAAGAGGTACAAGTAACGGGCTCTTTAAGCTTTTGAAGTATATGAAAGTTCTGATAGTTAATATAGGAATTATGATAAATTAGTAGAACCTTGAAAAATTTTAAAAAGAAATTGGAAATATCTCCCAAAATATTTATTAAACTAAAAATTTTATGTGAAAAAATTTTGTGAACATATTCATTATGTTATATGAATCAGATAATATGTAAAACGAGGTAAATAGTTGTAAAACGAGGTAAATAATGCTAAAAATTGAGGAAAAGCTTGATCTTTCAGGAGAAATTAAAAAAATAGATCTTCTTCTTGTTTTAAAAAAGGAAGTATCAAATATCCATATAAAAGACATCATGCGGGCATGTGCTTTTTTAAGGGAAGATGCCAAGTACGTGCAGGCCAACTACAGGGAAGGGTTTGCAAAGGCCTATGTGGAAGGATTTATTCTGCGCGTGAGAGATTTAAAAAACGATAAAACAAATTACGAAGGCTGTGTTGATATGGATGAGCTTAAGAAGGCTTTGAAACTTTTAAAGGATCAGAGGGCTCAGATTGAGCTTGAAGAAAACTACGATCCCTGCTTTTCTGATCTCTACGTTATAATGAGCCTTTACACCACATTCGTACTTGAAGAACCTGTCCACGTTGTGGGAACACCCTTCCCTGGGGGATTGGAGGTTAAACAGTTGGATGACACCTACTTGTGTCCTGTTAAGGACAAGCAGAAGGACAATCCAAGGGCTGTTTGCGGTTTCTGCATTGCAGAACAGGATCCGAAAGTTTGAAAACGTTGAGTATTGATACTTATGGATCCTGGTATGCTTGATACTATGGATCATGGTATGGATCAAGAGGGGTCAAAATGGCAGATAAAATTGAGGAACTTGATTTAAACCGGGAAATTGGGAAAAAAGAACTTTTGCATGTTCTGAAAAGGGAAGTGTCCAACATCCACGTTTCTGAGATCATGAAAGCTGACTCCTTTTTTAGGGCAGATGCAAAATACGTTCCTGCCAGATACAGGGAAGAACTTCTTAAAACATCCAAAAAAGCATTTTTCAGCAGGATAAAAAACATAAAGGAAGATGAAAAGGATTACAGGGAAAGCGTGGACATCAAAAAGTTAGGTGAGTTTTTAAAAACCCTTAAAAAACAGAAAAAACATGCAGCAAGCTCTGCAGAACTCTGCTTTCTCAAAGTTGCAGGACTGATCTCAATCTACGCCACCTTTATACTGGAAGAACCCATTCATGCTGTTGGAACTCCTTTTCCAGGAAGATTGAAGGTCAGATACAGAAATGGGAAGTATCTGTGTCCTGTGAAGGATATGCAGATGGAGAATCCCAATGCGCTCTGCAGGTTCTGCATCTCAGTGCAGGACAGGGAAACACTGTAAACATTTTACAATTATCTGTTTATTTTTGACCTTTCTATCTATTTTTGACCACAACTATTTCTGCAGTGCTTCTAGTTCCCTTCCAATTTCTGGCAGCCGCAACTGTATAAAGTTCCAGAGCATGCTCCAGTCTGTAGAAGGGTTTTGATTGACCTGGTTCTCTGCAAAGTCCACAATTTCATTCCATTCAACCTCAGGATGACCTGCCTTAAAGTCTCCTGAAATAGATTTAATGGATTCTCCTATGACTTCAAAACTTCTAAGCGATGTTTTCTGAAGCAGGGGATCCTCCATCAGGTTTTCAACTTCCAAACCTCTGAACTGTTCCTTTAAAAAGCTTATCTGGTCCAAAATATGTGTCAAGAACATTTCATCCCTATTCACAAACAGCACCTCCACTCCCTAATCTTAAAAGGTGACTCCTTCTTTAGGATAACGAAGTGTTTATGATCCTCAACCTTTAATTAAAAGGATCTTCTATCCTTTTTTTCTGTAACTTCACATATTAATTTATTGCTCCCCATGACATATAGATTGTGTTCTGCCTGAAAACTGCAGTTAAGGAATGATCTCTGCCCCTGAGATCCAGGGCTATTTCCTGCTTATTCTGGAAGCCCGGGCGTTCAGAGAAACAAATTTATCAGCGGCAAGTATAAATTCCTCACTTATTCCTACGCCCGTAAAATAAGCTATTTCAACACGTTTCCCATGCTTTCGAACTTCCTGGATAGCTCTGAAGTAATCGTAGTCTCCTGAAACCAGAATTGCAGTATCGTAGCGGTTGTTTATCCCGAAGGCTATGAGATCTGTGGCCAGGGCAACATCCACACCCTTTTCAACCTGTTCGGTTGTTGGGTTTTCCATTCCACAGTACTCACACTTCACAGTGACGTGGTGGGTTTTAAGTGGAACTGCAGAAACCTTGAATCCGTTGTAGGAGAGCATGTCCAGAAATTTCTTTTGGGCTGAAAACTTATCAGAGTCATTTGAGGGAATGGCTCCATAGTAATATGTACCAGCAAGCCTCCTGCCCGCTGTCAGTTCATCCCTGAGCTTTAAAAGGTCAACTTTGTAGCCCTTCTGGAAATTGTTACAACCATGAAAGAGGTTTGCACCGTCTATGAATATCATCACGCGTTCATGCATTGGGGGTCCCTATCTTTAGTTAAATCTTGATCATGTTTTAATAAGTTAATAAATTAAATTTTAATTAATTTAAAGGCTGTGAATTTCGTTTTATACAGGTTAAAGTCTCTTAAAATTTTAATCCAGTGTTTCAATTATCCTGCTGACCCTTCTTTCAATTTCCTCAAAATCATCTGATAGTGGGATTTCAACGAAAACCCTTTCATCTTCAGTTTTTGGAAGGTCGGATCGCTCAAGATCATTCAGTTTGGCAACTATATTATCAAGGTTAACCTCTTCATTTGAGGCCTTCAGTTCTTCTGCAATTTTCCCGGATACCATGTTCAGGTAGTCATCAAAGGATTTGTAGTACCTTGAATCTTTGTCCACGTAATCAACAAAAAAACGCCTGCTGTTTGTTGAAAGTCTCACATCGTATATTGTCTGGTCCTTGATCTTCTCTGCCACCTCTTTTAAAGTCTTTTCTGCCTCTTCCTTTTCTTTTTGTTGATCCACCATTTCTTTCCAGCTCCTATTTTTTTTAGTAGAAACTTGTTGCTTTCAGTTAATATAAATTTTGAAATAACAAGTTTTCTGGTCCAGTTCAATTTCTGGTCCAGCATCGATAATCTGCTGAGTAACCAATTTACAGGTTATTTCAGTCCCAGATCCTGATTATTAAGGGATGATCAAGTTTATATTAATGCTTTCGATATACTTATTTATTTCATTTAAGTCTGGTGGTAACGTGCAATGCAGTGACGCTGTTCTTATTCAAAATCCATGGGAAAACAGTTTAATGGAACTTTTAAGAAATGCCAACCAAGAAATTATCTTGGTAAATCCATTTATTGACGTGGAGGTGGCCCAGAAGATCTGTGACAACATCAATGGAGCAAAGTTAAAGGTACTCTTAAGGGGCAGTAACTTCAACAACATGAAGGGAGCATTTGTTTTAGAATTGTTAAAAAGTCATGGTACTGAAATAAGGTCAGTTAACAATTTAGATGCAAAGATACTGATCTTCGATTCATGTAAAGTTGTATTCACCTCTTCAAGTCTCACAGAGACAAGTTTGAACTTAAATCTAGAATCTGGTATCCTGTTTGAAGATGAAAAGTTTGTTGCAGGGTATGTACTGCCTGCAGTCAGCAGCTACTGGGAGAATGCTGAAATCGTGGACACCAACACCATAGAGGAGATAAACAGGAGTTTGAAGCTTTCAATACATGAAAAATACAGGGAAATAGCAGGTAAACTCATGGTGGATAACGGTTTAACAAGGGAGGAAATCTTGAGAATTGTACGGGAATACTTCCCCAGAAAAGAAAACATCTTCCCCATATTCAGCGGAGGATTGAGCTACGCCTTCAGGTCAGATGAACCCTTCATAAACACAGGGGTGTACCTTAAAAATGTTTCCAAGGTCTACCCCAACTTCACCAGGTCCATCTTTTACAGGACCAGCGCAAGCATGTTCAAAAACATAATCATGGAAAAGAAGGAGCACAAGGTGAAGATCCATAACATAGAAGAGTACCACAAGGTTCAAAGGGAATTCACTGAGAATTTCCACATAAAACCACCTAAATCAACCAACATCTTTAACTCAATACTGGAAGATGGCTACTCCATCCAGAAGATAATGGAGTACCCTGAGTATTACAGAAGGGTCAAAAGTATATTTCCAGTCTTTAAAAATGAGCTTCAGAGGGTTATTTTAAGAAACTATCAGGCAGAAATCGAGAGACTTGAAGGGAAGGTACAGCCAGAAGTTAAGGAAGAAGTGGTAAAGGAAATTAAAAAAGACATAAGCAGGATCAAGGTGAAAATGGATATTATTAAGGATTCTTAAATCCTTTGATTCTTAGATGTTTAAATCCTTGAGGCCATGAAATATTCTTTTCTTACATTCTTTTTAAAGCGTTTCTTCATGATTTGTGATTATTGGACCCTTGAGCTGCGTTTCTGTGAGTTTTGGTCATTGCGAATATTAAGATTACAATTTTTGTTTAATAATAAAACATATTAACTCAAAAAAACAATAAAAATAAACTGTTTTTTATAGAATAAATAATTAATCTATTTCGTGATGATACACATGAACAGTAAAGAAAAGGTAATTAAAGCTTTCAAAGAGTCTGAAGAACCTTTAAATGCCACCAAAGTCAGCCAGATCTCGGGTGTGGATAAAAAGGAAGTATCTAAGATCATGAATGAACTTAAAAGGGATGAAACTATTTACTCCCCGAAAAGGTGCTACTGGGCCTTAAAAAAATAAATAATCACCTTTTTTTCATTTTTCAAAGGTTTAAACGTTGAATTTGAATACAATCATTAACTCCAAATACACATATCTAACTCAATCCCCAGCCGATGCAACCAAGGATTACAACAACCACACCTAGAGTAATGACCATTGTTCCGGGGAGAAAGACTGAAAATTGTAAAGAAAGACCTATAAGAGCTATTAAAATTCCTAATCCAATTATATTGCTGTAATGTTCTTTTCTCTGTTCTGTTTTACCATTTCCACGTTTTCTTGAATTTCCGTGGTAGCAGTCCTCCAGATCTTCAAAGTAGGTCATGGGAGAGCCGCACTTCCCACACTTTTTAAGTTCCTTAGCTTGCTCTTCTGTGACCTCATAGTAAATATTACAGTTGTAACATACAAGATAACCCATTTTAACACCTGATACTCTATCATGTGGAATATACGTTTAACATTTGTCATTTGACTATTATGAAAAACTTTATATATTAAATCTTAACACCAAAACCAATTCCACTACATTTAAGCACGGATTACCTGGTATTTTCTCTTTAGAAATAAAATCTCCTCATGAATAAAAGAAAGGTATAATTATTTGGATGTGTAGAACAATTCCACTGATCTGTAGGTGCACATGCTTTACATAAGGCATTAAAACTAGTGAGGACAGTATTGGATTTAAAGTGGCTATGGTTAAAGTAGAAATATCAATTATAAGCTTTCCAATGATGGTTATGACCAGAGTTATAACTTCAATTATCCATGATTCTTATTCCTTACTTTAAAACCTTCTTCACATTTCTTAGAAGATGAAAAATATATAAACGAACTTCCAAACAAAATAAAAAAAACGCCTTCCAAAAAAAAACCTTCCCCCAAAAGCATTAAAAAGCTAATGAAGATCAAAACAGGCCTAACATCACAAATAAACATCAAAAAAAGAAATTCAAAACCAGAAAAAAACTCTTTAATAACCACCCCAACTTTCTGACAAAGCCAATAAAAGCCTCAACACTTAGAATGTTTGCCTACTACTGCTGAATAGTGGGTGCACTGGCCCTGATCTTGACTTAGCTGTATTAATCTAAATTCGTGTACTAATTTAATTCTTATTTTATCCTTTTTTCAGACTTTGATCTAAAGCCTTAATTTAATAAACATTACATTTATTTAATAATTATGTATAACTAAATAATAGGAACTCCCATCTTATATTAACTTCAATTCATGTTCTTGTAATACAACATCATTTTTATGGTAAAATTTATACCATTGTGTGAACAATATAGCATAAGAGCGAAGTATAATAGGAGCTGAGATTGTATCTGGCTCTCATTATTTTTGAAGTTCTTTTAAAATTATTTACAAAAATGGGGATGATATCATTAGTGATATCGAGAATTTTTTACAGGCCACTGGAAATATGGAAGAAGTAGAAGTTTTTAATAAAAAAATGGAAAAATATGAGAATGAAGTGAGTGATTTAAAAGGTAAAATAAATGCCTCAAAAAGGTGCATGGCAAGTACCAAAAGGGAGATCGAAGAGCTCAAAAAAAAGGAAAAAACTCCTGATACTGAAGCTAAAATAAAAGAGTGCAATGAAAGGCTCGTTGATGTTAACGATCTCATGTACTCTATGAAGGATCAGATATCTGAAAGAGAAAAATATATTGATGACTTGAAGAAAAAACGAGACGAACTGGTTAAAAAGAGTTTGTTAAACCTTCACTCAAAAATAAAGAAGGACTACAAAAAAGTTGTCGATGAACATGCCAAATATTTAGACCTCTCCAACAAAACAAAGCAAAGAGAATATACCCTTGAAAGGAAAATGTTAAGCCTGAAAATGATTGTTTACAAAAAGTACAACCTTAGATTGATCTAAGTTTCCTTAGATTAATTTTTAGTTAAAAAAGTTTGGTTAAAAAAGGCAGCTCTTAACCGCCTCCACCACACATTTCTGAGCTTATATCCACATCTTCGCCTATTTTATTTTCCTTAACCCGCTTGATCTTCTTGAGTGTTTTCTCCTTTTCATCAGCTTTTGAAGGTTCTTCTTTGAACTTCTTGTACTTTGCCTCATCCACCACTTCGAGGTACCGGCTTTTGTACCACATTTCTGTTGCATCCAGCTTTGCCCATGTTCCAGTATCATCAGATTTAATGTCAAGAACTTTACCGCTGCTTCCTGTGCCTGTGTATCTCACGTTGTCTCCCTTTAAGATTGTTTTACCACGTGCATCTAAAATTTCCATCTGAAACCTCTCCATTTATCCGTAACTATCCCCTATTTATCAGTAAACTGTAAGTTTTAATCAGATTTTTCAAGTTTAACCCTGGATTTTAAACTGTTTCACTGCCCTCTCCAACCACTTCTACCTGGGACTTTTCAATGTTTAAAATAATGTAGTCCCCCAAACTTTCTATTTCCTCTGTTTTTATTATGAAATGCTCTTTTCTAAGTCCTAATTCCCCTTTTGATACAATGATGCTGTTTATTAATCCCTTTTCTGGTTCTACAAACATGTCCACCACTTTACCAACTTTCAATGCATTTTTGTCCAAAACTCCCGTGCCTAGAAAATTGCTGGCCTTCATGAAACCACCTATTTTTTGTCTGTTTTTAGATCTATATATTTCTTGTTAATTATGGGGCTTCCCCCTCCAATTAAACCTTTTACAGGGTTTTTATCTTCCTTTAAACCTGAAAACCTTCAGATTATGTGTATCTTCAGAGAAATAGTATTTTATGTCCTGAAACCAATATTAATAATGGGTGAAACCATGAGGCAGTCCCTCAAAATATTCACGGTCTTTGGAATACCCATAGAACTGCACATTTCCTTCCTGTTTTTGATGTTGATAATCTATATAATTGCTTTTCTAAACATCATACCTGGTTTGAACGTTTTAATGGCTGTTTTAATCACCCTTCTTTTTGTAACTGTTGTGATACATGAATTGGGTCATTCGTACGTTGCCCAGAGGTACGGTGTCAATATAAAAAGCATAGTTCTCCTTCCAATTGGTGGTGTTTCAAGTATGGAAGAGATACCATCTGATCCAGGCCAGGAGTTCAGGATAGCTGTTGCAGGACCCGCTGTGAACTTTGCAATAGCTGCAGCAGGCTATGCAGTTGTGTTTGCACTTGGCAGTTTCATGCCTAAAGACGTGTCATCCACCATCTACTACTTTTCACTGTTGAACCTGGTTCTTGGGGCCTTCAACCTGCTTCCTGCATTTCCAATGGATGGAGGTCGTGTTTTAAGGGCTTACCTTGCAGGAAAGATGAGCTACGTTAGGGCAACTGAACTTGCAGCAACCGTTGGAAAGCAGCTTGCAATAGTGATGGCCATAGTTGGAATTTTTTTCAACATCTTCCTGATACTCATTGGAATATTTATCTACATGGGAGCAGAGCAGGAGTACAGATCCATTCTCATATCAACGCTGCTTGAGGGAGTGCTTGTTCAGGACATAATGACGAGGAAAGTGAAGACACTGAAACCAACAGACAGTATAGGAGAAACCTTGGACCTCATGTTCCAGGAAAAACATATGGGATACCCTGTAACAGATGGAAAAGAGATTTTAGGTATTGTAACATTTCACGATATTTCAAGGATACCTGAAAACATGAAAGATTCTTCTGTGGATAGTGTAATGACAAAAAATCTTGTTTTAACCAGACCGGGAGAGCAGGTTTTTGAAGCCCTTAAAAAGCTCAACAAACATGGCATTGGAAGGCTGCCAGTTGTTGATAACGACGAGCTGGTTGGAATCATCTCAAAAACAGATGTGACGAGGTCGCTTGAAATACTGAACCTCAAACTTTCGTAACCTTAAAAAATCAAGCTGAAACTTAAATTGAAACCTATTTTATCAAGAATCTGATTAAAGTTTACCCCCTCAAAGAATAAATCCATGTTTGAATAAATCTAATAAAAAGAGTTGAGTTAATAAAAAAAAGAGAATAAGAAAATTTTATTAAACGATGTTTTAATGGTTAATGATGATAACGACATAATGATAACGATAAATGGAGAAAAACTGTTATGGAAAATGCTTGCAGGTTCATAATTAACGAAATTTTGGATGGCAACATCAAAACAAAAGACGAGCTTGAGAAGACCAAGCTCCATGCTTGCAGGGAGTTCAAGCTTGAGAAGTTCATGAGCAACTCCATGATACTTGCAAACGCCACCCCTGAAGAGAAACGTAAGATAGCGCCGGTTATAAAGAAAAAACCCACAAGAACAATTTCAGGGGTTGCTGTGGTTGCAGTGATGTGCAAACCTCATAAATGTCCACATGGAAGGTGTCTTTACTGTCCTGAAAGTAGTAAAGCACCTCCAAGCTACACAGGGGAGGAGCCTGCAGCACTCAGGGCCAGGATGTTTGAGTTTCATCCTTATAGACAGACTTACAACAGGCTGCTGCAGCTTGAAAGTATAGGACATCCCCTTGACAAGGTCGAACTCATTGTAATGGGCGGAACCTTCCCATCCTACTTTCTGTGCTACCAGGAATGGTTCATAACCCAATGCCTTAGGGCAATGAACGACTTTGGAATTAAAAATCCTGAAGAGAAGATCAAGGTTAAATCAGAAACCCACATGGACGTTCCAGAGGATTTCAGCTACTTAAAGGATGTTCAACAAACCAATGAAACCTCAAAGGTTCGCTGCATTGGAATGACCTTTGAAACCCGGCCTGATTACTGTAAAGTTCCAGACGTTGACAGGATGCTCAACATGGGAGTTACAAGGGTTGAACTTGGGGTTCAAACAGTGTACAACTTCATCTATAAACGTGTGGAGCGCGGGCACAGGGTTGAAGATGTGGTTGAATCTGCAAGGATACTGCGGGACTCTGGTATCAAGGTTGCAATGCACCTCATGCCAGGTTTGTTCTCGGACTTCGAAAGGGACATGCGAATATTCAAAAGGGTCTTCACTGATCCACGCTTCAAACCCGACATGCTGAAAATATATCCATGCCTGGTTACAGAGGGCTCCAAAATCCACGACATGTGGAAAAGGGGTGAGTATAATCCCTACACAACTGAGGAAGCAGTTGAACTCATAGCAGAGGTCAAGAAAATACTGCCCAAGTGGGTGCGCACCATGAGGATCCAGAGGGACATACCTTCACCCCTCATAGAAGCCGGTGTTAAAAAATCCAACCTTGGAGAGCTTGTTTACAGGAGACTTGCAGAGGAGGGAGCAAACTGCAAATGCATAAGGTGCAGGGAGGTTGGACACAGGGCAGCAGAAGGCGTTGAAACCCACTTCGATGATATAAAACTCCTTCGTGAGGATTACGATGCAGGTGAGGGGCGTGAGATATTCCTATCCTTTGAGGATGTTAAGGCAGACGTTCTCGTTGGATTTTTAAGGTTGAGAATGCCTTCAGAGAAGGCCCACAGAGTGGAAGTTGATGATAAAACCGCACTCCTACGTGAACTTCATGTTTACGGCCCAATGGCACGGATTGGTGATCTTGGCCAGAAACAAGCAAAAATGTGGCAACACATGGGCTACGGCGAACGCTTACTTGCAGAAGCGGAGAAAATAGCATCCCATGAATATAATAAAAACAAACTGCTTGTTATAAGCGGTATAGGTGCCAGGGACTACTACAGAAAATTCGGTTACAACCGTGAAGGTCCCTACATGGCAAAGAAGATTTGATGTTTAAAAAAAAGGTTTCACGATAAAAGGTTTAAGTCTCCCAAAAATCAGGGCATGACCTACTCATCCTAGGATTCCTTAATTGAATTTCAGTTATTTGAATTTCAATTGTTCCTAATTAATTAGCTTTTATTTAATTAATTGATCCTTGTTTAAAGGATTAAAATCTAAAAAAAATGGAAGTAAAAAAAAGGAGGAATTAAAACATGTTATCCCCTGAAAAACTTGCAAAAATGATTGACCACACCAACGTGAAGCCCAATGCAACCCAAAATGATATTAAAAGGCTCTGCTGTGAGGCTGCTGAGTACGGGTTTTCAACGGCATGCATCACTCCTGTAAATGCTGCCTACGCAAGCCAACTTCTCAAGGGTTCAGGTGTTGGAGTCTGCGTTGTTGTGGGCTTCCCCCTTGGAACCAGCAAAACAGAGACAAAGGCCTTTGAAACTGAAGCTGCAGTGGCCGACGGAGCAACGGACATTGATATGGTGATGAACGTAGGCGCTTTAAAATCAGAACAGTACTCCATGGTTGAGGAAGACATCAAAAGCGTGGTTGATGCTGCAGACGGCACGCCAGTTAAAGTTATAATTGAAACAGCCCTTCTGAGCGACTCTGAAAAGGTTAAAGCCTGCAGTATTGCGGAAAAAGCCGGTGCAAAATTCATTAAGACCTCAACAGGTGTTGGATACCCTGGTGCAACTGTTGAGGACGTGGCGCTCATAAAAGAAACAATAGGGAGCAGAATGGGGATCAAGGCTTCAGGAGGAATCAGAACCCTTGAAACTGCACTGGCAATGGTTAGGGTCGGGGCAACAAAGATAGGAACATCCACAGGTGACCTGATAATTGAGGAACTTTTAAAGTAAAAGAAAACCAGAATGGTGTCTGTAGGGAGATGATCCAAAATGAAGTTAGAAATAGAAGTGGTTGGAAAGGGAAAGGCAGTGGCAGTTCTGGATGATAGAAACCCTGAAACTGCAGAGGGAATCTACAAAAGCTTACCACTTGAGGCAGATGCAACCAAATGGCTTGAAGAGGTCTACTTCAGTATGGAACTTAAAATGGACTACGAAAACCCATCTCCACAAACCGAAGCTGGAGATCTATCTTACTGGCCTCCAGGACCTGCATTCTGCGTATTTTTCGGTGAATCCCAGCCAGTATCCGATGTGAACAACTTCGGCAAGGTAACTGAGAACCTTGAGCTTTTCAGAAAGGTTCAAGATGGGGACAAACTAATAATAAGGAAGTTATAAAGTTTAAATAACATTTTAAGAATTTTTTTTTTAAGGTTTATTATTTTTTAAAAATTATTTTTTTTATTTTTTTAAAGTTTCAACTCTTCAATCTTTTAAATCAATTTTCATGGAAGATACCATTTTATCATCCAAGTTAACCACATACATCTTTCCCAAGTTAATTTCTTCATTCTATTTCCCAGGCTAATTTCTCATTTTAGTTAACCCATTCGCTCTCTAGTTCATGGGTTAGTTTTCAGTTATACGTTAAGATCCTAACATTTCTGTAGAGCGTGTCCCTCTCTGCTGGTGTTCTTCCAAGGTTTCTTATAATCCTCTGAAATTTTTCAGGAGCTGTGTAAACTCCATACTTGGCTCCTGCAGATTTTGAAATGTTCTCCTCACCCAGTGTTCCTCCCATATCATTTGCACCTGCCATGAGGCAGTACTGTGCAAATTTGAAGCCGAGTTTAACCCACGAGACCTGGATGTTTTCTAAAAGGTCCCCAAACATGAGCCTTGAAACTGCGTAGACCTTAAGATCCTCTATGCCCGTCGATCCAGGACTTGAAATTCCCCTCCTGTAAATAGGGGTCAGCGTGTGCATGAAGGTTAAGGGAACGAACTCTGTGAATCCGCCAGTTCTCTCCTGGATGCTCCTTAAAATATCCAGATGCTCAACCCTGTGTTTTAACTCCTCAACGTGGCCGTACATCATGGTGCAAGTTGTTGGTATGCCTGTTTTGTGAGCTGTTTCCACAATGTCGATCCACTCTGCTGTGCTCATTTTGGATGGGCACAGAACCTTCCGAACATCATCGTTTAGGATTTCTGCAGCATTTCCAGGTATTGAATCCAGTCCTGCTTCCTTGAGCATTTTTAGTTCTTCTTCTATGGAAATGCCTGCATTTTTTGCACCGTGGTACACTTCCATGGGCGAAAATGCATGTATATAGATCTCTGGAAGTTCTTCCCTGATTTTCTGGAGCATTTCCTGGTAAAAGTAGGCATCTATGTCCCTGTGCAGGCCTCCCTGTATGCACACTTCAACTGCTCCCTGGTCCCATGCATTTTTTGCCCTCTGTACCACTTCATCCATGCTCAAAAAGTAGGCATCCTTTTCTCCAGAATTTTTTTTGAAGGCGCAGAACCCACAGGTTCCTGTGCATATGTTGGTGAAGTTTATGTTCCAGTTTTTGATGTAGGTAACTGTGTCTCCAACGAGTTCCTCGCGCCTTGTGTCTGCGGCAATGATAAGGGCTTGAAGTTCTTTTCCTGTTGTTTCCATGAGTTTAAGTGCTTCTTCTTTTGAAGTTCTTGTTTTCATGGATTTTTCGAGTATCTCCTCTATCTGTGGGTTGATGTTTAACTGCTCGAACATGAAATTTTATATTCCATTTTACAAGTTTTAAATTTTTGGTTGGATAATTATCTCAATTGATGATAGCCCATGCCATGTCTCATGGCTAAAAATCCTATAAAAACCGATAAATTTAAATATTAATTATTAGTATCTAGAATAGGAGGTGAAAGTATGGCCGAATTACCAATTGCTCCAGTTGGAAGGATCATAAAAAATGCTGGTGCTCAAAGGATAAGTGATGATGCAAAAGAGGCTTTAGCTAAATCCCTTGAAGAAAAAGGTGAAGAAATAGCTAAAAAAGCTGTTGAACTTGCAAAACACGCTGGAAGAAAAACTGTTAAGTCAGAAGACATAGAGATGGCTGTTAAAACAGCCTAATCTTTCTTCTTTTATTTACACCTATTATCAAAGAATCAGTATCATACCAATAAAAGTTGGAAATTATTTTTCATCCCTTTAAACACCTTCTATTTTTTTTAATGGCTGCATGGTATTGTAAAATGCATGTTAGCATCCAGAGAAGCCCCTTGTAAGTTTTAATAGTTTCAATAATTCTAATAATTTTAATTTGATACCAGAAGACAATTTGGAACCTTTCTGGAAAAGTCTAAACTTTTTGTATTAGAAACTGTTATATTAATCTTGAAAAAAAACAATGTGTTAAGGAGGCAGTTAAATGAGTAGCATTGATAATTTGAAAGAGGCTTTTGCAGGTGAATCACAGGCAAACCGAAAATATCTGGCTTTTGCAAAAAAAGCTGATGAAGAAGGATTTAAACAGATCGCAAAGCTTTTCAGAGCAGCAGCCGCAGCTGAAACAGTCCATGCCCACAACCACCTTGATGTGATGGGTGGAATAAAAAGCACCAAAGAAAACCTTGAAGGAGCAATAAGTGGTGAAAAAGAAGAATTTGAGGTTATGTATCCGGGATTTATAGAAGAAGCCAAGGCAGAGAAAAATGATAGGGCAGTTTGGACCTTCGACGTTGCAAACCAGGTTGAAGAGATCCATGCAGGTCTGTACCAGAAAGCCCTTGACAGCATTGGAGAAAACAAGGAAACAGATTATTACGTCTGTAAGTACTGTGGTAACACAGTTGAAGGTGGAGCACCCGACAAATGTCCAGTGTGCGGAGCTCCAAAATCAGAATTTTTCAGGGTTGATTAGGAAAATTCCATTTTTTTTAATTCCCTTTTTATACTTTATTCTTATTTTTTTATAGTTTATTCTATTGTTGTACCCTATTCTTAGTGTTATACCTGTTTTATTGTTTACCCTGTTTTGTTATACCTTATTTTTATCTTAATTTAAACCATTAACTGCTTTTTTTAAACCTTTTCTAAATTTTCAACCAGTTTCCACACATCTTCAGTTTCAATGCCCTGCATATCTCCAAGTGGTAGGATGTACCTTTCAAGATCCTCAACTGCGATGCAAATTGGGTTAAACTGTTTTAAAAAGCATTTGGAATCTTCAAAGGTGCGGATTCGAACTAAGACGTGCAAAGTTCTGTCCTCAACCTCAAGTGGTGCTGCCTGAATTTCCTCTTTTAAACCGTTTAAAAATCCCATTTTTATTCTCCTTTGAATTTGACCTGACAGCAAACCATATGAAACTTCTCACTGGTTTGTGCGTGAGGGATCTTAAAAACTCAAGGACTATTCTGAAGAGCCTCAACTCAACATGAATGTTTGCAGTCCCCTTTAACATTTCTTCATCAAAAATGGGGTTCACGTTAAATTGAACAGAAGAAACTGGCTTTAAGATAGCTGAAAATCCCCATAAACATCCAGTTATAAATTCAGTGTCCACAGAGCTTTTAAATCCAATTTTAATATCTGCTTTAAACTTTTTTAAACTTAAAGATCGGATGAAAGCATTTAAAATTGATCTAATGTATGGTGAGGCATCAAAAAAGAGTTTGAAGCCCTCTAAAATTTGGGACAGGTTCATTTCACGTAACCTTCCACCTGCACCACCTTCAGCCTTCTTCTCCTCAACCTTTTCCTCCTCAACCTTTTTCTCTTCCTTTCGCTCTAAACTTCTTGAGATGATGGTTAAACCCATAAATTTTACCTTCACTTTTCCCTGAAAGTTTAAACCCTCAAAAATTAGATTAAAGAATATTTGGAATGGAAAAAACAGGAAAACTACCAGAATCACTATGATGACAGCTAAAGCTAAAATTAAGTAAAGCAATTAAGGTCTCCCTTTTTATCTTATCAACTATGATTCAGGTTTAGACTCCTCTTCAGCTCCTTCAGTTTCATGTTCTTTTCCTTTCTGCTTCATCATCCTGGTTCCCTGGCTCATTACTTCAACAGCTGCCGTTCCTATTTCACCTATGGCCCTTGAGATTGTGTCAGGAGCCCTCAAAGAGAGTAATTTAACACCTTCGGGGCCTTCAACACCCTTGAAAATGACCACCATTGCTATGGGTTCTATTTTGGCTGCACCTCCAGATGCAGCACCCTCACCTCCAGGGCCTTTAGAACTTTTGGATTCGCCCATACCTGCTCCAAATCCCATTCCCATCTTCGTTACAGGTATGATCAGTTTACCATTAGTTTCTATTATTTCACCAACCACATTCTCAACGTTTAAAACCTTTCGAAGTTCTTCAACAGTTGTTTTGATAGGATCTTCAACACCCATTTGCAATCCCTCTTACAGCTAAAAATTAGTTCTACATCCTTCGGCTTAATTTTATCATGTTTATTTTTACAGGGTATACAACTTTACAATGTATATTATTCTATGATATTAAACATATAAAATTTATTAAAAACTGTTTGGACCTGAAAATCTTTAAACACGTGAAGGGTATCTGCAGTTAACGATCAAAGTGGACGAGTTTGATCTCGTACTAAACAAGCTTAAATTGCATTGAAAGCAGAGCATTAATATAATTTTTCAAAAACAGTACGAAATATGATGATTTTATCACATTATAATGTTTTTATCATAAATATCTGGTTGAATGAGATGATTTTGTGGTGATTTTTGCCAAATGAGTCGAAAAGGTTATATAGGACTAAAACCATAACCAAAATAGACCCAATTGGGCCGGTGGTCTAGGGGTATGATACCTCCCTGACACGGAGGTGATCAGGAGTTCGAATCTCCTCCGGCCCATTTGCCGTGGTAGTTCAGTTGGGAGAACGCCAGACTGAAGATCTGGATGTCGCTGGTTCAAGTCCGGCCCACGGCATTTGAAAATCTATTTTTAAAAAATTTATTTCTAAATCTATTTTAAAAGTTCTTTTATTAATTGATGATTTTTTACACTTTTTTCTAGAGGATCCAACCCCTAAATCCATTCTTTTAACTTTTTATCTTAATATTTTCTTTATCCTGAGTTTTTATATAGTATTTAGCCTAATTTCTTATTTTACTACTTATT
>DAHH01000016.1:44452-56373 GCA_002498385.1 Methanobacterium sp. UBA410
TTATTCTACTACTTATTCTACTATTTTTTTCTTTATCTAATATTTTTTACTTAACTCGTGTTTTAACAGTGCACTTCAAAGCCTCTTTTTTTACAATCAAAGAATTTTAAATCCCAAACCAAATGATGAATTGAGTTTTGATAACTTCTCTTTTTGTAAGAACTAAAAATTATATAATATGGAACGTGTTAACAACAGAAATAAGAATCTTAAAAGAAGTAAAAAATAAAGATCTTAAAAGAAGTAAGAATCTTAAAATCGGGAATGATCCAATGTCAAAGACTATTTCATGTCCTAAATGCGGTTCAAAGAAAATGAAGTTACACGTTCCCCAGACTTCCATCTGGAAATGTGGAAAATGCGGTTATCAGGGCCCTGTATTTATAGAAGATGGCAACCTTGAAAAACAGCTGCAAGAAGTTAAAAAAATGGAAAAACTTCAAAAAAAGCTTTTAAGAAAAAGATGAATTAAAAGGAAGGTTTAAACATTCAGCAGATTAATTGGAATGTTTTCGCAGGAAGGTTCCAATAACTCCTCCGAGCATGGTTATCGAACAAAAAAATCCAAATGCACCCAAAAACACAGAAGCTCCACCTACAATTCCAACAGGCAGGCTTATAATAACACCTAAAATACCTCCGTTTAAAATTCCATCCTTGTAATTTTTACTGCCCCCAACGTAGGAGGTTAACAAACCGGAAATCAACATTACAACGATTGCAATTGAAGCAAAAGCTGTTAACATGGTTTCAGATATTTCTGCAGGGGTGCGAGGTATTTTCGTCCCGTAAAGTGCCAGCATTGCAAATACAAGAGACATTACCAAAAATGTGAATCCCACCAGAACACCAAGAAGGCTTAATCCCGCAGAATTAGCATTTTCTTCCTTCTTTTCTGGTTTTTCAAAATTGAAGGTTTCAACATTTGGGGCGTACAGATTCTCTCCACAATTTAAACAAAAAACTGAACCCTTGGGGTTTTCCGACCCGCACTTGGGGCACTTCTTTGTTGAAGGTTTTAATACTGGATTTACCCCACTTGAAGATGTTACCAAGGGAATTTCACGTAGAGAGTCAACGTATCTCAACCTACCTCCGCAATCACCGCATTTTGAAAAATTGAAGGAAGATTTTCCTTCTGGAAGTTCATAGTATTTGCCGCATTTTTCACAGACAAGATATCCCATAAAATCACTGCTTTATCCTTTAACTATTTACTTTTACTGAAGTTTTTATTTACTGAAGTTTTTATTTACTGAAGTTTAACTTTTATTTACTGAATTTTTTATTTACTGAAATTTAACATTTTCCATTAAATTAAATGAAGGTAAATCAGGCTCGAACAAAGGTTAAACCAGAAATTTATAAACAAAGTTTACGTATCATGTTGATCCTGAAAGCTGTTGGAATGTTAAGGAATGTCAGAGTTATTCCAGGAGCTTTCCCATAACGTAGGTGCCCTTGGCACGGGTTACCCTGGCATCAGCGAAAGTTCCAAGATCACCTTCAGGAACAATGACCTGTTTATACGAATTTGATTTACTTATATATCCTCCTTTACTTCCTTTCCCAGTTATAAGAACCTTCTGGGTTGAACCTACAAGTTTGAGGTTATTTTCATAACCTATCTTTGATTTCAGATCGCTCAGGAGTTTAGAACGCTTTTTCATTGTGTTGTGGTCTATTTCATCCAGGAGGGAAGCTTTTGTACCGGGTCTGTGCCCGTACTTTGAGATGTTGATGAAGTCGGGTTTAATATCTTCAACTAGCCTGAGGGTATCTTTGAATGCATCTTCACTTTCTGTGGGGTAGCCAACGATTATGTCTGTTGCTATGGCTATTTCCGGTATTTCCTCTCTGAATCTTCTGATGATATCCTTAAAATCAGAAACTCTGTGCCCCCTGTTCATGTCCCGAAGCACATCATCATTACCACATTGAACCGGAATGTGCAGAAATTTATAGACCCTTCTGTTTTTAAAAGCACGGACCACTTCATCAACGTTGCCGAGCAGGCTTTTGGGATGCATCATACCGATCCTGATCATGAAGTCACCCTCAATAGCTGCCACCTCATTTATGAGGTTTGGAAATGATTCTCCAGTGTCTTTACCGTAAGCTGCAGTGTCCTGAGCTGTGAGCTGGATCTCAACACAGCCTTCGTCAACTGCACGTTCTACCTCACGTTTTATAAGTTCTGTTGGGTAACTTTGAAGTTTTCCACGTGCGAAACGGGTGCAGCAGTAGCTGCAGTTACCTGCACATCCCTCGCAGATCTGCACGATGTGTACAAGGGGATTTGAACGCAGCTTTGGGAGGCCGACTTTACAGCCTGTACCGTAACCTGTGGCCCTCACCATTTTCCCGTTCAGAACTGATCTGACGATCTCAGGGGCGGAACTTATCCTGTGGGGTCCTATCCAGCTTGCAGTGGGTGCAGCCTTTTCAAGCTTTTCCGGGTCTATCTCAACCATGCATCCTGATATTATGAGTTTTTTATCTGGAAACTGTTTTTGTACCTTATGAATTTTGTTCAGAGCCTTCTGCTCCGTTGGATGTTTCACGTAGCAGGTGTTCATAACTATGACATCAGCATCTTCAGGCTTTGAAACTATCTTTTCCTCGTCCTCCTTAAGGAGGCCTGCCATTATCTGTGAATCGGCCTGGTTAAATGTGCAGCCGAAGGTTTCTATGTAAATGTTCATTGGTTGATCTTCCATTTTCTTATTCATTTAAATGCTTCTAAAAGGTTTTCAAAATATTAAGAGGAATTTAAGGTTCTTAAACTTTTCTTCAATGATTATATTAAATCTATTTAAAAGGTTAAACTTACTTAAAAGGTTAAAATTTTTTTTATGAATTTAATAAAAATAGATCTAATAAATCTAAATTTAATAAATCTAATGAAGTTAAAAATCTAATGAAGTTAATAAATTGATGGCATTAAAGATCTACTCAAAAAAGATAATTTTAAACTTAAAAACTTAACCTGAAAAGATTTATAAACTATATTTATAACTTAAAAGGAATAATTTTGGCATTAATTGACAAATAGCCCCATATTACTTCTGTTTTAATTCATATCCTTTAAATATATTATCCTTGTTCAGGCCAGCCGTGCTCCCCAATCATGGGCACAAAAACTACTCCACCTAGTTTCTGGGTTTTAAACTCGTTTTCAGCCACTCTTTCCATGCAGACGAGTTCCTGGAATTGATGGTTAACTCCCACCGGCACTATCAGTTTTCCCCCAATTTTAAGCTGTTTTTTCAGGGGTTCAGGCACTTCAGGTGCACTTGCAGTGGCATATATCCTGTCATAAGGGGCTTTTTCAGGAACCCCAAGTGTTCCATCACCATGTATGACTGTAACACCCTCAGAGTAACCTGTTTTCTCAAGGTTCTCCCTTGCAATTTTAACAAGGGCTTCCAAACGTTCAACGCTATATATATGTCCCTTTGAACTTATAATTTCCGAAACAACAGCTGCATTATACCCGAAACCTGTTCCTATTTCCAGAACGTTCATGCCTTCCTCAAGTTCAAGTTTTTCGCAGAGTATTGCAACCATGTGGGGTGCTGAAATGGTCTGGCCGTGTCCTATTGGTAGGGGCTGGTCCATGTAGGCATAGAATCTGTTTTCTGGAGGTACGAACTCTTCCCTTGGAACCTTGAGCATGGCTTTTTTAACTCTGTCAGTTTTTATGTAGCCCTGATCCGCGAGCCTTTCAATGAGTTCCTTCTTGCGTCCCATTTCCAACCCTTCTAAGTCCAAGTTTTATACTCTTTTTTATAGTTCTAAGTTTATGCCCTTATAATTCTAACTTTTATACTCTTTTCATAGTTCTTCTTTTTCTTCAGTTCCCACCATTTTAGAGGTTAAATCGTATTTGTAACGGATTTTACCTTCAATGGGTGTGCCATAAATCCTTTTCACTACCCAGGCCTTTGCAAAGCCTTTCCTCATCTTTCTCTCAATGGTTTTCATGGACTTTATTTTGAAAAGGACATTTTCAAGTTTTACAATATCTCCAACCGTGAATTCAAATTCCCTGTCAACTTCAACCTTTCTTGAGAGGATTCTGCCTCTAAAGTCCACAGAAATTCCAACTCTCGCAGGAACATCAATGTAATGTGCCCATATTGTTTCCACATCCTTTACCTGGCTCCTATTAACCCTTGCTCCCTTTTTATTTTCTATGGATGTTATTTCTGCAGGACGTCCATCAAGGTCCAGGACGTCTTCAACTTTTAAAACTTCGTCAGGGTATATCTTTATGAAATCCTTGTGGGATCTTTCGTATTCACTCACAACCACCCTGCAGTCTGTGGGCTTTCCAAGGTCTACAGTTTCCCTGAAAATGTTTCCACATTCTTCACACTGCAAAAGGAGTTCTTTTGATTTTTTGCCCTTTGATTTTAGTACTTGACAGGATTCACAACCGCATACTGGACATTTCATTTTTTTTCCTCAAAATTTAGTAACATACAATAAAAAAATGCATATCATCTCTAAAAATGTTAAATTGATTTTATTTGTGGAGGTCTAAATACTCATAGAGACCCCTTTGCATATCGTTGACAATTATCTTGATGATCGCATTGATCTTGTTGTTAACTTGATCATTATTTGATCTTCAACTTTATTATATTTGAAGAATCTTGAAGGGAACAACGTTTAAAGGGTAGGGATCTTAAACCTGATTATTTGAAAGTGATCCTTATTCTTAAGGTGATCCTTATTTTAAGGTGATCATCGTTTTAGGTGATTATCACCAAAAAAAGTAGATTACAAGAAAAGGATATCATTCAGGCTAGTTTTTTTTCGTTGAAAATGGTTATTACACATTTTTAGTTGAGTCCACATTTTTCAGTTTAAGGTAATGTTTGACAAGTCCTCCATCTTCAAGTATGTCCAGCATGAATCTTTTAAATGGCTGGATCTGGAAGGTTTTGCCTGTTGTAACGTTTTTTATAACCCCATCTTTAAGGTCTATACTTAAAATTTCCCCTTCTTCTACTTCAACATCTGCTATGATAACTGGAAGCCCCACATTTATTGCATTTCTGTAGAATATTCTTGCAAATGATTTTGCAACAATTGCTGATATTCCTGCATGTTTAATTGCAACAGGAGCCTGCTCACGTGACGATCCGCAGCCAAAATTCCAGCCTGCAACTATTACATCTCCATGTTGAACCTTCCCTGCAAACTCTGGATCTTCACCTGCCATTACATGTGATGCAAGGTCGTCCAGACTGAAGGTTCTCAGATAACGGCCGGGTATTATAACGTCAGTATCAATGCAGTCCCTAAACTTCCAAACCTTTCCTTCTAACTTTTCCATATTCATAACCCATTAAAATTCATAAAAGTAACCCATTAAAATTTCGTAATTCCATTCACAAATCAGGATCAGTGCTTAATGAGCTCGGCACCATGGTTGAAACCATTGGTCACCATGATCTCCCCGCCAAGACCTTTAATTGCTTCTTCTGCCGCACTTTTTACATTTCCAACATTGGTATCTGTCACTGCATATATTGTAGGGCCGAATGAGCTCATACCAACACCAGCAGCGCCTGCAGACCTTAACTTTTCCATTATTTCCTTTATGTGTGGACTTTGAAGCTGATGTTCTATCCTTTTAAATCCAACAGTTTGTATCTTGTTTATGGCATTTCCAAAAGCATCCAGGTCTGCTTCAACAACTGCAGGCATTAGATTCATTAAGAGTACGTGTGTTAATTTTTCAACGGCTTCAATTGGTATTGGACAGTTGGTCTGGAATATGTCAACTTCTTTGCTTCCTGATGCTCCCCTCTGAACATTTGGAATTGTGAGAACTATTTTCCAGTCTGTTGGGAAGTCATACCTTGCTATTATTGGTGGCGGTGATGCATGTGAAGCCGATGAAGGAAGGAATCCTGGTTTCTCTGAGGTGCTGTGACCTCCATCAACTATGAAACCGCCTTTGTCAAAGGCTGCAGTACCTATTCCAGATGTGCCTCCCCTTCCAACGATCTTGGCTATTTCAGGAGTGGATAATTCCTGGCCCTCCATGAGTGATATGAGTTTACCAGCAGCAAGTGATAGTTGAGTTCCTGAACCGAGTCCTGAGTGAGGTGGATAAGTTGTTTCTATGTCGAACTTGAATCCGTTGTCAACACCCAGAAAGTTCGTCATTTTTCGGGCTGCATTTTCAACTTTTAAGGTGTAGTCATTCACAAGATCTGCGTCAAACTTTGCTCGTTCATCAAAAACTATTTCTATGCCTTCTCTCTGGTGCTTCGCTTCAACAACGAGGTTGGGCTTTTCGAGTGTTATGCCCACTCCGCCGTCTATTCTGCCGAAGTCACCGTTCAAGTCTATCAGTGTTACGTGTAATCTGGAGGGAGTTTTTATTATCAATTAGAATTACTCCTGATCTTTTACCTGTTTTAATGGTTTTGAGAATTTTTTCTCGATTTCTGGCCTGTAAATCGTGTTCATTGAACAGAAGGGTATTATTCTTCCATCTGGCACGGCATAGTGAATAACGCACTGTTTAACCCTGTCGTGGTCGAAATTCCATGGGTCCATGAAGTGCATGCATGAAACCAGAAGCGAGTTACGGTGGAACTCTCCTAGGGCTGCGTATGATCTCTCCTTGAATATCTGGGCAATTATGTTCTTAATGTCTATGGATTCTGGAGATTTGGACATGTCTATGGTTTTTGGGAGTTCAACTGAAGCCCGGGCCAGGACCTTTGCCTTGGCCATTATTCCACCCTTGTTGAGACTTTCTGTACTCTTGTTAAGGAGTTCGAAGAACCTATCAACATCTATAAACCGTGTGATTGGGATTATTTTATCCTTATCCACAAAGACGTAGGTTGCTGTTCCGCAGTGGGGGTTGCATGTGAATGTAATCTCTGGTTTTCCACCTTCCAGAGCTTCAACGAAGTGTGAAATCGGCGTCACACAAGATGCAGGGTAAAAGTCTTCCACCTTTATCTGGGAATCCATCTGTTCTTCCACGTACTTCTCAAAGTCAGGGATTGTTACGCGCTGTTCTTCCACTTCATCAGATGGAGTTCTGCCTGCAAATGAAACAGGCTGGAAGTTCACACCCCTTATGATATCTATATTTTTAATTGCAAATCTTAGTATGTCACCGATCTGATCGTGATTTATTCCCTTTAAGAGTGTTGGAACCAGAACTATTCCAAGTCCTACCTTTCTGCAGTTTTCTATTGCTTCCAGTTTGGTTGAAAGCAGGTTTCTGTTTCTTATTTTGAGGTAAGGTTCCTCTGTAACAGCATCGAACTGGAGGTAAACAGTGTTCAGACCAGCTTCTTTAAGATCCTCTGCAAGCTGTGGATTTTTAGCGAGTTTTACACCGTTTGTTGCTATCTGTGTATGTACAAAACCTTCTTCCTTTGCAAGTTTAATGAGATCAACTATGTCCTTCCTGACAGTTGGTTCTCCACCAGCGTACTGTATTGCTGGAGTTGGGACGGGCTTGTTGTTCCTTAAATTCCGAAGCATTTGCCTTATCTCTTCAAATGAAGGTTCATATAACCTTTTTGAAACTGCTGCGTTTGCGAAGCATACAGGGCACTTCATGTTGCACCTGTTGGTAACGTCTATGAGTCCAAGGATTGTGTGGCTCTCATGCTCCGAGCAGAGCCCGCAGTTCTCAGGACACTGGGACTTAACTGCAGTCTGAGGATTTTCAAGGCCTTTACCTGTTTCACCATATTTTTTGGCCTTATCATAAAGTTCGCCGCTGCTCCAGTAAGTATTTTCGAATTTACCATGTTCTTTGCACTCTTTCCTTATCATGATTTTGTCTTTGTCCTCGTAGACTTCAGCATCAAGTACCTCAAGGCATATTGGGCATAGACTTGTAGTTTTTTTTATAATCATTATTTCACCTGTAAATAGTTGATACAAAATTTATTCAATGGACAACATTTATCCACTAGATAACATAATTATAATCTTGTTTTAAATGGAGGTAAACCATGGATTCAAATTTTATCAATGTTTTCGTTTTATCGATGTATGCTATATACTTTATGTTGCCAGCATACCTTTCCAATGTTTCAGCATTAGCCTTTGGTGGTGGAACACCACTTGATTTCAACCATAACTTTCGTGATGGCCGTAGAATATTCGGTAAAGGGGTAACGGTGCGAGGAATCCTAGTTGGAGCCTTAATTGGAACCATAGTTGGATCAGTTCAGGGTTTTGTAGCTGGAAACATTGTTCAGGGTATAGTTCTGGGATTTTGTTTAGGTTTTGGAGCCCTTATAGGTGATGCCTGTGGGAGCTTCATTAAACGACGGATTAAAATTGAAAGCGGAAAACCCGCACCCCTTCTGGATCAGCTTGACTTCGTTGTTGGGGCCCTCTTCTTTGCATCGTTCATTGTTGTAGTACCTATTAACATGATTATTTTGATACTGATTATAAGTATATTTTTACACCTCGGTGCCAACATGGTTGCATACCTTTTAGGTTTGAAGGATGTTTGGTATTAAACAACCTTTTTACATAAAACTTTTTTTTACATAAACTTTTGCATCAGCAACCCACTTTACTCATTTTTTTTAAAGATAGATTATCCTAGATGCCTCAGCCAGGCTTTGAGATAATTGATGTCTACATATAATTGATGTCTACATTATTTACAGAAGGCATTCTACAAGAAAATAACGTGTTACTTGTCTTTAAAAATAATCCTTAAAAATAAAAACGATCATTTAGAAGTTTGAGCATTTAACACGTTGAAAGACACGTCAAGCAACTTATATGCCATGGTACCAGCTTCATCATTTCCACTAGTCTCAGGAGTCTCATATACAAATACAGGAATTCCTGCAGATGTTATTGGAAGGTCAACCCTTTTAATTGATGTGCTTTTAGGTCCTGAATCAACTGATCTTGTGTAGTAATTAAAATCTGACGTTGAATCATTGGACATTAAATTAGCAACAGATTCTCCCAGGGCCAGGGATTTAGAATCCATGGTGGGTGTTGCAATGTAAAAACCTTCACCGTAACCATCTTCATGGTCGTGGCAGATTATAACAAGGTCGCAACCAGATTTTTTTACATCTGGAATTATGTACTGAGCAGCAAGCGACTCACCATTACTCCTGCCTATCTTAAAATCTTCAGGATCGTTTGTAACATTGACCTGATAGTTCACAAGTTCAACATTGTGTTTGAGTGCATATGATTTTATAACAGAAGGTATAACTGTTTTAGAAACAGTTTCACGGGGATGCATTCCAGTTACTACTGCTATTTTAACTTTATGCCATGGAGAATATGCATAAACTTCTTTTGTAACATAACCATTGCTATTTGATCCTATCACTGAACTAAAACCAAATGATACCACCTGGTACGTGTTTAAAAGTGCTAAAACAGTGACAGCTGCTACAAAAATTAGTAAAGTGATTGTAAGTATTTTTTTTACACCCGTCATATCACATTAATATATTCAGATATTAAATAAACATTTCTATTAAAAGCAGGTTTTTATTAAGAATCAAACGTTCATCACGTTTGAAACTTGAAACCTTAACTTAATCATTAGTTCTCAAGTATTCCTCCATCATTATTGCAGTGCCAACGGCCGGGGCAACAACACAATCCTTCTTACTTAAGATGCTGTCCATACCCAGGTAATTTAATCCAGCAGCTTCGCTGGCTTTTTTTCCAATTGCATCCATTCCAAGGCCTGTTGTAATAACCGTGTCAATTTTATTCCTCCCTGAAACTTCAATTAAAGCTTCAGAAACCTTCTGGACCTGCATCCTGTGTATGAAACCTGCAATTTTTTCAACATCTTCTGGATCCAGAACATCCATGTCTCCACATACAACCCTTGAAATTCTCCTCATACATTCTTCAACAGATTTTCCTGCACCATCTGGTGTGTTGCAGCTGTAATCTTCATTTTTTATGTTTCCAAGTACTGTGTGAACGTCTGCCGTGATTGCAAAGAGTTCTGAAGCCACCCTCACCCATGAACCATTCAATGGAACCTTGTCAACGATGTTTGCAACGTTTGTTCTGAGGGTGCCGCTGTAGACCAGCTCCCCAGTTTTAAGCCTTTCAAGGTCTGATACTCCCTTCGCACACTCTTTTCCATTTTTTATTGGAATTATATCTGTTGTTGTGCTTCCAGTGTCTATCATTATGCAGTTGGGTTCTATTTTTGCTGCTATTGGTGCTGTTGCAATCCAGTTTGCAGCTGCGGCTTGTAATGGATTTTTTTCAAGGTCTTCAAAGTTCACAATTCCATCAAGACCAACAAAGCCCACTGGAACCTCAAATATATCCTTTGATTTTTTTGCAACGTCCATTACTCCTTCTTTTTTTGTTTTGTAAGCATCAACAAGTTCTGCTGTCATTGAAACACCAACAGCATCAACATTGAAAGGTTTCAGGAGGTCCAGAAGGGCATTTGAAAGTTCATCATTTCTCATCCACATGGGCAAGTACTTAAAATCTGTTTCAACGTGTTTTACGTTACCTGACATGTCAAAGTCAACAATTGCAAGGTCTGTGTTTGCTCCGCCAATATCGAATCCTGCAACTCTAATTGTGTCTTTCATTTTATCACTTCTAAGTTAAGATCGTTGTTGTCCATCTTTCTAAACTTTACTTTTCCATTTATAGAAACTTCAGAAGGTAGTTTTCCTTTAACAGATCCAAAAATGGCCTCTCCAACGTTAAAGCTCAAAAGTTTTCTCAATGCCACATAGGGCGTTGTTAACCTTGAGTTCACTTCAACCACGTACACATCATCTCCCAAAATCATGTCAACACCAACGTAACCCTTTAAACCATTAATGGATTCTACAACTTCTTTTGCAACTTCTTTTGCATTTTTTGAGAGCTCGTGTTCAAGGGGTACACATCCACCTTCATAGATTATTTTACCATTTTCTGTGTGAACATTCTGAAGGTTCAGACTCAATGGAACTGCTTTTTTACCATCTGAAAGCAGACTCACACTTGCTGTCACTCCTTCAACGTACTCCTGGAGGAGAAAATATGGAAGTCTGGTGAGTGACTTTATGGCCATAGAGGCCTCTTTAAACTGGTTTAAATTTCTAACAATCTGTACCCCTTCGCATGAAACACCGTCTGCAGGTTTTACAACCATTGGATTTTCAGATCTCCCCTCGGTAACTGCCCAGTACTCCTTCCCCACTTCGTCCACACCATCAAAAAAGACCTTCTCTGTATTTATGAGGTGTTTTTTAAGGGATTCATTGTTCTCCAAAAGATCCTGCATCCTGGACTTGTTGGTGCACATCATCACAGCCTCTGAAGTTGGCCCTATAACCTCAACACCGTTATCCTCAACGAGTTGAGTGAGTCCGTGGAGTATCATGTCTTCCTCTGGTGCAACCAGGAAACATGTATCATAAGTTTGAATGTTCCCCTTCAACCATTCAGTTAGGTCTTCTGTGAGTTTAATGGGTTTAATCTGTGTATTTCCATTTAAATCCATATCTTCATCTGTAAGTTTTGAATTGTTTGAGATTAAATAATCAACTGAACAATCTGATTTCATGCCCTTAAAATCCGATAAAAGTCCTGAGAGCATTGCCCTGCCCTCTGCAGTTATGGAAGGATCCTCCACACCCACTGCTGTTGCAAATTCAAAGATGAGTACCTTCAATTTTTCAACTCCTTTAAAATAAAAATATACAATCCCAGGCCTTGCCAATTCTGGATAAGAATAAAATTTTTGGCAGGTTTTCAATCAGGTCAAAGCCAGAACCATTTTAAGGTCCCTTTAGAAACTGGGATGCAACCATTTTTATAACATTGAATCTTTACATTACATTGAATCTTTACATTACATTGAATCTTTACATTACATTGAATCTTTACATTACACTAAATCT
>DAHH01000016.1:56576-109381 GCA_002498385.1 Methanobacterium sp. UBA410
ACATTACACTAAATCTTTACATTTTTATGAAATCATTTTTTTTGTGGTTACAATGTCATATTTTGACTAACCAATTTAAGTAGCACACCACATTTATAGGTTGAAGTGCATTATTTGATAGAATTCCTGATAGAACTCTTTAGAATTTTATCTAAAATTTATAAAAAAAATTTTATAAAGGAATACACAACATTCCACTCATAAAAAATATGTTTAAGGTAGAATACAACAACATTACAACCTTATCAGGATTCTGGAGTTATCTGACGTTGAACCTGTTAACGATCACAGTTTTACCCCTTAAGTTCATGTCCTGAAATGGAAACTGGGGTGTTTTTATGCTGGAATCTCCATCAAAAACTATGGTTACAGTTGAACCCCTGTTTTTATCCTCAAATTCAGACACGGTGACATTTTCATTCACTTCCAGAAGCTCCCTGCCAGCATGGCTCATTATATGTTCTGGAGATTTAATATCCAGTTTACCTTCATTGTACGCCACTAAAACAGCATCCATGATCCTCTCTGAAGTTTTACCATCACCATAAGGATTTGGAGCTTCCATCATCTTCTTGTAAAGCTCTTTATCATTTGATACCTGCTTTAAGGTTTCAACTATCTTCTGCTTTGATGATCCAACAAGCAGATTTCCACCGGCAGTTACTGTTTCCGGCCGTTCTGTATTATATCTTAAGGTTAAACACGGCACGTTCAGTGTTATAGCTTCTTCCTGCAGGCCTCCGGAGTCTGTAATTATGAATCGGGAGTTTGAAAGGAGAAATAAAAAATCAAGGTATCCTATTGGCTTTGTAACCTTGATACGACTTGCATTTTCAAGTTTATCATATAAACCATGTTTTTTAAGGTTTTTAACTGTTCTTGGGTGTGCTGGGAAAACTATGGTTGTATCAAGATTTTCAACAACTTCCAGGAGGGCATCCGTGATATTTTTGAGTCTTTCAGGGTCATCAACATTCTCAGCTCTGTGCATTGTGACTGTGATTATGCTTCCCTTTATTCCAGCAGAATTTCCATCAACATCTGCACTTTTAATACCTCCATTAACAGAACTTCCACCTTTAACAAAGTTTTCATCTTTAACATGTTCACTTAAATTCAGATCTTCCAGTACTTTTGAACGTTTTCCTGCAATTTTAAGGTTTCTAAGACATGCATCAACAACTGTGTTTCCTGTTACGAAGATGTCATGGGGGTTCAGACCTTCAAAAACCAGGTTTAGAGCTGATTCCTCAGTTGGCACGAAGTAAAGTTTGGAGGTGGCATCTGCAATCTGTCTGTTTATCTCTTCAGGCATGGTTTTGTCATAGGAGCGCAGACCTGCCTCAACGTGGGCAACTGCAATGTGAAGTTTTGAGGCCGCAATTGCACCTGCAAGCACAGCATTTGTGTCTCCCTGAACCATGACGAGATCTGGTTTTTCAGCCACTAAAATATCTTCTATTCCCTTCATCATCTTGGCTGTCTGCTCTCCATGGGATCCCGAACCCACACCTATGTTGAAGTCGGGCTTTCTAAGTTCAAGGTCATAAAAGAACTGATGGGACATCTCCTGGTCGTAGTGCTGTCCCGTGTGTACAAGTATGTACTCGATACCTCTTCTTTCAATTTCATCAATCACAGGGGCCATCTTAATGATCTCAGGCCGTGTCCCTATTACTATCGCGATCTTCATGTTCATGCACTGATTCTCCCTAACTGTTTGATCCATAAAGTTTTAACAGTCAAAACTTTAATTTAAGCTGTTTTAAACCCCAAAACTGTCTTTTTAACTTTAATTGATACTTAAAAGTATGTTTTCCTGCAAAAAGAACATTATTGAGTTATTAAAGATTATTTACTTAACATTAAAGATTAAAACATTAAGTTAAGATTTAAAATATGTTCTTAAAGCAAGGACTTAGGATCTCTTGGAAGAACTATTAGTGTTCCCTTAAAATAAGTTTGTTGTTCCTAAACATTCAGATGTTATTTTTTAAAAAAAGATTTTAAAGTTTAGGCAGCTCAAACAAATTTAAAAGTTTAAACGAGCAAAAATTTAAGGTTTAGGCACGTTAAAGAAGGGTTAACTTAAAATGAGTTAAAATAATTGAATTGAAAATGGATGAAGGTTCACTGCCCATTGGATCGTTTCCTTTTGGCACGGTACTCATCTATGACTTTTAAAAGTTTTTTACGATCTTCTTTCATTGTTTTGGCTTCCATAACCTTTTTCCATGATTCTATTTCATTTTTTAAGGTTTCAGCTTTTATGATGGCAAATTCATCGATCATTTCCAGATTCATCCGCTCAAAGTCAAGTACTGGGACCATGTTTTTTTCAAACTCCTCCCTGGCCTGGTGAGACATCTTATCTGCAACTATAACTGCTTTTATACCCATAGAGATAAGTAAAGAAGCTGTTTGAGAACCTCCTCCCTTAGAATTTGCAAGTAAGACCACATCATTCCTTTTTATTTTCCAGTAGTCACATGCACGTTTTATTCCTTCCTTTGTGAATGATTCTACGATCTTCACTGGAAGCACATTCTTGGACATTTCCAGTTTCCTGGTGCTTTTAATTAGATCTAAATTCTGTTCAAGCTCACATCTTCGGGTCTTTTCATGGTTGTACTTTTCCTGAAGACGTTTTATAACTGCAACCTTTGATGCTACCTTTTTTTTGTACAGGATGTCCTTTGAGTATTCATAGTACATTTTATCGATTTTAGATTCGAGCTTGGATACTTCAGATTGGTAGTTTGCAATATCCTCTTCAAGTTGAGCATTTTTTAATTTCAAATTGTTTAACTGTTTAGTTTGGGTTTTTATGCGCTGTTTCAGCCTTGCGATTGTTGTATCATCATGATTTTCTTTTAATGCAAGATCTTCATGGACAGGTTCATGGGTTTCAGCTTTTGGAGCTTCCTTAATCTCCAGAATATTTTTTATTGCACTGGTTATGGGCACACCCTTTATAACCATGGTCCTTACGTTGTCCACATCATAGGGCGAAAAATCTAAATCCTTTGTACGTTTCTCAATCTGTCCGAGTTTACCCCTGTAATCGTTGTAGGTTTTAATGGCCGCTGCAAGGGCATCTCTTTCATGATCATTTTGAGGTACCTCATCAGAGTACACGACCTTTGATCTACAAGCAGAGGATTTTTCAGCAATATAATCCCTTACAATTTCTATCTTTGATTCAACAGACATGGATCTGTAGGGGGAATTGATTTTTGAATTAAGGGATGTTGCTAACTTTTTAACTGTTTTTGGTGTTGGATAAACATCTGTTGCAATTAAAACAGTTTTTCCATAGCCAATAATATGTTTTATTATTTCTGCCATGGATATTTCCTTAAAACTTCGTATGGACAGCACATTCCCTTCAAGATCTAAAATAGCAATTCCAACAGTGAGTCCAGGGTCAAAACCAACAATTATTCCGCGCTGACCATGGAAATCATCTTTATTTTCCATTTTTTCTGTTTTTAAAATTAGATTTGAGTCTTTAAGATTATTTAAACCAGAAATATCTTTACAAACCAGCTGCTTACCCCCAAATACTCTTTGAGTATCTTTACTGTTATATGGGTTTACATAATATTTATTGTTTACCAAAAATTGATTTAAAGTGATTTTAAAGGAGCATGAAATCATGCAAAGCTACAAAAAAACCTTTGATAAAAGTAGATGGTTTAAAACAGTGAAAAAATAGTAGATTGATAGTTAAATAAGTTGATAAATACACAGGATGGACTAATTACACAGGATAAGTTAAGTGTTTAACTTGATAAATGGAAAACCTTTTTACTTCATCCAAATATTTTAATCACCCATTAAATTTTCCATTATTTCCTTTTGTACAGCTGCAAGTGTTTTTTTCTGGAGGTACTCGGTTTTGAGGGTCTTTATGAATTTCTTTTTTGCGTACCTGTTGTACTTAAATTCAACACCACTGTACTCAACATCCATAAGAATCAAACCCTCAGGGGGCATTGGAAGTATTGCGGCCTGTGATGAATGATCTAACAGTTTTTTAACATTATTAGGTTTCATTTCACCTGTTCCCACATTTAAAAGTATCCTCACCATTTTTCGAACCATGTTCCATAGAAAGCTTTCACCCTCAACGTCAACAAGGATCAAACCGTGCTTTTCAAGGATTTTAACATCATTCACTGTTCTTATGGGTGTTCTCTGATTTCTCTTTGAAAAGTTGTGGAAGTTATGAGTCCCTACAAAGATTTTAGACGCTTCTACCATTTTATCCAGATCAAGGCATCCCTCAGAGAAGGGTTCATCCACCAGAACATATCTGTAAAAACGGCTCTCAGCAAATCGCGGCTTAAAATCATTGGGAACATCTGCTGTTCCAATTATCTTTATTTCATTTGCGAGATAATCATTCAACTGGTTTACTATAACCTCTGAATTGGGTACAAACGATACAACATTTCCAATGGCATGTACGCCTCTGTCTGTTCTTCCTGCTATTGAATATTCAGACTTTTTAGGATCTACCATGATATTTGCCTTTTTAAAGGCTTTTAAAAGTTCCTCCTCAACAGTTCGTCTATTGGGCTGTCTCTGAAAACCATAAAAATTCGTACCAATGTAAGCCACTTTCAAAGCTACTCTATCCATTTAAAACACCTTTAAAAAATTTAAAACACCTTTAAGAGGGAGAATTAACTGCATTAGATCTACCTTTTTATTTTAAACTGATTTTTTGTGGAGCTGTTTTAATTTTTTAATGAAGAGTTATATAAGTAAATCTACAGCGAAATTATCATGCCCCATGGAACTTGGTTACGTGGAACTTGGTTACATGAAAGTTGGTTACATGAAAGTTGGTTATAGTAGAATAAGTAAAATCAAGAAAATATAGACAATCAAGGTGATTTTAATGTTTGTAATACCTGCAGTTGATATTAAAAATGGTAAGTGCGTTCAGCTTGTCCAGGGAAAACCTGGAACTGAACAGGTGGTCATAGAAAATCCTGAAAAAGTTGCAGAAAAATGGGAGAAGGAAGGAGCAAGTTTACTGCATGTTATAAATCTTGATGGGGCCTTTGGGGATGCTGGTACAAACCTCGATGTGGTTGGAAGTATCCTTGAAACTGTTTCAATCCCTGTACAGCTCGGCGGGGGAATAAGAACAAAGGAAGATTGTGCAAAACTGCTTAACATGGGAGTAAACAAAGTTATTCTTGGTACAATGGCCATAGAACATCCTGAATATGTTGAGGAGCTTTCAAGTGAATTTGGAAGTGAAAGGATCATGGTTGCTCTGGACAGCAAGGATTCCAAGGTTGTTTTTAAGGGTTGGACAGAAAAAACTAAAAAAACAGCCCCAGAATTTGGGAAGCTCTTTGAAGAAAAGGGTGCAGGCGGCATCCTATTTACAAATGTGGATGTTGAAGGATTAATGGAAGGATTTAAAGTTGAACCCCTCCTTGAACTTTTAGAAGCTGTTAACATTCCCGTGGTTTACTCTGGTGGTGTGACATCCAATGAAGACGTTGAAAAGCTCAGTAAGACAGGCGCATACGGTGTTGTTATAGGTTCAGCCCTTTACAGGGGCAAGATCAGCTTCAAAAACGCTTTGAAATATGAGAAACAATGATGAATATCCCAAATCATGAAAAACGATGGGAAATATTAAAATTGGTTAATAAAGGAAGCAGAGTTAACAAAGGAAGTTAATAAATGAAGCAGAGTTAACAAAGGAAGTAGAGTAAGAGAAGCAGAGTTAATAAGAGAAGCAGAAATGAAAGCTATGAAAAATAAAAGTTATCAGAAGGTAAGAATTAAAAAGATCACATAGTAAAAACCTTAAATTCCTCCAAAACCCTTCATTATCCTTCCATTTTCAGCGTTGTAAACTACTCTGCGTATTTTAAGGATCTGATCCGGGTTTGTGGATATGGAATCTATTCCAAATTCAACCAGCTTGCGCACAATTTTTTCATCAGATGCTGCATGTCCACATATACAGCTCTCAATACCATATTCATTGCATTTTTTTATAACAAGTTCAACCATCTTTAAAACTCCGGGATGCATGAGGTTAAAGTGCTTTGCAACTTTTACCCCCCTTCTATCAGCGGCAACTGCACACATGGTAAGGTCGCTCATTCCAAGGGTTACAAAATCAAGGCCCTCCCGGACAAGCTCATCAAAGGTGAAGACTGCAGATGGGGTTTCAATTGAAGCCCCAAAATCCAGATCTTTATGTGGACGTAGCCCAACTTCTCGCATAACCTGTTTTGACAGTGTGTACTCTGAGATGTCCCTTAAAAAGGGAATTTTAACTCCAAGGTTAGTGTATCCTTCATCTAAGAGCTTTTTTATTGCCATGAATTCGGCTTTCAATATGTCCATGTTTTTAAGATCCTTGTGTATTCCCCTGATACCGAGAAGGGGATTTCTCTCATCTGGTTCAACATCTCCTCCTTCCAAACGTTTCAGTTCATCTGTGGGTATGTCAAAGGTTCGAAACCAGACTGGTTTTGGATAAAATGCATCAACTATCTTTTTCAACCCTTCAACAATAACATCCGTTAACTTTTCCTCGTTTAGCAGCATTAAAGGATGTTTTCCAGTACGTACCACCATGTTTTCAATTCTGATGGATCCAACACCATCTGCAAAGGGTGCAACCTTCTCTGCAATCTCAGGAACATTCAGGTTTACTTTTATGCTGGTTGATGGATTGTAGATCTCAAAAATTTCCCTTTCTTCCTCGCGTTCCATGAAGCCCCTATATATGTTACCAGTTTTTCCATCAAGGGTTACCACCATGCCATTTTCAAGAACATCGGTTCCCTTTCCAGTCCCAACAATACATGGAACTGCCATTTCCCTTAGAACAATTGCAACATGGCTTGTTATACCACCGTAGTCTGTTACAACCCCACCCGCCTTCTTGAGGTGTGAGAGCATATCTCTTGAGGCCCTTGAAACCACCACTATTTCTCCGTCCCGTATACCCATAAGGTCTTCATGGGTTTCAACCTTTTTTACAGCCCCAACACCAATATAAGAGCTTGTACCTATGCCTTTTAATATTATCATAACGTTTATTTTTCTGTTTTTTGTAATTGAAATATTTTTGGTTTCTTTAATCTTCATCAAAAAGTTTAAACAAATTCTAATCATGAACTGAGAATTATGAAACCATTAAAGTAAAAAAATTGGACTATTAAAGTAAAAAAATTCAAGCTAAAAAAGGTATTAAGATCAGGTACAAAACTAAGATCAGGTACAAAACAGCAGAATCTGAACCAAAAAATGGTGTGGAATGGATGAAATTTTCCATGGCACCTATTTTTTTATGGTTCCTTATTCTAAAGCATTATGACACTTGTAAACCAGAGTTTATGCAATTTAAACCGGGATCAGGTTGCAAATCTCTCAAATAAGCCAATGAATTTGTTGAAGTAAGCTTCAAGGGGCCCTGACTTGGCTGCAAGTCTGTACATTACATGCACATCTTCCTTCTTTAAGCCTCCACTAATTGAAAGAAAGCCCATGTACAGGAATGGGGCAACCGCAAGGGCTAGGAAAAAGAAAGCGTAGGTTTTTGGGAAGAACATGAGTACAACTCCCATTAAAATTGATGCAATGCCTATTTTTCCAAAATCTGCCAGTGGTAGTCTTACCCCTGCAAGTTGAAGTGTTTTTCCTAGAACTCCTGCCATTATGACAAAGGAGGATATTGTTGTTGCCAGTGCTGCTCCGTTTATTCCGAATATGGGTACAAGAGCTATATTCAGTGCAAGGTCAATGACAATTCCAATTAGAAGTATCACCATTGGTAGAACTGGTTTTCCAAGTCCCTGGGATATGCTGGATGAAATCATGTAGATTGTGAAGAAAAGCATTCCTGCCGTCATTATCTGTAATGCTTCTGCAGCAGGAATGTAGGTTGCTCCAAAAAGTATGCCCATGATGGGTGTTGCAAATATTATCATTCCAACACACAGCGGAAGTACGGTCATTGACACGTAACGATAGGACTGTAATATGTAGGTGTAAAGGAGATTTTTATCCTTAAGCCCCATGGCTTCAGATGTTGCAGGTAAAACAGAGGTTGCAATGGACATGGATATTATCAGGGGAAGTCTTGCAATTGGACTTGCTGCATTGTAGTATCCAACTGCTACACTTGACATGTAAACACCTATAACAAAGGTGTCCAGATCGTAGATGGCCAGTTCTCCCAGACCACTTATAACAACAGGAACAGAGAATAAAAAGAGCATTTTGGCCATGCTCATCTGTTCCCCTATCGTGAACTTCCTTTTAACCCTTGAAAGTCTGTTGTGGGGATGTGAAAGCTTTTTTGCGATTTCTTTTCTGAAAAGGATAATTGCACAAATCATTGATGCAAAAAAGCCTACAGCTGTACCTATAACTGCACCTGCAACGTATGCACCGAGGAGCACCAGGCCAACTGCAACACCTATCATGAATATCTGCTCAACTGCTCTGGTTATGAGTAGGTTGGTCATCTGATAGAATCCCTGGAAGGTTCCTCTGAAGGCTCCAACTATAACACTGAAGGGAGTTATGAGTGCTATGAGCTGAAACGGAAGTACTGCCTCGGGTTTGTGGAATAAGCCTATTGCAAGCGGTTTTGCAAGGATGAAGATCACGAAGCTGAAGATTATTCCAAGCAGGGCCATCATCTTCATCGATGTGCTTATGACTTCTTTAACCAGGTCATCTCTTTCCTGGGCATGGTACTCTGCAACGAACTTGGCTATGGCTGGTGGGAGTCCTGCACCTGCAATCATTATCAAAAATCCCTGAATCGGCATTGTAAGGCCAAGTATACCATAACCTGAAGGCCCTAACATGTTTGCCATCAAAACCCTGTATACGTAGCCCCCTATACGGAATATGAATGAACCTATGAGAACTATAATACTTCCCTTTGCTAACTTCGAACTCATGATTAATACCAACTAAATCTAATAATTTAATATAAATGTGGGATAACCTGGGATATTTAGAATTAAAAGAGTCTAAATTTTCTATTATTAATCAATTTATAGGATATTCCCTTATTTAAGTTCTGTACTTCTACTTCAAGATCTTTTAAAAATTGAGGTAAATCGGATGATCCTAAGAAATAGTTTTTATCGATCTGATCTTATATAATACATTGTAAATATCCAAAAACAGTAGTTAACAAATAAAACAATTATCCAGAGGTGTAATCATTAAAACTGTAATGGCAACAGGAACATTTGACATAATCCATCCAGGTCACGGATATTACCTTGAAGAATCAAAAAAACTCGGAGGAAAAGATGCAAAGCTGGTTGTGGTTGTTGCAAGGGACAAAACAGTGCGGTCAAGAAAGAGGGTGCCCATCGTTGATGAAAAACAACGCCTTGAAGTTGTGAAAATGATAAAACCCGTTGATGAAGCTTACCTTGGAAGTACAACTGATATGTTCAAGATAGTGGAAAAAATAATGCCTGATATCATTTCAATAGGTCCAGATCAGAGTTTTAACCTTGAAAAACTCAGGAAAGAACTTAAAGAGAGGAATTTAACTTCAAAGGTCATGAAAGTTGAAGGATACAAAAGATCAACCCTTGACAGCTCCTGCAAGATCATAAAGAAGATAAAGGACATGGAATTTGATGAGAAGATATTCAGGAAATGTTAAAGGTTACAATTTAATTTGAAAGTTTAATTTAATGTTAATTTTTTTTTAAAACCGATCTTAGGATTTATTATAGAATTTTAGAGCTTAAATCTTAGAGTTTAACTATTTTAAAACAAACGTTAGGGATTGAATTTTAAGGAGTGAATATAAACCTTTTAAATCTCTAAAACTTTAAAGAACTTTGAATAATTTAAATTCTACTTTTTAAGTATTCTAGTTTTTAAGTATTCTACTTTTTAAGTATTCTACTTTTTAAGTATTCTACTTTTTAAGTAAATTCAAAGTTTCATTTATTATTTAATATATTTTTAGCCTTTTTCAGTCTTTAAAATGGGTTTATCTCAAAAATGAGCCAATAAAAAGAATGAGAATGTTTCAACACGCTTTTTAATTTTGAATTAAAAAAATAAAAAAATAAAAAAATTTAGAAAGGCAGTTCTGTGTAGATACCTTTCAAAGTCCACGAGTTTGTATTCCAATTGTTTATAACGCCTAAAGAGTTTCTGCTTGAGATTGCATCGACCATGTACCATTTTCCGTTGATGTAGAGCTGAGCCCATACGTGACCGTACGACTTGCCACTACTGAACTTGCAGTATCCATGTTCGTACCTTGCTGGGATTCCTGCTGCCCTTGCAAGCGCAACTAAAAGGTGCGTATGGTCACAGCAGTTTCCTGTTTTTGCATTTAAGGTTCCCACAGCACCATACTTGGTGTTGTCATAGAACGAATAGCTGATCTTGTCTCTTACCCAGTTGAATATTGCCTCTGCTTTCTCGTATGTGGAGTTTGAATCGCTTGTCAGTGAAGATGCAAGTGCTGTTATTTTTGCATTGCTTGACTGGCAGTTGGCAGTTGGTTTTAGATACTTCTGTAGAGCTGCGGGTATTGTTGTTGTTTTTGTGTATTGTGTCCATGGTTTTATTGCAGCGTAGTTTGGTAGAACCTTGTTAACCCCGTAGAAGCTCATTATCCTCGAGTACATGTAAACCAACGATTGATACTGAATTTTCCCTAGAGAAACTGAACCATAATTAGGAGCAACCTTATGAGAATCCATAAAGGAAACAGTACTCCTAGCCAGGCTCAAATACTCTGACTTATAAACGTTACCCGATTTAACACTATCCACAGGATTCAAAGCAGCACCCTCATCCTTCAAACAGACAGATGCCGAAGAACCACCATTAACCTGCACCAAACCAACAGTCAACAACCTCAAAAACTCAGGCATACCAACCTGACACGAACCAATCATCACATAATTCGGCAACACCTTATACGACTCAACATAAGCTTTCACCCTCGAAGCCGCATCACACAACTGAACAACACTAAAACTCACCGAACCCGAAACAACCGAACCACCAGTTGATGTACCTGTCGATGTTGTGTTGTTCGTTGAACTTGTGTTGGTTGCGCTTGACGTGCTGTTGGTTGATGTATCTGCTGAACTGCTGTTGGTTGAACTTGAGGCTGTAAAGAAAGCCTTGTCCAGCCAGCCGTATCTGAAGAGTGCGTATCCTGATGAGCCGTTTGCTTCTGCAGTTTCTATTTCTTTCATGATTTCAGATGCTGGCAGCACTGTTAAGTTGCTGTCCGAGCCGTAGGTTTGAAGACCTGCCACAACAGGTTTTCCGTTTGCATGGTTTACTATGTATGCTGTTGCCTTGCCTATCCATGTCATGTTTTCCTTGTAGTTTCCCATGTACACCATTGGGACAAGGAAGTCAAGGTACTGTGAAAGGGCCGTGTAATTTTGGCCGTAGTAATAGGCGTTCACTGATCCCTCGGGCATGAGTGCTGCTGAAACTGCCACGTTTGGTTTTATGGATTTCACAGTTCCATAAACCCTTTGAACAAAGGCTGTTATGGTATCTGTTCCACCCTGGTGTTTGTATGCTGTTCCAGGGTACCTCACGTAGTCAAGGTGTATTCCGTCAATGTTGTAGTTTGTTGTGATGTCTGTGACTTCAGTTATAATTTGATCCATGACGTTTTGACCCTTGGTGCTTTGCGGATCAATCCAGGTTCCGTTGGAACTAACGAAACATGTGATCCATGCATGAACTCTTATTCCACTACCCTCAACTTTGTTAAGGATAGTTTTTAAGACGCTTTGATATGTTGGAATTGAAATTCTGTTCGCTTTGACGAATATATCTGTTATTCCAGCATTTTTCAATTCGTCTAATGTTACTTTATTCACATCATCTGTACTAAGCCAGATCCCGTGAACATTACTGTAATTTTCATCTCCTGCTGCCTCCGTTTTATTTTGACTTGCTACTGAACTGTTACTGCCCTCACTATTGTTTCCACTGTCTGTAGTTGATCCTGTGTTGTTCATTGTGCTTACTAGATTTTTGACTGTATTATTAACTGCAGTACCATTATCTGCAGTTGTATTCTGAATCTTTGTTGTGTTCTGGATGTTAATTTCATTTACATTGCTAGAGTTGTTTGTCGCGAAATTTGCTGAAGCTTGCTGGTTTGCTGTGGTGGCAAATGCATTGTTTATACCTAGTAATGCTACGCCTAAAACGAGTAGCATTACGAGCAACGAATGTCGCTTCATATATAACTGCCCCCCAATTGTTTTCAGCAAGTGTCAGATGAACATTTATGGGTTTCTGACAAGTACATGATTGTCTCTTGAAATATATAAACCTTTTGATTTAGAATTCCAAAAAACAGGAGTAAATGGCTCTTTTAATGATTTAAAGTCCTTAAAAATGGAATTTCACCTACTGATCCCTGATTTAACAACCTGTTTTTTCGTGCAGTGAGTCACATAAATCCCAATTTTGGTTAAAAAATTGAAATAAACGATTTTTAAAGATCTGGTTAAAATTGCAAAACAATTTCAGTTAATGAGGATTCTCCCTGAACAGAATATTTCCTAAAAACCTTTCAAGATGTATTAAAATCGTGACTTCAACACTTTTTAAAGTTGCAGTAACATTAATTTAGTAAAGGGTTAGCTAACTTAACTAAACATGGTTTAACTATCCAGGTACCCATGGTTTAGTCAGTACCTCCCTGTATCAACTCTCAAATTTTTGATCTAGCTTCTTTTAATTCAGGCACTGTTTAATTCAAGCACAGAACCTTTAATTCAAGCCCAGTACCATGATCTTAACCACGAAAAATCATTACAGTAATCTTCAAAACTGCAGAGGTATTACTTTAACAAGTTGCTCCAACTGCAAAAAAACCTATTTTAGGGGGTTTAAAGGGGATTTACTCGTATTAATCCCCTCAATCCCAACATTTATATCTGATAAATTTGAAATATATGATAGTATGGAAATTGAAAACATCAACCGGGCCGTTGAAATCCTGCAGAACTCTCCTGAGTTTGCCGCCATAATTCCTGAAGTTAAAAGCAATATTGTAATGGCAAAAGAAAATGCAAAGGATATAAAGGAGGTTGCAGGCGTTCCCGGACGTATAACTGTTATACATGGCAGACCAAAGGTTTTTATGGAGCCAGAATTTGGAGCCTCATCTCACATGGCCCGGCTCGTGCTCAACATAATGAAACACGACCCTGAAAGGCGCAGTGCACTGAACATAAGGTACGATCCACTTTTAATAGAGATATGTGAAAGAATTGGGCTTGTTGTTTCCTCATATGACAGGAACAGGGAACCTGAAGATGTGAAAAAGGTTGAAGGTGGAACCATACCCTGGGGTGTTGAAGAAGCCATCAACAAAGTTGGATGCGTTCCTGATGTTGTTTATCACATTGGATGCTGGGGCAAAGAGGCAATGATCTGCCTTGTTGGACCAAACGCCGTTGAAGTTGCTGAAATGGCGGTTTGTATTGCAAAACTCTTTGATAATCTTAAGGACCAAAATACATGTGAAACAATTGAGGATACAAGACTTATCTACATGTATCAGAAAGGAGAAGTTAAAGATAAAAAATCTGAAGAAAAGGTTAAATGTGTACCATCAAAGGGTCATGACGTTATCTTTGCACCTTCACGAAGTTCTTACATTGGGAAAAAACCAAATGTTTCCTGTATCTTCTGTGCAATAGCAGAGGGAAACAAAGAAGTAAATTCAAGGGTTCTGTATAAGGATCAGACAAACATGGTGGTTATGAACATGTTCCCCTACAATAGGGGTCACATTGAAGTTGTGCCTGTAAAACACCTCACAGATTTAAACCAGCTAAAGCCTGACGAAATTAAAGAGATTTTTACCCTTGTTCAACGATCAATAAAACTTGTAAGGGAGGTTATAAAACCAGATGGAGTGAACATCGGCATTAACCTGGGCGAAGCTGCAGGATCAAGTATAGAACATATTCACATTCACGTTGTACCCCGATTTAAGGTTGAAGCCGGTTTCATGGAAACAACCGCTGATACAAGGGTTATTGAAGAAAGTATTGATGAAACTTACGCTAAATATATGGAAAAAGTTGATATCTTGAGGGATTATCATGAAGTATGATAAGTATGATATGTACGATGAGATATTGGAACAGCCAAACTCATTAAAGAAAACCTTGAAAAACGAAAAGTCCCATATGAAGGAGATTGCAGAGAAATTCAGAGAGTTCGACAACATACACCTCGTTGGGTGTGGAAGTTCACTCTCAACGTGTTACTCAACCCGGGACGCCCTGGGCTTTTTATCCGACAGAAACGTGGATGTTCACACAGGTTATGAGTTTTTCTACAACAAAAAACTCCATAAAGGAACGAGCGGAGTTCTACTAACATCACAGTCTGGAGAAACTTCAGACACACTGGCAGCACTGCGTAAAGCCAAGGAAAATGGAGTTTACACCGTTTCAATAACCAACGAAGAGGACAGCAGCATGATGCGCGAAGCAGATGATGCTGTAATTACAAAGTGTCAGAGAGAAACAGCAATACTCGGAACCAAAACTTACATGACCCAGCTCATGTCCCTCTACGAAATCATGTTCAACCTGGATGAAACAAAGGAGTTTAAGGATGTTTTAAGTGACCTTGAAAAGATTCCAGACATTACAGAAAGGCTGATAAAGAAAACAGAGAAAGACAACAGAGTCCTTGCAGAAAAGTACAAAGATGACTCTGTTTTTTACTGCATGGGAAGCGGTCCAAACTACGGACTCTCGTACAAGGTTGCAATGACCATGCTAATGGAGGGCTCCCTTAAACACGCCTGTCCGCTTTACTCTGGAGAGTTCAGACACGGTTTGATTGAGAGGGCTGAGAAGGATGTTCCAATAATATTTCTAGATGGAGGCTACCCTTCAGATGAGATAACCCACAAAGCCATTGAATTTTCCGATAAGATTGGCGTGAAAAAGATTTTATATAAAATGCAGGATTATTCTGCTGATGTTAATCCACTTTTAGCACCATTTATACTTGTTGTTCCATTAGAATGGTTCATATATTATCTGGCACACTTCAGTGGTGAAGATCCAGGCAGCACAAGGCACATTGGAAAGGTTAGATACTGATATTTTAATTTTTTTCCTGAATTACAAGAAATAGCCTTTTTTATACCTTTTATAAGATAAAAAAAATTATCATTATTTATTTTCATGTAATTTGATAAAAATAGCTAATTTTATTTGAATTTTTAAAATTTCTATTTATTATTCTATCTCTTTATTGAGGTTAAGCCATGGAAAGTTTAAAGAAAATAAAGAGTTAAACATTAAAAAAAGGGAAAATTGATTGTTCCTGTGTTCAGTCAACCTTAATCTCAAAGCTCTCATTTTTCTCGAGCTTTGGTAGTGTGACCGTTAAAACGCCATCAATAAATTTGGCACTTGCTTTTTCCATGATTATTTTTGTAGGCAGAATCACAGCTCTTTTTACCTCACCGCACCTTCTTTCCCGTTTTATGAAGTTAAAATCCTCTTCCTCTTCTTCAAAGTTTGCCGTGATTTCCAGGCTGTCCTCTGTGATGTCTATCTTTATATCTTCCTTTTTAGCCCCTGGAAGGTCTGTTTTGACCACGATGTCTTCATCGGTTTCCATTATATCCATGGTTGGTTTTGCAGGAACGCTTGAGGTGTAATCTGCTATGGCCTTTTCAAGGTCGTCCTGTTTTTCGTGGATTGCATCAAGGATGTCGCTAAACATCTGTTCTGCCACGTCTCTTTTTTTCATTGTTAAATTCCTCCAACTTATCTATTATTTCGGATACTCCGGTTCCTTCTGCTGCAGCCACCATCAGCGTCTCTTCCAGTTTATTAATATACTCGTTTAAATATTTAACATTTTTCACCAGATCCATCTTGTTAAAAACACAGAATATTGGGGTTTTGAAAACACGTTTTATCTCTTCAAAAAGTTTGAATTGACTTTCAAGTGGATATCCTGAGGTTTCAGATGCATCGAAGATGAAGAGTATCACGTCTGCAAGGTGCTCAAGCGCAACCATTGCGTTGAGCTCGATCTCGTTCATGTCGTTTATTGGGCGGTCAAGTAGTCCTGGGGTGTCAATTATCTGGTAATGCTGCCATCTGCGTTCGAAGTGGCCTATCTGAATTCCTTGGGTTGTGAATGGGTAATCTGCAACCTTTGGCTCTGCAGAAGTTATTTGCCGGAGCAGTGTTGATTTTCCAACGTTTGGAAAGCCGGCTATAACTGCTGTGGTTGCATCAAAATCAATTGTTGGCATGTTCCTTAGTTTGCCCTTTGCAAAGTCCAGAAAATTCAGTTCATCCTCGATCCTGTAAACAACAGATGAAATACGGCCAAATGCTTCTCTTCTCACATTTGAAGCATTTTCAGGACTTGTTCTTCTCATCTTAAAAATGTACTTACCTTCAAGTTTGGTTATAAGTTCCACAGCCCAGTTTAAAGCCCCTAAAGACTTTTTAAGCTGGTCAACACCAACAGTTACATCTATGTAGTCCTGGTAGAACATGTGCAGTTCCTCTATCCTGGGAACATCCTCAAGGATTTTTTTGAAGGTTTCTTCTATAACCTGACAGGCCGTTCTTATACGGGTTTCTTCAATTCTCTTTGCCTTCTGGTGGTGGGGAATTTTTGAGGTTCTAACTTTATTTGCAGCTTTTTTAGCCCTTCCAAAACCTTTATCCAAAACCTCTTCAGGTGTTGGAATCGTTGGTATAATCATCTTTCATCACTTGCTCCCGAAAGAGTATAATCATTTTAACATGATTTTAAAAACCTTTAAAAACATCATTTTAAAACTACTTAGTACATCTTTCAATTATTTTCTCAATAAACTTATTTTCTCTAAATTAAGTTAAACTTCCTAAGTCTTGGAATAGAAGTAAAATTAGGGTATTTAAATATTAAGTGCTAAGTTGTTGGAGTTATTTTACCTTTTAAATTATTTCTTTTAATTTTAATATTTAATTAATAGTTATGTTTACTTTTAAACCCCACTGTTTTTTGTGAGCTTCAATCTCCAATTTGTTATAAAAATTTCTTTAAAAAATCTGTTATATTGAAGATATCTTAATTCTAAAATTATATTGAAATATTGGAATGTCTTAATTACTAAAACATATTGAAGATATCTCATCCTGAAATAATATAGATCTTTGAAAAATCCAGATCTGTTCTTTGAAGTTTAGTCCCCTTCCTGGAATATCTGGGACTGGAATTTGTAAATTTTAACGTCTTCTGAAAGCCAGCAGTCTACTGGGAGCCCTGCTTTCATGCAAGTATTGGATAGGAATTCCTCAACATCCCAGTGCCACTCTGTGGCCACCTGAGGGAGGAGAAGTCCTCTGTATGGTCCCATTTCAACTATAAGACCGTCTTCTCCTATGTTAACATTTTGGATGTAATCTGAAGGTTTTTCAACTTCAACGAGTTCGGGTTTGGTCAGAACGCTCACCTCAACTTGGATCTTAGCAAGTTCTTCAGATTTTAAAGGCGGGAAACGGGGATCCCTTGTTGCTGCAGATATTGCTGCATCTATAAGGGCATTTACAAGGGGCATGATGGGTTCAGGATATCCTATGCACCCCCTGAGATCTCTATCACGTGTTAGGGTTACAAAAACACCCCTGTCCTCTTTAAGGATGGGATTTATATTTTCAGGTACTTTCATAACCTTTCCTTCAGTCAAGTAAAGTTTTATGGCTTCTCTTGCCAGTTCAACCAAGAAATTTCCATCTTGCCTTGATAAACCTTCCGAATCTCCACCTTTGTGTATCATCACATTGCTCCTCCAACCATTGCTCGTGTTACCCTGACGTGGGGTCCGCCGTCACCAACAGGAACGCTCTGCCCGCCTTTTCCGCAGAAACCAACGCTTGTGTCAAAATCCGAACCCAAAGCATCCACGTGGTTCAACATTTCAAGGATGTTTCCTGAAAGGGACACATCCCGCAGAGGTTCTCCAATTTCACCGTTTTCTATTCTAAATGATTCTGCAGCGTTGAACTGGAATATTCCCTTTGCAGTATCTACCTGACCACCCCTTGAGCCTTTGAGGTATATTCCACTTTTCATGTTCTCCACAAGTTCTTCAAAGGTTTGATCACCAGGTTTAAGGTATGTGTTGCTCATCCTGACTATTGGTTCATCTCCAACAGCTGATCTTGCATTTCCAGATGGTTCAATTCCAAGTTTGGATGCTGTTTCCCTCGAGCTCATGAGGGAGACGAGCTTTCCGTTTTTAACCAGCACATTTTTTCGGGTTCTCACGCCTTCTGCATCGTAAGGGTAGTACCCGAATGCATCCATGCTCGCATCATCCACAATTGTGACAAGTTTGGAGCCTATCTGGGTTCCCATTTTTCCTTTTAGTACAGAGTCGTTCTGAAGAATGAGGTCTGCCTCTGTTGCATGGCCCAGCGCCTCGTGGATGAACACGCCTGTAAGTTCGGGGTCCATGACAACTGGAAAACTTCCTGATGGTGCTGAATTTGCTTTTAGAAGTCTTACAGCTTTTGAAGCTGCGGTTCTTCCAAATTTTTCCATGTCCTCCTTTTTTATGGCTTCAAAGCCCTTTGCTCCACCTACACTTTTGTGTCCGAACTGTATAACACCATCGTCTGCTGCAACTGCATTTAAGAACATTGCTACCCTTGCCTGCTCAACAGTTATGAATGATCCTTCTGAGTTGAGGAAGGTTGTTGTTCCCTCGGCATCAACGTAGTTTACAGCTGTGCTAACAACTTTTGGGAGTTTTGCGGCACTGTCAGCTTCCTGCATGATTTCCTTCTTTTCATCCATTGAAACTGCTGAGGGTTTGAGTTTTGCATTGGATTTCACATTGTCAACTACTGTGGGAACCTCTGCAAGTTCAATATCACTTTCAACGGAACCTGCAAGTTTTAATGCAAACTCTGCTGTTTCATCCAGCTTTGAAAGCTGGTTTGTGAATGCGAGTCCCCATCCCCCATTTTTAAGCACGCGGATGCAGACCCCAAGATCAGACCCAGACCGTATTTCCTGGATCTTGCTGTCTTTCATGATTATTGCGGTGTTATAACCGTCATTTATCCTTATATCCACGTAATCTGCTCTTTCTTCAATTAAGTTTATTGTTTTTCTGAGTAAATCTGGATCTAATTGATTTTCAGTTATGGTTAGCCCTCCTGTTAAAAATGTTGGACCCTATCCTCTTGAACATTATCCAGCATAAGAGTTACTTTAATTTAAAATCTTTGTTAACCTTCAATTTTAAACCTTTTTTATTATATCTTGATTCTAAAAGAAATATTTTTTTGATCGGCCTTTATTTTTTGACAGGCTTTGGCTTTCCCATCCTACCAAATTCGTTCCAACCTATGAATTTTAGTTTCCTTATCCCCCTGTTAATAATGAGAAAAAAATGAATCCTCCAAGTTTTTGGCATGACTAAGTGCTTAAAAAAGTTTAAACCTTCAAAAATCACTTTTAAATCTAGATAATAAAATCTTGAGGTATCACAAGTTGATGCAGTTAAAACAAAGTAAGATTGGTCTGGATCCCTTGATTTATAAAGGTATATAAAGATGGATAACCATATTAGATAGAGTGGGAAAATTGGATTGGCTAATGATGAGCGTGTATTTTCTATTTTTTTATTGAACGTCTCTTTTGCCTTTTTTTGGACAAAAAATAAATTTAATTTCCCCACATTTATAATATAAAAGCGATACGTATTCTAAACCCTGCAAGGGCTTTTAAAAATTTGAAAAAATAGAGATATAGTTATCGAATTAATATAATTATTGAACCAACAAATTTAATCATTATACCAAAGGTTAAATAAGTAGTAAAGACATTTAATGAGCCTTTTCATTGTAAGGGAACCTTTTTAATTTTAATTTGTGATAGTATTATATAAAAGAGAAATGCAAATTATCTTATACAGATGGGGTTAAATTTTTTTTATGTAGATTAAAAACTTTTTATGTTAAACTAAAAAATTTTAGACTGAAAAACCTACAATTGAAAGGATTTAAGATAATTTACTGGGAATGAAAGTATAATAATAACTGGGTGAGCAAATGAAAACCGTGGAAGAGATAAACCAGAAGATCAAAGACGGGGACGTGGTTGTTGTAACAGCTGCTGAGATGACCCAAATTGTGAGGGAAAGTGGTGCAGAGGAAGCTGCTCGTGAAGTTGATGTTGTAACAACAGGAACCTTTGGTGCAATGTGCTCTTCAGGAGCTTTCCTAAACTTCGGACACTCAGATCCTCCAATAAAAATGGCAAAAACTTATCTAAACGGTGTTGAAGCTTACTCAGGACTTGCTGCTGTTGACGCTTACATTGGGGCAGGTCAACCCAACAGGAATCCGGATATAGGATTCAACTACGGTGGTGCCCACGTAATAGAGGACCTCATAAGGGGTAAAAATATTGAACTCAGTGCAGAATCCTATGGAACAGATTGTTATCCATTAACTGAGGTAAAAACAGAAATAAACATTGAAAAACTGAACCAGGCAGTTATGATAAATCCCAGAAACTGTTATCAGAACTACGCCGCTGCAACCAACTCCACAAAGGAAACCCTTTACACCTACATGGGTACACTGCTTCCAAACATGGGAAACGTGAGCTACTCAAGTGCTGGAGAGCTCAGCCCACTTCTAAACGATCCCTACTTTGAAACCATAGGTTTAGGTACGCGAATATTTCTCTGCGGAAGTCAGGGCTACGTTATAGGAGAGGGAACTCAACACGATACCAGCGTTGAACGTGAAAATGGAGTTCCAGTTGGTGGAGCCGGCACCCTCATGCTCAAGGGAAACATGAAGAAGATGAGCCCAGATTACGTGCGCGGAGCAACCATGCCAAAGTATGGTTCAACACTTTTTGTTGGGCTTGGAATTCCAATACCAATTCTCAACGAGGACATGGCAAAAAGAACAGCCATAAGCAATGAAAAAATTGTCTGCCATATTGTTGATTATGGTGTTGCAAGAAGAAACCGCCCCAAAATAATGAAAACCAATTATAAAGAACTTAGGACTGGAACTATTGAGATTAACGGGGTGGAAGTTCCAACATCCCCTTTATCATCCTATAAAAAAGCTGCAGAAATTGCAGGAGAACTGAAAAACTGGATAAACAAAGGAGAGTTCTATCTTACAAATCCTGTTAAAAAGTTAGCATCAAAGGGATTTGAGGTTAAACCTCTCGAAACCAGAAAACCGTCGGTTCTTGTAAAGGATATTAAGGTTAAACCCGTTATAACCGTTCATCCAACGGATGAAATCAACGCAGTTGCAAAGAAACTCGTTGACAACAGCGTGAACCATGTTCCGGTTGTGAACTCCACTGGAAAACTGCAGGGCATTGTGACATCATGGGACATAGCAAACGCTGTTGCCAAAGGCAAAGAAAGGTTGGGTGAGGTTATGACCCGTAAAGTGGTAGTGGCCCATGAAGACGAGCCTGTGGACGTTGTTGCAAGGCGCATCAACAAGTACGAGATTTCAGGGCTGCCCATTGTTGACAATAAAAACAACGTGAAAGGCATGATAACAGCAGAAGATATTTCAAGATTGATATATGCAAAAAAGGGTAAAAATGGTGGTTCATTATGAAAGCATGGTTGAACTTTTCACCGAGTATTGTAAACAAGAGAGTTATAGCTGATCTCATCAAAAATTACAATATAAACTTCAACATCCTCAAAGCGAACATAACCCCCAAAGGGGGTAAAATGCTCATTGAGATAAACGGCAAAGAGGCAGAAGAAGGCATAAAATTCCTTGAAGAAGCAGGCATAGAACTCCAACCCATCACGAGGGTTGTAAAGAAGGATGAAGATAAATGCATAGACTGCGGTGCATGCGTATCCCTTTGCCCTGTAACTGCCATTAAAATTGAGGAAGACTGGGGAGTTGAGGTTGATGATGAGCTCTGCATTGGATGCGGTTTCTGCACCTATTCCTGTCCAATGAAAGCCATCAAGATCATTGAATAAACATGGGATTTAAGTTTTGGGTAATCCCCAATTTCAATCTCTTAAAATTGTCTTTAAGCTTTTTTGGAGAGTATTTAAGCTTTTTTAGAGGTTGTTGAAGTGCAAAGAAGATTGATCCAATATTAAACCTAAAAAAATGAAAATTAGGCCTTATATATCTTCCTAGTAAATTTCTTCCTGGTAAATTTTTTACAGCTGATTTTTTTAGAGTTGATTATCTAAAATAAAGAAGAAAAGAGTATTGTTTTAAATTATTTATCAAGCTCTTTTAAAATCCTTCTTCTTGCTTCTCCTATTGTTAAAGGATATGGTTTACCCAAAGGAAGCTTATCCTCTTTTTTGAGTATTTCCATGAGGTGGGCTATACGGGGAAGCCGTAGGTTTGCGGCCCTTATGGTTTCAACATCCTCAAAAACCGTTTGAGGGCTGCCTTCCTTTATTATCTTTCCCTTGCTGATTATATAAACTGTGCTTGCATAAAGGGGTACCAGATCCACGTCGTGGGTTGATATGACAATTGTCATGCCTTCCTTGTTGAGCTGGTAAAGTAACTGGAGTATGTGGGATGCTCCCTTAGGATCCAGGCCGCTTGTTGGCTCATCCAGAACCATTATCTTGGGTCTCATTGCGAGGATGCCTGCAATTGCCACCCTCTTTTTCTGGCCACCGCTCAGATGATGTGGAGGTTTTTTCTCAAACCCATTCATTCCAACCTTCTCGAGAGCCTCCTTAACCCTTGCATCCACCTCTTCCTTAGAAAGTGCCATGTTCATTGGGCCGAAAGCCACATCTTCCATCACGGTAGGTGCAAAAAGCTGGTCATCAGGGTTCTGGAACACTATACCAACCTTCTGCCGGACCTTCATCAACTCCTTCTTATCATATTTTATGGGCTCCCCATCTATCTTAACAGTCCCAGAGGTTGGCTCCAGTATTCCGTTGAAGTGTAAAAAAAGTGTGGATTTTCCAGCACCGTTGGGGCCCAAAAGTGCAACAATTTTGCCTTCTTCAACCTGAAAGTCAACATCTTCAAGGGCCTTTGTACCGTCTGGATATTCATATACGATTTTATCTGTTTCAATGATCATGTATATCACATTCAATGAAATTCAATGCATTACTCCTGTACTATCAAAATTTATAAATCATAAAAGTGTATAAATCGTATTACATTAAAATAGTTTATTATCCATTAAAATAAAGGTAGACACCTTAAAAATATGAAAAAATGTGGTTAAACATCAAATGCTCTTTTTAATGACTTCTCACATCTTTTCAGATGTTTAAGTCTCATCAGAACATTCAAAACATGAAATGTTTCATTAACACCATTTTTACCAAGTATTAACCAGCAGTATTAACCAGTTTAACCAACAAGTTGAATATCAAATTTTATGTTGAACTTCAACCAGGGCAGATTTCAGATATTAACGGATTAAATGTGGAAAAATGGCATTAAATGCCCCAAAATAGGCAATGAAAAGGTTAACAATCCTATAATGCTGATTATTGTACCAGTTACAATTGGAATTTTGTTTATGGTTTTGTTGCCCATGTAGTTCTGGATAAAATCCTTTCCTTTAACGAAGAGAACTGAAAGCAGGGTTATTGATATTGCAAGACCTGCACTGAACACCAGAACGTACACAATACCGTTGTAAAACTGGCCGTTTGCAATGCTGAAAAGTAGCACTGCAAGTGCTGCCGGACAGGGCACTATACCAGTGGAGAGCCCAATTACAATCACTCCCTTCTTTGTATTGCCTTCCGCTGTGTTTATATTGTATTTATGATGGTAATGGGATGTGGTACCTCCTAATTATCCACAGACCCACCGCAACAAGGATGATTCCACCAATTGCACTCATGAGGTCGTGGGTTGTTAACGTTCAAAGACCCCTCAAGGAAGAACGATGCAACTCCAAGAAGAATAACCACAATTACATGGGCGAAGACAACTGTACCTCCAAGTAAAAGGGTGTCTCCTAAATTTGCATCTGTACCCATTACAAATGCTGCCATTACAGCTTTTCCATGACCGGGTTCCATTGCGTGCAGTGCACCAGGACAAAGGCAGCAGCCATGAAAAATAGACTGAGCTGCATTGGAAAGTTGGTTAGACTCAAAGATAATATGTTCATAACTTATCACTCCAGGGTGTTAATACTTTTAAAGATTTTCTTTATATATTAAGTAATACTCCCTTCCGCTGTAATATTGCCATTTTGCAATGATCAAACAAAAAAAACGGGTTTTAATCGTCTAAAAACCTAAATTCTATCAATTCAATAAAATTAATGTCCTAAATTAATCCTGAGCCTTTTGACGTATTCTTCTTCTAGCTTCACCTATTGTGAGTGGATAAGGCTCTCCAAACAGGATGTGGTCCTCCTTGTTAAGTATCTCCATGAGATGGGTTATGCGTGGAAGCCTTAAATCCGCAGCCCTTATTGTTTCAACATCATTGAAAACTGTCTGAGGACTTCCCTCTTTTATTATGCTCCCATGGCTGAGTATATAGATTTTAGAAGCGTAGATTGGGACGAGGTCAACATCATGTGTTGATATGATAATGGTCATGCCCTCCTTGTTCAGGTCGTAGAGCAGCTTCATTATCTGGGACGCTCCCCTCGGATCAAGGCCGCTTGTTGGCTCATCCAGAACCATTATCTCTGGGTGCATTGCGAGGATGCCTGCAATTGCCACCCTCTTTTTCTGGCCGCCGCTCAAATGATGTGGAGGTTTCTTCTCGAATCCAGTCATCCCAACCCGTTTTAGAGCAGATTTAACCCTCTTTTTAACCTCCTCTTCAGGAAGATCCATGTTCATAGGACCAAAAGCCACATCCTCCATCACGGTAGGTGCAAAAAGCTGGTCATCAGGATTTTGAAACACTATACCCACTTTCTGTCTGACTTTCATCAGCTCCTTCTTTTCGTAGCCTATGGATTCACCATTGACCAGGACTTCTCCTGAGGAGGGTTCCAGTATGCCGTTGAAGTGGAGAAAAAGGGTTGATTTACCTGCACCGTTTGGTCCAAGGAGTGCGATGATTTTACCTTCTTCTGCGGTAAAATTAACGTCTTTCAGAGCTTTTGTACCGTCGGGGTACTCATAGACAATGTTTTTAGTTTCAATAACGTTCATGTGGATCACCTTATATTACTTTTTAGTAAGGCATTTTAAAAGGGGTATTCTCTTTCATTTCATCACCACCACGTTAGAATCAGGATTTTTTATTAAAATTTATTTTTTTAGATATTAACTTGTCAACTAAAAATCAAGACATAACATCCAGATCAGAAAATGCTGAGGCTGCCTGTAAGGTAGGTTCCAACTGAAAGCACAACCTCAAATACTGCAAGTAAAATCAGGTTTCGAGCCCCTATATTTCGTATAGTTCCAGTTTCACTCATTGTTTTTATTGAACCATCATAACATCGAGATTGCATTGCAACGTACACCTGTTCGCCTTTCATCCATGTTTTTATGAAGAGGTTGCTTGCAAGCATTCCCAGAGACTTATAAGATTTCCTGTAACTGGAGTAACCAAGTTTTGTTTCCTGTGAATGGTACATTGTGAGTACCTCATCCAGGAACAGGAATATGTAACGGTACATGAGCATTGCAAGTTCAATAACGATCTGCGGGATCTTCATATCTTCAAAGACTGAGAAAAGTTCTGTCATTGGGATCGTGAGTGCTAGAAATGCAAGGCATGAGAAACCGCCCATTATTCTGGCTAAGAGAAGAAACCCAAGGTTGAATCCATCCACAGTCACCGCCAAATTGAATATTCCAAGTTCCAGTAAAGGTTTGCCCACTCCAAAGAATATGGCCATGAAGATGAAATTTATAAGTGCAAATATGAAGGGTACTGCCATGAACTTCAAGTAGAACTTGGAAGAAATTTTGGCCTTGAAAATAATTAAAGCTGTTACAATTCCGAATATCAAAAGAGGGACAACTGGTGATTGAGATACCAAACTCACAAGCATGGTGCAAATTGCAAAAAACACCTTATAATAAGTATTTACATCTCTAAGCCCGTTTGAATGGGCATAACCGTCTAAAGTGGTTTCAAACATGGACATTGTATGATCAATTCCCTGGTTCTTTAAATATATAAAATTTGCAGTTATTCCCCCATTAAGGGAGTTTAATTGATCTAAACGTTTAATTTAGCTTTTTTTTAATTTATTGTTCCTACTCCCACTTCAACTGGTCCTGGGGAACTTCACCTTTCTCTTTCCTTCGTTTCATATTCGACTGGCACTTCCAGTAACCAAGGACGTATCCAATGATTATGGCTCCAATAGCTGCCTGAAGGGCAAATAAAAGGCTTTCTATCTCACTGCTTGGTGGTTCCCATAGTGGTTGTACCCAAGGATGGTAACCTGTTGTCTCAATATACTCTGGACCCTGATCATCTGATCCACCGAAGTAACCTTGCGCTTCACCCTTACCATTGTAGTATGCAAGTGGAAATATCAGGATCGCAGCAACTATACAGAGTAAAATTATGGCCCTTTTAGTTACCTTACTTACCATTTTAATCTGCCTCCGCTGCTATCTTCTTTCCTTCCTCAGGTTTCAGGACTTTCAAGCGTACCAGTATGTCAGGTCTGAGTTTCATTATGTACTCAAATATGACAACTGTTAGTAAACCCTCTGCTATTGCAAGTGGTACCTGGGTGTAGGCGTATATAACTATGAACTTCACAAATGCAGATCCAAATGTTGGTATTGGGAATGCCAATGAAAGCTGTATTGCTGTCGTCACGTAGGTTAACCAGTCACCCATGACTGCTGCAAGGAATATGCCCAGTGAGGGGGACCATCCTGCTTTTCTTGCACCTTTCCATATGAGCCATGCTACGACTGGGCCTACAATACCCATTGAAAAGTCATTGGCTCCAAGTGTGGTTATTCCACCATGGGCAAGAAGCAGTGCCTGAAAAACAAGTACTATTGCTGCCAAAACACTCACGGCTGCTGGGCCAAAAAGTACTGCACCTAAACCGTTACCACATGGATGGGAACAGCTTCCAGTTACTGAAGGCATTTTCAAGGATGATAAAATAAATATAAATGCTCCGGCAACTGCAAGTAATGGTTTTGAGTCTGGTTGTTTCTCTGTTACTTTTTTTATCTGGATCACACCGTAGGCAATAACTGGTATTGCAAGTGCGTACCAGAAAACGCACCAGTACCACGGTAGGAACCCTTCTGCTATATGCATTTTTCAATCTCCTTTATTTTTGTTAAACTTTGCTTTATTTAAACTTTTCTTTCTTGAATATCCATTTTTCTTGAATATCCACCTTCAAAATATTAAAATTAACTTTATTTTATATAAAGTAAAATTGAATAAAACCTGTATTTAAAGTTTGCTATTTTTGCCTGAAAGAAGGTGTAATATGTTTTTTGGAATGATGAAGATAATTGGTCAGAGAATATATGGAAAAAAAGTAATTACAATCCCAAGGTCATCCCGAAATCCATTTCAGTCCTAAAGTAAGTTAGTTGAAAAAAAAGTTGTTTCAAGATTTTAAAAATTCAAGGTTCTAAAATGACATGAAATTTTATGAAAGAAATAAAAGCATTGAAAATGCTATTTTAAGATTTAAGATACATAAAATAAGGTTTTAAATGTGAAAAAGCCATTAAAACTGTGAAAAATATGGAACTATCAGTCAAAACTTAAATTTAAAAAAAATTTGAACTGATTTTTGCTTAATTTTTTTATCCAAGGCCAGCTTCCGAGGAGTGCACCCCTCCAAAAATCATTTAACCAGTTCCAACATACTAAAGCCATGGAAGTTAAAAACAAGATAATACTGGCACTGGACGTTCAGAACATGGAAAGTGCCCTTAAGATAGTTGAAGATGTTTCAGATTACCTGGACACCATAAAAATTGGATACCCCCTGGCACTGGCTGAGGGGCTTGGATCCATAACCCGGATCAAAAAAGAATTTAACTGCAATGTCATAGCTGACTTCAAAGTGGCAGACATTCCAGAAACCAACACCAAAATAGCAGACCTCACCTTCCAAGCTGGTGCAGATGCCCTGATAGTCCACGGTTTCGTTGGAGGGGACAGCGTGGAGGCTTGCCTTGAATCTGCCCAAAAACAGAGAAAAGAAGTGTTTCTATTGACTGAAATGTCCCATCCAGGTGCTTCAAGGTTTTTAAAACCTGCAGCAGAAGACATTGCCACCATGGGTGTGGAGATGGGGATTAAAAATTACGTTGCACCTGCCACAAAGCTCGATAGACTTAGAAAAATAAGGGAAATCGTTGGGGACGATGCATTCATAATATCTCCAGGAGTTGGAGCCCAGGGCGGAAGTGCAAAGAAAACACTTCAATTTGCAGATGCCGCCATAGTTGGAAGGTCCATATACCTATCTGAAAGCCCCAAAAACGCTGTAAAGTCCATCATAGATAGCATCAAACCTTGAAGCTGCAACCTCGTAGAACACCTCAAACATTAAAAAGTAAACGAAGGTCTGGATCTGAAAGTACTGAACCCCTGCAAATTGTGGAAGTGATGCCTGGAAGAGTCCTAAAACTGCAAAGGCAAGCACAGCTATTTTGAGTGTGAACCTGTGCTCAAAGAAGAACTCAGGTGCCCTACCCCATTTTGAAACCCCGGGATTATCATTTCCAATTTCATCAACAAATGCTGCCCCAGCGCACACTGCAAGTGTAACTATTCCAATTGAGGGTATTCCCAAAAAGGCAAGTATTCCAACGAGGATCAGGAAAGATACAACGTGGTTGATGCTGTCAATCTTCCAGGCCAGAAGGTTGCCTATTAAAATTGCCACGAATATGCACGCTGCATCTGCACTGGTCACAGCAAGGTAAACTATGCACAGTGCACATATGAAACCTGTGAATATGGCAAATACATCGTTTTTTCTCCTGTCGTGGGCATCATCAGAGAGCTTCATTAAAAATCCTGCAAGTGCGTAAAGAACTCCGGGAATAATGTAGAAAAATGCTTCCAAAAAACATCACTTCCATAAAACTAAAATGTTTGAAAAAAATTGAAAACCTAAATTTAAAAAACTTTTTTTAACTTTACTCTTTAAAATTTTACTCCTTTTAATCTTCCCACTCAAGGCTTAGCCAGTATCTCCCTTGCACCTGCAACCATGGTTGGGAATATTATTGTAACATCCCCTATAACAGTTACAAGCTTTGAACCGGCCTTTGCCTTTGCCCAGGACTTGGCCTCTTCAAGGGGTGCACCGCTGAGGCTTCCAGTTTCTCCTCTGTCCATTGTGATCTGTATGCCTGCATCCACACCGCCTTTAAGCAGGTTTGATGCCAGAGCATAATGTTTTGGCAGTCCACCTCCAAGCATTATGGCAGCAACTTTTTTTGAGTTGAAAACAAAGTCTGAGAGTTCGTGCATGTCTCCGGGTGCATCCAGGTGGAGCTCGTGATCCTGTGTGAACATGAAAAGTTGCAGTCCTATCATGCTGTCTATGATTCCAGGTGCATATATTGGAACGCCTTTCTTTGCTGCGGTGTGAAGTATGGACCTCTCATCATCAATCGAATTTCCAAGGGCAGTTAAAAACTCCCTTATGGTGAAGTTCTTTTTTTCCCTGGATATATCCAGGAATATCTGGGTTATTTTCTTTTCAAAGACCTCAAAATCCTGGGATTTTGTGTAGAGATCTGCTATTCTTCCCATTCCATGAGCACACATCGTTTCGTCATCTTCATGAATTCCACTGTAGTGTCTGCCACCGAATGCCTCCAGAAGGTCATGGGTTAGGTTTGCACCGCTTGTAAATAGTGCATTCACCAGACCATCATTTATAAGGTCTCTTATAACGTTTCTAAGGCCTCCTGGTACGAGCGGTCCTGCAACGCTCAGGAAAACCTTTGTATCTTCATCTTTCATCACATCGGCCATGAGCTTCGTGGCCCTGTACATTCTTCCTGCTCCAAGAACTCCTGATTTTCCCATTTCCTCCACAAGTTCAAGGACGCTCATGTTGCCTTTAATATTCATTTGATCTACTTTCAGTTTTACACAACCTAAACATTAATCCAAAAATAAGATTATCAATAATTTAACCAGTTAAATAGTAAAAATAAGCCTTCAATGGCATTTCCAGTTTTGGCTAACTGAAGTTTAAATTGATATTAAATCTTACTGAATTTATAAATCTTACTGAATTTAAATTTTATTTGAAGTTTAATTTTAGTTGTTTACATTAGTTAAGTTTTTGTTGCTTATAGTATTAAATGAATTGATTTCCCTGTAGTTTTTGGTCTACGAATTGGCTATTTAAAAGTACTTCAAGAGTAGATCAAGTTGTTAAACCGGATCTTAGAAGTGAATTCAAAAAAAGCTAGTTCCCTTTCTCCAAACCTAAAAAAAACTACCTTAAACCTGCTATTTTATCCAGGAGATCCGTCCTTGTCACTATGCCTACTGGAGTTCCAGCTTTATCAACAACAATAAGTCTTCCTATTTTGTTTTTGTTCATGACCTCTATGGCATCGGCGATCATAACATCTTCTTCAACGCTTATCAGATGTTTTGACATGACTTCAGACACTTTGAAGTTTTCTTTACCCTTTGCAAGGGCTTTGGTAATGTCGCTCAGGGTTAAAATTCCCACGATTTCTCCATCGTCGGTTACAGGTGCTCCTTCTATCCCGTTGTCAGATAAGGTTTTTGCGGCATTTTTTATGTTCATAAAAGCTTTCAATTTCAGCACGTTTCTGCTTGCAACTTCCATAACCGTCATTTTTGGAATGCTTCGTATTGCAGTGGTTTCCAGGAGGATTATGTTGTCCATATCGTCCCTGCCCACAACGATGCCGTCCACAACCAGTTTGTTAACCGGAGTCGGACCCACCCTGATTCTATCGCCAAGGTCAAGATGTTTAATGTTTCCAACGGCTTTTATTGCAGCTTCACATTCTCCAGGATGTGTTATGCTTGTGAATTCCATCTTGGAAACCGTGATATCTTTAACCTTTTCAGCACCCCTGTATATGGGTACAACCATCTCTTTGTCCGAATCCTGGATGTTGAGTGTATGGTAAGCTTTTATTGTGGGTTTGTAACCTCCCCTTGGTCCAGGTACGCCTTTCACAAGCCCTAAACTTCTGAGCGACTGCATCTGGTTTCTTATTGTGCCCGGGTTACGGTTCATAACCTCGGCTATTTCTTCTCCTTTAATGGATTTAAAGTTTGATTTCCGGTACAAATCTGTAAGGCTTTGCAGTATTTCTTTCTGGACAGATGTGAGCATTAAAACCACCTCCCGTAATATTTATTATTATTTATAATTATAATTATATATTTGTTATGTTTATTCATGATATATAGTTTTGCTTTTCATATCTTTTCTATTCATAAGTTTTAAGTGTTCAGTTAGAAGTTTTGCCTTCCGGAAGGTCAGAATCTATTTTAACAGCGAGCTTATTACCATTCATCCATTTTGAGGATATTTTTTAATATTTCACAGGATTAAAATTAAATCTATCGAAACGTAGATATATACATGTCGAAATTGGGGTTCCAAATTCATTGTAAATAAATTTCCCACACTTTATTTCCCCTCAGCATTCACTGATTCAAGCATTGCCTTAAGGTCATTTATCTGTTTTTGAACCTTTTTTGAAGCTCATCTTCACTTTTTTCCGGCTCAAAATTCTTTATTGTCACATGTCCCATGTATTATAATAGATTATTGTAAAAAGATAAGAAAGCTCACGTATACTATAAAAATAGTAATTAAAAAGTTTACTAAAAACTCCTTAAAGCCTTCTGTCATATATTTAACCATACATGCCATTAAAAGAGCAGATATAAAAGTTGAGTAAGGTCCAAAAAGGATAGAAAACATGACTTCACTTATAATTAACACTGTTGAGCCTAATAGTATTGCACCATAATTTATATGAAATTTTATATGAAATTTTGATAATTTCCTCCAGAATACCTCAAAAGTTTTTAATATATTATTAAATCCTTTTATTCGGATTACAAGGATGATAAAGATTATAATTAACAAAAATACTCCTAAAATAAGTGTTTTTGTAAAATCATTGTGAATCAAACCGTATATTAAGGATAAGACTAATAAAAATGAGATTAATCCTATCCCCATTAATATTTCATCCCTTTTAGTTCGACTATCCTCAGGAATCAAATAAAAATTAGCAACTAAAAAAAAAGGAAAAAGCCAACAATATGGTTAATATGTAAAATATTATGTTCTGCATTGGTGCTAAAAGATATTCTCCTCCTATCAGTACCATTAAAATTATTAATACAGTTGTAACATAAATCAGTTTATTATAAGAGCTTTTAATTACAAATGTACTTGCTATAATCATTATACCGACAGCCATGAATACTGGGCCAGTGAACGAATAATCAATTATGTTCCACAACCCCAATAGAATACATATTAAACCCAAAATCTGTGAAAGCAGATAATCCTCTTTTTTTCTATTTCAAATCCCCCATTAACCCATAATTAAAACAAAGTAATATAAAAAGTTAATCTATTATTTCAAACCTCTTCACCCATCCTATTTTTAATCTCCAGTATAACAGCTTCCATCTCATTCATCCTCTTATCATGGACAGAATCAGCACTTTTCCGACTCAAAATCTTTTATTGTCACGTTGGATTGTACATTAGATAGACCTTTTAGAGCTCTGTTGAGTCTGTTAGGAAGTATACTTCACGGACCTTGTCTTTTAAGGTGTGGCCCATCATGTGTTTCCTTATTTCCTCTGGCATCCCTGCATTTATCAGCTGGTGTTGAAGAATTTTCGCATCATGTGGCTTGTTGCCCTCTGAATTTTCCCTTCTCGGACTTCCAACCAACGTAACGGTTCATTCCTGTAAGATGGCTGGAAGGCTGTGAAGAAAATTAAATAGAAAAATTTAACTGTAGATATTTTATAGTGTAATTTACGGGGGTAATAAAAAGGGCAGCCTTCGTAAGTTTACTGTTAATTGAAAAGAGATATAAAAAAATTTTTTGGAGTTTTTTTAGTTTTAAAAGTTTTACATGATGTCGCAACAATCCCATGGATCTTTAAATTATATGTAAGAACACAGAAAAACGTGACCCACAATGGCAAAAGCAAATTTTAAAATAGAATATGAACATGAACACATCACCATATGGCTCCATGATCATATCATCTACGAAGGATGGTCCTGGGAAGATGCTAAGGAAGAAATAGAAGAAATAATGAAATATCTGGGTGGGGCTAACAAAATATAGAAAGCGAAATTCCCTAAGATCTAAAATTAAAAAATAAACCACGACATCCAGAATTGTATCAAACGTTAACTTAAATCCAACAGAACAATGATTCATTTAAATTGGCTATAACCCACAGAGGCAGTATTTATAAAATCAGGCTCAAGTTTTAGATCTTCATTTTAATGTTTCTTCACGTATTCCAAGCTTTTCAAGGGCAACTCCCTTTTGTACCATGCTCTAATATACCCGGATCTAATTCCAAAGTTTTATTATACAAAGTTTTATTATACATATTCAATTTTTTTTACAGATGATTATTGAAAAAACTAAAGGATATTAAATGGATTTTAAGTTCTTGTTTCAATTTTTTCCTTAAAGTACTTTTTTTGTAGCCACAGTGCGACGTTTACAAGGCTTATGAGTACGGGTACTTCTATGAGTGGTCCTATTACTGTTGCGAATGCCACTCCGGATCCTATTCCGAAAACTGCTACTGCTACTGCGATTGCAAGTTCGAAGTTGTTGCTTGCTGCTGTGAATGATATGGTTGTAGCTTTTGAGTAATCTGCCCCTATTTTGTAGCCCAGGTAAAATGTTATGAAAAACATGATCACGAAGTAAAAGATTAGGGGAACTGCAACACGCACTACATCAAGTGGAATTTCTATTATGAAGTTTCCCTTTAGGCTGAACATCACTACAATTGTAAATAACAGGGCCACTAATGTAATTGGGCTGATTTTAGGGATAAATTTGTTATGATACCATTCTTTGCCCTTCCTTTTAACCAGAACAAATCTTGTTAACATACCAGCTAAGAATGGAATTCCCAGGTATATAAACACGCTTTCTGCTATCTGCACCATGCTAACATTTACTATACTTCCCTCCAGACCAAGCATTGGTAGGAGCACGGTTATGAAGACATACGCATAGACACTGTAAAAAAGCACCTGAAATACACTGTTAAATGCCACTAATCCTGCTGCATATTCATTATCTCCTTTTGCAAGCTGATTCCAGACCAGTACCATGGCAATACATGGAGCAATTCCAATTAAGATTAAACCAGTCATATATTCCGGGTATCCCCTTAAAAAAATGATTGCAAGGGCAAACATAAGTAAAGGTGCTATTACCCAGTTTTGAAACATTGCAAGGGATAATATCTTCCTGTTTCTGAATACGTCTGGTAACTCTTCGTACTTCACCTTGGCAAGGGGAGGGTACATCATCAAGATTAAACCAATTGCTATGGGAATGCTGGTTGTTCCAACCTGGAATTTACTGACAAAAGATTCAACTCCAGGGATAAAATAAGCCAGGGACACCCCTAAAACCATTGCAAGAAATATCCATAATGTTAAAAATTTATCAAGAAAGCCCAGCCTTGTAACATCACAGGTCTGACTACTAATTTCCTTATTGGCATTATCACTGCCTTTATCCATGTAAATCCCATCCCATTATTGGTTTTTTAGTAGTTCATTTATGTTCTCTGGAATTTTTGAGTTTGATAGTCTGTAATGTGTCCATACACCTTCTTTGCGCCATTTCAGGAAACCCGCAGTTTTAAGGATGTTTAAATGGTGGGATACCGTTGGTTGGGGCTTTTCAAGTGCTGCCATTATTTCACAAACGCATAGTTCACCATAACTTAAAAGGTAAACTATTTTAAGGCGTGTAGGGTCTGAAAGAGCTTTTATTACCTCTGAATTTTTATATATCTCATCATCATCAGGTATATCAGAGGTTATTCTATCCAGGGATTTAACCTGTTCACAAGTGAGTTTTCCATCTTTATTTTCACATTTCATGGTAATCAACTACTGGTAACAGTAAAGTTTAGTAGTTATATCTTTTTTTCACATCTCCAGCAGTATTCAGTGTCTCTGTTGGTTTTAAATACTGTGCCGCATTTTTTACATACAACTTCTTTGAGTGAGGATTTCTTTTTTTCAATAACTCCCATTTGACATGGGCATGTTCCTCCACTGTATTTAGCTCTTATTTCTGCTTCAAATGATTTATCTTCATCGTTTTTAACCATTGAATCACCTTTTCTTTCTTTTCTCCATTAATTTGGCGTTCATTTTGTCGAATCTGCTTTTAACGTGTTCATATCCTTTTCTATTGAATGGACAGGCTTCCATGCAATCAGTACAACCTTCGCTACAGCCCCTGCAAAGTTTTTGTATAAATTCAACTTCTTTACCGCCACAGCAAGTCTCTTTTTCTATTAATGCTTTTTCAGGGCATGCTTTGATACATTTACCACATTTTTCACAGTATTCTGCTATCCATGAGAATTCCCGGTGTTCTTTTGCAGGTAAGTTTTCTATGCTGGTGAATATGGCTGAGATCTTCTGTCCTGGACCCAACTGAGGAGTTATTAAAAGGCCGTTTTTACCTATAAAGCCCATACCCGCCTTTTGACCGAGTGCAGAAAAGTTCACCCATCTTCCATATGGATGGGCAACCTGGGTTGCAAAACCATTCTCACGGAGATAATCCGAGAGCTTGTGGGTCATGTTACCGAGCTTTTGGTAAGCCTGATCGTTTAGTTTCTGTGCTTCTGGACCTTTAGGAGTTTTAAGGATCTCTTCACCCATTTCCATGATGAGCACTATGGTGTTTGGATAAATTATTGGTTTATCTTCAAGTATTAGTTCAGAAGAAATTTGAGTGTAACCTGCACCTGTAACTCCAATTGAATGGGCATAATTTTCAAATTTCCGGATGAAATCAGCCCCAGCATGGACTTTAACTTCATCTGGATTATCTACAGTTGATTCATCAGGATGTTCTCCCCCGCAACAACATCCAACACCTTTCCCTGCATCATCTACAAATAATTCGTAAGCATCCATGTTCCCAAAGATTTTACTTCCCTTTGGTTTGTCTGAATTATTTTTAATTGGTTTTTCAGCCTTTAAATCCTCTCCAGAACAGCATCCTTTATTTTCCATGTTAACAGATCCTCTCTATGGAACTTTTAATTTCATGGGTCAGCAGCAGCTTCCTCCACCACAACAACTGCCACCGAAGTTAAGGCCGAGTCTGCCTAAAAACCCTGTGTAACCTTTATTCATGAGTTCTGCCTGACTTCTAAGTCCATAAACTCTTATTTTTTGATTTGAAAGTAGTTCTATGAATTTTACAAATGAACTATCCTTTAAAACTTCTTTTACCTTACCTTCTTCAATTTTGAATAAAATATCGGCGATTGGACGTTCCAACTCTTCAGGATTTTCAATTTTAACCCCTATTTTACCATCTTTTTTCTCTAAAAGAATTATTTGGTCCTCATTTTCACCTATTAATATCCCCATAACTGATCCATCAAGTAAGCCTGCAAAGAATGAAGAAGATTCTTCAACCCAGTTTTGCCACAATTCCACATTGAAATTTCTTTCTATTTCAGATTCTATTGTCAATTAAACACTTCCTTATATTATGACTATTATGTAGATTAAAATGAGAATTTAAGTTTCAAATTTCCTTTAATTTTTCTTTTGCTTTTTCTTTGATTATTTCAACACAGATTTCATCTTCATCATCAAGTCTTGAAACATTGTGAGGTTCATAACCTGTTTTTTCCAGTTCTTCTTTCACATTTATGGTTTTGGCTACTTCAACACCCTTCTGTTTGAGTATTTTGTTTACACAGTTATTTTCACAGCCGTTTATTGCCAAAATTGGATACTTTCTTATTAAATCTCTGAAGCCCTGTCTATCTGCAGAAGTTGCACCCATACATATGGATATCGTGTTTTCTGTTTCTGAAACAGTATCTGTAGATGCTACTCTACTTACAAGGCCATAAGGACTCATTCCACTGCAGGCAGCTAATGCCACCTTATCTTTCTCCACTTTCTCACCCCTTATAAATCAATATATCTACATATGTAAATATAATAAGTGTCAAAAGTACCATATAAAGATAACGGAAATTATCTGAAAAAGAGCAAATACAATTATTTGATAGTATATTCTGTTAATTCAAGTTTAATATAATATCCCATGTTTTATCCAAATATAACTCAACGATCAAAATAGATCAACAAGATTCAAAGTTATCCAATGTTAACTCAAATCCAACAAAACAAGAATATGCTCTTAAATTGGCCATAAGTCCTGTATGTACGTATTTTTAATATCCCCTCATCATGCCATGATGGTTTCCACCCATATAAGGAGTGTATATCCACATCAAGGCAAAAATGATACAAATAATTAGTATGGCCAGGATTAAAACTATTAAAACCGTCATCATGTTTTTATCCATGTATATTACCCCCACTTTTTAGCTTACCCCTCAAGAAGTTTATAAATATAATGACCCTTATTTTAAGTTAATTTCAGAAATCTTGAATTAAAAGCCACAATAATCGTGCTTAACGACATCAGTATGGCTCCTGCTGCGGGAGTTAATATAATTCCATATGTAAAAAGGATGCCTGCTGCAATTGGAATTGCAAAAATATTATAACCAGTTCCCCACACTAAATTCTGAACCATTTTACGATACGTTGATTTTGCAAGTTTTACCACGTAAACAGCATCGAGGGGGTTACTTCTTACCAGAACAATATCACCAGCTTCGATAGCTACATCTGTTCCTGCACCAATTGCAATTCCTACATCGGCCTGTGCAAGTGCAGGAGCGTCATTAATACCATCCCCTGTCATGGCAACGGTTAAACCTTCAGATTGAATTTCCCGCACTTTTTCAGCTTTTTCTTGGGGTAAAACTTCTGCATAATACTTATCGAGTCCAACTTCTTTTGCCACCCATTCTGCAACTTCTTTTCGGTCTCCTGTAATCATTATACATTGAATCTCCATATTTCTAAGTTTTTGAATTGCTTTTTTAGATTCATTTCTTATAATGTCTGCAAGTGCAATTGCACCCTTAATTTCACCTTCAACAATTAAAAAAACGATTGTTTTTCCCTGCGCTGCAAGTTCACTAACTTTATCATTTGAAATAGGAATATTTCTCTCCTTTAAGAATCCAGGACTCATCACTTCAATATTTTTTCCCTCAACCTTTCCTTTAATACCCTTTCCAGGAATTGATCTAAACTCTTCAACACTAAAGGTTTCTTCAGCTGCTGATACCACTCCTCTTGCAATAGGATGCTCAGAATAAGATTCAAGTGAGGCTGCATATTTTAAAACATCTCTTTTATCGTATTCATGGCTTAAAGAGACAATATCCGTCACTCCAAACTTTCCTTCCGTAAGTGTACCAGTTTTATCAAATATTACAGCATCAATCTCTCGTGATCTTTCAAAAGATGCACGATTTCTTATTAAAAGCCCATTTTGTGCTGCCAGTGCTGTTGAAACTGCAACAACAAGTGGAACTGCTAATCCCAGTGCATGAGGACATGCAATAACCATTACAGTTACAGCTCTCTCCAGAGCAAACTCCGATCCAAAATTTGTAAAAAATAACCACACTATAAACGTTAAAAATCCTCCAGAAAGAGCAACTACCGTAAGTCCTGTTGCAAAGCGATCTGCAAGATTCTGTGTCTTTGATTTAGTTGACTGGGCTTCCTCAACAAGGTTTATAACTTGTGATAAGAAGGAATCTTTGCCTGTTTTTTTAATTTCCGCAGTTATGGATCCATCTCCATTGATGGACCCGCCTATAACTTCAGCACCAACTTCCTTAAATATAGGCTCTGATTCACCAGTAAGCATAGATTCATCAATAGAGGTAGTTCCCCTTACAATTTCACCATCTACAGGAACCTTTTCCCCAGGTTTAATGACCACATGATCTCCGACCATTAACTCGTGCAATGGAACGTCAACTGTACTGCCGTCAGACATTATTTTATGGGCAGTTGAGGGCATAAGTTCTACAAGCTCTTCAAGTGCTCTGGAAGCCCCCATTACTGATCTCATTTCTAACCAGTGGCCTATGAGCATGATGTCAATTAAGGTTGCAAGTTCCCAGAAGAACACTTCACCCATAAGACCAAAAACAACCGCACTACTGTAAAGATAAGCACTGGTAATAGCAACAGAAATTAGAGTATCCATTCCAGGAACCCGCGATTTTAATTGATTATAAAATCCCTTAAAAAAAGGGTAACCTCCATAAAAATAAACTATAGACGATAAAACAAAAAGAACATACAAATCTCCGGGAAATCTAATTAATTTTCCTAATCCCACCAATTCTTGAATTGTAGGTGATAAAATAAGTATCGGGATAGTTATAACCAGTGATACCCAGAAACGTTTTTTTAAATCATCAATCATGCTAGAATGAACATGCCCCCCTTCCATTCTATGTTTTTCACCCAGTTCATCCCCACAAACAACACATTTACCTTTTTCTTCATGGTTTACATGCTCTCCATGTTTAGAACCATCATGATCGATCTTGATACCCCCCCTCCATGCTCAGAAAAATTATTAATTTAATTTATGAATTTACTCACATAATAATAATTTTAATAAAAATAAATTCTTAATAAAAATAATTCATATGTATGAGTTGTAACTTCGTTCAAAAAATCTGAAATTAAAAAAATAGACTTGCGACATCAAGATATATAATTTTTTACCTTTCATATCTTCGGCCATCATAACTTTTAAATATTCGGTTAGAAGTTGCAGCTTTCTGAAGGTCATAAAGTTATTTTAACAGTGCGTTTATTACTATTTATCCACTTTGAGGATATTTTACTATTTATCCATTTTGAGGATATTTCTGAATATTTTAGAGAATTAGAATTAAATCTAACGAAATGTAGATATATACATATCGGAATTAAAACTAGTTAAAAAATGTCAATATTTTCTAGTTAACTAAGCCTTTAAAAAAAGATAAAAAATCAAAAAAATGAAGAAGTTCCCTTTTAATCTTTTGCAACCATGACTTCTGTTGATTTTACTACTGCTGAAACTTTGTCGTCCTTTTTAATTCCCATTTTTTCAACAGATTCCCTGGTTATCACGGCAGTTATAATATCTGTAGGGCTTATTTTTATTTTAACACTTGCCATGACAGCTCCAACCTCAACGTTTTCAACGATTCCTTCCAACACATTCCTTGCACTTATCTCCATAGATATCACCTCTATTTTTATTAATTACCTACTTAATCTTATAAAATTTTTTTATGGCGTTAAGGACATCTCGATTTTATTAAACTCTTTAAAACAAGTAAAAACGATGAAAGCCATGGAATCAGTTGAGTATAAACCAATTAGAATGATAAAATTATCATTTAAAGATTCAAAGGGCATTTTAATCCAACCAATCAGAGCATAAAGGATCCATAGCGAATACATTTCAAGTATATCACTGATCCTGTTTTTCTAATCTTTAACAGTGATTAGAAGGATAACTAAAGAAATAGCCGATATAAATATTGCAATCAATGCAAAACCAATATCATTAAAGGACATAAGACAAAAAAAGCTTACTAAAAATAAGATTATCCCTATCCCGCCAATATCTTTCCTTTCTGGTAAGAGAGGTATAATTAAATGGGACATAAAAAATCAAAAACCATCCTAGACTCAATGTCACAAGAAAGACATAAAACAGGATACTATGTATTGGAACTAAAAAATGTATTGGAACTAAAAAATACTCCAAAACAAACATCAAAACCAAACTTAAAGCCACAACACCACTATAAAAAAGAGAAATTAAAAGGATATAAATTACCAATTAACATGGTCAATTATATTTAATGACGGATTACTTTTTTCTTAACTCCCCTTCCCTTTTTACTTCCAGACTTTTTGAAATTTGGGTTTGGTCTTGTTCTTTTATTGGTTCCTTTCACTTTTGCCATTTTATCAACTCCTGTTATTATGGTTAAGGAAATAGCTTATTAAACGTTGGACTAAAGTTTCGTTTATATTAAATTGAACTGAAAGTTCAACTACAGTATAATTTTTAACCCTGATTAAAGCTACATTTATCACTTTTATTTGCAGGTAGTGTAAAACTTTTGGGTTTCACCATCAAAAGTTCACTATTAACTAAAAAAGATAAAAAAATTTTTCAATCTTATCTTTCTTCGGCTTTTGTGGATTCAAGCTTGCTTTGATATTACTTATTTGTTCAGGGAGTTTCTGGAATTCATTAGCACTTCTCTCAGGCTCAGACTTGCAACCAGCGTAACGGTTCAAATTCCGATAAGACTCCTGAAAAGAACATCAAAAAAAACTACTTTTTGACAACAACTCCACGATTACGCCCTTCATATGGGCTGTTTGAATTTATAAACTGCCCTAATAAATATAAACACCTCAATTAAAAAAGTAAACTAAGTGTTATACATTGGAGCTTTGATCCAGAGACTCCTCGAGGTCCACCAATGAAAATAGGCCCAAAACCCGAACAATATATTAAATAGGCTATTGAAGTTGAGTTTAAATTTGAGAACATGCATAATCTGAAACCTTACCATTACAGGCTTTTATTTTCAAAGTCTGACAAAGAATAAAACCAAGATATTACTGGGTGATTGTAATGAAACTATTGATGTTTGATACTAACGATTTCTGGTATAAAACTTTCAGTAAGAGTGTAGAATCTGTTGAAAGTTATGATAAAGAGGAATCTACGACAGATTCTCTGGTTATTTTTATTAATGTTGAAAAAGAAGATGAAGAACGAAAAAATAAGGTTGTTAAAAAGGCAGTTAATAATATCCGCTGGCTGGCTAAAAAAACTGATAGAAGAAAGGTGGTCCTGCATTCTTTTGGACACTTATCAGAGAGTAAATCAAGTGTTGAGTTTGCAGAAGAGGTCATTAAAGCTATCAACGACAAATTAACTGCGAAAGGATTTGAAACTCTCATGACACCTTTTGGGTATTTCCTTGAATTTAAAATTCACGTAAAGGGAGAATCGCTGGCAAAAGTCTGGAAATCCTTATAATCAGCATACAGAGTAAGGATATTAATTTTAAAGGTTATCCTATTTAACTCTTCAACTGTAATGTTATTTTTGATTTCATCACCAATTTGAAGAGCTAAACGTTTAAAATCCGTCATTTAACCGCCAAATCTCATCATAATTAAATTAAGGTATTATCTGATATGTGATATACTGTATCTTTATTGGGGATTATTAAATGATTCGGTAGGGAATAGGCAGCTTGGAAAAACTTGTTCATGGGCATGCCTAGACCCAAAAACTTTTTTTAAATCTTGATCTGTCTTCCAGGGAAATATAGAAAACAGAATTTATTATTTTTAGATTTTAAAATCTTATTTCCAATTTTGAGAGCAAATTCAGAAGCAGAACCTAACTTTCCGTGCTGTTCTGCTTTGCCTGATTGAAAACAGTAAACTAGTAATAACGATAAAACCAAGAATAAGATTGATGGGAAAATGGAACACTGGCTAAAAATTATTTTAGGAATCCTTGGATTTATTTTCGCCCTAAGTATTTATGCCGGTGTGATTTCCGGAAATGGAATAATCTGGGGATTTTGGATGTTTTTCTGGATTTTAATCCTGATAGTTATTGTAGCAGTGGCATTAGCATTCATTGCCTGGGCTGTTCTACGGTTTATAATGTTAATTAAAGTGTTTTCAAGACAAAAAAGATAAATGCATCTAATTAGAAGGTTAAAACTAGCTCAAATCTTTTCCATTCATCTCTTTTCCTGTTTTTTGACATCGTTTTTATCCAATGACGATGTAATACATATATGTTTAATGATACATACATATCAGATCAAATCAAACTTTTTTTAAATGACCCTACCAAAATTAAATCTTTAAACTTTAAATACCATTCCCAGTCAGTTTTTAAGGTTTAAAAGTTTATGTGTTGAATTAAAGTTAAAAGAGGGTGATATTATACTTCTTAACAGAATGGGTGAAATTATTGGATTTTTTGGTTTGATAACTGGATTTACGATAGTTGCCATGGCAATTTTCACAGCTTCGTTTCTGTACTTCAGAAATCCTAAGGTTGCTGGGGCATAGCAAACATGTCAGCCTGGCATGACAGGGGACTCATAGGTTACTACATACATAAAGGTGCGAAATAAATTTATTTTCTCTTTATCTACAAACCTTTTATGTATTTAAAGAGGAATTTGGTAAAGAGGAACTTGGATTCAGCTGGCCCAAAATAGTTAATTGTTATATCTGATGATACAAAGTTATGTTATCATAATCTTTAATAAACTCATTTTAAAATTTAAACCTCAAAATATGGTGCTTAATCATTATTAAAGCATTAAAATACTTTAAAGTGCACATGCATAATTTTAAAACGTAAGTGTTGCCCTTCAAAGCATCCCTTCAACCTTCAAAATCCCCATGCAGATGTGAAAAATGACCCTTCCAGAGCTCCGAACAAAAAGGGTTTTCAGAACTTAAAAATATAATTTTAGCAACATGAAACCTTCTTAATCCAAAAAAAGGGATGTTAACATTATATTATCAAAATATATTAACCAAAAACTGAGTATTGAAATTTCCAGTCCACATTATTAAATTATTATAAAAATAGCATGAGCTTTTTTTTCAAAACAACGTTTAAATAAGTAGGTTTTGCCCAAAATACAAAGAGACAATGCTCCTAAAAAATACGATAATTTTATCCCCTCTAATTTTGCCTTAAATCTAAAAAAGAGCCCTAAAATCGTTGTTTTTCAAATTTTAGACCAAAAGGTTTATATGTAACATGCTGGTGATCACTGAGCTATCCAAAATTTTGTTTATATAGAATTTGGATACGGAGGCGATCAAATTAATAGAAAATCAACATACGTTATACTATTCACAGCAAGCTTGTTTTTGTCTATTTTCGCCGCATTCGGAGAAAATATCCCACATGAACAGTAAACACAAGCAAAAATAAGTTCAAACGGCGATCTTTTAAATCAAAAGGATGTTGCAACTGTTAGCGCAGCATACCAGCATGAAGTTACCAAGAACATTTCAAATAACAAAAATCAGAGCCTTGAATCAAACAGAATCAACGTTTCAGACCAGACAGGTACAGATCAAAGTAACCAGCAAACTGAAGTTAAAACCAGGCCAGTTTACATTACAAGTGATAACATAAGCTCAAGACCTGAGGATATGGCCCGTATTAATGCAGTAGTCAATGGTTTAAGAGCAGAGGGTGTTTATGCCGTCAACTACGGTGTGGGACCCAATGAACACATGGAAGTACTTCAGGACCAGCTCCCAAGTAACGCTTTAATAGTCGATATATATGGGGGAGCATGTGCAGGAACGCTTTATGAAATGGGCACACCAGATTATAAAACAGAAAAGGGTGATAAAAAGGTGTTTACCATCTTCTATCCTACATCCGTCAGTATAACCGGTTTAAACTGGTTACCCCGAGCATACGATGATAACTTCTCTCCAGCAGGTTTCAAAGGACTTGCAAATCCTGACCAGTACCTGTCAAAAAACGGTTACAACTACATAGAAACTGGTGATGTCCAGTACATGACAAAAAGCGTGTACCAGGAGGCATTACTTTAAACTGTGTTGAAATTAACAGTACCTAAAAAAAAATTCCTTTTCCCTTTCTATTTTTGAATTACTCCATACGATTGAATTAATCTGCATGAAATGAGTCCTGCACTTTAATAGAACCCTGCACTTTAAAAGTTCCACTTGTGCCTGGACTTTTTTTGAAAATTTTGCAACTTTGAACACGTTTCAAAACTTGAACAACACCATTGGAATGGAGATTTTTTTTAATATGTGTCCAATAACAGTGTCCAATGATAAATTTTGATAAATGATTAAAACATAGATCAAACTGTAAAATGGAAAGGAGAGACAACTATGAAAATAGGTAAATTAAATGAGAAATGTCCTAAATGCGGTTCTCAGGACAAAACCGTCAAAAGAAACATTGAACAGGTGCATTTTGCACATGCCACAACAGGAGCCGTGGTATGCAGTAAATGTGGTTATGTATTCAAGTCGTGTAAAGATGAGAAGGAAGAAAAATAAAAACATGAGCAGGAATCATTGACTCGGTTTGGTTTTCAAAGATAAAAAATCCTTTTATTTTATATGGGTATTCCCATGTAAGACAGAACCATCTTAACACCACTCCATCCCAGTAACATTATTAAAATGAAGTACAGGGTTGTTAAAGCCACCATGAAGTAGCCGGCCAGGATCATGTAACCATCGCGTTCAATGGAGCCGACTGCAAGGAAAAGAATCCCGTATGCTGGTAGGAAATCTGTTAAAGGTACAGGTAATGGCAGCATCAATAAAAAGGCACAAAAAATGATCATCAAACTGTTCACATATTTCATGACAGTTTTTTTGGCAAGTAAAAAGAACCTTGGCTTTGAAAACTTTTCCAAACCTGATAAAATACGGGCCATTCCCTTCAAAATGCGGACCATGTTCTCCTGAGATATTTCATAATTCATTACAAATTCTGGAATCAAAGGGCGTCTGTTAAAAAGTACACCCATGTTTATTAAGATTATAAGCAGGCCAAATGGCAAACTACTCCCAGGGATAGATACTGGTAATAAAAAAGGAGCAACAAATATTAAACATAATAACAAAGCTCCCTGATCACCCAGAATTTCTAAAAACCCTCTGAATGTGACCCCATCTGAAGGAACTTTCGAAGCTATTTCGAGAACAAAGTCCGAAGTCCTACAATTCTCTGATTTAGACACTGGTAAACCTCGAAAGTTATAAGATCAAAGTTATTTGAATGAAATTTTAAGTACTCTACTTATTTTTTTTACTTACCTTTAATTAAGGATCCTTTAAATATTTGAAAGTTACACAGAACCCTCTCTAATTTTTCACGTGCATTGGCACAGTGAATCTGTTACATGATAAACTTACATGAAATAAACATTTTTTCCAACAAAAGCCCTTTATTATTTATCACAACACACCTATTAATTAATACTAAACTTACATATGGTATGAAAATATTCTGGTTTTTAGGGCCTTTTTCTGCAAAAACCGTGTAACTGAGCAAATGATTTAAAGGAATCCATATGACATGAATCTAATTTTTAAGTATTTATTTTTAAAATGGAGTATCAAAAATCATTTTTTAATAAAGCCCTATCTGGGCTTGTCTTGGTAACTGATCTCGAGTACTTTAAAATATGGGAGAAGTATATAATGAACACCCTTTTTTCAGAATAACGTTTGAATTGTGTCACATTGGCCAAAATACAAACCAGAAAAGCTAATCCATAATCAGCCATTTGGATTCCTTCTTAAAAGGCCTTAAATCTAAAAAAGAGTTTTATACACATCTTTTTTTTGAAAATAAACCAAAGCCTTTATATGTGATGATGATGTTATCAAAGGGCGTACCAAAAAAAAAGTTCTACAACAAACTTTAAAAAACGTAGAACACGGAGGCGGTACAATTAAGCGAAAAATTAGTTACACAATGATATTCACATTGTGCATTATGTGCGCTGCCCTGCCATTTGCAGCAGCAGCGGACACTCAGAATATCGGAAAAAACAATGTAAACACAAATTTAAATCAAAATACTGTCGGAACAAACGCAGTTACCGACAACGGCTTAAAAATAGGCGCAACCGGAGACAAAGTAGTTGAACTACAGAACTGGCTCAAAAATCAGGGCTACTACACAGGTGCAATCGATGGATCATTCGGTCCTTACACGGAACAAGCTGTGAAATACTTCCAGGAAGATGCTGGAATAGTTGTCGATGGATGGGTATCCACTCAAACAGAAAATGCAATGGAAAAACTGACAGGTACAACTTTAAACCTAACAACTGGTGACACAACTAGCAACAGTCAGTCCAGTACCACAAAAACAAGTGAAAAAACAGAACCAACTCAGGTAGCTACTCACACAGCAAAAACATCAACAAGCAGCACATTGACAAAAACATCAACAACAAGCTCAAACACAGTAGCAGCAGCAAAATCCAAAGTTACAGGAAAAACTACAGGAAAAACTATTAGTGGACAGTTTAAACCTACAGGTGCATTCGATTCTGGTTATGCGTACAAATGGTACTACGTAACCTGGTTAAACTACGACCCATCATCTGGTCAGTGGGGAGTACTTGAATACAACCCAAAAGGTGCTGACGGAGGAGAATTAACTTCTTCAGTGACTGGCGTTGATTATGATGGCGTATCAGGTTATGAAAAGGAATATAACCCACGCTGGCAATTAACAAAAGCGTAAATAATCTGAAAAATAAGTAGTGTCCTTTCAGGTCTTGAAAGGACTTTCCCCCTTTTATTAATTTTTAAAATATCTTTTTATGCATCTAATTTTTAAAATATCTTTTTATGCATCTTCTTAATTAAAAAAAATTAAAAAAAAGTTCTTATTTAATTTTATAAGGTTGAATATAAACCAGATATAATAATTAACAGATTTTTTTATTAATATATCAAAAGATATATCAAAGTTTTACACAGTTTTCACACTTAAATTCCACATTTAAAAAAAAATCAATTCAAACTGAGTAATTTAAAGTTTTCACAGTTACTAAAAGTTTTTCACAGCTACTGAAACACCGCTACTGAAAAATATTAAATTCAAAAAAAAGAGAATTTTATAAATTTTTTATATCTCCAAATAACATGATAAATAACATGACATTTTTTTATAGAACATATCATGATTTTTTCTATAGAGTATACCATGAAATAAGGGAGTATACCATGAAATAAGGAGCCAAAACTTAAAAAATCATTTAATTCTAAAAATCATAATTCCAAAAGAGGGATCATCTGATTTCTTTCCCAATGTCAAATGCATTTCCAAGCTTTTTACCGGTTGCATAATAAGCACGGCCTGCAGGATCATAGAAGAATGGTTTTATCTTATTTATATCCGGAAGTCCTTCTGCGTCTGTAAACTCTTCATCAACCTTAACATCCATTATTTCTCCTGTAAACTGGGTATGCACTCCCAACTCAACCGTGTGGACCAGTTTGCATTCCAGTACCAGTGGAAATTCTCCAACATATGGTGCATCCACAAGCTCGCTTTTTACAGGTGTGAGACCGCTTACAGAGAATTTGTCCTCAACCTTTCCGGATATGATACCGAAGTAATCTGCCTCTTTAACCTGGCTTTCTGAGGGTACGCTTATTGTAAAGGCCTTTTTTTCCATGATATTTGCGTAGGTGTACCTTGGTTTCTGGAGTGAAATTGAAACACATGGCGGATTTGAACTTGAAATGCCTCCCCATGCAGCGGTCATAACATCAGGCTTTCCATCTTTATCATAGGTGCCCACAGCAAAAGCAGGGGTAGGGTAAATTATAGTTTTTGCTCCAACAGATTTTTTCATGTTATTTCCTCCTAAAACTATTGTAAATTCTAACTTTGTTTTTCATTATAAGTTTATTGTAGTTATCTCTTTTTTATCATGTAATTATTTTCATGTCTATTAAATTTCCTGTCTACTAAAAGTACTGATGGGTTTAACATGGTTGGTTTGAGATCTTCTGCTCAACAAATTGAAAGGCCTTTTCGCGGACGTTAAGACAATAAGTTTTAAATTGAAGTTTCAAGGGGAGATTAAAGTTTCAAATGTAAAAATAGAAAATAAAAAAAATTGTTAAAAAGGTAAAGCAAGAAGATAACGGTGCAAAACTAAGAAAATATGTAGTAGTACATTTAAAATAAAAAAAATTAAAGACAAAAAAAATAGAAAATAGAAAGATTAATAAAAAGAGTTGATTAGCAATTGAAGTGATCAACAGTTTTCTTTTATGATACTACATTAACAGGGATCCCTGCCGATCTTAAAACCCTGTCTGTCGTGCTTCCAAGCATAAGTTTTTCTATGCCCTGTTTACCAGATTTGCCCATTACAACCTGGTCCACACCTTCTTCCTCTATCGTTTTAAGTATAACATCAGCTGGTTTGCCTTCCTTAATTTTTGTGGTAATATTAATGTTTTTGCATGTTCCACCACATTGTTTCACTTCCAAATCTTTTTTGAAGAGTTCAAGAGCTTTTTCTCCTTCTTTCCTTAATCCTTCACTTATCTGGTCACTTAACTCCTGTTGTGGTAGGGCATAGAGGTAACCTGTGTCGATGACGTACAGAACGATTATGTCATCACCAGCTGCATCTGCCATGGTTATGGCCTCTTCACCTGCTCTTTTTGCTTGCTGTGATCCATCTACAGGCAATAATATTTTTTTACGCATTTTATCACCTCAAAACATTATTATATGAACTAAGTCTTAATTTTATATAATTAAGTTGTATTTACTCTTAGATAAATTTAGCTGCTTCAAGGTGAGACCTTTAAACAAGGGTATGAATATAAATAAGGTTATATAATAAGATCTTTCATAACAACCGGTGTGCAAAATATTATGGTGAGATCCACATAGAGGGATATGTTTATGATAAACCATGTTTTTGGATTAGCTGTGAGGGCCATTATACCCGATGAGAATGGTAAAATTTTAATCATTAAAAGGTCTACGAACAGTAAAACCAACCCAGGCAGGTGGGAGCTTCCAGGTGGTAAGGTTGATCAGAATGAATCCTTTGACCAGGCGCTTATAAGAGAGGTTTATGAAGAAACAGGTTTAAAAATAGTTCCTGATCATGTTGTGGGAGTTTCTGAACAGAATTTACATATAATAAGAGCCGTTCACATCATAATGTCCTGCATGATAGTGGAAGGAGAGCTCAATTTAAGCCTGGAGCATGAAGGTTACGCATGGGTGTTTTTAGAAAACCTAAATGACTACCCATTAGCTGATTGGTTTGAAGATTATGTGATGAATAGACATAATATATCAGGTCATGGCGAAGAAGAAAGTAAAGTTACAGAAGATGCTAAAAACATTTTAAAACCATGGTTTAATTCAATTAAGAAGTCTATGGATAAAATAGTGAAAAAAAAGTAGTTTTCAATTTATAGATAGGTATAAAACTGCCCAGAACGAGCCCAGAATTATTAAAGTAGTTAAGATTAGAGTAGTTAAGATATCCATCAACTGTCTAAAATCTATTATCAGAATCACTGGTCAAGTGACTCGAAAGATACGAATACGTGTTCAAGTAGAGATGGTACTGACGAAGAGTAAATCCGTTACTGTTCTAAATTGAATTATAAATAGTTAAAAATAATGATTACAAGTTCTAAATTATTAATGCTTATTTTTTAAATTTGAAGAATTTATAACCCTGATTAATTTAAAGGTAAATAATAAGTTTTGGTTTCAACAACAGATAACCTAATTTAAGCAGGAGGCGGTTGAAGTTATGCCCATGTTTACTGTAGATATGGAGCATAATGTTGAATCTTGTCCAATGTTCAATAATGAAAACAGGATCCTACTTAAATAATTATCAAGTAAAAAGGATGAATTTACCGGAAAGAAGGAATAAAAATTATAACGGTGTTTTCACACCGCTGGAACATACAATTTTATACGTGGTGGAAGCTCCATCCCAAGATGGTGTGAGGAGGTACTTAAGGGAAAAGATTTTGCGGGAAAAGATTTTGCATTCTATTACCATTTTCCATAGCGAACTATCTCTGAAAGATCTTTACGTCTTTTTGATCCGGCCTCATCATCAGGATACCCCAAAGTAGTGAATACGAGAGGAATAACATCTTCGGGAATGTCTAAAACTTCATGTGCAGCATCAGGATCAAAAGCTGCTATCCAGCAGGTTCCAAGCCCAAGACTGGTTGCTTCCAGTATCAAATGGTCCATGGCAATAGTTGCATCAACTTCACTGTAATTTTTACAATCACGACGGATCCATCCTTCTTCTGGTACTGCACAGGCACAGATAACTACTGGAGCTTCACAAAACCAGTTGGCACCATAAATCCTTTTTAGGTCTTCTTCTTTTCCCTCAGTTTTCACAACTATGAACCTGAAGGGTTGTCTATTTGCAGCAGTTGGTGCAAAACATGCAGCCTCCAGCACTGCGCGTAACTTTTCATCTTCCACAGGATCTTTTTTGTAGCTACGCACACTGTATCTTCTTTTAATTAAGTCCAATAACTCCATTTGCTCACCCCAAAAGTTTGTCAAAACTTTAATTAAATCAATTCAATGATTAAGTATAAACTTATAAGTATCTGAATAAGTTCTTAGAAATAATTTCTGCCTTAGAAATAATTTCTGGATAAACACGTGTAGAAACAATTCTAAAAGTTTTAAAAAAAATTATGCTAAAATTAGAAAAATTGATGAAACGATTGAAAAAGAAGAAATACGCAAGATATAAATATGGAAGTTAACCAAAATTCCATTAAATATCACATTTAAACTTTTAATAATCTAAAAGAAGGTGTTTTCATGGCTTTTCATGTAATGTTAATCCCCACATTGGGATGTCCTTCAAACTGCAGTTACTGCTGGAGTTCTGATGAGGGATCCCCGCTTATGGACATTGAAGTTATCGAAGAAGTTGTGAAATGGCTTAAAAACTTCCGAAGGGAACCTGTTACCTTCACCTTCCACGGAGGGGAACCACTTCTTGCAGGCTACGATTTTTACAGGAAAGCTCTGCCCATGTTAACAGAAGGTTTAAGCCATCTTAAACCAGCCCTTGCACTTCAAAGCAACCTTTGGAACCTTACAGATGAAATGGCAGAACTCTTCCACGAGTACAACATTCCAATAGGTTCAAGTATAGACGGGCCCCAAGAGCTAAACGATCTGCAGAGAGGGGCAGGGTACTTTGAAAAAACCATGAGGGGCTATGAAATTGCAAAAGCCCATAATTTAAGGGTGAGCTTCATATCCACAATAACATCTTATTCCATAGATCACAAGGAGGACATATTCAATTTCTTCTTAGATAAAGGTTTAAACCTCAAGATACATCCAGCATTACCATCTTTACGCGATGATAGACCCGAAAAATGGGCCATTTCTCCCAAACAGTATGGTGAGCTGTTAATCTATCTTCTTGACAGGTACCTAGAGAACGTGGAGGACATCACCGTTATGAACATAGACAACCTCTGTAAAAGTGTTTTCCTGCGCAGGGGCACTGTGTGCACCTACGTTGACTGTATGGGTGATACTTTTGCTGTTGGGCCTGATGGAAGCATATATCCATGCTACCGTTTTGTTGGAATGCCTGAGTACGTTATGGGCAACGTTCGCGATCATCCAACTGTTGAAGAACTTGCAGAATCAGCCCCAGCCCGGTTGCTTGAAGATTACAAGGAATACGTTGACGAGGAGTGTTCTCAATGCGAATACATAAAATTCTGCAGGGGAGGCTGTCCTTACAATGCCATAACACCCCACAATGGGAAAATTAAGGGGCTTGATCCCCACTGTACAGCCTACAAGATGATATTTAAGGAGATCACAGAAAGGGCAAACAAGGAGTTTTCCTCAGCACCTAACATGGGCATGCTCTTTGCAAGGCCAAAAGAAAAACCAACTATAATGTCTTTAATGCTTAAACGTTCTTAAAAGAAACTCAACCTTAAAGAAA
>DAHH01000016.1:109682-149259 GCA_002498385.1 Methanobacterium sp. UBA410
CTTAAAGAAACTCAACCTTAAAGAAACTCAACCTTAAAGAAACTCAACCTTAAAAAATTAAAATAATTCCAAGGCTTTCTTAGAGTTTAAAATATCTTAAAGTTTGAGATATCTTAAATTTTTTCTGATTTTGTAGCCAACATCGTTTTAAATAGTGATTAAAACTCTATATTCTATTCAATTTAAAAGAAAAGATCTGATTTTCATTTAATACAAATTTAATTATTAAGTTAAGTTCAAAAAGTTAACAAACGTTAGAAAGTTAATAAATCATTTATTCGGTAGAAAATAGTTAAATCGCTGAAAAGCCATTTATCACGGGAAAGTTTTTATCTACAACCAACTTATAAATACTAAGAAAGTTTAAAGAAGGTAATCTGAAAGAATATGAAGGTTGATAACATGAAGAAGATCAGTGAATGGTGCATGTACTGCGGGGAATGCGCAGGAGTATGTCCCCGTTCTTTAATTGAAGTCCACGAGACAGATTTAATATTCAACGAAGAAAACTGTAAAGACTGCAAATTATGCATACAAGTGTGCCCAGTACACGCTTTAATCAAAGAGGAATGATTAAGGAGATAGATATCATGAAATTAATCGAAACTGATGTTCTTGTAATAGGTGCAGGTCCAGCCGGTTCGTCCGCTGCAAAACATGCAGCCCGGGGCGGTGCAGACGTGCTCATGATAGACAGAAAATCAGAGATAGGATCACCTAAACGATGCGCAGAAGGCGTTTCCAAGGAAGGGCTGAAAAAACTTGGCATTGAACCATCACCAAGATGGATCGCCAAGGAACTTAGCAACGTGCGCCTTGTGGCACCAGATGGAACCGATGTTAAACTCAACGAGGAAACTGTTAAACTGCCAGAGGCAGGATACATCCTTGAGAGGAAAGTCTTTGACAAACACATGGCAATGGACGCTGCAAGGGAAGGGGCCAAAATAATGGTGAAAACCCTGGCCAAAGACCTTAAAAGGGAAGATGATTCCCTCGTTGTAACAGCTGAACGCATGGGTGAAACCTTCCAGATCAAAGCCAAGATCGTCATCGGAGCAGACGGCCCTGAATCAAGAATTGGAAGATTTGCAGGACTTAAAACTGCAGCCAAACCCAAAAATATGGAATCAGCAGCACAGTTTGAAATGGGAGGCGTGGAACTTGAAGACCCCAACTCCCTTGAATTCTACTTTGGAAGCGTTGCCCCTGGAGGGTACGCATGGATCTTCCCCAAGGGTGAAGACATAGCAAACGTTGGCCTCGGAGTTTTGGCAACTGAAACCGATAAAAGTGCATACCAGCACCTTATGGAGTTCGTTGAGAACTGTCCTGCAACCCGAAATGCCCAGGCAGTTGAACTGAACGTTGGGGGAGACCCAGTGGGTGGAATGAACAAAAAACTGGTTACAGACAACCTCCTGGTAGTTGGAGATGCAGCAGGCCATGTTAACCCATTAACAGGCGGTGGAATAAACACTGCACTGGAAGCTGGATTGTATGCCGGTGAAGTTGCAGCTGCAGCAGTTAAAGAGGGAGATTTCTCCAAAAAACGGCTTGAAGAATACCAGAAGCTGTGTGAAGAGAACATAGGTAAATCCTTTGACAAGTACCTCAAAGCCAAGGAGTACCTTCTAAGCCTTTCAGATGAGGAACTTGACGAAGTGGCCAAAGCATTCCAGAACGTGAAACTTGACAATATAAACACTAAAGAACTAATAAAATTGCTTGTGAAAGTTTCGCCAAAGGCTTTAGTGAAGTTAGGGAAAATATTTTAATTAAAAACGATTTTTTTAATATCAATTATTCCCTAATCTATTTTTCAATTTCTAATGAACTGATGAATTTTCACGCCTGCCAAGTTCTAGTTTTTAAATTAAAAAGTTCTAATTCTTAAATTAAGAAACTTTACTTTTAAATTTCAGCTTTATACCGTTTCTAGGTCATATATTGATGTATTAGCATCTCTTCATAAAACAATTTTTAGAAAAAAAATTCAAACTAGAATATAAATTATGCATATGAGGAAGAATATCATTGCAACCTGGTGATAGAGCACGTCAGCTAACCAAACCAGCTTATCTTTCTCAAAGAATAAAGAGAGGTAGAGTGGTACCGCTGCCACAAATGCAGGTAATACAGCCACTGAAAACTGTATCCAGTTCATATCTCCCCAGTAAAAAATGTAGACCAAACTTAAACACCCAATTATGCCTGCAACGCTTGCCTGGCCCACCTTGGATTTGTACATTAAATAGGTTCCCATCCCAGCTACGTACATGAAAAAATAAACGCTTAAAGGTACCAGAAGAACGTTGCCAAGGAGGACTGAGCATGATGCAAGCCTCAACACTGTATTTGTGGCTGTGCTCGTGAAAGGGGCCAACAAAGTATTTTTAAGTCTTACAGGTGGCACCGTGTACACAACCTGGTTTAAAAGCATCAACGCCAGCAGAAACGTGAAAGCTGGTTTCATGGTTGTAAATGAAATTAAAAAAACAGTGAAGATTAGAATCATGGAAAAGAGAAGTATCCATCTTTTTTCAACACTGTCCTGAACAAAGGCTCTTCCCATTTTTCTGTGGTCTTTAATGTCAGCCTCAATATCTGTGAGGTCGTTTAAACTGTAGAGAGCGCCCCACAATACACAAACCATGATAAGTCCCTCAAGTATTTCGTAAGAATTTTTGATGGTTATATGGGCAAAATAAGCATAGGTAAGGGCTAAAAAATACATGTTAACAGTTTTAGAAGCCCATGTTATTCTCGTGGATTTTATAAGGGTCTTTATCATGGATTGTCCCCTTAACTTATATCTCCAATTCCAAAACATCATTTATTAATAAATTTCAGCAGCATATGATTTTATTAATTTTCAAGTTTATAAATAACGTTAGATATCAATGAAAATAAATCTCCTGGGGGACTTGAATGGCAAAGTATAGATGTACAGTCTGCAACTATGTTTACGATGAGGAAGTTGAGGGTGTTAAATTCCGTGATCTACCTGAAAATTGGAGATGTCCTGTCTGCAACTCTCCAAAAAGTACTTATGTATTTTTATGTGAAGGTGAGTTATGTGAAAAAGTTGAAGTGAAAGAAGAAGAATCAACAGTTTCCGATGTTCTGGTTCGGCAGATGGTTGAATGGGGAGTGAACTACGTGTTTGGCATACCTGGTAGCTCATCCCTTGGAGTGGTTGAGGCCATCCGAAAGAACAAGGATATAAAATACGTGCAGGTGAGACATGAACAGACAGCTGCATTCATGGCATCTGCATATGGAAAGCTCACAGGACACGTTGCAGCATGTTTGACCATTGCAGGTCCAGGAGCAACCAACCTTGCAACTGGACTCCATGATGCAGCTCTTGATCATTCACCTGTTCTTGCACTGACTGGCATGGTTACAAGACAGCTCATAGGACCTGGATCATTTCAGGAGATCGATCAGTACTCTTTTTTCGAACCCCTAACAGTTTTCAACAAGATCTTGATGTCTCCAGGCCAAACAGCAACTTTAACAACACTTGCAATTAAACATTCACTTCTTAAAAGGGGCGTTTCACACATTGGAATCCCCAACGATGTCCAGAAGTTACCTTACACTTCCCCTGTAATTCCATTTAAGGGAAGAATGCCCAGTTCTGCCACCTCACAGCCAGATTTCCTCATCAGGAAGGCTGCGGAAGTTGTGGACAAGGCAGAAAGACCAGTTATAATCGCAGGTTTTGGGGGCATGGGGCATGGAAACGAACTTTTAGAACTTGCAGAGAAAATAAAAGCCCCCATAACCACAACATTCAGGGGAAAAGGAGTTATTGATGAGTACCATCCACTTTACGTTGGAAGTCACGGTACAATTGGTTCAACAGCATCTTCTGCCCTTGTTGAAGGTGCAGACCTCCTTATAGTTGTTGGATCATCCTTCTCAGAGATGACCCAGATCCCAGAGAAAAAAACCGTGCAGATCGACATGGACCCCATGATGATCGCCAGACGGTACCCTGTTGAAGCAGCACTTCTTGGAAACTGTTCTGAGCTCCTACCAAAGCTTAGAGATAATGTTAAAGAGAGGGAAGATAATGTTTACCTTGAAAAAATAGGTGAACTGAAAAATGAATGGCTTGATCTTCTTAAAGAGGAGGCAGATCCATCAAAAACACCAATCAGACCCCAGTACATAATCAAAGTATTGAACGAAAAGCTTGCAGACGATGCTGTGATTGCACTTGACGTTGGAGAGAACGGCTGGTGGTTCGGCAGGAATTTCTGGATGAAAAAGGGCCAGAAGATGTTAATGTCAGGTTATTTGGCTTCAATGGGTTTTGGATTACCTGCAGCACTTACAGCCCAGCTTGTGTATCCTGAAAGACAGGTTGCCTGTATCACTGGTGACGGTGGTTTTTCAATGGTTATGGGAGAGTTCATGAACGCTGTGAAGTACCATTTACCTGTTAAGGTGTTTGTATTCAACAACAGCCAGTTTGGAATGATCATGCAGGAGCAGAAGGTTGAAAATTATCCCAACTGGCAGACAGACCTTTACAACTGCAGCTTTGCAGACTATGCAGATAACTGTGGCGGCATTGGAATAACTGTAAAATCCCCTGAAAAACTGGAAAGTGCCATTAGTAAAGCACTTTCAGTGAATGAACCTGTTGTTGTGGATATTGAAACTGATGCAAGGAGATTTATTCCGCTAGAGGAAAAATAAGATTATAAAAAAATAAGTTTGTAAAATCATTAAATTTTAGATAATTTTTTAAATAAATTAGCTGGAAATAAATTAGCTAAAGATTTAGATAAAACAGATGGATCATCCCATAAATAAAGTTGAATCCTCTTTAACCCCTGTTTGATGCTCGCAGTGTTGGTACTGTTTATTTCACAACTACTTCAAGTGGGATCATCTATAAATCATGTTATAAAAAGAAGTAAAAGTAAAGCTAAAATAAAAAATAAAGCTAAAAAATAAAGCTAAAACCTGAATTATTTTATAAATCGTTGTAGAGTTGAATTATTTTATATAATTATTTTATAATTTAGGTTGGTACAAAATGAAACTAGATCAATCAGTCTTTATAGCTCAAACCACTTAAGATGTTCAAATTAATTCACCAGTGAATTTAATTATAATCCATGGAAAGTAACTTGAACATGAACATTTGAACAATAGAAATTTAGAGAAATTCAGAATCATGAATAATCCGAGGAAAGACCAATGAAAGTTCCATGTATAACAGAAGAATCTCTCCACAGACCAGAAGCTCGTAGATGGAGGCAAAGAATGCGTTTGCTTGAACCTATGGGTGATGTTGTGGTGGTGCTGCCATGCAGTATGAAGAAACCTTACTCAACGTCCAAGTCCCACACTATATTTATGAGGGCCACAAAAAAGGTCCAGGAAGCAATTTTAACTTCCCCCTTTGGGGTTTGTCCCAGAGAAATGGAGCGAACTTATCCCATACAGTCCTACGATGCATCAACAACAGGGGACTGGTCCCATGAAGAGATAGATCTTATGGGGAAATGTTTAAAGGATTATGTTGGTGGAAAAAAGGTTATAGCACATGTTTCAGGAGGCTACAGGGAGACATGTGAGGCTTACCTCGACGATGCAGTTTACACCTGCCAGGATGGCAGAACAACCTCATGGGAGTCCATGGAAAACCTCAAAGTGGAATTAAAAAAGCATCCCAAGCTTAAATGGAAAGAAAAACGACTGCACGGTCTTCGATCTATTGCAAGATACCAGTTCAACACCCGTGCTGCAGATGCCCTTATACCCGACGGATCAAGGATCGTTGGAAGATTCAACCAGAGGATAATTCACAACAACGAGCAAATTGCAACCTTACTTTTTGAAACAGGATTTTACTCACTCAACATGAAAGGAGGAGAAATTCTCAACGATCTTGGCCAGAAATGGGTTAAAATTGATTTTGATCTTAAAACAAACACTGTTTTTGCACCTGGAGTTGTGGATGCAGATACAAGCATAATTCCAAAGGATGAAGTGGTTGTTTTAAGGGATAATGAAGTGTTCGGGGTTGGTAAAGCCATTTTGAGCGGTAAAGAAATGAAGGATGCCAGTGTTGGAGTTGCGGTAAAGCTAAGACACAGGAAAAAGTAAGGGAGCAACTGGAATAATAAAACAAAGTATAAATATCATGAACAGATCATAGAAAAACACGTTTATTTCAGTACCATAAAAAAATATCAAAAACTTGTATTGAAGTAATAAACCCAATAAATCATGCAAACTTCATTAAAAGGGAATATTTTTAAATGAATATTCCAAATATGGATATTCTGACTAGATATTCTAACTAAAAAATAAATAAAAATATTTTGAATAGGATGAATATTTGAAAAATGATATCTTTAAGAAAATGAAAGAGTAGTTAACAAAAAAATGGATAGTTAACGTTTGATCATTTCCTAGAAATTCATTTTAAGGAAGAAAAACTAAAAAAAGTGTGCAATAAAAGTTATTGCCTAATTTTTTGAGGGATAAAATGAGCGAAGATATAGCTGTAAAAATAAAAGAAGCACTTGCAAAGATACCTGATCCCCACATGGGAGTTAGTATTGTTGAACTGGGAATTGTAGGCGACATTGAAGTTAACGAAGAAGAAAAAACTGCAAAAATTGTTATAATACCTACAAACCCAGGATGCATGAGTGCTGCCAACATAGCAATGCAGGCCAGGATCGAAGCTGAAAAACTCGACGAGATCGACAAGGCAGAGATAGTAATCGAAGGCCACATGATGGCAGACGCCATATGTGAAATGGTGAACAAGTAAATGGTTCACTGGAACATCGCCGCTGTGGTAGGTGTTCCTGGGGTTGGTAAAACATCACTGTGCAAAAGGGCATCCATGGAACTTGGATGCACCTACGTGAACTACGGAAAACTCATGCTTGAAGTGGCAAGGCAAGAAAGACTTGCATTCACCGATTCTGAAATGTTCAGTCTGGATATTGATGTTCAGCACCATATCTGGAGAGCTGCTGCAGAGAAGATCAAAGGGATGAACAACGTCATCGTTGACCTTCATGGAGTGGACCAGTCCAGTTTAGGTTACCTACTTTCTTTACCCATTGAAACCATATTCCCTGAAATCATAGTGATAATAGAATCAAGCTACTCAAACATAATGAAAAGGAGACTTGGTGATTCTTCCAAAACAAGGAAAATAGAAAATTTCAAAAGCTTGAAAAGTCATATGAAATTTCTACGAGGTTCTATGGCTGCATGTTCTGTTATTTTAGGTTGTACCTTTAAAGTACTGCAGAACAACAACTTCGATGATTGTCTCAGGGAACTGGTTGATATTTTAGGTGAATAACAGGTTAAACCGGTGTTTACACCATTTATGTTAATAAATTCAGATATAATAATAAATTATGCCATGAAATGCTTCATATCCCTGAAAAATAAAATTTCAAGGGAAAAGAATATATATGATGAAGTCTAAATCTTGGATCTACCCTTACATGTTCTGCTTACATTTCTAAATTGGTGCAATACAACTTTAGATAGACATATTTATGGGGGCCCGTGGCTCAGGCGGTAGAGCGCACGGCTGATAACCGTGAGGCCCTGGGTTCGAATCCCAGCGGGCCCATTTATCCTATTTTTAATTTCTATCAAAGTTTTTTTTATAAGGTTTTTACAGCTTTTGATTATACAAATCTTCGCCCTTATCTGTTTATTAGTGTAAAGGTTTAAGAGTATGTGGTGCTATGTTTTTTAGGTATGAAGAGTGCTTTGGTTATATTCATAATAAGAAGGTAAAGCGTTATTCTTGTAATGAATGTGGTAATAACTTCGCAGATTTCTCTGAAACAATATTCGCCAACAAACACTTACCTTTAGGTGAAAATGTTTTATATAATAGTTAAAGTTTTATATAATATTAAATCAGGAATAAAAAAGGTGTAAATCAGTTATCAGAAGAATTAAGTTTATAGATGGGAGAGTATTGACAGATTATCCAAAGAATTCAAGGAATAATCTCGAGAAAAACACAAAAGACCCGGTTTTATCTGGAAAAAACAGAAATATAGATGAAAAAAATGTACCAATCTTCAGGGCGATAAAGGTTTAAAAAAACACCCCACGACACAGGGGCCCCAAACATAAGAGGAAAAGGACACAATGGACTATAAGACAAACCACCAATAAGTCACCATAATCGAAAGAGGAACAAAAAAACACCATTCTAAGCGTTGAAAAGAACTCTCCAAAAAATTAATACAAAATACAAACTCAAAACACACTGCAAAAAGCCAGTAACAATATTCACAGACGATTACACCATATACACAGGTTTAACTATTTACATAGATTTAAAACAGTAATCACAAGTTAAAGATACATAAAAAATAATTCACTCACTCACTAAAAAAGTACGCAAACAGTGAAACACACGTTAACAACTGTGAAAAACAGACACTCACTCTTAAAACAACTATTATAAGAATATTTAAGAGGTATTCCAAAGAGGTATACCTCAACATAATACATCAAATTCCGTCCAACTCACATTTCATAAACCAAGTAAACCGAATAAACAAAACAACACACATAACATACAATGCACCTGAAAACCAATAAGAGCGAAAATTTTTTATAAGTTAATTCAATTTACATGTTTTAATACACCAATTTTATTTACATTTCCCATTCCGCATGTTTAATTCAGGTTTTACAGGTTTATTCACGTTTTCAGGTTTAACTCATGTTTTACAATTAACTCATGTTTTAAATGCTCCAAATAGTTTTATAAAATTTAAAAATTGTTTTAATTCATTTTTATGGTCATCCAAGATGAGTATATACAGTACAGTAAACCAGACATAATCATTGAACACCAGTTAAGTAATAATACTTATTGTGTGATAATGATTACCAGAATAAATTCAAAAAATTTATATTTAGGTAACCCATAACAATATAGTGGAGCAACGGTAACCAAGGTAAATATATGATTACCTCATTTTTACCTTTTTTTAGTTTTTAAGGGTTTAAAATACGATTTTTTTATTAATTAATCTTTTTGTAAGTCTAATTTTGTATTTAAATAGAGAAATTAGGTTTATATCTAATTAAAAAAAGTTTCATATATTTTTAATTTAAAAAAAATTTTATATTTAATTTAAAAAAGGTTGAGTAAGTTAATTAACTGAGTTAAATTTTAGGAAAACATCATGAGCCTATTTTGCAGGAGCGCTGCTTGAAGTTTTACTGGAAGTTTTGCACACATTACTTACCTTAACAAATTCTTCAAGTTTCTGAAGTGCCCTACCTGATTCAATGGCTTTGGATGCCATTTCGACACCTTCTTTTAGATCCTTCACTTTCCCTGCAATGTAAAGTGTTGCACCGGCATTTGCAAGGCACAAGTTAAGGCGAGCTTCATCCTCTGCACTGTTCCTTCGACCCTTTAAAACTCCCATCACCACATCCAAATTTTCTTCAATAGTCAATGGAGCTTTTATATACTTTGAATCAGATTTTTCAAGTCCAAAATCTTCAGGATAAAGTTCCTGGATCCTCACCTTTCCATTTTTAAGTACTGCAACACGTGTTTTTCCAATGGTTGATATTTCATCCATTGCAGGTTCATCGTTACCATCGAAGCCGTGCACAACCATTGCACGTTGAACTCCGAGGTTTTTAAGAACCTCCACAACCAGTTCAATGTAATCTGGGTCAAAAACCCCTAAAAGCTGGATATCCGCATTTGCAGGAGATGTTAATGGGCCTAAAATGTTGAAAACTGTCCTGATTCCTAGCTGGCGCCTTACAGGCATGACGTTCTTCATTGCAGGGTGGAAGTTCTGTGCGAACATGAAACCTATACCAATCTTTTCAAGACAATTTTCCACGCCCTGTGCATCACAGTTTATGTTAACTCCAAGGGCTTCCAGAATGTCAGCTGCCCCACATATACTTGTTATACTGCGGTTTCCATGCTTTGCAATTACCACGCCACATGACGCTGCAATTATGGATGCTGTACTGCTCACATTAAAGGTTTTAAGTCTGTCACCTCCGGTCCCCACTGTATCAACAAGGGGGATTTTGAGTTTTGTAGAGACGTTCACGCATACATCCTTCATGGCCCTTGCAAATCCTGTTATTTCAGGAACTGTTTCACCCTTAATTACAAGTGCAGTTAAAAATGCTGACATGTGAATGTCAGTTGCAGTACCTCCCATCATTTCAACCATGCACTCGTAAGATTCATCTTCATTTAAATCTTGTCCAGCTACAACTTTTTTTAAACTTCCTTCAATCATAGTACCACTTTTAAGCTTTTTCAAAGTGAGGATCCCCTATACATAAACAATGGGGTTCTTCCTTTTTTAACCACGCTTCACCTGCGGGTTGCTTCCTTCAGTTTACTGCAAGAATCTTTTATCTTCTCTTTCATAAACGCAAGATCGTTGAGGTTTTCCTCAATCACCCGTATAAGTGCACTTCCAACAATTGCACCATCAGATCCTGCTTTTATAACTTCAGCCACATGTTCCGGTTTTGAAATTCCAAATCCAACACAGAGTGGAGTGTCTGTGTGACCGCGCATCCTTTCAATCAGCTCAACTGTGCTGGTTTTGACCTCGGACCTTGCTCCTGTCACGCCCATAACAGATACAACATAGAGGAATCCAGAACACATGTCCACGATCTGTTTGAGCCTATCGTTGCTTGTTGTCTGGGCTGCAAGGAATATTGGGTCCACCCCGTACTTTTTGGCAGCTACAACAGCATCCCCAGCTTCTTCAGGAGGCAAATCTGCTGCAAGCACCCCATTTACACCAGATTCTGCTGCATTTTTGTAAAATTCCTCGATGCCCATTTTGTAGATGAGGTTGTAGTAGACAAGCAGTCCCACAGGAATGTTTGTGAATTTCCGGAGTTTTTTTACAAATTCAAATCCTTTTTTTGTGGTCATACCTGCTTTGAAGGCCCTTATATCTGCAGATTGTACAGTTGGACCGTCTGCAACAGGATCGCTGAACGTGAATCCGATTTCAAGTGCATCTGCACCTCCCTCAACCAGTTTTTTCACGATCTGGATAGATGTTTCAAAGTTAGGGTCCCCTGCAACGACAAACGGTATGAATGCACCTTCGCCTTTGCTTTTAACCTCTTCAAACATTTCTGCATAGCTTTTTGATTTGATCCTTGACCTGGCTCTTTTTCCTTCTCCTGTTTTCTGGCCCTCTCCAATTTGGGTCCCTGTTTTAGCTTCCTGTGCCTTCATACTTCTTCCCCCATTTCCTTGGCAACTATGAACATGTCCTTGTCTCCCCTTCCTGAGAGGTTGATGACTATGGTTTTTCCCTTGTTCTCTTCTTTCTTTGCATATTTTATGGCATAGGCAACTGCGTGTGAGCTTTCAAGGGCTGGAATTATTCCTTCATACTTAGAGAGAACTTCAAATCCTTCAAGGGCTTCCTTGTCCGTAACTGCAACATATTTTGCACGTCCTGTGACATGGAGGTAGGCATGTTCTGGTCCAACTCCTGGGTAGTCAAGGCCTGCTGAAATTGAACTTGCCTCGTTTATCTGGCCGTCATCGTCCTGAAGTACGAATGAAAGTGAACCATGGAGCACTCCCTCTGTACCTCCGCATAGGGTTGCTCCTGTTCTTTTTGTTCCCACTCCATCTCCACCCCCTTCAACTCCTATAAGTTCAACATCCTTATCATCAATAAACCCTGAAAAGATTCCCATGGAGTTACTTCCACCTCCAACACAGGCTATAACTGCATCTGGAAGTTTATCTTCCTTTTCAAGGATCTGTTTCCTTGTTTCTCGTCCTATAACGCTTTGGAAGTGTTTTACCATGGTAGGGTATGGATGGGGTCCCATTGTTGAGCCTATGAGGTAATGGGTTGTTTCCACGTTGGTGATCCAGTCCCTGAATGCCTCATTTATCGCATCCTTAAGGGTACATGAGCCGGTTTCAACTGGTGTTACACTGGCACCTGAAAGTTCCATCCTGAAAACGTTCAGCTTCTGCCTTTCAACATCTTCACTTCCCATGTAAACCTCAACTGGGATTTTGAGCATTGCCCCAACAACTGCAGTTGCAATCCCATGTTGACCTGCACCTGTTTCTGCAATTAACCTTGTTTTACCCATGTATTTGGCCAGAAGTCCCTGTCCCAATGTGTTGTTTATTTTATGGGCTCCTGTGTGCAGCATGTCCTCCCTCTTGAGGTAAATCTTGCACCCAAGTTTTTCTGAGAGGTTGCTTGCGTAGTAAAGTCCTGTAGGCCTTCCTGCAAACTCACGCAGGTAATAATCAAGTTCTTCATTGAACTTTTTATCATCTTTGTACTTCAAAAAAGCCTTTTCAAGTTCTTCAAGCGCAGGTATGATGAGTTCTGGTACGAAAACTCCCCCATATTTACCAAATTTCCCCTGTGTTATCATGAAATCACCTTTTTTAGATTTTTAATCATCTGTACATCCTTAAATTATTTTTAACCCATTTTATTTATCTTGTATCAAATCTACCCTATCAAATCTATCTGTATCCAGTTATTTCGTGTCCAACTATCTATTCGTGCCCAGTTTATCCATCTTTTTCATTTATTGTTCCTTTTCCTCACTTCGTTCGTTCTTCCCTAGTTCTCCACGGTTACGAGTTCGCACAGATATTCTATTTTATCCGGATTTTTAACCCCTGGAAGGTCTTCAACCCCTGAATTCACATCCACGTAGTCAAAGATATTATCCAAAACGTTTTTCTCATTTTTCAATCGTTCTGCATTCATTCCACCTGCAAGAAAGATTTTTATGGTGTTATTAACATTTTTTGCAGTTTCTGCTGCTTTTAATGCAATATCAAGTGGTATCTGCTTTCCAGTTCCTCCAATTCTGCCTTTAACTTCGTAGTCAAGTAATAGGGCATCGCAAACTTCTGCAAATTCTTTTATTTCCCTTGCTTTGTCTTCTGTTACGCCTCCATCCGAGATTCCAACTGCCCTTATAACCTGGAGCTCATCGTCAAAACCGTGTTTTTTGTAGCTGTCTATCCATTTAAGGTACCTTATCTGGGATCTTGAAAGTGAATGGAGCTGCACTGTTTTTATACCCGTCTTTTTTATTTTCATTATTGCATCTTCAAGATCTTCTGGTTCAATAACAAGAACTGCCATTTTTTTATTTTTCATTGATGCAAGCAGTTCATTTATCTGATTTATTTTAAGAAATCTTTTTGATCTTTCAATGTTTATAAATCCTACAAGGTCGGCGCAGGATTCAGATTTATTAACATCTTCAGGACGTGTTATTCCACAGATTTTAACTTTCATTTCAATCAACCTGTTCAATCAAGTTCGTTGCCTTTTGTTCCATAGTTCATCAAATTGGATTGACCGCATTGATTTAACTTCATTTTTGAACTCTCTGGATTTTTAAACCTTCTACAGCATCAATTATCCTTTGAGCTGATGTGAGCATTCCTGATTTTCCATATGCACCCATTATACCTGTACCCACAAGGATTGCATCTGCACCGTAGCTTGCAAGGAGCTTTGCATCTTCTGGACTTTTCACACCACTTTCTGACACCAGCACAACGTCCTGGGGAACGTGAACTGCAAGCTTCCGAGTTCTTTCAAGGTCAACTGTGAAGTCTTTAAAGTCCCTGTTGTTAATTCCAATTACATGGGCTCCTGATTTTAAAGCGTTTTCTATATCTTCCCTGCTTTTACATTCAACCAGTGCTTCCATGCCCAGGTTTCTGGAGAGATCCAGTCCCCCCTGCATGTCGGGGTAAATGCCTGACATGAGAAGAACTGCACTTGCGCCTGCAAGTTTGGCCTCGTAGATCTGGTACTCGTTTACCAAAAAGTCTTTCCTGATGAGAGGAAGTTCTGTTAACCTTGAAGCAGCTTTTAAATTGTTCAAGCTGCCCTTAAAATAATTTTCTTCTGTAAGGACTGAAACTGCACTGGCACCTGCACTCTCAAAAACATCAATGGCCTTTTCAAGGGGCGTGCTTGAGATATCCCCCATGGATGGTGATGCTGGTTTGTACTCGCATATAACACGAACATTCTCAGTGTTCTTTATGGATTGCTCAAAGTTCTGGCCTTTGGTTTTAGCACTGGCCTTTCCTGTACCTTTTAATCTGGGATCAACATTTTTATCCAAGATTTTTTTATTCCCTCTCTTATCGGCACTTTCAATTTCATCCTTCAGATCCTTCAATGGTTTTAATTCCATTGTCCTTTGAAGGTCCTTCCTCCTTTGGATTATTATGTCCTGAAACTGTATCATGCTTCGATCTCCAGGAAGTTTTTAAGGATTTGGAGACCCTGCTCTGTGCCCACAGATTCTGGATGGAATTGAAGTCCATAGATTGGGTTTTCACGGTGCTTTATCGCCATTATCAGGCCGTCATCTGTTTTTGCCTTTATTTCAATGCATTTTGGGGTTGTAGCTCCATCACAGAGAAGTGAATGGTACCTTGTAGCAGGTAATGGGTTTTCCACTCCTTTAAAGATCCTGTCATTCCCATGGAATATCCTGCTCTGCTTGCCGTGCACAGGTTCTGTGAGCTTTATTTCACCACCGAATGCTGCAAATATTCCTTGATGTCCAAGACAAACTCCTAAAATTGGTATTTGGCTTCCAAGTTCCTTTATAACCTGCATGCAGACTCCGAAATCCCTCCTGTTTTTGGGGTTTCCCGGACCCGGTGAAATTATTATCTGGTCTGGTTTGAGTTTTTTTATCTCTTCTAAGGTTATTTCATCGTTTCTTCTGACCATTATGTCCGGTTGGAGTTTTCCAACCAGTTGATAAAGGTTGTAGGTGAAAGAGTCGTAGTTATCAAGTATGAGTATCATTCTGTATCACCAGGTTTAGCTGCAACTTCCAGAGCTTTTGTAAGTGCTCCTGCCTTGTTTTCGCATTCATAATATTCCTCTTCAGGAACAGAGTCGTGAACTATTCCTGCGCCTGCCTGTATTCTGGCACGGTTTCCATCACATATCATTGTACGTATTGTGATTGCAAAATTTGCATTTCCGTTAAGGGAAAAGTATCCAACTGCCCCAGCATAGGGACCCCTTGGTCTTCCCTCAAGTTCATCAATTATTTCCATTGCTCGGATTTTGGGTGCTCCGCTCAGTGTTCCTGCCGGGAACATGGACGAAAATGCATCCACTGCGGTTTTGTCCTTCCTCAATCTTCCTTCAACCTTGGACACCATGTGCTGGACGTGGGAGAACTTTCGAACCTCCATGTACTCAGGAACGTGGACAGATCCGAACTCGCTGATCTTTCCAACGTCGTTTCTTGCAAGATCCACCAGCATTAAATGCTCCGCCCTCTCTTTCTCGTTTTCCACAAGGTCTTTCCTGAGTTTTTCATCTTCTTGGGGTGTTTTTCCCCTTTTTCTGGTGCCTGCAATTGGATAAGTTTCAACTTTCCTTCCCTCAACCCTCATGAGCATTTCAGGGCTTGACCCTATGATCTCGCGTTCCCCAAATTTCAGGTGGTACATGTAGGGTGAGGGGTTTATCCTTCGAAGTCTCTCATAAAATGAAAGTTTACTGCCCTGGACCTCGTACTCACGAGCATTTGAGATGACACTCTGGAATATTTCACCTGCTTTTATCCTTTTTTTAGCTTCAACGACCATTTCCTCATATTTTTCCTTTGAGGTGTAATGGTTCGTTTCATGGAAGGTCATTTTTTCCATGTGGTCCTTTGACAGTTCTTTTTTTGCAATTTCCTGAATTTCTTCAAGTCTGTTTTCGCCCAAAGTTACGTATTCGCACTTGTTGTGGATTCTATCAAAAATTACAGCGTCAAGGTACAGTCCAAATTCGAAGTCTGGGTGGGAGAACTTCTGGAGTTTGACGGGTTCGAAGTGCCTGACAGATTCATAGGAAACGTATCCTACCAGCCCACCTCTAAAACCTTTCTTTTCGTTGTTTGTTGATACTATCTTTCTTATTTCATCAAATGGGTTTTTAACTTCAATTTCCTGTGTTTCCCCATCTTTCTCCACCTCAAGCAAGTTTTCATATGCTTTCAGTACTGCGGCTGGTTTGAATCCCAGTACAGAGTACCTTGAAAGTCCGCTGTCGCTTTCCATTGACTCCAGTAAAAATGCGTTGGGGTAGCTGGTGTATATCCTTTTAAAAAGTTCAAAAGGAGAATTAAAATTAATATCAGTAGATTTAGTAAGATCTGTAGATTTAGGTTCGTTTATTTTGAGATTATAGTCACCAAAAACATTCACTGCCTTTCATATTGTCACCTTTAAAATATTTTGTTTGTAATATTTTTTGAGTATCTTAATTCGAGTTTCAGTTCAACTCAATTTTCCAGTTAAACATGTGAACTCACTAAAATATCATATACATCATCGTACTATTTAAAACTTTAGAGTACATAAATGTACATAAATTTAAATAGGTGTGGCAAACAAAGGGAAGTATGGGGAAATTACATAAAAAATGATCAAACAGGTGAAATATTAATGTGGGACCGAATAAAACATAAATTTGAAAAATATCCAGCCCGTATGGCTGTTGCACGAAAAATCGTTGAGCTTGGCCTTAGGGTTAGCGAAAAGGGCAAAATATACTGTGGAAACGTTGAAATAAGTGATGTTGCCCTTGCAAGATCCTCAGGAGTAGACAGGCGTACAATAAAGGCAACTGTGGACGTCATACTTCACGACAAACAGCTTTCAGACATATTTCAAAACATCTATCCCGCAGGGGCTCTTCTCAAAAATATTGCACAGAATCTTGGATTCGGCGTTGTGGAAATAGAGGCACATGCAGGAAATCCAGGTATACTCGCAAAATCCACAGAGCTCATAGCCCAAGAAGATATAAGCATACGTCAGGCACATGCAGGAGACCCTGAACTTGAGGAACATCCTCGCCTCACAATAATAACAGAAAAACAGGTAAAAGGAGAGTTGATAAACGAATTTTTAAAGATACCCGGTGTTAAAAGGGTTTCAATTTATTAAAATATGTTAAAATATATTAAATTTGATGAATAATATTAAATTTGATGAATAATATTAAAATTAAAAAAAGTATTAAAATTTAATTAAAACCTATTTATTTAAAAATTTGTTTTTAAAGAAGGTTTAAAATCTTAGAAAAATGTCTAAAAATTGTGTTCCTTCAAAAATAGATTAAATAACTTCAAACAACAATGAAATTGAGGTTAAAAAAAGAATTAATCCCCAAAATCATTCCATTGATTTTTCTGCATCTTCTTCATCAAGGATTTCTAAAAGCTCATCCCATGCTTCCAAGGATTCTTCAGCTTCTTTTTTTGTTAAAACCTCTATAGCATATCCTGAATGAACAAGAACGTACCTTCCAATGTCCAAATCTCCAACCAAATCCAGTTTAGCCTGCTGTCTTACTCCACCGAAGTCAACGGTGGCAACGTTGTCTTTAATCTCAACGATCTGAGCTGGTGCTGCAATACACATTGTAATCTCCCCTTTAGATTAATTAAAGCCATTAACAAATTTTTAGCATTTATTAATTGGTATATACCTTCATATATTACCTTTGTATACTTGTTCTTGTATACTTATCCTATTTTGTACCCGAGTTTTCTCAGGTTTCAGCTAAGGGAAATAGATCTTAAATTTTAGACCTTTGGGTCCCCATATCTTACTTAAATCATCCGTACCCTTCCTCTAACTGTGAGGGTACTGCTCAAATGTATATTTTAATTAGTTTAGTTTAATAATTTTTAATATGTGTTTTTACCATAAATATGTTCTGGAGAGGTAAACATGAAAATCGTAGTTATAGGTGGGGGACCCGGAGGAAGAACAGCTGCAATTGAAGCAGCAGAAATTGGAGAGGAAGTTACACTGATTGAAAATAACAAAATAGGGGGAAAATGTCTTAATGAAGCTTGTATGGTTGTATGCGGTTTTAACGATGTTGCCAAGTTTGTAAGGAATGCTGAAAATTTCAATGAACTTGGAATTACAGATTTAAAACCTGAAATAAATTTTAAAAATGTAACAGAGGGAATAAAAGGAACAACAGATAAAATAAGGCATGTTTTAACGGATGAAACCCAGCAAGCTGGTGTGAAAATATTGATGGGAACTGCCAAGCTTCATGAAGGTTTCGTATCTGTGAATGGTAGAGACTACAATTACGACAAGCTCATAATAGCCACAGGTTCGCGTGCACTTATTCCAAATGTTCTCGGCGCTGGAACTGCCAGAACCTATAAAAATGTGTTGAAAATCAGGGAAATCCCCGAAAAGATGATCATAATTGGGGGAGGGACTATATCAGCTGAATTTGCAGGTATATTCTCTGCAATGGGGTCAAAGGTTCATGTTCTTTGTAGAAGCAGGTTTTTAAAGATGCTTGATGATGACACCAGAAGTTATGTGGCTCAAAAACTTTTAAATGGTGTTGAAATCCATGAAAACATTGAAGTAACTGAAATTCGCCCAGAAGGGGTGTCCACTGAAGATGGTAACATGGAGGGCATGGTTCTCCTTGCAACTGGAATGGTTCCAAACTCAGAGCTTGCAGCTCATCTGGTTGATACAGGTTCCAGGGGAGAGATCCTTGTGAATAAACGGATGGAGACAAGCCATGAAAATGTATATGCTGCAGGAGACGTTGTCGGCGGTATAATGAGCACTCCCGTTTCAAGGATGGAAGGTGTTGTGGCTGCTCGAAACGCCTGTGGAATTTTTGCAGAAGCAGATTACAGATTCATACCCCATTCAATATCTCTGCAGTATGATGTTGGTTTTATAAGCTCAGAAAACCGTGAAGAAACTGAAGGTTACATACCAGGATCTGCAGGTCCCGGCGCATTCTGGAGCGTACTTAAAGGTGAAACAGGACTCACAAAAGCAATCGTTGACGTTAAAACCGGTGAAATAAAAGGATTATCATCAATATCACCATCTGCACGTACTAACATGGCATACATGTCCAAACTTCTCCGAGATGGCTGTAAGGCCCAGGACTTTGACAACTTCATGGAAGTTCACCCATCAACGGATGCTGTTTACAAATTAATGAGGTTCTTCTCAAAGTTTGGATGAACTCAGAACATTCTAGAAAGAACGCAACAATCATATTACACTATAGAAATCCTTTACACTATAAAAATATCTTGAAAAAATTCTCAAAACTGGAAAAAAACATGTCAGACTGAAAAAATTTAAAGATTAAAAAGATATAAAAAAATTAAAAGATATAAAAAAAGTCAGAATATATGATGATAAAAAGGTCGAAACCTCAGTATCTTTGTCTTCCACGGAATTTAAAGAACCATAAGACTGCAACCACCAAGACAATTATTATCAGGATTTATAATTAGACTAAAGCCAATGATTCCGAGAAATACCATTCTTTCCCGAGAAATGCCATTCTTCCAAGAAATCCAAATCTCATAAGAAGTCCTAACCTGCCAATCTTTCCTATGCGCATACCTCTGCCTAAACCCATCCTAAAAGCTGGTAAACCTATAATCATGTCCACCTATTCATGTTCCATTTGATCGTATATTATCCCTGCAATTTTATCCGATGCTTTCAAAACCTCAGGGCCGTACTTAGAAGCATTGGCCTTCATTTCATTCATGTTTTTGAAGGCTTCCTTTATTACATCTTCTATACTATCCAATTCGCTTTCAAGAACTGCTCCATCAAAAACAGCCGCCAAGTTATGATAGCGACCATATTTAACCCCTAAAAGTGCTACGATAGGAAGTTTACATGCTATGGATTCCTGTATCATCATTCCATCATCTGTAACCACTGCAATATCAACTAGCTTGTAGAGGTCGCGTATCCAGTTCACGTAACCCAGATAAATGACATTTTCATAGTCAAAATACTTGAGGTACTTTTCTTCAAGGGGATCCCCTACCACAATTATGTTTGCATTTATTCCACTTTTACCAAGCTTTTCCGCTGCAAGTGCCATTTTCTCAAAGAGGGTTGAGCCCGATGAAAGGAGCACAGTTGGAAGATTTTCATCGTAGTTTTCAGGCATTTTTTTAAGGGCCTTTTCTCTGTCCCCAATTATAACATCGGGGTTTACAGGAGAATATGCTTTTTCTATGCTTTTATCATGGATTTCAATTTGGAAGAGGTTGGATTCTGGAAGGGCAACAGTTTTGGTTATTTTTGTGCATACCTTTGCATCAGTTGGGGTTATAAGTATACCCACAGAGGGTAAGTGGGCCATTTTAGCAGCAAGACATCCTATAACCGCTCCTCCACCTATTACTCCAACCACAACGTCTGGATGGGTCCTTCTGCAGAGTTTTGCAGCTTCGATCACAGCCCTTGAAGTTCTGAATCCTGCCTTTATCAGGGTCTTCTTGGTGGCTGCGTGGCCTCCAGCCTGAGGTATGCTAATTTTATGCCATTTTAATCCTTTCTTTTTAAATAATAATCCAGGTGCACTGTGATCCAGTGCAAACTCACATTCAACACCGCGCCTGGACAGTGCTTTTGCAATGTTGAGGGCTGTGACAGCATCTCCACCTATCCCCCTTCCTGTAACAGTAAATAAAGCTTTCATTCAATCACCTTTAGTTGAAATAAAATTTAATCTTTAATTAAAAAAATTCAATCAGCAGTTTTAACATCCATATGTTTAACTATCCTTTATTTTCAGATCTAAAAATAAGATTTGAGTTAAGCTGTATAATTTTTTTATGTCAATGTATATTAAATCTTCTTCAACAAAATATTTCTAAGTGCATATCCCTGATTAATCAATTTAGTTGATTTTATGGGACTTTAATTACTATGAAAACCTATTTAGCTCCCTTTAGTCAAGGATTTGATTTAATGTTTAAGACCTTTTTGAGGAGTTATTTAATTTAGTATCTTACAAATCTATTAGATCCTTCCATAAATAGTTGTTTATTCAATTTTAACTTTCATTTGAGACATAGGGATTGAAAACAAGCCTTCTAAAACCTAGATACTTGTAAAATCTGTTTTTTATTGTTATCTGGCGTTTTCCAAGAATGAATTTGCGTGCAAGATCTCCAAGGCCTCCTCCTGTCAGAACGTCCATAAAATAATCTCCAAAGCATGGATCCTGAATCTCCAGGTTTTTCTGCAGGAATTTTTCCAGGTTTTTGCGTCTTATGAAGGCTATTAAACACGTGGTGATGAGGAACATGACCAGCACCCATATGAAAACTTCAAAGGCTCCTGCACCCCATCCAGAAGCGTTTGAGAGAACACTTGCCAGAACTGCGTACAGAATACCCAATGCAACCCCAAATGAATGATTTCCAACTTCTCCCATCATTATTTTACCATTGTAGTCAAGGGGTGCGTATCCAAGACATGCTACCAGAATTATTAACGCTGGAACGTAGAGCGAAGATGTCAATGAAAACATGGCTGTAACAACCAGCATCGTCATTATGATAACCGTTGAGCATGCTGAACCCGGTTGCATGTCTGAGATGTTCATAGGCTGTATCATGAGGGCTATGAGCACTGCCACGGCTCCAAAGTTGTAGTAAAATCCAACAACCATTACAAGGAGCATGCCTATTCCCCTTGAAAGCTGTCCAACTTCAACAGACAGACCTTTAACCCTTTTTCTCCCAACCAGGTCATCTATAAATGCAGATATTCCAATTATTCCAATTAAATACTGATAAGGTGGCTGTAAAAATAGTATCAACACTATAAACGGTGCTAAACCCACTGCACGGGGTGTTCCTTCCCTTACAGCTGTGTAAAGGTTCCCCCCAACCTTAGCGAACTTTGTGAATCCCCTGTAAAAGAGCCATGTCAAAACGGCCGATAATAAAAACGCTGCTAAAACTTCCAGATACATGAAAACACCTTTTTTATGAATCGTTGAAAATTGTTGTTAAAAATCTTATTCGATCTTAATCTGTTGTTTATCCTTTGTTTATCCTTTGTTTATCCTTTGTTTATCCTTTGTTTATCCTTTGTTTATCCTTTGTTTATCCTTCAACTTTATTTATTCATTGTGAAAATATTTTAAATTGAACATGAACTGAAAATTCAAGTACTTCAACAAATTCAACTAAAGTAAATCCCTTACCCCATGCTATACCTTAAAAGGGCTGCAATTCCTCCAAGGGCTTCAAGTTGTTTTCCACCATCGTGTTCACTGCTTATTATCATGACTTTGCCACCCATGTTCTCAACCGTGTCCATGATCTTCTCTGTATCCCGCTGTCGGACCAGTTTATCTATAACGAGTAGTTTTTCAACTGCCCCTGCGTTTGATGCATTTTTAACCTGGGATTTTCCGTAGGTCACGAGCTTTGATGACCTGCCAATTTCCTCTAAAACTTCATTTACAAGCCTCATCTCATGGGCTATTCTACCTTCTGTGGCCATCTTTTCCAGTATCCCTTTTTTGAGAACTTCACTTATTCCAGCTCTTCCTCCCGCACCAGTACTCTCAACAACTGCTATTTTGGCCTGATCTGGATATCTGTCCTTTAAAAAATCGTAGAAATCTCCCTTCCAGAACCCTGGCCCTGCTATTATGATGCTCTGTATACCCTTAAAGTTTTCGATAGTGGTTGCAACATCATCAAAAAACTCGTTCATCACTTTTTTCCGGTTTTTCTGGATTATCCTTTTCCCGGACACGCTGCCTGTGATTGGGCCGTAGTACTCAATTCCGTACTGCCTCAAAATTCCAAGATCAGCCACATCATCTTCAATGGCAACAACAATGGCTGATGGCTTTTTAGACGCTTTTATGGCTTCTTTAAGTCTTTTGATGCTCCATCTGGACCATCTTTCCTTGGTTATTTTTATCGAGTAGTTCAGCTTAAGATCTAGGGTGTGGTGGGAGCCCAGAGGTACAAGATCTTCGGGTCCGTGCTCTATAATACCTGTTGCCCTTAACTTTCCACTGTACTTATGAAAGCTCATATTTTCAACCCTTATTCCAAGAAAAAACGTTTTTTTAATTCCTCGATCACTTCTTAAACGTTCTCCAGTTGAATCCTGTATCCTTCGGGTGGTTTTTGAGGATACCAGATCTCCAGGTTCTATTATGTGTGATAAATGCCAGAGATCGTCCAGAGTTTCTGGTACAACCTCAATGATTCCCCTTTTATTATCCTGATAAACAATGCGCATTTTTAGCACCAAAAACGTTTTTAAAATTAATGCAGTTGATAACGTTTACGCAGCAACCGCCACAGATCATTTCTTTTACTTTCCTTGATCTATCATTTCTCATGGTGAAGATTAAAATTTTTTGAATTAAATTTTTTTTTGAATTAAAATTTTATTTTTTAAAGGATGAATCTCCAGTTTTATCTTAAAATCTTATTTTTTCCTTAAAAATTCTCTTTTTCCGGTTAAGCTTAATTTTTAATATTGTGTTCCATGATTATTTAATGATTGGATGAACATTATGATTAATTGGATGAATATTGGAAATTAATATTAAAATATTAATATTTTAAATTGAGTTTTTGAATCTATTTTAGTTTAATCAATTGATACATCCTTAAAATTTTAATCTACTGGATTTTTATCAGAATTCAAAGTGGATTAAACCCCATGAAATAATAAATTTTATATAAAAGTTATTACAAAATGGGTGTGGTGATAGTATGAACGAAGATCTGGAAAATGCAATAAAAGAAACATTGAAAGATGCAAAACCCTGGCAAAAAGTTCCAACAAATGTGGAAGGAGTATTTCTGGTCAAAACACCCTCCTCCAAAAAACCTGAAACCATACTAATTGAGATCAACCCGACAGACGACCTGGGAAACCCAATAAAAAGGAGGGGGATATTCCTGAAAAAGAGCTCCGAACTTGAAAAATTTCTGGAGGTGATGCAGAACAATAAAGTAAAGGATCTTCTAAAGGTTCTGGAAAAAATAAGTGGTTCCGGCAGTTCCAAAAGTATAGAACCAATTAAAATTTAGTAAAAACACCCATTAAATATTTGTTAGATATTTAAAGGATAAAACCTTTAGAAAGCCTTCAAAGAACCAGAGTTCCTCCTTTTTTTCAATCCCTATTCCTTTATACATTGGCAAGCATACAATAGATACTGTAGATCAAATGATAGAGATCTGATGTTGAACTGCTTATAAAAAAGGAGAGGGAAGTTTTTCTGTGAAAATCACTGTAATTGGTGGAACAAGGGGTCTGGGTAACTGGATAGCCAGTTTCATGAAGAAAAAGGGTTTTGATGTTACCATAACGGGAAGAAATAAAACTGCAGGAGAGACAGTATCAAAAAAGATGGGAATAAAATACGTCGAACACAACATGGAAGCAGCTTCCGAGGCGGACGTTGTCGTTGTGTCAGTTCCAATAGCCGCAACAGTAGAAACAATACGAGAAATTGCTCCTTCACTTAAAAAAGGGACTCTTCTTGTTGATGTCACCTCTGTAAAAGAAAAACCTTCCCGGGTTATGACTGAATGCACACCAGAAGGTGTTGAAGTTCTGCCAACCCACCCCATGTTCGGTCCAAGGATCAGGTCTCTGGACGGACAGGTCGTTGTTTTAACACCTCTTAAGAAGGGTGAATGGTACCCAAAGGTTTTGAATTTCCTTAAATCTGAAAATGCCCGGATCCTTGTGACAACACCCGAAAATCACGACCAGATGATGAGCATAGTTCAGGGACTCACCCACTTCGCATACATCTGCGTTGCATCAACTATAGAAAGGCTTCAGATTGATGTTAAAGAATCCAGAAAATTTGCAAGCCCTGTTTACAGCCTTATGCTGGATATGATTGCAAGGATAGTTGCACAGAACCCTTACCTTTGCTACTCCATACAGACCCACAACAGTTACATCAAAAGAACCCATGAGGCTTTCCTTAAAACTGTGGTGGAGTTGAAGGACATGGTGAGTGCCGGCCAGGAAAAAGAGTTCACAGACGCAATGAGCTCCGCTGCAAAACATCTTGACGACCTTGAAGCCGCCCTCGGACGATCTGACAAGGCAATATCCGCCCTCACAGAAGAAATCAGCCTCCTTAAAAATTCTGTTGGGAAAGAAGTTGGTTTAAAACACATTTACTCAGGTAAAGTCCATGTGGGAGTTTTAAAGGAGTTGTCAGCCAACTTTGCAATTTTAAGTCGTGAAAAAAAAGAGACAAAGCTCAAGTTATCAAACGTGGAAGTTTTAAGTGATGCAGAGCTCTCAAAGTGGAAAATTGAAAATCTTCCAAGGAAGGTCTACGATGTTTCAGCTGTTTTTCCAGAAAACTGCAACCCTGAAATCATATCAAAAACCGTAAACAACTTAGATAGTATTGTAGATGCATCTGTAATTGATGTTTACCAGGGAAACCAGATAAAACCTGGTGAAAAGAGTATTACCCTAAGGTACTCTGTAATAAACCCTCAAAAACGGCAAGACGTTGAAGATCTTCTTGAAGGATTTGGTGGAATTATACGGTGAATAAATTTATAAAAAAACTTTTTTTAATGTAATTTGATTTTATACGCTTATTCCACCTCAAAAAACTATTTTAATTTTTTTTTAAGATTTTAAACCTTCAAAGAACTTTTAAAACCCAAAAAATTTCCTTTTCACTCAAAGTATTTGTAGAGTTTCCTACATAATTGATTAATAAGAAAACTTAATAAAGATCTAGCAATCCGAAAGCTTTATATATTATAAATTACAAGGTTATAGTAACAAGAGTTAACTAAAAGATTATTTGAACTTAAAAACAATTTAAAACCATCAAAAATGTTATAAAACAAATATTCAAGGAAATAGGAGGGTGTTTTTGTGGAAGAGAAAGGCGTAAAATTAAAAGTTGCAGAAGCATTTTCACAGAACGATGTTGGTAGATCAATTGCAAGAATTGACCCCCAATCAATGAAGGAGCTCGGTATCCATGAAGGGGACATAATCGAGATTCAGGGAAAAAAATCAACAGCAGCAAGGGTTGCACCAAGCCAGTCCGATATTGGCCTCGAAGTAATAAGAATAGATGGTTATATGAGAAAAAACGCCGGCACATCCATAGGCGAAGAGGTTACAGTGAAACCTGCAGAGATCAAAGAGGCCAATAAAGTTGTGCTGGCACCTGTGGACCAGCAGATCGTGATACGCGGTGATGTTAAATCAGCCTTCATCGGAAGGATCATGTCCCAGGGTGAGATAATAGTAACAGGAATAAGGCAGCAGCCAGTTGGAAGCGGATTTTTCGATGACTTCTTCCGCGACATGATGACAGACGTTGCACCAATGGGTGAAATCAAGCTGGCAGTGGTGTCAACAAAACCTGCAGGAATCGTCCAGATAACAGAAATGACAGACGTTGAAATACAAACAAACCCAGTGGATGTTTCAAAACTTGAAGGAGTTAAAAACATCGTGGACGTAACCTACGAGGACATAGGCGGCCTTAAAGAAGAGGTTAAAAAGGTCAGGGAAATGATAGAGATCCCACTTAAAAGGCCAGAACTCTTCAAAAGACTGGGAATATCACCTCCAAAAGGAGTTCTAGTTCACGGACCACCAGGAACAGGTAAAACTCTACTTGCAAAGGCGGTTGCAAACGAGAGTAACGCTCACTTCATAGCAATAAATGGTCCGGAGATCATGAGCAAGTACGTTGGTGGATCCGAGGAAAAACTCAGGGAGCTCTTTGAAGAAGCCGAGGAAAATGCACCATCCATCATATTCATAGATGAAATTGATGCAATAGCCCCCAAGAGGGAAGAAGTCACGGGAGAGGTTGAGCGCCGAACAGTTGCGCAGCTCCTAACTCTCATGGACGGCCTCAAATCCAGGGGACAGGTTGTGGTTATAGGGGCAACCAACAGACCAGACGCCCTTGACCAGGCCATAAGACGACCTGGAAGATTTGACAGGGAAATAGAGATAGGTGTTCCAGACAAAGACGGAAGGAGAGAGGTGCTTCAGATACACACCAGGGGAATGCCACTGGATGACAAGGTCAATCTGGACGAAATCGCAGAGATAACCCATGGATTTGTGGGAGCAGACCTTGAAGCACTGTGCAAAGAAGCAGCGATGAGGGTTTTAAGAAGAATACTCCCGGATATTAAGGGAGACGAGGAGATACCTAAAGAAACCCTCAAAAAGATGATCGTCACAAAATCAGATTTCAAGGAAGCTATGAAAGAAGTGCAGCCATCAGCACTCCGTGAAATCCTTGTACAAGTTCCTAACGTTAGTTGGGATGACATTGGAGGCCTTGAAAATGCAAAACAGGAGTTAAGAGAGGCTGTTGAATGGCCGCTCAAGTACCCTGACAGCTTCAGGAAGTTCGGTGTGAAACCACCAAGGGGTGTGCTTGTCTACGGACCACCGGGAACAGGTAAAACTCTACTTGCAAAGGCGGTTGCAAACGAGAGTGATGCAAACTTCATAGCCGTTAAGGGTCCTGAACTCCTCTCAAAGTGGGTTGGAGAATCAGAAAAAGGTGTGAGAGAAATATTCAAGAAGGCAAGACAAACCGCACCAACTGTGATATTCTTCGACGAGATAGATTCCATAGCATCCACAAGGACAGGTGGCGGCACAGATTCAGGTGTAACCCAACGTGTTGTGAACCAGCTTTTAACGGAGATCGACGGGCTTGAAGAACTGCAGGATGTTGCAGTGCTTGCAGCAACCAACCGTGTCGACATGCTTGACCCTGCATTAACACGTCCTGGAAGATTTGACAGGCACGTTGAAGTTGGAGATCCAGATAAAGAAGCCAGACTTGCAATATTCAAAGTCCACACCAAGGATATGCCCCTTGCAGATGATGTTGACCTTGAAAAACTTGCAAAAGAAACCGAAGGATACGTTGGAGCCGATATCGAAGCTGTGTGCAGAGAAGCAGTCATGCTAACACTCAGAAATGATATGGACGCAGACAACGTCAAAATGAAACAGTTCAAGAAAGCCATGAAAAAGGTGAAACCAAAAAAAGAGATTGATCTAAGACAGTACAGCTAAATTCAAAATACTCTGTACTCTTCTTATCTAAAAACTTTAGCCTGGAGATTTTATTTTTTTTAAATCTCCATTTTACCTCCATTGAGAACCTCATTTTAAACTTCATCAAATATTATCATAAATATTTATCAAATATTATCATAAATATTAATTTTAATTCTTTTTGATATCCTAAAAGTTTAATTAAACTGAATTATATTTAACAGAACTCAATTAATCCCTATTTTTTATAAAAACTCTAAAAATACATTTTTCTTTTAATTGTTGCTGTTTGGAATGCATAACTAAATATTAAACCTTGAACAATGATAATGCACAGCTTGATAAACGCTTTTAAGTATTGGAATTAAAATTAAATTGAAAACTATAAGGTTCAAATTTGTAAAATAGCCAAAAACAAAAAGTACTTTTTAGACAACATGAAATTTCAATTCATAGGTGAAACAATGAGTTACAATATAAAAGATATTTCACTTGCACCGCAAGGTAAAAAGAAAATAGAGTGGGTTCAAAGGCACATGCCGGTTCTTGAACACATTAAAAAACAATTTGAGGAAGAGAAACCCTTTGAAGGAGTTACAGTAGGGTCGTGTTTACACCTTGAACCAAAAACCATAAACCTCGGTTTAACATTTCTTGCAGGGGGTGCAGAAGTTGTTATGACAGGCTGCAACCCTCTTTCAACCCAGGATGATGCCACAGCTGCAGGGGCAGAAATGGGGCTCAACATGTACGGTTGGAGAGGCGAAACCAACGAAGAGTACTACGAAAACTTGAACAGGGTTCTGGACTACAAGCCCGACATCATAATCGATGATGGAGCCGACATGATATTTCTCATACACAAACACAGAAAAGAACTTATCCCAAATATAAAAGGGGCCTGTGAAGAGACAACAACAGGAATCCACAGGTTAAAAGCTATGCATAAAGATAAAGCCCTTAAATTCCCTATTATGGCTGTAAACGACTCCTACATGAAGTACCTCTTTGACAACAGGTACGGTACAGGACAGTCCACCTTCGACTCCATAATGGGCTCAACAAACGTTCTCATAGCAGGTAAAAACATCGTTGTCTGTGGATATGGATGGTGCGGTCGCGGAATAGCAATGAGAGCAAAAGGCCTTGGTGCAAACGTCATAGTAACAGAGGTAAATCCAATAAGAGCTCTTGAAGCAAGGATGGATGGTTACAGAGTCATGACAGTCAAAGAAGCTATTAAATACGCAGATATGCTTATAACCGCCACAGGAGACGTGGACGTTGTTAAGGGTGATGACTTCAAGTACATAAAGGATGGATGTATACTTGCAAACTCCGGCCATTTCAACGTGGAGATAAACAAGAAAGATCTTGAAGGAATGTCCAGAAGTCACAGGAACATCAAATCGGATATAGAAGAATTTGTGATGGACGACGGCAGGATACTATACCTTATGGCTGGTGGAAGGCTTGTGAACCTGGCAGGGGACTATGGACAGGGCCATCCTGCTGAGATAATGGATATGAGCTTTGCAATGCAGGCACTTTCAGCCAAGTACCTCACTGAAAACAAGTTGGAAATTGGAGTCCACAAACCCCAGGATGAAATAGATGTGGAAGTTGCAAAACTCAAACTGAAAGCCATGGGCATTGGAATCGACTCACTATCAAAAAAACAGGCCGATTACCTAGATGATTGGGAAGTTGGAACCTAAACTAACCTCATTTTTTTAAGTTAAATCCCTTCCCAAAAAATTAAATTTCTTCCCAATATTTAAAATTGAGAGGTTCGCATGGGTTACTTTAAAATTATAGACAAAGGTGAGGGACCAACACGACTTTTTGTTGGGGGAGTTCACGGAAAAGAGGGAGCCACAACCATAAAAGCTCTCTCCCAGATCCATGAATCCGATGTCCAGACTGGAAAGCTTCTGATCTACAACTGCGAGAGGAGTCCCTACATAAGCACCCTTGACGAGCGTTACTACAACTCAGAGATTGGAAAAGAAGTTTTATTCATTATAAACCATCATAAACCTTCAGTTTACGTGGAACCCCACTGTTACAAACCAGAAAGTTATAAGAAGCTTGTGGCTAAAGATCGAAAACAGAGGGTTGGTGTTCCACCGCTTATAGAACTTGAAGATGGGGTTCTCATAGGATCAGTTTCCCCCTTTATAAGAACAACTCACTTTAAAAGGGAAGACATCTGTATAACACTCGAAATGCCATGTTCTCCCCCAAAAAAATCATTAAATGTTTATGTGAATGTTTTAAAGGCCATTGCCCGCTCAAACAATAGGGCTGAGCTTGAAAACCATCTGAGAGTTAGGTATCCCCAACAGGTCAAAACAGCCCGCAGGTATGCAAGGGAATTTTTTGGGGATTATCCACCATTTTGAATGAAGTAACTAAAACAAAAAAATGATTATTATAAAATCATGATAAAATAAGGTTCTAAAAAACTCACATTTTATATATGATGTTCAACTACCATGATATGGGCAGGGGTACCCAAGCGGTCAAAGGGGATAGGTTCAGGGCCTATTGGCGTAGGCCTTCAAGGGTTCGAATCCCTTCCCCTGCACTTATTTAGAATAAAGATTTAATTTAAGATGAAACTACATTTTTACGATGAGACCAGGTCGAACCGATCCAGTTCATGACCCTGTCCCATGCTTTTATGAAGTCGTTCAGGAACTTCTCGGAGGAGTCCTTACATGCGTAAACTTCCGCCAATGCCCGGAGCTCAGAGTTTGAACCGAATATCAGGTCAACACGGGTGGCAGTCCACTTGGGTTCGCCGGTTGTTCTGTTCCTTCCCATGAACACATTTTCTTCTTCAGAGGATGGATTCCATTCTATCTGCATATCAAGCAAATTCACAAAGAAGTCATTGGTAAGCGCCTCAGGCTGCTCAGTGAAGACCCATGGGGTGATTGTTCAAAGTTGACATTCATGACACGTAATCCTCCAATGAGAACTGTCATCTCAGGAGCTGTTAACGTTAAAAGTTGCGCTTTGTCCACAAGTAACTCTTCAAGTCCAACTGCGCTTTGGTTCTTCTGATAGTTCCGAAACCCATCTGCGACCAGTTCGAGCACTTAAATGAGTTTTACATCAGTTTTGCTCCTCAGGGCGTCCATGCGTCCCGGTGCGAAGGCACCTTTACAATATGACCTGCATTTTCTGCAGCCTGCTCAACACCAGCGCAGCCTGCTAAAACTATGAAATCAGCCTGTGATACCTTTTTGTCGCCTGATTGAGCCTTGTTAAATTCAGTCTGGATGCCCACCAGTGCAAGTGAAATTTTGGTAAACTGGAAAGTTAAGAAAAGAATTTGAAAAGAATTTGAAAAGTGAAGAACTTTGAGCAAAATTTGAAAGAACATGAAAAATTAAATCTGTTGAATAATTCAGATTTAAAGATGTAAATCCAAAAATATGTAAATCCAAAGCTGGTTAAAAACTGAAAAAAAGTTGTTAAGTTCTTAAAACCATTTTTCAAGACTGCTCTGGTCCATGTCCAATTTTTTAAGTTTTTCAAGGGCACTTAGAACTCGATCCTCTGAAAAATCATGTTCAGCACAGAGAAAATCTATTACTCCATCTTTATCCGGCTTTTTCCATTTCAACTTGTAATCTGTTGAAACGTCGTGTTTTAAAAACATGTCCCTCAAAAGAGATGGATCCACTTCTAACTCTATTTTCATGTGTTTAAGAACATTAAATATATTTTCATGTTCTTTCACAAGCTTTAAACCTTTTTTTGCACCTATTCCCTTTACACCATTGTTGAAATCTGTTCCTGCAAGTATTGCAACGTCAACAAGCTGTTCTCTTGTAACCTGAAGCCTTTGCAGAACTTCTTCAAGCTCTATAAGTTCAAGGTTTACCCTTCCACCCGTAACTGTAAGATTTTTAACCATTCTGGTGGCTCCAAAAAGTATACAGTCATAGTCCTGGGATCCAACACACCATGCATCCCCTTTTTGAACCATGTAGGATGCCTGAGCTTCACCTTCACTTTTTGCCTGGACGTATGGAATTCCCATGAGATTCAGAAGTTTTTTAGAACCTTCTATCACCCCAGAAGACATCCTTGATGATCTAACTGCGTACTTCCTTGCCTCCTCAACGTTACCAGCATCAAGGGCTCTTTTCCATCTTTTTTCAGATTCTTCCTTCACTTCTCTTCTTTTCGCCTGAGTACCCTTTTTAAGATAACTTGATACACCGTCAAAGACATAAACAGGTTTTATTCCTTTTTCTACAAGGGAAGAAGTTCTGTAAAGGATTCCACTGAAGTGTGAGGTTATATTCTGGTTATGATCCATGAGTGGTGTGCCGTCTGCCTGTCTTATGCTTGATAAAAACTGATATATTACGTTGGCAGCATCTAGCGCAACTACTTTTCCTTTTAAGCCCTTAAATTCCATGGGTTTTGGATTTACAATATCTTTGAACTTTACACCCATTTTAACCACAGCTTTCAAGTTTAAATTTATTAAAATTTTTTATTAAAATTTTGGTATATCTTAGGGTAATATCTTGATCTCATCTTTCCCATTTACTTCAACTGCAACTTTAATCCCTAAAAAAACTGTATGGAAATGTTTCCTTTATCCATATTAAAATCTCACCCTTGTGAATTATGTTGTAGGTTCTGGTGAGCATTGGAGAGTTTACCTTGAAGATCTCGTGCAGTTCATCACTCATATTTTCAACATAAACTGTTTTTATTTCCCTTCGTGATTCAATGCTGTGTTTTCTGAGTATTCTGCCAATTGGAATGTCTGCTCGTATAAGATCCTCTTCAATATTGCTTTCAAGCCTTTTCACAGGTATGTAAGATACAGCATGTATAAGAGGTTCAGTGGCCCCCATAACAACAACCCTGTAGTTTACAGTTTCACCTGCATCGATATTCAGGATTTCTGCCACCTGCTTATCTGCCTTTTGAAACTCCTGGACCAGTGTTTTTACGTGTACCCTGCCTTTCAATATGTCAAGTATTGATGTTACAGAGCCATCTGTTGTTAAAAGTATTTTTTGGGCACTTGAAAGTTTTCCAGCTTGGTTTTCAATCTTTTTGATTCCATCAACTATATTTTGGTCCATGTTTACACCTTGGATCTTTTATTTCCCCTGAAATTGCTGAAGAGGCCACAACTGCAGGGTTTGAAAGGTAAACCTCAGAATGGGGGTCGCCCATCCTTCCAACAAAGTTCCTGTTGGTTGTTGAAATGCAAACTTCTCCCTCTGTTATAACTCCCATGTGGGCTCCAAGACATGGACCACAGCCTGGGTTGCATACCATGGCTCCTGCATCTATGAACGTGTCTATGATTCCTTGATGCATTGCTTCGCGGTATATTTCCCGTGAAGCTGGTATTACAATGAGTCTTACATCTTCGTGAATCTTTGATCCTTCCATAACTTCTGCCGCAAGTTTCAGATCCTCCAGACGGCCATTTGTGCAAGATCCTATGAATGCCTGGTCTATTTTGGTGCCCTCAACCTTTGAAATTGGTTTTACATTATCCACGTTGTGTGGACATGCTACCTGCGGTTCCATATCACTGACATCAAAAAGGTACTCCTTTTCGTACTGAGAATCCTTATCTGAAACCACAACATCAAATGATCCAACATTTCTCTCCTTGAGATACTCCATTGTTGCCCTGTTGGGTTCCATTATCCCGTTTTTTGCACCACATTCAATTGCCATGTTACAGATGGTCATGCGTCCGGCAACACCCATTGAATCAATTGTTTCACCGTGAAACTCAAGAGATTTATAGGTTGCGCCGAAGGAACCGATTTTACTTATGATGTTGAGTATAACATCCTTTGCAGTGACGTAGTGGCCTAAATTGCCGTTTACAACTATCCGGTATGCTTCAGGCACCATGAACCATGTTTTACCCGTTGCAAAAACAGCTGCCATATCTGTTGCACCCATGCCTGTTGCAAATGCTCCGAATGCCCCATAAGTGCATGTGTGGGAATCAGCACCCACAACCACTTTACCCGGTTTTATAAAACCTTTTTCAGGAAGCACTTGGTGGCATATGCCTTCACCATGGGTGAAAATGTTTTTAATACCGTGTTCCTTCGCAAATTCCCTTGTAACCCTTTGAAATTCTGCAGATCCTATGTTGTTTGCTGGCATGTTGTGGTCGAATACTATAATTATTTTTTCATTGTCCCATACATGGTCTGCAATCTTTCTAAAGGTGTTTATTGTTGGAGGAGAAGTTCCATCATGTGTAAGGGCCAGATCTATATTTGCTTCTATAATTTCACCTGGAGAAACCTCGTCTTTACCTGAAGCTCTTGCAAGGATTTTTTCCGTCATGTTCATTTTTTATCAGCCATTCCATTTGATTCAATTGAATCCAGTTGTTTAATCCATCAGTTGTTTAATCCATGGGTTATTTTCTTTCAAATCAAAACCAAACCTGATCAGATCAGATTAAATATCAAAAGGACCCCTTACAGATTTCACTATCTCCCTGAAAAGTTTATCGTTTATGTATTTACCTTCTTCCCTGCTTCTTTTAACTTTTTTTACGATTTTACAGAGTTCATCAGTTGTGACGTCTATTCCGCACTCATCAAGTTTTGCTTTAACTGCTCTGCATCCTGAATGTTTTCCCAGGACCAGTTTTCTCTGGTGTCCTATCATTTCAGGTGCAAATGGCTCGTATGTTAATGGATTTTCCATAACAGCATCAACATGTATTCCAGATTCGTGTCTGAAAACGTTTTTTCCAACTATCGGTTTGTTCTTTGGCACTCCAAGGTGTGTTAGCTCTCCAACAGTTTTTGAGAGTTCGCAGAGTACGTTCACGTTCAGATCCATGTCAACGCCATAGATAAGTTTGAGTGCCATTATCAGTTCTTCAAGGGATGTGTTTCCTGCACGCTCACCTATTCCATTCACAGTTGTTGAAACCGCATTTGCGCCAGCTAACAACCCTGAAATTGAATTTGCAACTGCAAGACCGAAGTCGTTGTGGCAGTGCAGTGCTATTTCAGCTTTTAAGTCGGATCGAAGTTCTCTTACAAGGTAATCCATGCCCTGTGGGCTTATTGCACCTACTGTGTCTGCTATGTGAACCCTGTCTGCGCCGCATTCTTCTGCCCTTTTGTAAACTCTTTTAAGAAAGTTAAGGTCAGTTCTAGTTGCATCTTCAGCGGAAAAAGCCACAAAGAGTCCATGATCCTTTGCATACTCCACTGAGTTTATACACACGTTGAGAATTTCTTCCCTGTCCTTCATTTTGAACTTGCTTTTGATGTGGAGGTCTGAAGTTCCCATGAAGGTTATTATGCCGTCAACACCGCAGTCAATGGCAGCATCAATGTCCTCTTTTTTGGTACGTGACAGAACAAGTATATCTGCATCCAGATCTTCCTTTACAATTGCCTTAACTGATCTTTGCTCCTCATTTGACACCACTGGAAATCCTGCTTCTATCTGATGAATACCCAGTTCATCAAGTTTCTTTGCAATTTTAAGTTTTTCTGGTGTCCTTAGGCAGACCCCTGGAGTTTGTTCACCATCCCTAAGGGTTGTATCATAAATTTTAATTTCTTCAGGAAACTTTAAATCCACTTTCTTGTTGTATGGACTCACAAAGTAATTCAAACTACTCCCACCTACATATTTTTTTTGAGATATCCTATTAAATTGCATTAAAACCTACTTTAAAACAAATTTAAGGGTTTTGATAAGTAAATCCCTTATTTATTCAATAGGTTTTTATTATTCAATAGGTTGATGCCTATATGATATACATATTCTAAATGCACATCCTTCTTAATTATATGCACATCCTATCTGAATACGCACAAATTTGAGTATTATCAATCTGTAAACATTATTACCTGGTAAACGATTTATTTTAGGATTTATTTTAGGATCTACGATTTATCTATATGTATTTTGTATTTTACCTTGATGTTTTTAATTGAGAACATCAAAAGATTTTATCATCTATATAAATGTACTTTTCGTTTTAAATGTAAATTTAAATCAGGCTAAATTAGAGGATAAATTAAAGGAAATCATGAACTTAAACACAAATTCAAGTACATAATTCCTATACAAGCTTGGATGTTTAATATCAAGATTATATTGGGATGTTACTGTTATTTTATCTCCAGTAACTCAAGGTACGATCTTCTCTCAAATCCTTCCTCTATTCCAATCTGTTTGTAGATCCTAAATATTTCATCCAGTGCATCCTTAAAATTTTCACCTTCAGGGGCCTGTTTTTCTATTTCAACAAACTTTCCAATGCCTTGAACATCATCAAGGGACACTGTGGAATCCTTAAAAGCATAGTTGATCCTATCCTTTTTAACAGCTGCAGCAGCCTTAAACCCAATTTTTTCCAGAATAACTGCCATCTTTTCACTGTCTAAAACATCAACTTCAATTTCTTCACGTGTTTTACTTCTACCATCCAGTTTAGCCCCCTTGTATGTGAGAACTATTTTTTTAGTGTCACCCTCCTGAATCTCCCTTATTCTCAATGCTTCATCTGTCTTGGCAAAATCCTTGTGGGGTGCGTTGAAGTAGGTGTCTTCCTGATGTTCTTCCCCTATTCTTTCTGCACCAATTTCAGATAACTTTTTTTTAACACCTTCAAAATCAGAAACATGGGCTTTAACTTCAACTTCTATCAATTTATACACCTCAAATCTTTTTTTTGTTGGTAAGTCCTGTGATAGATCTTCCGAATAATCTTTAGTATCTTCCATGATAATCTTTTAATTTCCATGATAATCTTTTAATAATTATGAATCCTTCTCATATGCCTTGCTGTTTATTGTTTAACTTATGTTTAAATTACTGAAATCTTTAAAGCTACAGAGTCGGAATTTATGAATTGAATGAAGCTAATTTGAATTAAATGATACTTGAATCGAATGAACTACAAATAAATAATATATCAGTGAGGACATGGAATCCTTGGGCATCCTCCTGCATATTCTGGGTCTGCGCATAGATATTTTTTGTGGACACCCATCTTGCTTATGTAGAGAACCTGTTTTTTCTTGCTTCCGTAACGGTAAACAGTTATACCTTTACATTTGAGTTTATAAGCCAAGAGAAAAATGTTTTTAACGTCTTGAATCGACACATCATGGGGTAAGTTCACAGTTTTTGCAACTGCATTGTCCACATGCTTCTGAAAGGCTGCCTGCATTCTCACGTGCCATTCTGGTTTAATATCATGGGCCGTTAAAAACAATCCTTTAACATCGTCAGGAATGTCTGAAATATTCTGGATGGACCCTCTCTGTGCAATGGACATCATAAGTTTTTCACTGTAAAAACCCCTATCTTTAGCTAATTTTTCAAAAAGGGAGTTCACTTCAAGGAGTTTCACATCCCCACCGAGTCTGCGTATGAATGAAACTGCAAAGAGCGGTTCTATACCACTTGCAACATTTGCAATTATGCTCAGAGTCCCTGTGGGTGCGACCGTGGTTGTTGTGGCATTCCTCATTGTATCGTAACCTTTAAGATCCCACACACTGCCCTTAAAATTTGGAAAAGATCCCCTCAATCTGCCGAACTCTGCTGATGTTTCCCTGGAATGTTTTTCTATAAATCCCATAACCTTCTCTGCAATTTTAATGGCCCTCTGTGAACTGTAGGGTACTCCAAGCATTATGAGCATGTCTGCAAATCCCATAACACCCAAGCCTATCTTCCGATTTTTCAGGGTTTCAACTTTTATCTGGGGTATTGGGAAGGTGTTGGCATCGATGACATTGTCAAGAAAATGAACCGCAGTTTTTATGGTTTGCTCAATCTTTCCCCAATTTACTTCACCATTTTTTACCATCCTTGCAAGGTTTATAGATCCCAGGTTGCAGGACTCGTAGGGTAGAAGTGGCTGTTCACCGCATGGATTGGTTGCCTCTATCCTGCCTGCAAGGGGTGTTGGATTGTTCCGGTTCACCTCATCCAGGAAAACCATCCCTGGATCTCCCCTTCTCCACGCCATCTCCACCAAACTGTCAAAAACTTTCACTGCATCTATATCTCCAACAACTTCATTGTTTCGGGGGTTTACAAGGGCATACTTCCTGTTTAAAGCCATTTTTCTATTGGGAGCATGATAGTTTCTGTCTCCACTGCCTTTAGTTTTAGCTGCTTTATCCTCACCAACTTTACCTTCACCTCCACCATCTGCCAGAACATCATCTACCAGAACACCACACTCACAAGCTGTACTTTCAGTCACTGCTTCAACTTTCTGCATGAATTCATCATCAACTGCCACAGAAAGGTTAAAGTTGGTTAAAAATCCGTCTTTTTCCTTTGCATTTATAAATTCAAGGATATCTGGGTGGTTAACATTTAATATTCCCATGTTTGCTCCTCTTCTTCTTCCACCCTGCTTTACAACGTCAGTTGCAACATCAAATATTCTCATGAAGGACACTGGACCTGATGCAATCCCTGCAGTTGACCTCACAATATCTTCTCTGGGCCTGAGACTTGAAAATGAAAAACCGGTTCCCCCACCTGATTTATGGATTAAAGCCATGTACTTGAGTGCATCAAATATTTCTTCCATGGAGTCGCCTACAGGCAGTACAAAACATGCTGAAAGCTGGTTTATTGGTGTTCCTGCATTCATGAGTGTGGGTGAGTTGGGTAAAAATTCAAAATTAGACATTGCCTGGAAAAATTCTTCTTCCGTCCTTGCAGTACTCCCCTTGTATAAAGCATCCATCCCAGCCACTGCACTTGAAACTCTCTTAAAAAGTCCAACAGGAGTTTCTGTAACAACTCCATTTGAGTCTTTGGTTAAGTAACTTTTTTCAAGGATTTTTTGAGCATTTACAGAAATTTTTAGATTACCTTCAAAATTAGATGGATCTTCAGACCTTATTTTTCCAGGTTTTATGGTTTAACCCCCATTTAACCCACTAAATTTAGTCATCCCAATTTTTCCATGAACCAAATTCAACTCTCAATAAATTTTATCCCTTTAAAAGTATTTAATCATTTAAATTTTGAAGCTTGTAATTTAAGGTGAAGCTTGTAATTTAAGGTGAAGCTTGTAATTTAAGGTGAAGCTTGTAATTTAGGGTTCTAACTAATTAAAGGATCTTATCTCCGAATCCCTTAATAGTATGCTCAACATAGATCTTTGAATCTTCTATTTGATCAATGTAATCACTTGTTAAGTCATCAATCTGTTCATAAGTTGCTATTTTATTATCCCGATGGGTTATAATTGCTTTTTTTTCTTTAATTAGCTTCTTAGTGGATTTTTTTCTGTGGAAAAATCCGTGGTTTTTGGAGGATGTTTCAAACTCGTGCAGCTCGTTTATGTAGTCCATGCGGATCTTCCTTATATCCACCTTTACGTTGTACCTTATCTTCTTTAAGATTTTTTCAAATTCCTCCAACTCATCTAAAGTTTTCATAGCATTATCAACTGAAGATACATCTATCTCCAAGCCCTCAATGCCCAGATCATCTATCTGCCTGCGATACTTTTTAGGACTCATTGTTTTTCCACCACTTGAAAAACTTTATTTGAAAAAC